>JAQUTL010000001.1 GCA_028709805.1 Victivallaceae bacterium
AAATTTTGTTTCCCAACGCTTATAGCAAACTTCGCGCATGTAAAAATCCTCCTTGTTACACGTTGAAGGATAATTTACACGAACAAAACATCAGTCACAAGATGGCCCTGACTGACCGCTTACATATGTGGGATGGGTTTCTGCTGGGCAAAAAATATTTGATTCACGACCGCGACAGCCTGTTCAATAAATGGTTTGATTCTGTCTTTGAATCCATCGGTATAACCATTAAGAAACTGCCGCCGTTCACGCCGCAGATGAACGCCCGTATGGCAAACTTCATCCGGGCGATCAAAACGGAATGCCTGGACAAAATGATTTTTACGTCCGAGGCACAGCTTCGGCTGGCGGTCAAAGAATACCTCGAATATTGGAATCACTATCGACCTCATGCCGGTCTTGAGGGCAAGCTGGTGATGCCGTATCCGCAGGACATGACATTTCCGATTAAAGAGGTGTCATTCCTCGGCGGACTGCTCCACGGATACCGTCGATAGCCGATGGCGGCGTGAGCGTGATGAATTTATGCACCCTCGTTATGTGTGTGCGAGGAAAATAGCAAATCAAGCTCATTCTGTGGCCTTGCGATCAACATAATATTTCTGTAATATTTTATCGGCTTGATGGTTGGAAAAGTGTCTCAATACAGAGACATAGTTTAGAATAATTATACATCCTCTACGTTTTCCATCGGCAGACCGTCGCCAACACGCCAGAACCTGCGGCGACTAAGTGTTTCCCGCGGAGATTCTGGCCGACGGCAGCCGTCAGTTCGTCTGCTGGATCGGCAACAATCAGTCCATCCCTCTTGAAAAAGGCTGAAAACAATCAAAATATCATTTGCTTTTTCCGGATATCATGCTATTATAATTATTGGAGTTTTGCACTTGTTCTTCATCGAAGCATGCTCCAATTATGGGGGGTAACCGCAGATAATTAATGAAAAAAGAAATCAACGAAAGACAGGCGAATTTTGAGCTTTTACGAATCCTTTCAATGTTGATGGTAATATGCATTCATTTCGCAATTCACGGCGGAATTTTTGAAACATTGGAACGTACAAGTGCCAATTATGCCTTTACAGTAGCCGTTAAAAATATATCTACAATATCCGTCGACTGTTTTATTCTGCTGACCGGTTACTTCCTTTGTCAAAGCCGCTTCCGTTTTGAACGCGTTGCCGGCATATATTTTCAAACATTGTATTACTCTTTGTTTTTCATGATTATATGCTTTTTTGTTCCGTTGTCGCCGGAAACGCCAATGCCGGAAATAGTCGTGAAAAGTCTTTTTCCTGTTTGCACAATGCGCTACTGGTTTGTTTCGTCTTATTTGCTCTTACTTTTGCTTTCTCCGTTTTTTAATACAGTCATTGCCGACATGACACGTCAAAGATTTCTATTGCTGCTTGGAATTTTCTTCTTTGCTTTTTCGTTTCTGCCGATGATTGATCTTGATATCTTTGCGGCAAACAAAATGGCAAAACCAATGCTGTTTGTTTCGCTGTATTTTATGGGCGCATACTGCCGGATTTATGTAAATATTTCCACCGGGAAATGGAAAAAATATCTTGGCATATACTTGGGAGTCGGGCTTCTTTCTTTTATTTTACTCGGAGCAAATATCTACTGTAAAAAAAATTTTGGTATCAGACCGTTTGCATGCGAAGACTTTCTTTTCCCTACAACACTGGCAGCGGCAGTTTCTTTTTTTCTTTTTATCGGCTCGATCAGGATACCGGAAGGACGTATTTCAAATTTAATTATCAAGGCGTCGCCACTTGCCTTCGGTGTATATCTTTTTCATGAGAACCCGTATTTTTGCAAATATCTTTGGAAAGAGCTTTTCCATTTATCCGATTTCTTCAAAAGCACTTCGTATCCGGTACTCTGCATCGTCATGATAGCGATAACGTACATCGCCGGATCCGTTTTCGATCTTATTCGAGTGAAGTTTTTTGAGCTTCTCGGCGTACGCGAACGCATATCCGGAAGCTTTTTGACAAGAAAGATGAATGCTCTTTTTCCTGAAACAGGTCTAACAAACAACAGGATATGTCGTAATGAACATACGCAATGGATTAAAAGCCGAAATCAATGCCGTCAGACGAGCTTGGAGAAAAAATGAAGATCGGTCATATTTTTACCCCCTGCTTCTGACGTTGTTTTGTATTGCGGCATTCCTTCCGATCATGCTTATTCCCGGCATCCCGGCGGGACACGATATATTTTTCCACGCTGCTCGAATTGAATCTATTTCAGAAGGTCTTTCGCATGGAACATTTCCTGTCAGAATTTATCCTGGCGTAATGAATACAGGCTACGCCAATGGCCTTTTCTATCCGGATGTTTTCCTGTATCTTCCCGCGGCGTTGAAACTTGCTGGCCTGCCGACTGTAGTCGCGTACAAAATATTCATTGCCCTGTGTTTCGGATTAGGCGCCGCATCAATGTATTATGCTGTCAGAAGAATCGCACACGAATCATTTGCCGGATTTGCGGCCGGCATTCTTTATATGCTAAGTTCGTATGCGGCAAGCGTCCTCCTGATACGAGCATCACTTGGTGAAATGCAATGCTTTCCGTTTCTTCCACTGGTCGTTTTAGGCATGTACAATATTTTTTTCCGAGCCCCGAGACAAGGCGTGATCCCGCTTGTCTGCGGCATGACGGGAATCGCTTTTTCCCATGTAATAACGCTGTTCCTAACAACAGTGTTCATCGGGTGTTTATGCGTATTTTTCATGCCCAAACTTCTTTGTTCGCCATTGCGGATCTGGATGTTGGCGCTTTCAGCCATTCTTACTGTATTGTTGACAAGTTTTTTTTATCCTCCTATGATTGAAATGCTTGCGAACGGGACATTTTGTGTTGAAACGAGCGAAGTATCAGCTTCGGCAATAAGTACGCGTACCATTCCGGTTACAAGACTATGGCTTGAATTGCCATATATGAAAACTCAGTATTGGCATCCAGCAGGAATCGGCATAGTTTTTCTTGTCATTTTGATTGTAAGATTACGCCTAAAACTGCCTTGCTCAACAATCCGCCTCTGGCAGGACACTATGCTTATCTTCGGTACGGCAATGCTTCTCTGCTGTACGGATTTTCTCCCGTGGGAAGGCCTTTTTTCGGCAATTGGCTTTATTCAGTTCCCGTGGCGTCTATATCTTCTGGCACTGGTCTGCCTCTCGGTCGGCGGCGCACTAACCGTCTCCGCGCTTTCGCGCAAAAAAACGGTATCGCGTTTCCGGTGGACGGTCGGACTGACCATCGGTTGCTTTAGCGCATATTTCCTGAGCGCAACATACATTTATGCGGCAAAGATATTCGAACATGAGACGATGAGCCAAGAGACCGTTCTTCCCGCGGCCTCCGCAATTGCAGCAGGACACTATCTGCCGTCAGGCATTAATCGCGAAGCGTTGTTTACATCCGATTCAAAGACGGTTGAAAACATTTCCGGAAACGCCCCCGCTGAAAACGTTGATTGCGAAACCGGAGGCCGCCTGTCGTTTCAGACCAGCGGACTGGTTGATGGTGAATGCGAAAAAAACGTTTATCGCATTCCTTTTGTCTTTTACCGTGGATATCGCGCCGTGTTCGAACCCAGTTCAGGCAGCGCGGCGATGGAACTTGAATGCGCGGAAGGTCGGGATAAATTCCTGACTGTTGCACTGCCGGGACAAAAAACATCCGGCAAAGTGAGAGTCTTTTATGGCGGAACACCTACGCGGCGTGTTTGTGAATGGATTTCGCTTTCAACATTTATAATTCTTCTTACAAGCTTTTTAGTCAAAAAATGCAGAAAGGGAAAAGCATAAAATGCATTACAGAGCGGTTGTTGTGATACCTTGCTTCAACGAGGAAAAACGGCTTGACAGCTCCGCATTTTCCTCTTTTGCCGAATCGCACCCCGAAATTGCCTTCATACTTTACAACGACGGAAGCACAGACGGGACGGAGCGCGTTCTCGAACTTCTCGCCGCAAAACACCCGGAGTCATTCTTCGTCGAATCGGCGCTAAAAAACTCCGGCAAGGCCGAAGCCGTTCGGTGCGGGATTCTCTCCGCATGCGCCATGGACACGGATATTGTCGGATTCTGGGACGCCGACCTAGCCACGCCCCTTTGCGACATAGTGGCTTTCGCCGGTATTTTCGATGCGAGACCGGAGATCCAATTTGTGACAGGTGCGCGGCTGAAGCGTCTCGGGTGCGATGTGTCGCGTAAAATCTCGCGCCATTACATGGGCCGTATTTTCGCGACGCTCATCAGCATGAAACTCCGCCTCCCAGTCTACGATTCGCAGTGCGGTGCAAAGCTGATGCGGCACGCTCTGGCAGAGAAGGTCTTTACGGAAAAATTCGTCACAAAATGGTTTTTCGACGTCGAAATCCTGCGGCGGCTTATCGCGCTTGAGGGGCGCGAAAAAGTCATTGCGACCACTCTCGAACAGCCGGTTTCCTCGTGGCGCGACGTTGGCGATTCAAAAGTAAGCCTGACCTCGGCTCTTTTTCAGTTTGTCGAACTTCTTTTCATAAAGTGCGATTGACCCCGAAAACTGGATCGGTTGAATAAGTGTAAAATGCCCTGTAAATTAACCGAAAGGGGCATGACATGAAACGATCTTTTGACGGCAATTTTAAGAGTCGCGTGGCACTTTAGGCCGTTCGAGGCGAACAGACCAGCGCGAAAATCGCCGGAAAGTATCAGATTCACCCGAATCTCGTGATGCAATGGAAGCGAAAACTGCGTCAGGGGGTGTCCAACGTCTTTCTCTCTCCAGCTGAACTCAAAGCTGAGAACAAGCCTCAACCCGAGGACGATCTCATGAAAAAGATTGGTCAGCTTGAGGTTGAGAATGACTTTTTACGACATGTATCCTTGGCTTCTTGGCTTGAATCCAGAAAAGCTGTCGGTTCCGCCTCTATCGCAGCATTCGGACAACGCTCAGTTTCAGCCGGAGGCGGTGCCGCCGCTCAAGGAAGCGGAGGCGTTGCGCCAAGTAACGGCGCAGGCAATAAAGGCAAAGATGCCTTTACACAAACCATATATTTTGGCACAACATCATGGATTAAAAAGAATCAACCCGAAAATGGGACCGCCGGCGCAAATGGGAATAGCGGAACCAAAGGCGGGAACGGCGGTAATGGCGGTGGGGCATTACGACTCAGCGCCCACGGGTTTCTGGTTGTAAATGGAACCGTTGACATTTCAGGAACTGACGGAACGGTCGGCAAGCAAGGAGTCGCCGGAGCATCTGGATCTAACGGCCCAATCGGCATCGAAGGCGCGCCAAGCTCGTATGTGTACTGTAGCTTTACACCGAATGCGCTTGAATGGCTTAATTTAACTCCCCAATACTACGATTATAACCTTAGGGGCGGCCGTGGCGGTGTGCCGGCGGCAATGGATGACCCGGAGGTTCTGGCGGCAACGGTGGCAATGGTGGTTACGGCGCTCCCGGAATGATCAAGTTGAGTGCCTCTCTGATTCTGGCGGGTAGGGGTAAAGTCGTCGCCCATAACGGCAATGGCGATACTGCCGCGAATCGGAACGGCGCAATTACCTGTGTCAGTAATATGACAGGCAGTGCCATCGCCGTCAACGGCCTAAAGTTTACCGATGCAGTTCAAGTAGGTCAGACTTCAAACAGAGACGTTATGATGGTGAAAGCATCGTATAACAACAGCATCTATATTCCGGTGCTGGGCCAGTCGGTTGACATCAGAGCCGGCGAATACGGCATATGTGCGAGCGATAATTGCGCCTACAGCCTGACATCGGCGATTGCCAACGAGTCGCAAACGAAAGGAATAACGTTAAAGCGCCTGAAGGGGGGGCGGTTCGTTGTTTTTAACTTAAACGGAGGTAATATGAAAATTCTGAAATCTGAGCTGTTTGGAGCTTTGAAGGTTCTGGGAAAGTGCGGCGATCTGGTTAAAATCACCGAAAATTGTCTGCCAAACACTACTTTTGTTAGCTAAAAATATAAAAAAGAGAGACTTTGCCGGAAGCAAAATGCACCTTGAATATTTAGTTTAGGATAGAAAAAACGGCAGCATCGAGACATCTGACGGCCGTCTTTCTGTCATCCAATTCAGCGTTCTCCGAGCAGGGTGAGCGCGTTGACGGAACATATTTTCGCGCGCTCTTCGGCGGAAAGCGGCAGCCGGTCGAATTTTTCCGCCGCCATTTTCTGGCTGAACCACGGCGAGTCGCTGGCGAACAATACGCGATCAACGCCGTGTTTGCGGATCATCGCGGTCAACCGCTCCGGCGGCAGCGCCTCAATCGCCATTGACAGGTCAAGCCAGACCGGTTTGCCGAGCAGGTCGCGTTCCACCTCGTCCCACATCAGACAGCCGCCGAAATGGGCGGCGATCAATTTGAGTCCGGGGTGTTTTCCCACGACGATGGCGATTCTGGCCGGGTCGGAGTGGAACGGCGGCTTGAAGGCAATGTCTTTACCGGCGTGGATAAGCACCGGCAGCCTGTATTCGACGCATTTTTTCCAGATCGGCTCCATTTCCGGAGCCGCAATGTCAATATTCTGATATTCCGGATGTATTTTTATGCCGTAAAGTCCGCGTTCCGCCACCGAGCGGATGGTGTCGGCATAATTCGCGTCCAGCGGGTGAACGCTGCCGAACATCCGAATCCGTCCGTGATTGTTGGCGGCGGCGTAGTCGTTCACCGAGGCGGTGTGCTCCGGTTTCATTACTATCGGCATGCCGACCGCAAAATCAATTCCGGCGGCATCCATGGAACGCTCAAGCCCGTTTCTGGTGCCGTCCGTATCCGGTGCCAACCCGAGCGTTCTGGTGAACGCAATCGCTTTCTCCGCGACTTTTTCCGGATAAAGGTGGACGTGAAAATCGATTTTCACGACAGTTTCCCTTCCACCCCGGTTATTTTGCCGTATTGACGGACTTGTCGTAAATATTCACCAGCTCGGAGAGCCACTGCACATCCGGGAAGAAGTCGGCGTAGTATGAGCGCATCAGGACTTCAAGCCCCTTGGTGCCGAAATCCCAGTTGATGACTTCGGAGCCGAGCGCGGCCACGATATTGGTCTGGTCGAACACAATGTCGCTGGAGAAGTAGGGCAGCAGGTCGCCGAGAAATCTGGTCATCAGTTTTTCGTCGCTGCCGGCCGGAACGTTGTCTTTGTCCACGCTGACGCCGGTGAGCCGGAGGAACTTGCACATGGCAACGTCAATCTGCAGGGTGGACACCGGACTGTTGCCGGTCACATGGTAGGTGCGGTTTACCACCGGAGTCTGAAACAGCGCGGTTATCGCCTTCTGCACATAGTCGATCGGCACAAAATAGACGTGCTCGGACGGAATGGCGCGGAAATGGATGGCCATATTGACCATCGCTGTCGGATCAATCTTGTTTTTTCCGCAGTGGTGTTTTTTCAGTTTCGCCAGAAACTCAAGCACCCGGTAGAATGCCAGCGGCTTGCGGATGCGGCCGTCGTGAAGCCGGCCGGTGATGATTGCCGGCCGGTAGATGGAAAACGGGATTCCGCAGGTGCGAACCAGCATTTCGGCTTTGCATTTACTCTCTTCGTAGGGATTGTTGAAGCCGCGGTCAAGCGGAATGTTTTCCATGGCGCGTCCGGCGAGTTTCCCCGCAACGTAGGCGGTGCTGACATAGTGAAACGCCTTCACCTTGAGAATCTTTGCCAGCTCCACCATGTTGACGGTTCCGTTGTAGTTGATGCGGAAGGTTCGACCGGTGGGGTCTTTGCCGAGATTGACGTCGGCGGCGCAATGAAACACGGTGTCCACTCCCGCCATTTCCGGCAGCTTGGCCAACTCGGAGGGAACCATGGTGGTGACGTCTCCGCCAACGGCGGAAACGTGGCTCATTATTTTGTCGAAATCTTCTGTGCAGCTGTCAAATTCGCACTGTTCGCGGATTGCTTTCTCAACTCTTGGCAGAACGGCTCCGGTGTAGTCGGGACGGACCATGCAGACAATATCGACATCTTTGCGCTCTCTGAGAAGCGCGACCACGAAGCTGCTCCCGACCAGACCGGTGATTCCGGTCAGAAAAATCTTTGTCATGAGTGTTTCCAATATACTTTTATTTTTTGTAAAGAATTCAAATGATTGATATCCTGAACTTAATATATCCGCTAAACCGCGTTTTTCAACCAGTTATAAAAATAAAAAGCCGATTTGAACCGTTGTCCGTTTTCTTGCAATCGCGTGGCATGGTGGTATATTAATGAATCATGACAACCAATTCAACCTCAAAAATCAAAATTGCCACGTTGTTCTGCGCCCTGCTTGTTCTCTGCGGATGTTCGGAAAAAACTCCGGACACCGGCCGGCGGGTGGCGGTGCTGACGGCGCCGGTCGGCGCGATCGTCCGCGCGGTGGCCGGAGACGCCGTGGAGGTCAGCGTGATCGTTCCGCCGGGAAAGGATGCGCACGAGTATGAGCCGGCGCCCGGAGACTTGCGCGGATTGCAGCACGGAGGTGTATATCTTTCGCTGGGGATGGCCGGCGAACTCCGGCTGGCCAACGCGGTGGTCGCCGCCGGCGGCCGGGTCCGGATGCTGGCCCCGAATCTGGAGCGGCTTCCGTTTGACGATCACGACCACGACCACGGCGGCGACGGTGATGCCGGGGAGTTCGGCGACCCCCATGTGTGGATGTCGCCGGAAAACTGCGCGGTGATCGCCGTTAGCTGCGGAGAGATACTGACGGAAATATATCCCGATCATGCCGCCGGATTTCGTGCCTCGGCTGCGGAATATGCGGCGGAAATGCGGGCGCTGGCCGACCGGATCGCCGTTGATCTTTCGCCTTATCGCGGCGCTGAATTTTATGTGTTCCATCCGGCGTTCGGCTATTTTGCCCGGGACTTCGGTCTGGTTCAGCGGGCGGTGGAGCCGGCCGGCAAAAACCCGTCGCCGCGCGAACTTGAAGCGGTGCTGGCCGACGCCCGCGCCTCCGGCGTGACGGTGCTTTATGCCGGGACCCAGTTCAATCCGGCGCTGCCCGCCGCCGCCGCTGAAATGCTCGGCTGCCGGCTGGAGATGCTTGATCCGCTGCCGGAAGATCCAGCGGAGAATTTCGTAATCATGACCGCGAAACTCAAACGCGGCTTCGAGGAGAAAAAATGACCGCGGCGATCGAGGTGGATAAACTTTATTTCCGTTATGCTGAAAGTTCTCCGGTGCTTGAGGATGTCTCCTTTACGGTGAACTCCGGCGATGTCGGCTGCATTGTGGGACCGAACGGCGGCGGAAAAACAACGCTGCTGCGGCTGATCTGCGGACTGCTGCGGCCGACTTCCGGCGCTATTTCTATTTTCGGCCGGTCGCCCGCCGCCGCCCGCCGCCGCATCGGTTACATGCCGCAGAGCGTTGCCCCTGACCCGGCGTTTCCAATCGGAGCCGGAGAGGTGGTTCTGCAGGGGGTGCTGCGCTCCTGCCGCCACCTGTTTTTTTCCGCGGAAGACCGCCGGCGGGCCGCCGCGGTGATGGCTCAGCTTGGAATTGAAGAACTTTCCGGACGACGTTTTTATGAACTTTCCGGCGGTCAGCGTCAGCGTCTGCTGCTGGCCAGAGCATTGGTCGGCGACCCGGAGCTTCTGCTGCTTGACGAACCGACCGCCGGCACCGACGTGCTGGTTCAGCAGGATTTCCAGCATCTGCTCGGCGAACTGCGGGGAAAGGTGACAATACTGGTGGTCTCCCATCATCTTCAATATGTGAGCAGCAGTTACGACTATGCGCTTTGCGTGAACCGCCGGGTTCACCGGCACGAATTGACCCATGAGCTGCCGTTTGAATGGGACAAGGTGTTCAGTTTTGAAGTCGGACGGATCGAACATTCGGAAAACTGCGCCTGCCTCGGCGGAAGCTCCGCGGCGGACGGGGAGTGAGATTGTAATAATTATGTTTACGGAATTTATACATGCGCTGTTGTATTCGCCGCTGCCGTTTCTGCGCTATGCACTGTTGGCTGGGCTGGCCGGAAGCGTGGCATTCGGTATCGTCGGCACCTGGGTGGTCACCCGCCGCCTTACCGCGCTGGCCGGTGCGATCAGTCATGCGGTGCTGGGCGGAATCGGGCTGGCGGCCTGGCTGCGCGGCGGCTGCGGCGTGGAATGGCTAAGTCCGATGGGGGGCGCTGTGCTGGCGGCGGTGGCTTCCGCCGGAATTATTGCGATAGCCGGGATATATGCCAAGGAGCGCGAGGACGCGGTGATAAATGCGGTGTGGGCGATCGGGATGTCCGCCGGTCTGTTGTTTCTGGGGATCACGCCGGGGTATGTCGATCTGCAGGGGTATCTGCTCGGCAACATTCTGCTGGTGACCGCGTCCGACCTCTACACCGTGCTGGCGCTCGACGCGGTGGTGCTGGCGCTGTCGATCGGTTTCTTTCAGGTGATTCTGGCCTGTTCGTTTGACGAGGAGTTTGCCGCCATGCGCGGCATCCGCACCAAACTGGTATATTTTCTGATGCTGCTGGTGACTGCGCTGACCATTGTGCTCTTTGTGAATCTGATCGGCATCATTCTGGTGATTGCGCTGCTTACGCTGCCGGCGGCCGCCGCGGGGCAGATTGTGCGGCGCTGGAGTTCGATGATGAGCCTCGGCGCATTGTTCTGCATGGCCTTCACCGTCTGCGGTCTGGCCGGGAGCTACGCGTGGAACCTGCCGCCCGGACCGGTGATCGTACTGCTGGCGGCGCTTTGTTATGTATTGATTGTTGCGGTCAAATATGCGGCCGGACGGTTGAAACGTGGAGAAGCGGTGTTATATTATTTCCGAAACAAACGCGGGATCAAAGAACATGAAGATTGAATTTTGCCTCACCATGCTGACGGCGGCGCTGCTTTTCTGCGGCTGCGGCGAGCCGAAGACTCCGGAGCAGATCGGCGGCGAAGCACTGGCCGCGGCAAAGGCCGGACAGTGGGAAAGTTGCGTCGAATCCTGTGACGGACTGCTGACACTTGCACCGGACTCGGCACCGGTTCTGGTGCTCAAGAGCATCGCTCTGAACAATATGGGGGACCGGGCGGCGGCGATGTCGTGCGCCCGTCGCGCAACCGAGATTGATCCGGGCAATTTTCAGGCTCGTTACATGGTCGGCTATCTGGCCAGTCTGGAGCCGGGCGGCGAACGCCGCGCAATCGACGAGCTTACAAGGGCGCTTCAGATGGAGCCGGACAGCGTGAAAACGCTTTTGCTGCTGGGCGACTGCGGCAGCCGGCTCAATGACGACGACACCGAATTTTATCTTGCGCTGCTGCCTCAGGAGACCGCCGGAACCGCCGCGGTGCGCAGTCGGCTTGCCATCCATTATATTTTACGGGGACGCAAGTCGGAGGCCGCGCGGGCTTTTGCCGACGCTTATATGGCCGATTCCGCCAACCCGGTGACCGTGCTGAATTTGGCCCGTTACCTTGATTATTACGCCGGAGACCCCACCGGAGCCTGCAACCGTTACGGCGAATTTCTGAAAATGACGGCCAATAACGCCGAATTCACCGGACTGCGGACGCTGGTCGAAGGCCGGCTCAACGCATTGCGGCGCTGAGGCTGTCCGCCATGGGGACGGGTATGATAAACCGCGGCATTCCCGACGACGTGGTCGAAGAAATCCGCGGGCGTTCCAACATCGTCGATGTGGTCGGCCGGGTGGTTCCGCTCAAAAAGGCCGGCAACGGCAGCTGGAAGGCGTGCTGTCCGTTCCATCAGGAAAAGACGCCGTCGTTCGTGGTGTCGGAGCAGCGTCAGCATTATCACTGTTTCGGCTGCGGCGCCGGAGGCGATGTGTTCAAATTCGTGATGCAGACCGAGAATGTGGATTTTCCCAATGCGGTGCATCTGCTTGCCGGTCGCTGCGGGGTGGTTATTCCGGAGGCGGCGCCCAACGCCACGCCGGCCGAACGGCAGGAGGCGAAGGCGCGCGCCGGCCGGCGCGAACGGCTGTACGCCATCATGGAGGCCTATACCGGATTTTTCGAGCGGACACTGGCGTCAAATCCCGATTCTCCGGTGGCGCGTTATCTGGAAACCCGGAAACTTGACCGCGAATCGATAAAAAAATTCCGCATCGGCGCCGCTCCTGACAGCTGGGACGCCGGAATGAAATTCGGCCGCGGACTCGGGTATACCGATCAGGAACTGCTGGACACCGGCATGATTCTGCGCAACGAAGAGAGCGGCCGGCTCTATGACCGTTTTCGCAACCGGCTGGTTTTCCCGATTACCAATGAGCAGGGGAGGGTGGTGGCATTTTCCGCCCGCACCATAGAGAAAGATTTTGCGGGGGCGAAATATGTGAACAGTCCGGAGACGCCGCTGTTCAGGAAGAGTCAGATCGTCTATGGACTTTCGCACGCCCGGCCGTCGATCGGGACCATGAAGAAGGTGGTTTTATGCGAGGGGCAGCTTGACGTGATCGCCATGCACCGCGCCGGCTGCACCTGCGCGGTGGCGCCGCAGGGAACCGCGTTCACCGAGGAGCAGGCCCGGATATTGCGGCGTTACACCGACTGCGCGGTATTGTCGTTCGACGCCGACGGCGCCGGTCAGAAGGCGGTGCTCCGGGCGCTGGAAATATTATTTTCGCTGGAGTTTGAAGTGAAGATTCTGGCGATGCCGGGCGGCAAGGACCCGGACGGCATGTTCGCCCGGAACGGCGCCGCGGCGCTGATGCAGGTGGTGGACAATCCGATCGACGTGCTGGACTTTCTGATTCGCGTGCTGCGCACCGGATATGACATGGAGTCGCCGTTCGGTCAGAGTCGTTTTCTTGGCGACGTGCTGGGGTATGTCGAAAAGATTCCCGATCCGGTGGTGCGCGAGAATTATGTCCGCCGTCTGGCCGAGCAGCTCCAGCTCAAGGTGGAGCTGGTTTATTCCGAACTGAAGAAACTGCGGAGAAAGAAGGCGGTTCAGCCTCGGTTCCGGCCGTCTGACGTTGCGCCGGAAGACGGCGCGCCGGCCGGAGATGGCGGTTTTGCGGAGGATCATGAATTGATTCATGCCGAGGATACGCTGTTTGAACTGGCGCTGTTTTCGGAAAGTCTGGCAAGACGGATTGGCGACGAGGTCGGCTGCGACGAACTTTCCGGCTCGGTGACGGCGAAGGCGGTGAATATGCTGGCCGCGCTGGCGCTGAACGGCGAATTCGATCTGGCGGTCGGCCGGATCAATGAACTTGACCGCGAGACCGGCGATTCCAGATTGAGCCGGCTGATTGCTTCGCCGGGCGTGATTGCGCCGGAGCGCGCCGAACAGGCGTTGAATGAATGTCTGGCCGCGCTGGCCCGGCGTCGTCTGGAAGCCCGGAAGCTGGAATTGATCGGACGGCTGAAGTCCGCCACCACGCCGGAGGAAAAGGCCGAACTGTTGAAAGCGTTCACCGCGCTCAAGTGAGCGATCGGGAATTGAACCGCCGCCATGAAGATCATTCCGTCTGACATCCGCATGCTGCTGCGCGGTGTTTTCGGCGTTGCGTCCGGCTTGTTCACGCTGTTCCGGCTGCTTCGTCCGGAGCGGCGGTTCCGCGGACTGGACGGCGTATATTCTGTCGTCGGCGCGGCGCTGGCACTGTGCGGAGCGCTGTGGCTGGTGTTGTTTTTTTTGTGCAAAAAATAACCCGTCGCCGTCGGCACGTTCCAATGGAAGATGGTGTCGGCGCGGCCGCGTGTTTTACGATCGCGCTGCGGAGTTGTCAGTTGCGGCAGTCGGTCAGTACGATGCAGGCGTTGGAGCCGCCGAAGGCGAAAGCGTTGCTCAAGGCGTGCCGTAGCTTGAGTCCGGTGCGCAGTTCGCGCACAAAATCCACGCCGTCGCACGCCGGATCCACGTTGTCCAGATTCAAACTTCTGGAAATAAAGCCTTTTTCCTGCATCATTGAGGTGAAGATCACCTCCACTGCGCCGGTGGCTCCGATCATATGTCCGGTGTTGCTCTTGGTGGAGTTGACCACCGCGCGACTGCCGAAGACCCGTTTCACCGCTTCGATTTCGATCGGGTCTCCGATCGGGGTGGCGGTGCCGTGGGCGTTGATGTACGAGATGTCTTCCGGTGCGAGTCCGGCTCCGGCGATGCAGGCGCGCATCACCGCTTCACTGGCGTCGGCGTCCGGAACCACCATGTCGGTTGCGTTGCTGTTGCTCGCCATGCCGGAGATTTCGCTTATCGGGCGGACGCCGCGCCGTTTCATGCTGGCCTCCGACTCAAGCAGAACGTATCCGGCGCCGGAACTCATCACAAAACCGTCGCGGTCGCGGTCGAACGGGCGCGACGCAAAATGCGGCGCGGTGTTGTAGCGTGTGGACAGCGCCCGCATGGCGGTGAAGCCGAGCGCCTGAGCCCAGTCAAGCCCCTCGGCGCCGCCGGCGATGACCATGTCGTACAGTCCGTGCTGGATAAGTCTGGCGGCGTTGATGATGCAGATGGCTGAACTTGCGCAGGCGGCGCTGATGTCGTAGGTCTCGCCTTTGATTCCGAACAGCAGCGAGAGGTTGGAGGCCGGACTGGACGGCATGACCCGGGGAACCACGCACGGCGAGACGTGTCTTACTTTGCGTCCGTTGGCCAGATAGGCGTCGCGGTTGGCGTAGGCGTCGGGCAGATAGCTTCCGGCGACGCCGGAAATGACCGCCATCTTCTGCGCCGGAATGTCTTCCAGCGCCAGTTCCGCTTCGGCAAACGCTTCGGCGGCGGCACTGACGCTCATCACCGCGGTCAGCGGGCAGAACCTGAGCAGTTTACGGGTTATTATCGGATGAACCGGAAAATCCGGAACCACGCCGGCCACGGCGCTCTCGATATTTTGGTCGGCCCACTCCTGAACGAACTCGATTCCGCATTTGCCGTCACGGAGCGCTCTTTCATTTTCCGGCAGACCAATCCCAAGCGGGGTCACCAATCCGCGTCCGGTGATAAAAACTTTATTCATTCGACAAGTTCCCGTTTTTCAGTGAATAATCCTTGTCTGCAATATAGTCATGTTTTAAAATTTTACCAATGGAGAGGTGAAAAATTTTGCAAAATGCGTTGAAAGTGATATATTCATCCGGTATGAATATTCTTGAAGTAAAAAATCTTTCGATCGGGTTCGGCGGCGCCGAGGTGGTCAAGGATGTTTCGTTCGACGTGGAGAAGGGGCGGATAATGGCGCTGGTCGGGGAGTCCGGCTGCGGCAAAAGTCTGAGCTGTCTGGCGTTGACCCGTCTGGTGCAGTCGCCTCCGGCGGTTTTCGGCGGCGTCATCCGTTTCTTCAGTTGCGGCGAATGGCATTCGATGCTGGAAATACCGGAACGCAAACTGCGGGCGCTTCGCGGCGGCGGCATCGCGTATATTTTTCAGGAGCCGTCCAGCTCACTCAATCCGGTGCTGACGGTGTTTGAACAGATCGCCGAGGCGTTGCGGCTTCACCGGCCGGAGGTGGAGGATTTTGCCGCGGAGACGGTCGAGCTGCTGCGTCAGGTCGGCATTCCGGCGCCGGAAACGCGGCTGAAAGCGTATCCGCATGAGCTTTCCGGCGGCATGCAGCAGCGGGTGATGATCGCAATGGCGCTGGCCTGTTCGCCGGAACTGCTGGTGGCCGACGAGCCGACCACCGCGCTGGATGTGACGATTCAGGCGCAGATACTTGAACTTCTATCCGATTTGCGGGCAAAACACAATATGACGATAATTCTGGTCACCCACAATCTCGGGATTGTCGCGGAGCTGGCCGACGCGGTGACGGTGATGTATGCCGGCAATGTGGTGGAGTCGGCCTCTTCCGCCGAACTTTTTGCATGTCCGCGTCATCCCTATACCGCGGCGCTGCTCAATGCGGTTCCCAAGCTTGGCGGCGGCGGCGGGCGGCTGGTCACGATTCCCGGGGCGGTACCGAGTCCGGAAAATTTTCCGGCCGGCTGCCGTTTTTTCGGCCGCTGCCTGAAGTGCGGGGAATTGACCGCTGCGGAAAGAAAAATGTGTGAAAACGTGCCGCCGCCGGTCTTCGAGTCGCCGTCCGGCCACCGGGTGCGCTGCCATTTTGCCGGCGACATTGCCGGAGGAGACGGAAAATGAGCGAGATCAATATTCTGCCACCGGAGATATTCAACCGGATCGCCGCCGGAGAGGTGGTCGAGCGTCCGGCGTCGGTGGTGAAGGAGCTGGTCGAGAATTCGATCGACGCCGGAGCCACCATGATAAGAGTGAGGATAGAACGTGCCGGCACCAAGCTGATCAGCGTGAGCGACAACGGCCGCGGCATGGACGGCGAGGACGCGCTTCTGGCGCTCCGGCCGCACGGGACCAGCAAGATAAAAACCATTGACGACATCGACCGCATCGCCACGCTGGGCTTCCGCGGCGAGGCGCTGCCGAGTATCGCGGCGGTCAGCCGGATGTCGATCGCCACCCGGAGGTTTGACGCGCCGTCCGGTATTGAGACGGTCTGCGAGGCCGGGGAGGTTTTGCACACCGTTCCTTTCGGCTGTGCGCCGGGAACGGAAATCGCGGTGCGTGACCTGTTTTTCAACACTCCGGCCCGTCGCAAGTTTCTGCGCAGTTTCACAACCGAGGAAAGCTACATTCAGGAGGTGGTCGCGGCGTGCGCGCTGGCCAATTTGCATATATCATTTGAGCTGGTCTGCGATGGCCGGCAGATATATTCCTCCTCCGCCGGAGACGTGCTGACCTCCCGGCTGCGCGATCTGTTCGGACGCAATTTTTCGGACAATATGCTGCCGGTCGATTTTACCGCCGGCGCCATCCGCGTCACCGGCGCCGCCGCCCGTCCGGGACTGACGCGCAGCACCCGGCGCGACCAGCGGGGCTTCGTCAACGGCCGCCCGGTGGAGTCGTCGGCGGTCTATCGCGGCATACGCGACGGCTACGGTCCGCTGAACGACCACGGCCGCTATCCGCCCTGCGTGCTGTTTCTGCATTTGCCGCTGAGCGATTTTGACATCAACGTGCATCCGGCGAAACGCGAGGTACGGTTCCGGCAGGAATACAATGTGTCGCGGGCGGTGAGTTGCGCGATCGCCGCGGCGATGCGGCGCACACCGGCGCCGGAGTCGACGCTGGACGCGACGGTGTCGCTGGACGCGATTCTGCACGGCGCCGGAGTGAGCTATACGCTGAGTGAACGCGAACAGCCGGTTTTTGCCGATGAATATCCGCAGATGGAAAATGAAAACACCCCCGTGCCGTCATTTCACCGGCCGGCGGACGCGGAGCCGGACGATGCCGCCGGAAAACCGGACACGCCGGTTCGTTCCGCCGCTGCGGAGTCTGAATCGGCGGCGGTGTTGTCCGCAACGCCGGGCGCGGTTTGCGAACCGCCGGCGGACGCGGCGGCTTTTTGTGCGGAACGTCATGCGCCGTCCATGTTTGAAGAAACTGAACCGGCCGTAGGCGAGCATCGGGCCGCCGTCCGCCGCAAGGTCATCGGAGTGGTGGACAACACCTACATACTGCTGTTCAATCCGGCCACCCGGTCGCTGGAGGTGGTCGATCAGCACGCTGCGCATGAGCGGGTGCTGTATGAGGAGCTGCTGGCGTCGGCTTCGCACGGAAATGTGGCGGTTCAACCGCTGCTTCTGGCCCGCAAACTTGAACTGGGGCGGCCGGCGTCGAACTGGCTGGCGAACAACGGCGAACTGCTGGGCAGTCTCGGATTTGAGGTCGAGGAATTGTCCAGCAACACGTTGCTGCTCAACGCCGTTCCGTCGCTGCTTCCGGAGGCGGAGTGGGATGGCGTGCTGCTCGACATCTGGCAGGAGGGGCGGGAGAATCAGGCCGGCGACCGCCGTCCGGTGCTTGAACGGGCCGCCGCCGCCGCCTGTCATGCCGCGGTCAAGGCGCACGACGAATTGTCCGCCGGGGAAATCGACGCATTGCTGGAAAAACTCGACCGGTGCGAACGACCTGACATTTGTCCGCACGGCCGGCCGACCACCATTGATATCACGCTTGGCGAGCTTGAGCGGCGCTTCTGCCGCAAATAACTTGTTTTTTATGATTGCGGAAGCTTGAAAATAAGAAAAAACCATGCTATTTTAATAAGTCGTGTATCCTACAATTTAACAAAAAGGGACTTTCCATAAGGTGGAAAAAGTTCCGCAAAATGTCGCAAGGAGCGCAAATGGCTAAGATTACGATCAATGATTTGCTGGAAGCGGGTTGTCACTTCGGTCACCAGACCCGTCGCTGGAATCCCAAAATGAAACACTTTGTCTATGGCAACCGCAACGGTATCAGCATCATCGATCTTACCGTGACCATGCGACAGATCGCCGACGCCTGCAACTATCTGCAGAACGTTGTCGGTCAGGGCGGCGACATTCTGTTTGTCGGCACCAAGCGTCAGGCGCAGCAGATCACCAAGGAGCTAGCCGAGCGCACCGGAATGTACTATGTCTCCGAACGCTGGATGGGCGGAACGCTCACCAACAACGTCACCATCCGCAAGAGCATCCAGAAAATGTATGATCTGGACAAGCAGCTCGGTTCCGACGCGGTTAAGGGGCTCAAGAAGAAGGAGCTTTCGATCATGACCCGCGATTGCGACCGCCTGCATCGCGATCTTGACGGTATCGCCGAAATGAAGAAACTGCCCACCGCCATGGTCGTGATCGACGTGTGCAATGACAATATCGCGGTCAGCGAGGCCAATAAACTTAATATTCCGATCGTCGGCATCTGCGATACCAACGCGAATCCCGAGTTGATCAATTATCCGGTCGCCGCCAATGACGACGCCGTGAAGTCCATCAAGATCATCACCGATCTGTTCTGCGACGCTATTCTGGTGGCCAAGGAGGTCTATCAGAAGCGTGTGGTCGAAGAGCGCGCCGCCAAGGAAGCCGCCGCCGCTGAAGCCAAGGCCGCCGCCGAAAAGGCCGCCGAAGAGAAAAAGGCCGCCGAGAAAGCCGCCGCCGAGAACAAGGAACTGAAGATTGATTCGGTTGCCGGCGTCAAGGTTGAGAAGAAGGCTCCGCGCAAGCCGGCCGCCAAGAAGGTGGACGCCGAGGAAGCGGAAGAGGCTGCCGACGCCAAGACCGTCAAAAAGGCCGCGCCCAAGAAGACCGCGGTCAAAAAAGCCGAGGCCGACGAAAAAGCCGAGTAAGTCCGAGACCGCCACATAAGGAGATTTGAAAATGATTAGTGCTGAAGTTGTAAAAGAATTGCGCGAGAAGACCGGCGCCGGCATGATGGATTGCAAGAAGGCTCTCACTGAAGCCAACGGAGATATGGAGAAGGCCATTGAGTTTCTGCGCAAGCACGGGATCGCCAAGGCCGAGAAAAAGGCCGGACGCGCCACCAAGGAAGGCAAGGTCCTTTCGCTGATAAAGGACGGCAAGGCCGTTCTGGTTGAGGTGCTCTGCGAGACCGACTTCGTTGCCACCAACGAGAAGTTCATCAACTACGTTATGGGCGTGGCCGAGCGCGCTCTCGCGCTGCCGGACAACGGCTGTGTCACCGAAAAGGTCTGCGAGAACGAAAAAGCATCGCTCACTGAAATGATCGCCAAGATCGGCGAAAATATGATGATCCGCCGCTGTGCGAAATGGAATGTCGAAGGCTCCGTCGGCAGTTATCTGCATCTCGGCGGCAAGATCGGCGTTCTGGTCGAAGTGGCCGGCAGTGATGATCAGCAGCTGCTCAACGAGATCGGAATGCACATTGCGGCGTTCCGTCCGTCCTACATCTGCCACAACTGCATTCCGGAGGAAGTGGTTGAAAAGGAGCGCGAGATCGCCCGCGCCCAGCTCGCCGGAAAGCCGGCCAATATCATGGACAAGATCATTGCCGGCAAGATCGCCAAGTTCTATACCGAGGTCTGCCTGATGGATCAGCCGTGGATCATGGATGACAAGACTTCGCTGGCCAAGCTTCAGCCCAAGTTGAAGGTTCTGCGCTTCCTGCGCTGGGAAGTCGGCGAGGAGCTGTAATACCGGTTTTGTTTTTGGACTGGCGGTCTAACCCGTGTCCTGCCGGACGCGTTGGAGACAGCTTGGACAAAAGTTATCTGCTACAAATAAAAGAGCCGCTCGGTAAAATGAGCGGCTCTTTTATTGAAATGAAAACGCGGCGGCCGGAATGAGAATTCTGCGGGTGGCGGCCGCAAAAACAATCGGAATATAAGAAGTCTCATCATGTGGAAAACCTTTATCCGTCCGGCGATGATCTTCATCCCGTTTTTAATGGGGGTGCTGTTTCCTCAGGCGCATGTGCTGGGAGCGGAGCCGTTCAATCTGATCCGCTGGTGTCTGGTGGCGATGGTGTTTATGTCCTGCCTTCAGATCAGGTGGTCGTCGCTGCGTCCGCGGCGCGAACATTGGCTGATACTGGGGCTGAATCTGCTGATGGGGATTGTGCCGTACTTTGTCATCCGCTGGCTGTGGCCGGAAAATCCGGTGCTGGCGAAGGCGGCGTTTTTTGTCGGCATCACGCCGACCGCGACGGCGGCTCCGGTGGTGGTGGCGTTTTTGAACGGCAGGATCGGATTTGCACTGACCGGTTTTACGATAACCAATGTGTTTATCTCGCTGTCGCTGCTGTTTCTGCTGCCGGTGATCACCGGGGAATATTCGGCGTGGTTTATTGGACGGGTGGCGTTTACGCTGCTGCAGGTGATTGCGCTGCCGTTTGCGCTGTCATTGCTGGTTCGGCGGCTTTGGCCGGGGGCGATCGAATGGCCGAAGCACTGTAAAACTTTTTCATTTTCGCTGTGGTCGTTCACGCTGTTTGTGCTGGCGGCGATCGCGCGGCAGCACTTCATTGACAATCCGGGCGAGTCGCATTTTCAGGTGTTGCTGATTGCGGCGGTGTCGCTGGTGCTGTGCGCCGGAAACTTCTATTTCGGCAGGGTGACGGCGTCGCGGCGTTTTCGTCGGGAGTCGAGTCAGATTCTCGGACAGAAGAACACCACGTTCACGATGTATCTGGCGTTGAATTTCTGCGGTGCGCTGGCGGCGATGGGGCCGATCTTTTATATTTTGTGGCACAACACCTGGAATGCCTGGCAGATGTACAGTTACGACCGCCGGCGCCGGCTCCGCGCCGCCCGGAGGAGACGGCCGGAGACGCCGCATGCGGAATTGTAGATTTGGCTGTTCTGCGGTTTCTGGTTTAAGCAAATGTTAAATATTTTTTGACAATGCTTATTCTTCGGTTTCGATTGCGGCCGGGATCGTCTGGGCGGCGCGGATTGCGGCCAAATCGAATTTAGGCGTGCGGTCGAAATTATAAATGCCGTTCTGCTCCTGAAAAACATCGGTCAGCTGGGTGTAGCAGTAGCCGAACAGGTTCGGGTTTTCAAGCTGGACTTGGCAGAGACCGGCGAAGCGCTCGTAAAATTCGTGGAGAGTTTTCGGCGCGTCGCCATATCCCCATGATTCCGTGGAGTTCCCGGCTTGCTCCGGATTCCATTTAATGCCGCCGAATTCGCTGCAAAAGTAGGGTTGACCGGTGTATTTTACACTGCGGATCGATGGCGAAACGTTGGTAAAAGGCATGTTGTCGGCGATCGGCGCAAGCTCGGACGCAAACTTTTCCGGGTCCTGCGTGTAGTTGTGGGAATCATAAATATCGGCACCGGAGACGAAGTGGGAATAGCCTGAAACGTCCAGCACCGGGCGGCTGCGGTCGCAGAGTTTGGTATAGCGGTAGGCGGCTTCGGTGAGGTCGCGCAACGCCGGGTGGAAGTCGTCGCCATACCAGCTTGTCTCGTTCAGCGGACACCAGCCGACAATCGATGGATGGCTGTAATCGCGCGCCAGAACCTCGCTCCACTGGGCGAGAACGGCGGCGAACACCTGATTTAATTCCGGGTTCTCCGGGAGCAGGCCGCCGCCGAGACAGCGCCAGACCATTCCCCAGTCGCCGAATTCTCCCCATACCAGATAACCGAGCCGGTCGGCGTGATAGAGAAAACGCTCCTCAAAGACTTTCTGGTGGAGTCTGGCGCCGTTGAATCCGGCGGCCTGTGACAATTTGATGTCGTCGATCAGCGCCTGGTCGCTTGGCGCGGTCATGATGCCGTCCGGATAATAACCCTGATCCAGCACCAGCCGCTGAAAGACCGGTCTGCCGTTGAGCAGAACTTTCCGTCCGTCGAAAGCAATGGCGCGCAGTCCGGCGTAACAGTATATAACGTCAAGAACTTTGCCGCCGGGCGCGGACAGCGCGGCCTCGATGTCGTAAAGGAACGGATCGTCGAGCGTCCACAGCCGCGGATCGGCGAGTTTAACCGTGAGTCGCGCGGTAAAGTCGCATCCGATATTAGCCTTCACCGTTTGCCCGTTCATGCGCACCGCAATCTCCATGCCGTGCGCGAAATTTCCGTTGCGCAGCGGAAACTCCAGCTCGAAACTTCCCGAATCCACCAGCGGCGTGATGCGCGGCCGTTCAAAACACACTTTGTTGACCGGTTCAGCCCAGACCGTCTGCCATATTCCGGTGGTGCGGGTGTAGCTGCATCCGGCGTTGGCGTACTGGAAAAACATCTGCTTGCCGCACGGCTTGGTCATGAGTTTGGGGTCGCGGGCCCGGACGACCACCGTATATTCGTCGGCGTCCGGCAGCGGACAGGTGAACGGGGTGAAGCCGCCGCGATGACGGCCGACCTCTTCGCCGTTGACCCAGACGGTGGCCTCATAATCCACCGCCTGAAAGTGGAGGAGAACGTCGCGGCCGCGCCAGTTTTTCGGACGGGAGAATTTCCGGCGGTACCAGCAGCTTTCGATGAAGTCGGTATAGTGGACGCCGGAAAGCTCCGATTCCGGGCAGAACGGCACGACAATTTTGCGGGAATAGGGCGCGGTGAGCATGCCGCGTTCTTTGCCGGTGTCGCCGAAGTCGAATTCAAATTCCCATTCACCGTTGAGATTGAGCCAGTCCTGACGCGCCATCTGGGGGCGCGGATATTCGCTGCGCGGCACGATTGTATTCATAATAAAAAATCTCCCTCAAAATGATTATTGCGGTTGGGCATAGCGGGTGGGATCGGGAACTCCGGCTTCGGCGAATCCGGCGCGGCGCAATGCGCAGCTGTCGCACCGGCCGCAGGCGAGGCCTTCGGGCGTCGGGTTGTAGCAGCTGTGCGTCATGGAGTAATCGACTCCGAGCTTGATTCCTGTCTTGATTATCTCCGCCTTGGACATGCTCTGAAGCGGAGCCTGAATCTCAAAACGCCATTTTTCGTCGCACGCTTTGGTGCCGAGCCGGGCGGCTTCGGCAAACGCGGCGATGAATTCCGGACGGCAGTCCGGGTATCCGGAGTAGTCCACCGAGTTCACTCCGATGAAAATGTCGCGTGCGCCGACCGCCTCCGCGTAGGCGGCGGCAAAGGAGAGAAAAATCAGATTTCTCGCCGGAACATAGGTGACCGGCACTTTTTCCTTATAGCTGTGAAAGTCCGGCACCGCGAGGTCGGATGTCAGCGCCGAGCCGCCCCACAGCCGGAGGTCGATGGTGGCGATCCGGTGTTCGGCGGTTCCGAGCGCGGCGGCGATCCGGCGGGCCGCGTCGAGTTCGCATTCGTGGCGCTGGCCGTAATCGAAGCTCAGCGCATGGCAGGAGAATCCGGCGGCGCGGGCGATGGCCAGACAGGTTGCCGAGTCCAGTCCGCCGGAGAGCAGTACTATCGCTTTTTTCATTTTCCGTTATACTCCCGGTTCATATTTTCAACGTCTTCCGCCGTTACCTCATAGCCCTGTTCGGCGGCGAAGTTGCAAAGCCACGCGACGAACTCCGCGCGGTCGGCGCTTCCATTCTGCCGTTGCCGGCTCAACTCCACCCATTCCGGCGTGCAGGCCAGACGCATCGCAAATTCATCCAGACTCTTACGGCTCATCAACATCTCTCCTTACAACTCCGGGTCATACCCCGGTTTTTTCCGGCCCCCAGATCAGCTTATGCAGTTGAATCTGCATTTGTCCGGGCGCTTTTGCATCGATTATCCACTGTGCCAGATCGTCGAATTTCACCTTGCCCCAGACCGGACTGTAAAGTATTTTCCAGTTCGATCTTCCCGGCTCGTAAAACCGTTCGACCACCCGGAGCGCATAGGCAAAATCATCCCGGCCGCCGACTACGAACTTCACCTCGTCAAGCCCGGTCAGTTTACCGTAGTTGCTCCAGAGATTGTGACCGTCCATGCCGGAGTCCGGCAGCTTGCAGTCCATAATCCGGCGCACTCCGGGCGGCAGCGAGCCGATGTCGAGCGAGCCGTTGGTTTCAATCATCACCTCGAACCCGGCGTCAATCAGGCACTCCGCCAGAAGCGGAGTATTTTTCTGGCAGAGCGGTTCGCCGCCGGTAATCTCCACCAGCTTCACACCGGGGGGAATCGCGGCAACCAGATCGGCGATCGGCCGTTCGGTTCCGGCGGACGCGTAACGGGTGTCGCAGTATGAGCACGCCAGATTGCAGCCGGACAGCCGGATGAAGTGGCACACCCGGCCGGCCTGCGTCGATTCGCCCTGCAGACTGGTGAACCATTCGTTGACTATCAGGCTTTCACTGCTCATAATATATTGCGGTGGAACTCGGCGACTCGGACACCTTGACTTTTCCGACTTTCACATTGGCCGAATTAAGGCTGTCCGCCAATTTCCGGTAGATCACCCGCGCCAGATTCTCGCTGGTCGGGTTGATGCCGGCGAAGTCCGGCAGATCGTTGAGATAGGAGTGATCGAAATCTCCGAGTATCCCGTCGAGCAGTTTTTTCAGCACCTTGAAGTCGAACGCGATGCCGACTTCATCCAGAAATTTTGCTTCCAGCACCACCGTCACCTGCCAGTTGTGCCCGTGCAGTTTTGCGCAGTCTCCCTGATAGCCGCACAATTTATGGGCGGCGGAGAAACTGCGGTATACTTCGAGTTCATACATTTTCAGTTCATGCTCCTGTAACGTTTGCAGTTGTGCGCCTGAATCTCATCGGGCAGAACGAACATGCCGCCGGTCTTCAGCAGTTCGCCCTTGCCGACGATCCGGTGAAATGCGCGGCGCACCGAATTGTCATCCGGATAAGTCGAAAAGTCTCCGTCCGACCGGCCGAAGATAAAGAACGCTCCGTCGCGTCCGTAGGACATCTCTGGAAATAGATATACTTCACGCATCAGTTTAGCCAGATTCGAGTCCGGCAGCTCGCGCTCGAAACTCGGGTTGAATATCCACGACCGGCAGCAGATGCCCTTGACCTCGCGGCCGAGATATTTCGGGAAAAAGTCCAGTGCCGCGTTCCATGACTTGTACGCTTCATCCAGCGTCATGCCGCCGCCGCCGGGAATGTGCATGCCGGGAACCAGATCGCCGTCGCGGAACACCTGAGCATAGTCAGAGGCATTCAGCGTTCTGACATCGCCCGGGACGGCGAATCCGTTCGGATTTATGAACGTGCCGCGAATCCCGTCCGCAACGGTCTCCAGTTTAGTGTGGAGCGGAGCCGATGCTTCGTCCTTGACGTTGAACATCCGCGAACCGTCCGGCAGCAGACCCCAGTTGTCGCCGCACAGCGCGGTCACGGAGTTGTCAGCGATCGAGCGGAACACCGGAGGTATCCATTTTTCCAGATTGTCGGCCATATATTCAAAGCGGCCGATGCGGAACAGTTTTCCGTCGATATTAAACCTTAGCCAGTAGGTCTGGCTGCGGTCGATGCCGTGGCAGCCCGGATGCGCCGAATTATATATCCGCATTGTTCCCTTGAGCCAGTCCGCCGACGCCCGTGAATAGCATTCCGGTATTCCCATCTTTTTATGGGTTTCGCGCCACAGCGGAATGGCGCTCATGGCAATCATGAAATCAAATATCCCGCACAGTTCATCGCCCAGAACGGCGTTCAGCCGCGGCCATGCTCCGTAGCTCCACGCGATGCCGTCATTGACGAACAGCGCGCGATGGGAGTGATGGGCGTAAAGCTGAAGCGCCGGACTTTCGGCGGCGAGCTGCGCCGTGCGCTCAAAAAGCGGCAGCAGCGCCTGATCGCCGTTGACCCAGCCGGAGCCGAAATATTCCCGCACAAACGGCATGGCAAGATATTCCGGCAGGCCGGTGAAAGTCGCCAGCGACTTTTCAAAATCCTTGTCGAACCCGTTGGCCGTTACCGACGCTTCCGGCAGTTTCAGCGCTTTTGCCAGTTCAAGCAGTTCCATAGGCGGCTATTCCACCTTCAAGTTGCGGTGGTCGGCCACATATTTCGCCTTGCCGGTGGCGCGTTCGAGCGAATTTGGTTCGACCAGTTCAAGTTTGAAGTGAATACCGGTATAGGCGGTGACGTCGCGCGTGATGCGATCTTTGAGTTTTATCATTTCGTCCATTTTATCGCTGAAGACGTGCGGCGCAAGTTCGACCTTGAGCACCGCCTCGTCCAGATTATGCGGACGATAAAGCTCGATCAGATAATGCGGCGTCACGCCGTTGATTTTCAGCAGCGCCTCTTCCACCTGCGACGGGAATACGTTGACGCCGCGGATGATCAGCATGTCGTCGGTGCGTCCTTTTACCCGGCTCATCATCATTCCGGTACGGCCGCACGGACAGGATGTCCGGTAGATGCTGGCCAGGTCTCTGGTGCGGTAGCGCAGCACCGGACACGCCTCTTTGCCGAGCGCGGTGATCACCAGTTCCCCGACCTCGCCCTCCGCCACCGGTTCGAGCGTTTCCGGGTTGATGCACTCGAAAATGAAATGGTCCTCCTGAATGTGCATGCCGCGGCGCGCGGCGCATTCTCCGGCCACTCCCGGCCCGATGACTTCGGAAAGCCCGTAGTTGTTGAACGCATGGATGGGGAGCTTGCTTTCGATGGCGTCGCGCATCATCTCGGTCCACGGTTCGCCGCCGAAGTGGGCGTAGCGCAGCGCGATTTCGCCGTGATTCAAATTCATCTGCTCCAGCGCTTCGGCCAGATTGAGCGCGTATGACGGCGTGCAGATCAGCGTCTCCACGCCGAGGTCGCGCAGCAGCGCGATCTGCCGCTGGGTGTTGCCGGACGAGGCCGGAACCACTGCGGCGCCAACGTTTTCAATGCCGTAATGGAGGCCGAATCCGCCGGTAAAAAGTCCGTATCCGAACGCGATCTGGGTGATCTGGTCGGGCGTGAGTCCGCCGGCGACCAGAAAGCGTGAACACAGCTCCGCCCACAGCTTCAAGTCGTTTTTAGTGTATCCGACCATGGTCGGCGTGCCGGTGGTTCCGCTGGAGCCGTGGATGCGGGCCAGCTCGGACGGTTTTACCGCGAACAGACCGAACGGGTAGTTGTCGCGCATATTCTGCTTGACGGTGAACGGCAGCTTGCGGATGTCGTCCAGCGACCGGATGCTTTCTCCGGTGATGTGCCGTTTCTCCAGTTCGGCGCGATAGAAAGGAACTCTTTTTGCGTACTCGACCGTTTCGCGCAGACGACGCAGCTGCAAATCTTTTATCTCCGATACCTTCATCGTCTCCGCCGCCGGATTCCAAATCCGGTTTTCGATCACGAAATCTGAATCTGCCATTTTACTTGCAGCCGTCCTTTCAGTGAAAAAGCTCGACGCCTTCGATGACGTCGAAATGTTCGCGTTCCAGCGCTTCGAGCGCCTTGTCCGGATCCTCAAAGCGGAAGACCATCACCGCCTTGTCCCCCTTGCCGAAGGTGAAGGCGTACATGTATTCAACGCTGAGATTGTTGCGGTCAAGCACGCCGAGAACCGTGGCGAGGCCGCCGACGTGGTCGTCCACCGGCAGGGCAAGAACCTCGGTGACTTTGACCACCACTCCGGCGGCGGAAAGCACGTCGCGCGCTTTCTGCCAGTCCTTGACCAGCAGACGCATGATGCCGAACTGTTCGGTGTCGGCCAAACTCAGCGTGCGGATGTTGATGTTGTTTTTTGCGAGAATCTGGCATACCGCGTTGAGGCTGCCCGGTTTGTTCTCGATAAAGAGGGAAAGCTGGGTGATTTTCATTACTGCGTCCTCCGTTTGTTTAAAAATGTTTGAGAGTAATATAATCGCATTTTACCATTCTTTCAACCCGCTGCCGCCGCCTTGCGGCCAATAGTTGGTTTTTTGCCGTTTTTTACCCTTGAAAAAGTGTATTGCGATGGTATTGTATTATTACGTTGTTTTCCATAAAAAACCTCAAAAGGAGATGTCGAGATGACAGTTTATAATTTCAGCGCCGGTCCGGCAATGCTTCCGGCCGCGGTAATGGAACGGGCGAAGGCCGAATTTTGCGACTACAAAGGCTGCGGCAACGGTATCGTGGAGCTCTCGCATCGCGGCAAGCTTTTCACCGAGGTGATTGAAAACGCGGAGAAGAATTTCCGCGAGATCATGAATATTTCCGACGATTACGCCGTCTGCTTCGTTCAGGGCGGCGCCAGCATGCAGTTCTGCATGCTAGCCATGAACCTGCTTGAGAAAGGCAAGTCCGCCGATTACGCCGACACCGGCGTGTGGGGCGCCAAGGCGTTCAAAGAGGCAAAACTGTTCGGCGACGCCAAACTGGTCTGCTCCAGCAAGGAAACCAAATACGACCATATCCCGGCGTTTGACACCTGGACCCGCAATCCGGAGGCCACCTATCTGCATATCACCAGCAACAACACCGTTGCCGGAACCCAGTATATGAAGTTTCCGGAAGTGCTGCCGAACGTGCCGATGATCGCCGATATGTCCAGCGACATCATGTCGCGCCGGATCAACGTCAGCGACTTCGGAATGATCTACGCCGGCGCCCAGAAGAACCTCGGCCCCAGCGGTATGGCGGTTGTCATCATCCGCAAGGACCTTGCCGCTCGCACGCCGGCCACCGTGCCGACCATGCTGCGTTATTCCACTTATATCGACGAGAAGTCGCTGTTCAACACGCCGCCGACCTTTGCAATTTATCTGTTCGGTCTGGTTACCGAGTGGGTCAAGGAAATCGGCGGTCTGGACAAGCTGGAGATCATCAACAATCAGAAAGCCGCCAGACTGTACGCCGCGATCGACGGGTCGGAATTTTACAAATCGCCGGTCGCCAAGGCCGACCGGTCCCGGATGAACGTTGTTTTCCGTACGCCGAATGAGGAGTTGGACGCCGCTTTCGTCAAGGAGGCCGCCGCCGCGAACCTTACCGGACTCAAGGGGCATCGTCTGGTCGGCGGACTGCGCGCCAGCATCTACAACGCCATGCCGATGGCCGGCGTCGAGGCGTTGATCGGCTTTATGAACGAGTTTGAACGCAAGAACCGTTAAGGTTTTTTTCGTTCACAGCGGCACAGTTCCGCTTTCAATGCGCACTGGATTGTGTTCCGGGGCGCATTTTTTTTGCATTGCGCGGTCCCGGCGGGTATTTTTGTCCGTTTTCAACTTGACAAGGCGGCTTTGCCGGTTAAATTACACCGGATAAACAACAGGGGAATGTGACATACTGATGAAATCGGACGTGGAAATCGCACACGATGCGAAAATGATGGACATGGATTCCGTTGCGGAAATCGCCGGAATACCTTCGGAATACTGTGAACTCTACGGGAAAAATAAAGCGAAGGTCGGACTCGGACTGCTGGATGAATTGCGGAACCGGCCGGACGGCAAACTGATATTGGTCACCGCAATCACGCCGACTCCGGCGGGCGAGGGGAAGACCACCACCACGATCGGCCTGGGCGACGCGCTGCGACGGATCGGACGACGGGCGGTGATCGCCCTGCGGGAACCGTCGCTGGGGCCGGTGTTCGGCGTCAAGGGCGGCGCGGCCGGCGGCGGATATTCGCAGGTGGTGCCGATGGAGGAGATCAATCTGCATTTCACCGGAGACTTTCATGCGGTCGGCGCGGCCGACAATCTGCTGGCGGCGATGATCGACAATCACATTTATCAGGGCAACGAACTGAATATCGATCCGGCGGCGATCACCTGGCGGCGCTGCGTGGATATGAATGACCGCCAGCTTCGGCACATCACCAGCATCAGCAACGGCCCCGGCGGCTTCAGCCGCGGTGACGGATTCGAGATCACCGTTGCCTCCGAGCTTATGGCGATACTCTGTCTGTCATCTTCAATCCGCGAACTCAAGGAGCGCATTGCCCGGATCATTGTCGCCGTCACCTTTGACGGCCGGCCGGTCACCGCCGGCGATCTCAAGGCGCAGGGGGCGATGGCGGCGCTGCTCAAGGAGGCGGTAAATCCGAATCTGGTTCAGACGCTGGAGCATACGCCGGTGCTGATCCACGGCGGACCGTTCGCCAACATCGCGCACGGCTGCAACTCACTGTCCGCCACGCGACTCGCATTGAAGCTGGGCGATTTCGCGGTGACCGAGGCCGGATTCGGCGCCGACCTCGGAGCGGAAAAATTTATCGACATAAAATGCCGTATCGGCGGACTGCGTCCCTCCGCGGCGGTGGTGGTCGCCACCGTCCGGGCGCTGAAAATGCACGGCGGCGCGGCGAAGTCCGAGCTTGGCGTGGAGAATATCGACGCTCTCCGGCGCGGCATGGCCAATCTGCTGCGCCACCTGTCCAATATCCGCGACGTGTTCGGCCTGCCGGCGGTGGCGGCGATAAACCGCTTCCCCACCGATACCGCCGATGAACTGGAGCTTGTGAAGGCGGCCTGTGAGAAAAACGGTGTCTGTGCGGTTGTGTCTGATGTCTGGGCGCATGGCGGCGCCGGCGGCGTTGAGCTGGCGGAAAAAGTGGTTGAACTTTGCGGCGGAGAGCCGCCGGAACCCGGTTTCGCCTACGATGTGAATGACGGCGTCGCCGTCAAACTTGAAACGCTGGTAAGGCGCGTCTATCGCGGTTCTGGCGTGGATTTTTCCGCCGAGGCCGAACGCGACATCAACCGGATCGAAAAACTTGGACTGGGCGGTCTGCCGGTCTGCGTGGCAAAGACGCCGTACAGTTTTTCGGATGACCGCAATCTGATCGGCGCGCCGGAGGGCTTCACCGTGCATTTCAATTCGGTTCGGGTGTCGGCCGGAGCCGGCTTTATCGTGGCGCTGGCCGGAAACATCATGACCATGCCCGGTCTGCCGAAGCACCCGGCCGCCGAGCGGATCGACATCGATGACAACGGTGTCATCACCGGAGTCTGCTGAACCGCGGAGGAGGACTCGGCAGGCATAAAAAAACCGGCGTCGGATATTCCGAGGCCGGATTTTTTTTGGTTTTCGGATTGGTCAGCGTTCCACCTGAAGCGTGAGCACCTGAAATTTCTCCGGGGAGTTGAGCGTTACGGAATGTCCGTCGTCCGTCACCTTGAGCGGAGTGTATTTCCCGTCCGGGTAAGTCAGCAGTTCGGCGGCGGAAATTCTTGCGGTTGAACGCACCGTCACCGGCTTGACCGCTCCCCAGACTGCCTTGGCCGGCGACGGAACGGCGGTTCCGGGCGGAAGTTTTGCACCCAGCGTGTTGGTCATCGGAATAGTGATCACGCCGCCTTTTTTGTAAACCCGGAACAAGGGGGCTTCACCCTCGGTCACAAGCAGGATGGGCGACGTGCTTTTATCGATCGCGGCGGCGGAATAATCTGGTATTGCCGGGAAGCGGTCGTTTTCATTGACCTGATTGACAAAATACGACGCCGGCAGAAAATCCTTTGGCGCATATATCTTTATCCCGCGAGCCATGCGCGAATCGGGAATCAGCGCTTTTGCTGGAACCCCCTGTGCCTGAAGCGTCTGCATGGTGGCATTGAACGGAACGGTGTGTCCGGCCTCCCAGTTCGGGTCGGTGTCGCGCAGCAGCGGATTGAACACCACGGCGACGCCGGCATAGGTGTTGCCCCAATTTTTGCGGTTGGCGAGATATTTTTTCTCAAAATTAAAGACTTCGCCCGGCGAATCCTTGGCGGTTATGCCGGTCAGGAACACGCGGCCGAAACAGAAGTCGCCGCCGACGGTCATGGCGAACGCCCACATGAACTCGTCCTCGCTCGGGTCGAACACGTCGCGGTGTTCGGCGGTGTCGGCGTAGGCGAGAATGCAGAACGACTTCGCCCGCATAGCCGGAGATTCGCACATTTCGCGGTAAACGGCGGCGGATACTCCAAGGCGGCGGACGCTGAAGAAGTCGGCCGGATTATAGATTTCCCAGACGATCAGGTCGCCGCTGTAGGCGAAAAGCTCCGGATAAAGTCCGTTGATCTGGCTCGGCCACGGCGAAGTGGAATCGTTGGCCAGCGTGAACCGGACGATCGACGGATATTCCGAACGCAGTTTTTCGCTCAACCACATATAGTATTCGGTTATCCACCTTTTGCGGGTGGCGTTCCACAGATTCCAGGCTGGAGACCCAATGGTTTTCGCGGCTTTATAAGCGGAAAAAATGTCGCCGCCGTTCTCGGCGGTCCAGCGCGCCTGGCAGACCGCGCAGGAACAGCCGGCGTGAAAACTGGCGTCATCGCTCATAATGCCGTCGAAATCCACTCTGGCCAGCATCGAGCTGAGCTTTTGCCAATACATTTCACGGTATTGCGGATTGTTCGGACAAAACGATCTTGCGTTGTATTCCGGCCACACACCGGATCCGCCGTCATCGCTGAATCCCTGAAGCAGCATCGGCTCAAGCGCGGCCGTGCAGTTGGCCGGAGAGATCAGCACGTTGGAGTGATGTTCAACCACCTTGATCCCCTTTTCATGGCAGAGTTTCACCGCGAGCGCGGCGCGGTTGAGATAGCGGTCCAGCGTTTGGCGGTCGGAGTCGGCCAGATAATGGTGGGCGCCGCCGCCGAGGATGACGCAGTTTGCGCCGGCGGCGGCGATGACATCCACCTCCTTCTGCATTTCGGCGTCGGACATTTCAGGAGTGAACGCCCAGAAGGTCTGTCGTTCAAATCCGTTGAGACCGGCAGCATGGGCGATCATCGCCGTCATTGCCGCCGCGATCAGATGACAAAGTAGTTTCATTGCATTCCCCCGGTGTTTTTTATGATAAGATAAGCTCATGATGTCTGAAATGCAAGCATTGGACTTGAAAAAATACCGATGCGGGCTTACAATAAATATAAAATCGAATAAAAGATCGGAACCGATTTGATATGAAAATCTTTTTGTTTATGCTGGCGTTGCTGTCAGTTGCGGCGCTTCCGGCGGCGGAGCTGTCGGATTTGGAGAAGCGTCTGCTCGGCGCGTCCGGCGAACTGCGCATTGCCGACACGGTCGGCAACGACCCGGTGGTGCGCCGCGCCGCTCTCGGCTGGGTGTCCGCAAACCGCAACGTCAATATCACCATCGAACAGGCCGCGCTGAAGGACGTGACCGGGGAAGGCGCAAAGAAGGAGTACGACGTGGTGATCTACCAGTACGATCCGCGCCGGAAGGACAATCTGCTGCCGAAGGGAAAAAGTTCCGACTATGCGGCCGACGCCGCTTTGATTTACGTCAACCGTGAAAATAAAATCTCCGGCATTGCAACGGCCGAGCTGGTGGAAATGTTCGGCAGCGCCGCCGCCGGCTGGGAAAAGATCAACGGCGACACCCGGTCTCCACGGCGTTACGGCACGGTGCGGCCGGCGGCAGGTGAAAAGCCGTTCAGACTTTTTGTGCTCGGCGACTCGCCGTATACTGACGCCATGATGTTTGTGGGCACCGCCGGGGAGGTGGCGGCCGGCGCGTCCGGCAGTCCGGCGGCCATCGGATTCGGCGGTTACAGTTATGCGCTGCCCGAAGACGTGAAGATGGTTGCGGTGGACGGGGTTGAACCGTCGCCGGAGAATCTGCGGTCGGGAAAATATCCGCTTCAGTTAAGGCGTTCGGCCGCGGCCGCCGGAGACAATCCGCTGGGGAAACTGTTCTCCGAACTGCTGCTTTCACCGGAAGCGGGTTCGCTCGCCGCTGAAGCGGAGCTTTTTCCGCTGGTTGTGTCGGACGGTTCAATATGATTTACGCGGCGTCGCGTTATATTGTACGGTTTATTTAAATAAAAAGACAAAAAAAGTTGGCTAAGCGTTATATTGATGTTATATTAACCGCAATTGGCTCGAACGTGGGCATGGGCGGTGTGTTGGGACAACTAAAATTAATGGAACGGGGATGCTATGCGATTTCAATGTCCGAACTGTAAAGACATTATTTCGGCGCCGGACGGTCAATACGGCAAGAAGGTGACCTGTCCGCACTGCAATACGCCGACCGCGACGCCGGAGTCGGCTTTCGGCTCCGGAATGGCGATCGGCGATTTCATAATTATCAGACAACTCGGCGCCGGCGGCGCGGGCGTGGTTTACCTCGCCCATCAGATATCGCTCGACCGGCCGGCCGCGCTGAAAATTTTACGCAGCGCGGCGCCGGATCAAAGCGACGATCCGGTGCAGGACCTCATCCGCGAGGCCCGCTCCGCCGCAAAACTGAACCATCCCAACATCGTTCAGGCCTACGCCGTTGGCGAAGACGCCGGCGTATTTTATTTCGCCATGGAGTATATCGACGGCGAAACTATGAAAAGCGTCCTGAAGCGCGAGGGCAGCATAGATGCGAAACGCGCCGCCGACATCGTGCGGCAGATCGCCGGAGCGCTCCAGTTCGCCTGGGACCGCCAGAAACTCACCCACCGCGATATCAAACCGGACAATATCATGTACACCAGCAACGGTCAGGCGAAACTGGCCGACCTCGGACTTTCCCGCCGCGCCGGAGAGCATTCCGAAGAGGACGACTCGGACGAAGTCATGGGTACGCCGCAGTACATCAGCCCGGAACAGCTTACAGGCGCACCGGTGGACACCAGAAGCGATATTTACAGCCTCGGCGCCACCTTCTACCAGTTTGTCACCGGACGTTTCCCGTACGAAGGACCGGACGTCAACGAAATCGCCAAGCAGCATGTGATCGGCAACCTGACGCCGCCGCGCGAGGTGAACTACAATGTCCCGGAGGAAATCAGCCGGATAATCGTGAAGATGATGGCCAGATATCCGGAGCAGCGTTATCAGTCTCCCGGCGAGGTGGCGAAAGCGCTTGAGGCGTTTATTCGTCCGCCGGCAACCGGCGGCGCTGCCGCGGCGTCCGCCGGCGGTTTGCGTTCGGCGGCGCTCGACGCCCAGGCGCAACAGGCGCAGGCCGGCGGAGCGACGCTTTCCGGCGGCGGTCTCCGGCAGGGCGGCATGACGGTGCTGGCCGCGCCGTCTTCCGGCGGAACGTCGCTCAAGGGCGTCTTTCACCGGCCGGACCACTCGCAGGAAGAAAAAGAGGTTCCGCATACTATAGGACTCGGCATCCCGACCAGTTTGAACGCCGAGCCGCCGGATCAGGCGCATAAAACCACGCTCAAACTCGGTCAGGTCAGCTCCGCGCCGGAAAACGCAAAGAGCAACGCGGTAATGCCGAAGGCGGCGAAAAAATCAAACAGCGGCGTGGTGGCGATGATCGTGATTCTGATCGTCGCGGCGATCGTCGGCGGAATATTTATGTATGCAAAACAGCAGAAGCACGGCGGAGACTCAGGAAAACCGAGTCGCAACCAAGTTGCGGTGGCGGTTGACGACGAGTTGCCGGAGGAAGCCGCGGAGTCGACTCCGGCGGAAGGCGGCGCCGACGATTTCAGCGAGGCGGAGATCGCGGCGGTGCTTACCACTCCGATTCCGATAACCGGCGGGTTTGAAGACCAGTTGCTCGGCAAGTATATGAACTTTGCCAACGCCGCATGTCAGGCGGCGCGCGAAGACAATGTGGCGGTGCTGCGGCTGCTGGCGCGGGCGGTGACGGCGGAGCGATCCGACCGCGGTTCGCGCACGCCGCTTGAACAGCGTTCAATGTTCCGGGTGCTGGACACCTGCAACGGCGTGCTCCGGGTGCTGGCCGACGGCCGGCGCGTTAAACTTGCGCTGGATTCCGGCGCCGGACTGGTCGGCATGCAGTTTGCTTTTCAAGGCAAGTTGCACGAGGTCGATTCGGTGGCCGACGGCAAGTTCAATGTGCATGTGGTGCGCCAGAGCGAGCCGATCGTGATCGCGCTGGCCGATATGAATTCCGGAGACCGCAACCGGCTGATCGAAGCGATCGGGGAACGCATCGGCGTGGCCGAGCCGCTTTACGGCTTCCTGTTCTACAACCTGCGTTTTCAGGATCTTGCCGGAATGAGCTCCACCAATCTTACCGGTCAACAGCAGATGGAGTTTGAGCGCATGTATTTTCGCTGTCGGCTGAAGATCGGCGGCGCACAGGAGGAGGCGGTGCTGCGCAACTTTTACGGTGGAGGGTACTCTCCGCTGTTATGGGCGATAAGAAATCCACTGCCATGAAGATTCTGCATTTCTCCGACCCGCACACCGGCGGCGGAGCCGGGGATTGGCGCGCATATTTTGACAAGCGTATTGTCGGTGTGTTCAATTACCGTTTTCGCCGTCGGTTCAAGATGGATTTGAACCGGCTGGCGGCAATGGTCGAATATGTTCAGGCCAACCCGGTGGATGTGGTAGTCTGCACCGGAGATTTGACCAGCACCGGACAGCCCGGAGAATTTGCCGCGGTCAAGGAATATCTGCGTCCGTTGCGCGATTCCGGCACGCCGTTTCTGTATGTTCCAGGCAATCATGACTGTTATGTCAAACGGCCGTCCTGCGTGCGGGCGATGGAGGAGATGGTCGGCTGGCTTTCCCGCGGAAGCTATGTTTTTTCCGACATGCCGCTGATGAGGACGGTCGGAGAATGTGATTTTATTCTGCTTAATTCCAGTTTTCCCAGCAATCTGCTCTGTTCGTGGGGCAAGGTGCGGGGCAGGGACGTTGAACTGGTGGAAAAATGGTGTTCCGGAGAAAAAAAGCGGCCGCGGATACTGGTCGGGCATTTTCCGCTGCAGGAGGCGCACCCGATATTGCGGTTCCGCCACCGGCTTTACGGCCAGAAAAAACTGCTTGAACTTTTGCGGTCCGGCGCGATAGACCTGTCGCTCTGCGGACATGTCCACCGGCCGACCGACCGGCTCGACGGCCGCGGCCGCGGGGAAAGCATTGCCGGAAGCATCTGCGCCAACGGCGTTGCTTCGCTGATAACTTACGATCAGGGCAAAGACGTTTTCGGTCTTGAACGGCTGGAATTCAAGAGGTGACTGCCATGCTTATTGCAAGTCTGAATATGATGGTCCGCCTGATCTGGATGCTTACGCCGTTTTTCGTATTGGCCATGTTCCTGAATATGACCGAGGGATTGCCGGCGGCCGCCAAGCAGCGGGTTGCGGTGAAATGCACGGTGGCGGTTTTCGCGTTTTCGTTGATATTTTATTTTCTCGGCCGTCCGCTGTTCGATCTGCTCGGCATAACGCTGGACGGATTCCGGATCGGCGCCGGAGTGACGCTGTTCATCACCGCGCTCGGATGCATTTCCGGTTCGCCGTTTACCAAACGGGTCAAAAAGCGCGGCGCCGACGAAGGCGACTTCAGCATTGTGCCGCTGGCGATTCCGTTTGCCGTAGGTCCCGGGATGATCGGTATGATAATGATCAGCGCGATTGAGGATCCATCGCTGCGCGGCAGTCTTATCTTTGTGGCGGCGGCAACCATGCTTACCATGATTTTCGGAGCCATGCTGATCTTTGCCAGTGTTCTGCGCCGCGCGCTCGGCGACAACACCATTCATATACTCAGCCGCATCACCGGGCTGTTTCTGGCCGCGCTGGCCGGACAGATGGTGGTGGAGGGCGTGCGGAACATCTGGATAGCCGGATAGAGGAGGCTTTCATGCGGGACACCAACCTGATTAGACGCGGACAGTTGATCTTCATCGGATCGTTTCTGCTGTTGATCGCCGCCGGCACGCTGCTGTTGAAATCGCCGCTGGTGACCCATTCCGGGCGTCCTCTGGCGTGGGTTGACGCGCTGTTCACCGCCACCAGCGCGTCGTGCGTTACGGGGCTTACCACGGTGACGATCGGCGGATTCAACGGCATAGGTCAGGCGGTGATATTGCTTCTGATCCAGGTCGGCGGACTCGGATTCATGTCGCTAAGCGCATTCATTGTGCTGCTGCTCGGTCATAAATTCAGCTATTCAAATTCACTGGTTTTTTCAAATCTCAACGATAATTTTTCGCTGCGCAGCATGGAGGAGCTGATGCTGATGATCACCAGTTATACCGTGCTGATCGAATTCATCGGCTGGATACTGCTGTTCCCGGGGTTTTACTGGATCGGCGGCTACGGGTTGTGGGAGTCGGTTTATTACAGCTTTTTCCATGCGATAAGCTCGTTCTGCAACGCCGGGTTAAGCCCGATTGACGACAGTCTGATCGGTCAGCCGGCTTATCTCAAGCTGGTGGTCGCGGCGTTGATCGTGCTCGGCGGCCTCGGGATTTACGTCATCTACGACTTCATCCACTGTCGGAGCAACCGCCGGCTGGCGGTTCATACGAAACTGGTGCTGGTGACGACGGCGGTGTTGATTGCGGCCGGCGCAGCGGCGCTCAAGTTCTGTCAGGACGGCGAGGAGTCGATACGCTGGATCGACTCGCTGTTCATGTCAATTTCGGCCCGGACCGCCGGGTTCAACTCGGTTCCGATGGATATTCTCAGTCCGAGTTCGGTGTCGATACTTGTAGTGTTGATGCTGATCGGCGCGGCGCCGGGATCGACCGGCGGCGGCATCAAGGTCACGGCGGTGGCGCTGGCGTTCATGGCGGTCTACAATACGATAAAGGGCAACTCGGTGCTGGTGCTGTTTCACCGCGAGATACCGGTGGGCAACATCATGAAGGGGTTCACCATGATAATCATCTATGTGATGCTGACGGTGCTCGGAACGATTTCGCTGTCGGCGATTTCCGGCGTGCAGTCGGATGACACGGTGTTTGAGACGGCGTCGGCGCTTGGCACGGTCGGGTTGTCGCTGGGGTTTTCGATGGAGTCGGACACGTTGTCGCGGCTGCTGCTGGCGGCGTATATGTTCATCGGCCGGGTCGGGCCGTTTACGATATTCCTGTTTCTGCTCGGACGGGAAAAGCAGACGCAGTTGAAATACCCGGAAGAACGGATCGTCATCGGATGAAAAGGAGAATTATATAATGAAGGCAAGTTATGCGGTTTTCGGACTCGGCGGCTTCGGCAGCCGGCTGGCGGAGGAACTTTCCAACAGCGGCAACAACGTTGTGGCCGTGGACATTGACAGCGAACTGGTTCTGGCGATCAAGGACAGTGTGACCGAGGCGCTGACTGCCGACGTTACCAATCCCGACGTCATCCGGGAGCTGGACGTAAAGAAATTCGATGCGGTCATTCTTTGCATGAGCACTCATTTCGAGGCGCAGATTCTGGCGCTGACTTTCCTGAAGCAGGAGGGCGCCGGCCGCGTGATCGTTAAAACCAACAATCCGGTGCAGAAGCGGATATTGATGCGGCTCGGAGCCGACGAAGTGATCGAACCGGAGCAGGATGTGGCCGAGCGGCTGGCGCGCAACCTGTCGATGGACAACATCCGCGACATGTTTGAATTCAAGGGTTCGTTCATCGCTGACGTGATGGTTCCCGACGCGATGTCCGGCAAAAGCATCAAGGAGCTTGATCTGCGCAACAAATACAATGTCACGGTGCTGCTGCTTAAAAAGCCGGGCAGCGGCATTGAGACGGTCTGGAACCCCGATGTGATTCTTAACGTCGGCGACCAGTTGACGGTGATCGGTCAGGAAAAGGCGATTATGGATCTGTTTCAGAAATGACGCTCTGTGAGAAGATACTGAAAAAGCTGGCGGAGTTGAATCTGACGCTTGGCACCGCCGAGTCGTGCACCGGCGGAATGATCGCTTCGGAGATAGTGTCGGTTCCCGGCGCCTCGGCGGTGTTCAAGGGCGGCGTGGTCTCATATGCGAACGAGATCAAGCGGCGCGTGCTTGGCGTGAACTCGGAGACGCTGGAAAAACACGGCGCGGTCAGCGGCGAGTGCGTGCAGGAAATGCTGGCCGGAGCCTGCCGGACGCTGAATGTGGACTGCGCGGTGGCGGTCAGCGGGGTGGCCGGTCCGGACGGAGGAACGGCGGAGAAACCGGTCGGTCTGGTTTACGTAGGGGCGGTGGTGCGCGGGGTTTTTGCGGTGGAACGGTGCCGGTTTGACGGCGACCGCGGCCGGATACGGGCGCAGTCGGCGGCGCGGGCATTGGAAATATTATTTGAATTGACATTCAAACACGGGAGTTGCAGATGATGTATAAGCGGGTGCTTTTGAAAATCAGCGGCGAAACGCTGAAGGGCGGTCAGGATCACGGTTATGATTCCGAGGCGGTGCGGCGGGTGGTGCGTCTGGTAAAACAGGCGGTTGATCGCGGCATTGAAGTTGCGCTGGTGGTCGGCGCCGGCAATATCTGGCGCGGAGTGATGGGCGCAAAGGGGGGGATGGACGCGGTGACGGCCGACTATATGGGTATGCTCGGCACGGTGATGAACGCATTGTGTCTCAGTGACTTTTTCCATGCGGCCGGGGTCGGCGCCGAGGTGCATTGTTCGGTGGCGATGGAGCCGTTCGCCAAAAAGTTCGATCGCGCGGCGGCGATTGCCGCGCTGGAGTCCGGGCGGATCGTCATCTTCGCCGGCGGCACCGGCAGTCCGTTTTTCACCACCGACACCACGGCGGCGCTGCGGGCGCTGGAACTGGATTGCGAAGCCGTGCTCAAAGCCACAAAGGTTGACGGAATCTATACCGCCGACCCGTTCAAGGACGCTTCCGCCACCCGGTTCGACTTCCTTACTTATGACGACGCGCTCAACCGCAAACTGGCGGTGATGGATCAGGCGGCGTTCAGCCTTTGCCGCGACCACCGGCTGCCGATCGTGGTGTTCAATTTCTTTGACGATACCAGTTTCAACCGGGTGCTCGACGGCGACCTCTCCGCCGGAACCCGCGTTGGATTAACCGAATAACGGAAGGAATTTTTCTTGAAAATGAAAATCGGAATACTGCTTGCCGCTTTTTGTTCGGCCGTGTTCGGCGCCGGCTGCGTCTCGACTTCAGCTGATTCGGAGGCCGCGGCGGAGCCGGATATTGCAGCGGTTATCGAAGCCCGTCTTCCCGACGCCCCCGGCGAAGTCGCCGTTGTTCTGACAAAACTTGACACCGGCGAGCGGCTGTACAGTTTCAATGCCGACACGCAAATGCCTTCGGCCAGCACGATCAAGGTACTGATTCTGTCCGAGATCATGCGGCGGGTGGAGGCCGGTGAACTTTCACTCGACCAGCGGATCACGGTTCCGGAGCGCGCAAAACTGCTGGACAGCATCATCGGCTGTCTCGAACAGAGCGACTACTCGCTGCGCGACCTTGCCGTGATGATGATAATCGAAAGCGACAACACCGCCACCAACGTACTCATCGATCTGGCCGGCATGGAGCCGGTCAACCGTCTCGGCGCCGGTCTCGGCCTGACTTCGACCAGTCTGCAGCGCAAAATGCTCGACTGGGAGGCCGCCAAAGCCGGACGGCAGAACTACACCAGCGCCGCCGATATGGACCGGCTGATGACTATGATCGGACAGCGTAAACTTATCAGTCCTGAATCATGCTCGGTGATGATCGATATGCTCAACATGCAGAAGGATATTGAGTCTTTCAAGCGTTACATGCCGGAGGATCTGGTGGTGGCGCACAAGTCCGGCTCGCTGGACTGCCTTGAACACGAAACCGGAATCTTCTGGGTTCCCGGCAACGAATATGTGCTGACGGTTTTTACCCGCAACTGCACCAGCAATGCCGACGCGCGCGATTTCATCGGCCGGCTGTCGCTGGATGTGTTCAAGGCCATGGGCGGGAAATTCTGATTCTGACTTCAGAATAAAACGCTCCCGGAAAGCGTTTATATTGCAAACCAGTTTGTAAAATTGAAAGGGAGCGAATGAATAAATCTGTTCGCATTGTATTGTCGGCGGCGGCGCTTGCCGCCGCCGGAGCGGCCGCATGGTGGGCGTATGCCAAAATTCAAAGCAGCGGCAGCAAGGTGGTGTATTCAACCGCCAAAGTCGAACGCGCCGACATGCGCAGCGCAATCAGCGCCACCGGAACGATCGAACCGGAGGAGCTGGTCAACGTCGGCGCTCAGGTCGGCGGCATGATCACCGAACTCGGGACGGACGCCGCCGGACATACGGTCGATTATTGTTCCGAGGTGAAAACCGGCATGATGCTGGCAAAAATCGACGACGCCCTATATTCCGCCGCGGTAAAAAACAACGAGGCCGCCGCCGAACAGGCCAAGGCTTCGGTGGCCAACGCAAAAGCGAATATCGAAGTCGCCGCGGCTAAACTTGAGCTGGCTCTGGCCAACTGGAGACGGGCCGAGAAGCTGAATCCGCAAAGCGTGATCGCCAAGAGCGATTATGACAGCGCCAAGGCCGATTACGCTTCGGCGCTGGCCGAAATCAAGGTCCGCGAGGCCGAACTGCTGCGCTGTCAGGCGGCGCAGTCGGCGGCCGAGGCCGCGCTCGACTCCGCGGACTGGAATTATAAATACTGCACGATCAAGTCTCCGGTGGACGGCGTGATCATCGACCGCCGGATCAACGTGGGGCAGACGGTTAACTCCTCAATGAGCGCGCCGAGTCTGTTCCTGATCGCCAAGGACCTCAAGCGCATGGAGGTGTGGGTGTCGGTCAACGAAGCGGACATCGGGCAGATAACGGTCGGTCAGCCGGCCGAATTCAAGGTGGACGCGTTTCCGGGCCGGGTGTTCAAGGGCGAAGTTCGCAAGATAAGGATGAACGCCACCATGTCGCAGAACGTGGTGACGTATGTAGCTGAAGTGTTTACCGACAACTCGGACGGAACGCTGCTGCCGTATCTCACCGCCAATGTCGATTTTATTCTTGAACAGCGGGACAATGTTCTCACGGTGCCGAACTCGGCGCTCCGGTTTGTGCCGGACGCGGTTCAGACCGCGACGCCGGCAGTGGCCGAATCGTCCGAATCTCCGGACGCGGAACGCCGGGTGCTGTGGACGCTTGACGGCGGAAAATTGAAACCGCTGACCGTGACCGTCGGATTGAATGACGGAGTGCGCACGGAAATTCTTGACGGAGCGGCGGAAAATACGCCGGTCGTCATCGGCGCTTCGGTGGTCGAAACGGCGGACGGCGATGACGCCGGAGCCGCCGCCGGCAGTCCATTTCTGCCCAAGCCGCCGAGCCATTTCGGGAGCAAGAAAAAATGAGTCTGATCGAACTGCGCGACATCACAAAAACCTATTTTCTGGGCGAGATCGACGTGCCGGTGCTCAAGGGAATCTCTTTCTCGGTGGAACGTGGAGAATATGTCGCGCTGATGGGCGAGTCGGGATCGGGAAAGAGCACGCTGATGAATATTCTCGGCTGTCTCGACCGCCCGACCACCGGAGAGTACTGGCTGGACGGTCAGGAGGTCGGCTCAATCTCCGGCGACGCCCGCGCCATGGTCCGCAACCGCAAGATCGGTTTTGTGTTTCAAAGTTTCAATCTGCTGTCCCGCACCACCGCGCTGGACAACGTGATAATGCCGCTCAGCTACACCGCGGGCAAACTTTCCCATGCCGGACGGGTGGAGCGCGGCGCGGCGATGCTGAAGCGCGTCGGGCTGGAAGACCGGATGCGTCATCTTCCATCGCAGCTTTCCGGCGGTCAGCAGCAGCGGGTGGCGATCGCCCGGGCGCTGGTCAACCATCCGCCGGTGCTGTTCGCCGACGAGCCGACCGGCAACCTCGACAGCCGCACCAGCCGGGATATTATGGAAATGTTCAGTAAATTAAACGGGGAGGGGATCACGATAATTCTGGTCACCCACTCCGGAGAGATCGCATCGTGCGCAAAACGCACCGTGGTAATGCGCGACGGACTGGTCGTCGGCGGAGAGGAGCATCGGCAATGAGTCTCTGGAGCACTATCGGTCTGGCGCTGCGTGCGCTGCGCCGCAATCCGACCCGGGCGCTGCTTACCACGCTCGGTATTGTGATCGGCATTTCAGCGGTAATCACCATGATGGAGATCGGCAAGGGGTCGAGTACGTCGATCCGTCGGTCGATCGAAAGCATGGGAGCGAATACACTGGTTGTAATGCCGGGAACGCCGCGGGTTCCGGGCGGCGCACGTCAGGAAGCGGGCAGCGCGATGAGCCTGACGCCGGAGGACTGCGAAGCGGTGATCCGCGAATGTCCGAGCGTGGCGTACGCCACACCGATTCTCAGCTCGTCCGGGAAACAATTTGTTTTCGGCGGGGTAAACTGGACGCCGCGGCAGATTGTCGGCGCGTCGCTGGACTATTTCAATATCCGCGAATGGAAACTCGCGGACGGCCGGTTGTTCACCGCGGCGGAACTGGAGGAGGGGGCGCGGGTCTGCGTGGTCGGGCAGACCATTGTCAACGAAGTGTTTGACGGCGGCTCGCCGGTGGACTGCACGGTGCGGATAAAGAACGTCAGTTTCAAGATCATCGGCGTACTAACCAAAAAAGGCTCGAATATGATGGGAATGGACGAGGACGATGTGGTGGTGATGCCGTGGACCACCATGCGTTCGCGCATCACCGGACTCAAGTCCGGCACCGCCGCCAACACCACCAGCACCGCCAGTACCCTGCCGAGTGCGCTGTATCCGGCCACCGGCGTGGCATTCTATCCGGAACAGGCGGAAAATCTGGCGGACGATACGCTGCTGGTGCCGAAGTTCACCCAGATCGATCAGATCATGGTCGGCGCGGCGTCGCCGGAGAAAGTAAGCTCGGCCAGCGAAGAGTTGACCTCGCTTCTGCGCTACCGCCACGGTCTGGGGCCGGACAAGGAAGACGATTTCTGGGTGCGCAACTCCGCCGAATTTATGAATACGTTAAGCTCCACCACCACCATGATGGGCAACCTGCTGCTGGTGGTGGCGCTGATTTCATTGATTGTCGGCGGCGTCGGCATCATGAACATTATGCTGGTCTCGGTGACGGAAAGAACCAGAGAGATCGGGCTGCGCATGGCGGTCGGAGCGCGTCCGCGCGATATACTGAAGCAGTTTCTGGTTGAGTCGATCATGCTGTGTCTGGTCGGCGGACTGGTCGGAATATTACTGGGGCACGGGGCGGCGCTGCTGGTTAATTCGCTGCTGAACTGGCCGATCGAATCCAGTCCGGCGGTGGTTGCCGCGGCGTTTCTGGTCTCGGCCGGCGTCGGCGTGGTGTTCGGTTTCTACCCGGCGTGGAAGGCGGCGCAGCTCGACCCGATTGAAGCGCTGCGCTATGAATAAAAAATAATTAGATAGTTCTAATTTTCTGCTTGCAAAAATGGTTCCGCTGCGTTATATTTATTGTACGAAAACAAAAAAGGTACAATAAATATGGGGCGAATCGAAATCTCAAGCAACATGGAAGACTATCTGGAGGTGATATCCGAACTGGTCGAGCTGAAAGGGCACGCCCACGTCAAGGATATCGCCGACAAGCTGAAGGTGACGATGCCTTCGGTGACCAGTGCGCTTCAGGCGCTTTCCACCCGCAACCTGTTGATTTATCAGTCACACTCTCCGGTGGTGCTCACGCGTGACGGCGAAGAGACCGCGCAGGAGATCCGGCGGCGGCACAAAGAACTCAGAAGGTTCTTCCGAGAAATACTTAAACTTGACGAAGACGAGGCCGATAAAGAGGCCTGTAAGATGGAACATGTGGTCAACGAACGCGTTATGGCCCGTTTCGTTGAACTGGTCGAAGCCATCCTCACCCGGAGCGACTGCTCCGGACTGCGCGACCATCTTTCCACCGCCATGCCGCAGATTGCCGCCGATGACCCGGAGGGGCTGCGCAGTCTGGACCAGCTTGAGGAGGGCAGGCGCGCGGTAATCGCGCAGGTGGCGGAAAGTCTGCGCGGCGTAAGACGTTTTGCCGATCTCGGAATCGTTCCGGGGACGGTGATAGAGATGGAGGGACATGCGCCGTTCGGCGACCTGCTGCGGGTGAAGGTGCTGGGCAGCAGCCTGTCGCTGCGCTCCAACGACGCGGCGTACATCTGGGTCAAGGAGTGCTCCGAAAATGACGGAGGCGAATTATGACGCCGGAAAAAATGCAGTATTGGCACGCCAGTGTTCATGACGAATCAGTTGAGAATACTTCCGGTGAGTGTTTCAGAATCGCTTTGGCCGGCAATCCGAATTGCGGAAAGACGACAATATTCAATATATTGACCGGATCGCGTCAGCATGTCGGCAATTATCCGGGGGTGACGGTGGAACGAAAAATCGGTCGTTGCACCATCGGTGGAATGCGGATTGAAGTCATCGACCTTCCCGGAATCTACAGTCTGTCCAACTCCTCTCCGGAGGAAAAGGTGGCGTTTAACGAACTGCTGCACCAGAAAATTGATCTGGTGCTGAATGTGATTGACGCCGGAAATCCGCAGCGCAATCTTTATCTGACCACGCAGCTGGCCGAGTTGAATCTGCCGATGCTGATGGTGTTCAACATGATCGATGACGCGAAAAACCGCGGCATTGAATTTGATTTTCCGATGCTGGAGCGTTATTTCGGTGCGAAAATCGTCACCACCGTCGGCTCGTCCGGCGAGGGGATGGACAAGTTGCGCGGCGGGATTGTTGAAATGCTGAAAAGCGGTTCGTCCGATCAGCGCGGCGTCCGGCTTTCCTACGGCGAAAGCACCGACGCCGCCGTCGATGAGTTGACAAAAATGGTTGAACGTTCCGGGTTCGAGGCGGCGAAACGCCTTCCGGCGCGTTATTTCGCCATAAAACTGCTGGAGAACGATCCGGAGTTGTCCGCCGAGCCGCGGCTGGCCGAAATCTCCGAAGCCGCCGCCGTATTCCGCAACCGTCTGGCCGCCCGTCACGGCGTCAGCCACGAGACGTTTATGGCCGACCGCCGCTACGGGATGATCTCCGGAGCCTGCCGCGAGGCGATCAAGATAAGCAATGACAAACGCCGTCAGGTGTCCGACAATATCGACAAGATCGCCACCAACCGCTTCCTCGGCGTTCCGATCTTTATGGCGGTGATGTTTCTGGTTTTCACCTTCACCTTTACCTGCGCCGAGCCTTTGACCATGGCGGTCGAGTGGTTTTTCAATCAGCTGGCAAACGGGATCGGCATGGTGTGGCCGGAGCAGTCGCTGCCGTTTTTCCGTGCGCTGATACTTGACGGAGTTATCGGCGGCGTCGGCGGAGTGTTGATCTTTCTGCCGAACATCATCATGCTGTTTCTGGCGATCGCGTTTCTGGAGGGAACCGGCTACATGGCCCGCGCCGCGTTCGTGATGGACGGCTTCATGCACAAGATCGGGCTGCACGGAAAAAGTTTTATTCCGATGCTGCTCGGATTCGGCTGCTCGGTGCCGGCGATCATGGCGACCCGGACGATCGAGTCCACCCGCGACCGGCTGACCACCATCATGGTGATTCCGCTGATGAGCTGCGGCGCCAGACTGCCGATCTATACGATGCTGATTCCGGCTTTCTTTCCCGGCAAGGCGCAGTCTCTGGTGCTGTGGTCGATTTATCTGATTGGCGTGGTGCTGGCGATGGCTGGAGCGCGGCTTTTAAAGTCAACATTGTTCAAGGGCGGCGACGAGGTGTTTGTAATGGAGCTGCCGCCGTATCGGATGCCGACGCTGTTCAGTTTGATGATACACATGTGGGAGCGGTCGGTGATGTATCTGCGCAAGGCCGGGACACTGATTCTCGGCGCATCGATCATCCTGTTTGTACTCAACACTTTCCCGGTGCTGCACAATGCGCCGATGGACGGGCGGATCGCGGAGCTTGAGCAGATGGTTAATCCGTCGGATGAGGACGTTGAGCAGCTCAAATCGCTTGAGGCAGGCCGCCGCGCCGAGGCGCTGCGCTATTCGCTGGCCGGACGGATCGGAAGCGGGCTGGCGGTGGTGCTGCGCCCGATCGGGTTTGACTGGAAGGTGAGTTCGGCGTTGATCGGCGCGTTCGCCGGCAAGGAGTTGTTTGTCTCCCAGTTGAGCATTCTTTACAGCGTGGCCGACGACGAACCGGACGTGGCTAAACTTCAGTCTCATCTGCGCGAGAGTTACTCGCCGCTTCAGGGGTTCTGCATTATGTTGTTCTGCCTGATCTCCATGCCCTGTGTGGCGACGGTGGCGGTGGTGAGGCGCGAAACCAATTCGTGGCTGCTGACCATATTGCAGCTGGCGGGGCTTACGGTGCTGGCCTATGGAATGACGCTGATCGTCTATCAGGGCGGACGGCTGCTGAACATCGGAACCGCTCTTTTATAGAGGGTTAAATCAATGAGATAGCGGCGGCCGGGGATGTCGGCGCGTATTTGCAGTCAAAAATAAAAATCAACCGGAGAATATCATATGGAAAAAGTAAAAACATTCGCACAGTTCAGGGAGATCGGCGCGCAGGCGGTGTCGCCGGAAGGTTTTCTGCTTGAATCGCTGCGCCGCCAACGTTCCGGGCTGACCGGGAATTACAAAGTGCAGGGCTACCCGTTCGACACCGTGATGTGGGCCGGGATGATCCGCGACGTCGGATTCCGCGATATGGAGTACAACGGCCGCCATCTGCCGGTTCAGCCGATCAACGCCTGGTGGCCTTATGAGCAGTCCGGCTATCTGCTGGACGGCGTCTGCCGGCTCGGACTGCTGCTCAATGACCCGGAGATGCGCAAGATTTTCGAGACCAATCTCAAGTATCTGCTCGACCACCCGAATCCGGACGGCAAGCTTGGCGGCAAGGCCGCCTATGACCATAACTCCGAATGGCCGATGGCGGTGTTTTTCAAGGCGGTGATCGCCTATGTCGAAGCCACCGGCGACGAGCAGGTGATCGAGGCGTTCCACCGCCATTATCAGGCGATGAGTGTTGAAGACCTGGCGGTTCCGTTCCGCCATATCATGAATCTTGAGGGCATGCTGCGCGTCTACTTCTGGACCGGTGACGAGGAGCTGAAGAAGAAGGCGGTGGAGGCTTACAAGCTGCACAACAAGCTCAACCGGATCAAGGAATACTATGAAAAAGAACTTTGGTTCGACAAGGTCGCTTCCGGCAAGCGGCTGATAATGCACGGTGTTTCCTCAAGCGAGTCGCTGAAGCTGCCGGTTCTGCTCTATATGGCGACCGGCGAATCGAAATATCTCAAGGCGGCGCAGGACTGTTTGAACCGGATATTCATCGACCACGAACAGCCCTCCGGCATGCCGTCGGCCAACGAATATCTTTCCGGCCACGATCCGTTGCAGGGGTACGAAACCTGCGTGATAACCGACTTGACCTGGACCATGGGCTATTTCCTGCTGGCCGACGGCGACGCCCGCATATCCGACAAGATCGAACAGATCATGTACAACGCCTTTGAAGGATCTATCACCAAGGATTTTTCCTCGTTGCAGTACCTTTCAAGTGTGAATCAGGTTTTGGCCACGCCGTTTTCCAACAACTCGCATTTTCTGCGCGGCCGGTCGGCATGGCGGCAGTACCGCCCGAATCACTTCCCGGAGTGCTGTCCGGGCAACGTTCATCGCGCCATGCCCAACTTCGTGTCGCGCATGTGGATGCAGGATGCGAACGGCGCGCCGGTGGCCGCGTTCTACGGCCCGAGTTCGCTTGCCTGGCGCTTCAAAGGCAAGAAAATCAAGATCAGCGAGGTGACGCAATATCCGTTCGACGAAACAGTGGAATTTAAATTCGCCTGCGATGTCACGGTCACCATGCCGTTTACGTTCAGGATACCGTCGTGGTGCGATTCGCCGTCGCTCAAGCTCAACGGCGAGCCGGTGGCGATCGACCTGCCGTCCGGCGAGTTCATCACGGTGGACAACTCCTGGCGCAACGGCGACGTGCTGACGCTGGAGTTGCCGATGACGGTTGAACTTAAACGCGACCGTCAGTGGCAGTGGCTCAAGCGCGGTCCGCTGGTATTTTCCTACAACGTTCCGCACACCGAAACGCGCGAGAACGACTCCAAGTTTTCTCCGCGCACTTTCATGCCGTCCGGCGACTGGAACTATGCGCTTGATCTTGACTCCGACAAGCTCGATAAAGTCAAACTGGTCAAAACCGGCGCCGAGGGCTACCCGTATGACAATCCTCCGCTGGCGCTGGAGGTCCCGGCGCGGCGGGTGACCAATTTTTCGACGCTGGAATGCAATCGGTACACGCCTCAGGTTCCGGTTTATTTTGATACGGCCAAGGAAAAAGAGACCTTGCGTCTGGTTCCGTTCGGCTCCACCGAAACGCGCATCACCGCCTTTCCGTATCCGGCGAAGCGCGAAATGGCGCCGGTCGTTTCGGTCGCGGTGGCCGGGCCGTTCCCGTACAACCGCAACATTCCGCTGGCCGATCAGGTGTTCGAGCCGGAATATTGGGAAGACTACGCCTTTATGGACAACGGCGTTTACCTGAATCCCAACGCCGACGAATACTGCGATCTGATAAAACAGTTCCGCACCAGCGGCAATGTGATGGGATATATGATGTTCCGCATCTGGTCGGACAAAGCGGGCAAGGCGACGCTGGCGGTGGCGGCGGCCGACGGCTGCATCGGCTGGCTGAACGGCAAGGCGGTGCTGGAGGTCGAACCGATCATGGAGGGCGAATGCATGGAGCCGTTGTGGTTTGACGTCCGCCTCAAGCAGGGCTATAATTTCCTCAAGCTCAAGGTGTGCGACTGGAAGGCTCCGGATCAGTATCGCGACGCCTGGGGCGCCAAGGTCATGGTCTGGCGCTGATTCCGCGATCCGCTGATTGATCGAACAAGCAACTCTTCCGGCATGGATGAAAATGTCGGAAGAGTTTTTATTTATTTTTCCTCTGGAAATTTAAAATTTCTTCTCCGGGGTGCGGAGTTCCTGCATTGCCCGGTTCAATTGCCGCCTTGTCACTTTCGTTTTTCTGCGGTGCGTCGCGCCGTCTTTGCGCCGACAGACTGTTTTTGGGGCGCGACGATCCGGTTTTTACGGAAAAGTCGCTCTCTTTTATCGCTTGTGCGGCGTTTTTACCATTGCCGGTTTTATAATGGCGGTGTATATTGAGAGAATACAACCATAACAAACGGAGGGCGTATGCTGGTCGGCTGGTTTGATTTTGCGGTTATCGGGCTGGTGATTGCGGCGATTGTCTGCACCGCGGTCTATACGAAACGCTTCATGCGGTCGAGTGCCGACTTTCTGGCGGCCAACCGGCTGGCTGGGCGTTATCTGCTGACGATCGCAAGCGGATTTCTCGGCGCGATCAGCATTGTCAACTTATGGGAATTCGGCTACGCCACCGGGCTGCCGCCGCGCTGGTGGGGGGTGATGGGAACGCCGATTGGCACGATCATTATGTTGTCCGGCTTTGTGATCTACCGCTACCGGCAGACGCGAAGTCTGACGCTGGCTCAATTTTTTGAAATGCGCTACAGCCGCAACTTCCGTTTTTTTGCCGGAATTCTATGCTGGATATCCGGACTGCTGAACTACGGCATTTTTCCGATGGTGACGGCAAAATTCCTGATGAACTTCATCGGTCTGCCGACGCATTTCGAGTTTCTCGGCATCACGTTCGGCACGTTTTCCATGCTGATGATCGGGTACCTGACGGTGGCGGTTTACATCTCGTGTTCGGGCGGAATGATCAGCATTATGATCAACGGCTTCCTGCAGAACTCGTTTGTGATCGCGGTGCTGGCGGCGATATTGCTGTTTACCGTCTTCAAGTTCGGATGGGGCGACATAATCGACGGTCTTAAAGTGGTCGAAAAGCCCGGCACGTCGCTGATCGACCCGTTCATGACCAGTACCACCCGTGAATTTGACCTCAGTTATTTTCTGATCGGTCTGTTCGGCGCTTTCTACGGTGTGATGGTGTGGCAGGGCAATTCCGGCTACGGTTCGGCGGCGAAAACGCCGCATGAGGCGGTCATGTCCAATGTGATCGGTTCATGGCGCGGCATGGCGTCCGCGATGTGCATGATCGTGGTGCCGATGGCGGTTTACGCGTTTCTGCATCTGGACAAATACGGCGCCGACGCCGCTTTGGTCAAAGACGCGATCGCCGCTTGCGGCGATGCCCGAATCCAGGCGCAGATGACGGTTCCGATCACCATGTCCCATCTTTTGCCGTCCGGCCTGTTCGGTCTGTTTGTGGCGGTGATCCTCTGCTGCGCGATCACCTGCGACAGCACCTACACCCACAGCTGGGGCACGATCCTGATTCAGGATGTGATCGCCCCGATGCGCGGCAAGCCGTTTTCACCAAAGATGCACATGCTGGTGATGCGTCTGGCGATCATCGGCGTGGCGGTGTTCGGCTTTGTTTTCAGCGAGTTTTACACCCAGAAAAGTTTCATCACCATGTATTTCACGCTAACCGCCGCGATTTACGCCGGCGGCGCCGGAGCGGTCATCATCGGCGGACTGTACTGGAAGCACGGCACGACCGCCGCGGCGTGGACCGCGATGAGCATCGGCACGGTGACCGGATTCGGCGGACTGGTGATCGTTCAGATTTGGGAGGATGTTGTTGCCGCGGTATTTGCGCCGTCCGCTGACGGCGGACTGACGATGCTCAATAAAATTTCAATTGCGATATTGGCGCTTGGCGTGGTGTTCGGCGTGATTGCGCTGCTGATGCGCGGGCGTGAACGGTTCCGGGCCGGAGTGCGCAACCTGACGATACTTGTGCTGGTGTGCGTGATTCTATCCGGTGTGTCGGTGGCGTTTTTCAGCTGGCTAAGGGGCTGGGCGGCGTCGAGTCCGGCGGCGCAGGAGTGGCTGGCGTCAAGTCCTTATGTCCATCAGTTTTACCTGACCGAGGCGTGGATCGGTTTTTACGCGTCGATCTTTTCGGTGGCGGGTTATATCGCCGTGTCGCTGCTCGGCCGCCGAAGCGTTCACGACATGGACAAACTGCTGCATCGCGGAAAGTACGCGGTGGAAAGCGATGCGATTGCGCCGGAGCCTGCCCGGAAGCGGTCTAAGTTGTCGCTTGCCTCACTGGTCGGCATCGGCGAAGGATTCACTGCTGGGGAAAAATTTCTGTTTATCGTCAGTTTTGCCTGGACCATGCTGTGGTGGGTGCTGTTCGTGATCGGTTGCATTGTGCGCATTTACTGGGATATTCCGGAAGCGGTGTGGTCGTGGTTCTGGGGGGTGCAGATTTACCTTAACGTGGTCATCGGCGTAGGATGCACGGTTTGGATACTGCTCGGCGGATTGAAAAACGCCCGGGAACTTTTCAGCGATCTGAAGAAAACCAGGGTGGACGAAAATGACGACGGATTTATCCGCTGAAAAGCCGCCGGCGCGGTTGCCAAAGCATCAGGCTTGTGATATATTAATACAATTGTGCGGAAATCTGTTGTTATTGTCAATAAAAACGAGGAGTGTTCGGACATGGCTGTCGAAATATTGATCGGCGCCCAGTGGGGCGACGAAGGCAAAGGCAAACTTATCGACGTGCTGACGCGCGATGTTGATATGGTCGTTCGTTTCCAGGGCGGCAGCAATGCCGGACATACTGTGGAAATCGGCAGCGAAAAATATGTGCTGCATCTGGTTCCGTCCGGAATCTTCCGCAAGGGTGTTGACTGCGTGATCGGGAACGGCGTGGTGGCCGACCCGCTTGGACTGATGGCCGAAATGCAGGCGCTGACCGGGCGCGGACTGGATGTGAGCCGGATTCAGCTCTCCTGCAACGCCCATCTGATTTTCGCCTATCACCGTGAATTTGATGCGTTGAAGGAGGCCGCGCTGTCTCCGGGGCGCAAGATCGGCACCACCAAGCGCGGTATCGGTCCGGCGTATGCCGACAAGGCCTACCGCACCGGCATCCGTGCCGAGCTGTTGCGTGACATTCCAGCTTTGGAGTCGGCGTTCCGCGAACAGGCGGCGGTTTACAACCGCAAATTCGCCGAGGCCGGCATGGATCAGCTGGACGTGGACGCAAAATGGGCCGAAGTCAAAGCGGCGGCCGAATATCTGGCGCCGTTCGTCAAAGACACCGTTTATTCGATCAATCAGGCGATTCGCGATGGCAAGAAGATTTTGTGCGAGGGCGCTCAGGGCGCTCTGCTTGACATCGATCACGGGACTTATCCTTTTGTCACCAGCAGCACCACGATTTCCGGCGGCGCCTGCGGCGGGGCCGGAATCGCGCCGCGGAACATCTCCACGGTGTGGGGCGTGATGAAGGCGTACTGCACCCGGGTTGGGGAGGGGCCGTTCCCGACCGAACTTAACGACGCAATGGGCGACGCTCTGCGCAACAAGGGCGGCGAATTCGGCGCCACCACCGGCCGGCCGCGCCGCTGCGGCTGGTATGACGCGGTGGCCGGAGCCTACTCCTGCATGCTGAACGGCATCGACCGTATGGCGGTCACCAAACTCGACGTGCTGGACGAATTGGCCGAGGTGAAAATCTGCGTGGCTTATGAGATTGACGGCGTCCGGCGCGATCACTATCCGTCCGGCACCGGCGAACTTTCCAGAGTCAAGCCGATCTACGAAACGCTGCCCGGCTGGCGCTGCCCGACTTCCGGCGCGCGCTGCATGGCTGACCTGCCGGAGAACGCCAGAAAATATCTGGCCCGGATGTCGGAACTTGTCGGCGCCCGGATCGGGATTGTCTCGGTCGGGCCCAAGCGGGATCAGACGTTCGCGGCTGAGTAAACGCGATGCCGCTTCTCATCGAAGAGCGTTCGGACGGAGGCGACGGGCTGTTCGGCGGCCTGCTCCGTCCGGTATGGCGCTTTTTTGCAGGGTTTGACTGGCTTCAGATCGCCGGGGCGCTGGTGCTGATGGGATTCGGGCTGGTGTTTGTGCGCTCCACCGGAATTCAGACGGGCAATCCGGACAGCTGGAAACAGCATTTGATCTGGATACTGTTTGGTTCCGGCTTGTTTTTCATCATGTCGTATTTTGACTACCGGTATTTGAAGGTGCTGTCGCCGCTGCTTTATTTCGGCGGGGTTCTGCTGCTGGTGCTGGTGCTTTTTTCGCCGCCGATCAACAATGCCCGCAGTTGGCTGAGCATTCCGGGTTCCGGGCTGCGGATACAGCCGAGCGAGGCGGGGAAACTCGGCACGATTGTGGCGCTGTCGGCGCTGCTGGTCTCACCTCATTTCAATATTCGAAAAATCCGTCATCTGCTGCTGGCGGCGGCGGTGGCAGGGCTGCCGATGTACCTGATCCTGATCGAGCCGGACTTCGGCAGCTCATTTGTATTGATTCCGATACTGTTCTGCATGCTGTTCGCCGCCGGAATGAGCCGCAAACTGGTTTTAGGCATTTTAGCGGCGATGGTGATACTGGTTCCGTTGATCGTGCTGAATGAAATATACGAAGTCCGGCCGATGCTCAAGCCGTATCAGCGTGCCCGGATAACTACTTTTCTTGATCCCGACATCGATCCACACGGCGCCGGATACAATCTCCGTCAGGCGCGTCTGGCGGTGGGGTCGGGCGGCTGGCTGGGCAAGGGGGTGGGGGCTGGAACGCTGTCAGGCCTCGGCTATTTGCCGCAGACCGTGACCAACAACGACTTCATTTTTTCGGTTATTGCCGAGGAGAGCGGTTTTGCCGGGGTTCTGCTGCTGTTGACCGCCGAGCTTGTGGTGGTGCTCTCCTGTCTGCGCATCGCTTATTTGACCGACGACCCGTTCGGCCGGTATATCGCCGTCGGCATGACGGCGCTCCTGTTCTGTCACTGTTACATCAACATCGGCATGTGCATCGGGCTGGCGCCGATCAGCGGACTTCCATTGCCGCTGGTCAGTTACGGCGGATCGTTTATGGCGATGAATTTGGGATCGCTTGGCATATTGCAGTCAATTTACCGTTATCGCAAGGAGTGTGAAATATGAGCGGAGTTTTTCCCGAAGGGAAGGTTTGGGAGTTTTTTTCAACGATCTGTTCAATCCCCCATCCGTCAGGCCACGAGGAGGCTCTGGCCGAGCGGCTGGAGCGCTTTGCCGCGGAGCATGATTTTCTGTGCCGGCGCGACGGGGCGGGCAATCTGCTGATTACCCGGCCGGCGGCTGCCGGATTCGAGTCGGCGCCGAAGGTGACGATGCAGGGGCATCTGGACATGGTGCCGTGCGCGTCGGTTCCCGGTGTCGACTTTCTGACTGATCCGATCGCCGCGGTGCGCGACGGCGACCGGATTTCCACCGGTGGCCGCACAACGCTTGGCGCCGACAACGGTATCGGCGTGTCGTTGGCTCTGTCCGCGCTGCTTGACGCCGAGCCGGGCGGCGCGCTGGCCGCGCTGTTCACCGTGGAGGAGGAAACCGGACTGGCCGGCGCAAAGTTTGCCGATCCGGCCGTTCTTGACTGCGATGCGCTGATAAATCTTGACTCCGAGGAGGAGGGAACACTGGTGGTCGGCTGTGCCGGCGGCGCCCGGATGAAGGTGGAATTCGGCACTGCGCCGGAGCCGTGTCCGGCCGGGATGACCGGTTATGAACTTGCGGTGTCGGGGTTGAAGGGCGGTCATTCCGGCAGCGACATCCATCGCGGCCGCGGCAATGCCATTGTCATTCTGGCCGAGGCGCTTGCCGCGCTGCCGACGGTCCGGGTGGGTTCGGTAAAAGGCGGCGTGGTCAGCAATGTCATACCGGGAAGCGCCTCGGCAACGATCGCGGTTCCGGAGAACTGCGCGGTGGTGGCGGCGGCGGTGGCAAAGGTCGCGGCGAAGTGGCTGAGTGCACTCGGCGCGGAAGGCGCCGGACTTAAAATAACGTTTTCACCGGTTCGGACGCCGGAGACGGTGTGGAGCGATACGGCGCAGAATTTGATAATCGGCACGCTGCTGAAAACACCTTACGGCGCGTTGGAATTTGACGAAAAGTGGAAGGTTCCGGCAATGTCGAACAACATTGCCACCATTGCGTCGAATGGCGCCGTCTGTCATATTCTGTTGTCGCAGCGGGCGCAAAATGACCGTTGCCGCCAGCAGTTGACCGCGGAGTTGACCGCGTTGTATGAAACGGCCGGAGCCGAAGTCGGCTGCGGTGAGAAGTATCCGGGCTGGATACCGGTGGAGTCGCCGCTGGTGGTGGCCGCCGAAGCGGTTTACCGCCGGGTGTTCGGCGCGTCGCCGGAGGTGGTGGTGATGCATGCCGGGCTGGAGTGCGGGATTTTCGCGCAGAAGCGCCCCGGACTTCAGATGCTGTCGTTCGGGCCGGACATGTGGAATGTCCATTCGGTGGACGAAGCGGTAAGTGTTGCCAGCGTCGAACGGACACGGCTTTTCCTGACCGCTCTGTTGAATGAACTCAGGAGGGTGCGCATATGAAAAACGGACTGTGGACCTTGGTTGTCACGGCATTCTGTCTGACGGGGTGCTCGGTATTCGAGTCCGGCGATGCGGACAAGACGCAGGCGGTGCTCTTTGCCTCGTATGACGTGCCGGTCTTCAGTCCGCCGCGTTCCGGTGAAATGCCGGTTTCCGAAGTCATCGCCGCCGCTGTACATGACGCCGGAGTGGATACGCTGCCGCTGGCGCCGTGTTCAGGAACCGAGCTTGCCATTGCCAGACCGTTTGCCGGAATCAGGGGATGTGCGGCGATGCGTCACGCCGACGCGAGAACCTGTCTGGCGTTGGCGGCGGCCGACGGACTGCTGGGGCGCCGTGCGCTTGCGGTGCTCGATCAGACCGCGTTCGCGGAAACGGTTGGCGACCTCGCGCTGTGCTCCGGCTGGAAGGTCAACTCCGGTGTGGTCGTTCTGGTGCTGGCGGACGCCGCCGGACGTTATTCTCCGGCCAGAATAAATGTTGAAAAGATGGCGACGGCCGCCGATCTTCCGGTTCGGGTCGCCAGTCCGGAGAAAATATACAACGAAGTTCAGGATGCGTTCATGACATCGGAACGCTTTCAGGTGCCGTTTATTCTGATTGTCGATTCCGACTATCTTTCCCGTCCGGCCGATTACGCCCGGATAACGCTGCACGGCGGCGGTGTCTACAAAAAAGACTTGCTGGCGGACGTGATGTCGCCGGCGCTCGCCAACTACCGCGTTCTGGTGCATGACGCGAAAAAGGCCGGCGGCAATGTCGACGAACTGATTCAGCCGCCCGAACTCCCGAAGTTTCCGGAGTCGCTGCCGGAGCGTTATCGCGGCGTATTCAATCTGTATATGCCGACGATGACCGCGGTTGCGGCGGCGCATGACCGGTTTTCGCTGATTTCCGCAGAGGGCAGCGTAATCGGATTTTTTGCGTTCGATCCGTTCCGTGCGGTTGACGCGGCCGGATTTCCCGGCACGGCGATTCCGCTGGCGGTGCGGGCGGCGCAGAATTTTGACGCTCCAAGTCTGGCGGTGATGAACGAATACGACTTTCTGCGCTTCGGACTTGCCGGTGTCGCCGCAGTCAAGGCCGAGGCAGCTGATGTGAAAATATTGGTGATCAACACGATGAAGCCGGAATTCGACGGGGTGGCGTCTACCGCGGTTCAGGCGGAATTTGAGCGGATACTGAGCATTGTTGGCGGGGAAATCGCCGTTACCCGGGTCAATTATGACATCGGGCGCGACGCGTTTGGCAAACTGCTGGCGGAAAAAGCAAAATCAGGAAAACCGGAGATCATCGTGGTCGATTATCGCGATTCGGTTCCGTCAGCGTCTTCCGCGCCGGGTGCGGTTGACCTCGAAAACTGAACCAGTTGAATAAGTGTAAAATGCTCTGTACTATTAACCGAAAGCGGCGTGGTATTTTTCGACACTTGTCACTTTCCTGAATGATAATTTGCGCAAAATAAACGATTTTGAGACGGCATAATCAGAAGCTTACGCCATTTCGAAAATTGTTGGAATCGGTGTGTTATTACCTCCATCCTACTTGAGGTGACAGTGATAATATACACCAATCTTCTTCTATTTGTCAAATATATATATATGACGTTTAACTTATTGCGCTCGCGGGAAAATGGAAAACCGCATCAAAGAACAGCCGTTGGAGCTTTTTGCGGCTCGAACCGGTTGTCATGACTTTGTATCCAATCAATTTCGATTATTACTCACAAGTTTAGCTTATATCATGATGCACATGAGGACTGCCCCGTCGCATCGTCTCTATGGGGCAAGGGGAAGTCTGCCTGAAAACCTGAAAATTGATGGAAAAGTTGCGATTAAAACGGCTCTTTACAATTGTTCTATCGTATTTTTCTAAAATCCATTCAACTTTCAGGTTTCATGCAATATTAAGGCTAATGACGTTACAGCATTTCCCACAGGGAGCGGTTCAGTTTGCGCAGCGCAAGAGTGGCGGCGATCCAGTTGTTGGTCCACCCTGACTCAATGCACCAGGCGCCCCATCCGGCGTCGGCGCTGCTGCCGTAGTAGTCCCACAGATTCCAGTCAAATCCGCGCATCCACGCGCCGTCGAGATAGGGCTGCTGTTCGCTCTTTACCTGTATCCGGCAGAGGAATTTTGCCAGTTTATCGGCCATTTGCGCATATTTTGCACTGCCGGACGCGGCGGCCGCCTCATGCAGACCGATCATTGCGTAGTTGGTGGTGTAAAGCAGATCGCATGCCGGGTCACCGTTTTCCTGGATCAGCGCCGCTTCGGTGGTGCCGTAGGCTTCGTTGGACTGCGGCGACGGATAGTCCCCCATCGAGAGGTCCCCCATAGTCTCCGCGATCGCGCCGCACGGCTGCGAGAGTTTTTCCACGTCGGCGGCCACGCGGTCGAGCCATTCGCGGTGTTCTGGCGTGTCTTCGATCCGCAGCAGCCAGGCGAGCGGCAGCAGCATGCGGGCGATTTCCTGAGAAAGCCCGTTGGTCCAGTGCACTTTGGGGTAGGCCTTCATCATGATGGCGATCGCGCTTTTTGCGTAGTCGAGGAACTTCTGTTCGCCGGTGAGTTTCCAGCCGAGCATGAATCCCGAAAACAGGTAGGCTTGGGCATGCGGACGCAGAAGAACGAAATCCTCGTTCTGGTAGAATGCCAGGTCTTTGCCGTCGGAGAAACTGGACGGCCAGTCAAGGCGGTCGCGGCGGAATCCGAGTTTTCCGGTGGTGTTGAGAACCGAATGAAGGTTGCGCAGTATCGGTTTATTCCAGCGTTTGACGCCGAGAAGTTTTGCGGAGAGCGCGGCGCCGATGATGGCGCGGAAATTGTCGTCGCCATAGTATGCCGGCGTGTGCTCGAAAAATTTAAGCTGACCGTAAACCGGCGACTTTTTGTCCAGACAGATCAAGGTGTCGGAGGTGAACAGAAAGTCGAGCAGCCGGATGGCGAAGTCGCGGCTTTGAATGTTGCCGGTCATCTTGTAGTCGAGGGCAAAGACCATGGCGACTTCTCCGGTGCAGTCGCCGCGGGTTAGCTGACGGCGCATCTGACGGCCGAGATGGTCAATTTTCGCGCTGTATCCTTCGTCGATCAACAGTCCGGTGTTGTGGTAGTTGGCCAGCAGCGCCCCGGAAATGAATTCGACATTGCGTTTGAATGCGGCAAGTTCGTCGGCTGCGGAAATGCTTTCACCGGCTGACTTGACCGGCCGCACCGCCATTGTCCACTGCGGATTTTTCGGGAGTCCGGCATCCGGCGCGAGAAATGAAATGATGAAGCGTATTACTTTCGCCCAGTCCGGCTGCGGCGTGAATCTGGCGGTGATGAATTTTGAGAAATTGGCGTTGGCCACCAGTACCGACGGGTACTGCGGGTGGCGGAATAAAACCGGGAACATTTTTTCCGGCAGCCCGAAGACCGCGGTGCGGTATCCGGCCACCCGAGCCTGCGCAAGCAGCGGAGTCACCGGAGTTTTCACTTCGCGCAAATAAGCGCCGTGCTGGGCGAGAATGGTGCATTTTTCCAGTCCGCAGTTGTTGTCGGTCGTCACGGTGCGCTCGAATCCCGGCTCGGATATTCCGGTTGCGAACTCAACGCCGTCAAGCGTGCGCGGAAATTCCAGAAACAGCCTGACGCCATTTTGCGCGGCGGCTTTCCAGTTGGCGGAGATCCGGCGCGGCGCCGGATATTCGTCGCACAGAACCGCGACGCCGTCACCGGCCTTTGCAGTTCGCAGTGCGTGAGCCAGAGTTGCGGCAACTTTGAATTCAACGCCGTATTTTTTCAGCAGGACCGCGAAATCGCCACCGTCTTTTGACACAAGGTACAGCATATCTTAAAAAATCCTTTCATGTTTGACGGCATAATATACTTGCAAAAATGGCGTTTGCAAAGTAAATTTGAATAAAGGAGACGCTGAGGAATGAAACGCAGAGACATTGTAGTATCCGGGAGTATTGTTGTGGCGGCCCTGTTGCTGCGGATCGTTGCGGCGGTTCAGCTGGCTTCCGGCGCGGCCGCGGTGTATCGGCCGAGTCAGGCGACCGATATGGCCACCTATTGGGAGTTGTCCGGAAAAATATTGAGCGGCGGTTTTTCCGGAGAGTTTTACTATCAGCCGTTTTATTACGCCGTCTGGCTTCCGGCGCTGCGCTTTGTCTGGGATTCGATTGACATGGTGATCGCGGCGCAGATCGCAACGGGAACGCTGACGGTGCTGCTGGTGGTGTTGACCGGCCGTTTGATCGGCGGCCGCGCCGTTGGCTGGGTGTCCGGCGCATTGTGCGCGGTGTGCACTCCGCTGCTGCTCTATACGCCGTTTCTCATTATCGCCAATATTCAGGCGCTGTGGATGGCGCTGATCGCCTGGCTCGGAGTGCGCTTGCTCAAAAATGGCGGAACGTGGAATTATTGGCTGCTCAGCCTGACGGTGGGAACGGCGATTTTGACCCGCGGCAACGCGTGGTATATTTTTCCGGTCCTTGTGTTGCTGTTTCTTTTTCGGTGGAGTTGGCGCCGGGCGTTTTTCGCCGCCGCCGGTTCGCTGCTGGTGATACTGATCGTCCAGCTGCCGTTTATCTGGCACAACACCGCTGTCCGCGGAATTCCGACCGGACCGTCCACCGCGGCCGGTCAGGTCATGGCGCTGGGCAATACGCCGGAGGCGCCGCCCGGCGGCCGCGACTTCAACGGCATGGCCGGCCCGATGGAGTACCCGGACAGCTGGCAGCGCTGGATGGCGGAGGCGGATTCCCGTCCGGTTGTTTCGCAGATATTGGCGTGGGCGGGGCGTGAACCGCTGGGATTTGCGGAGCTTCAATTCCGCAAACTGCTGATGTTTTGGGACTGGCGGGATATTCCGAACAATGTGGCGTTGTTCGGGGAGGGTGCGTCATCTTATGTGGTCAAGCTGTTTTTTGTTCCCGGAATCATCATCGCGCTGGCGCTGGCGGAAATGCTCAGCGGCTGGCGGCGGGCGGCGGCACGGCGGCGCGGCGACTGGTTTTTTCTGCTGCTGCTGATTTGCGGTTACTGGTTTGCGACGGCGGCCTTTTACAATCTGTCCAGATTCCGCGCTCCGCTGTTTCCGATTCTTTCGGTGTTTGCCGGAATGTTCGCGGTTGCGGCGGTGCGTCGCTTTTCCCTGTGCCGGCGCGGTTTTTATCTGACGATGGCTCCCGCCCTTCTGACCGGGGTGTTTTTTGCTTTTGCCGGCTATGATTTTTACAGCGAAAACTGCGAAAACGCCGTGATCCGGGTCGCGCGTCCGTCCGGCGTGACCGACGGGAATGTGATTCGGGACAACGGACCGTTCAGTTTCGGCGGCTGGAGCGAACTTAAGGTGAAGTCGGGTGACCGGCTGGTCAAGCGGCTGGCCGGGTGTGACGGCGTCGGCGGGGTGGTGACGTTGAATGTTGTGCCGAACGGCGGCCGCCGGCTGCCGTTGTCCGTTGCGCTGGCGGACGGAGCGGTATATTCCGGTGTTGACAAATTGACTTTTCCGGTTGCAGACTGTGGAAAAATCGAAATCAAGGTCGTTGCCAATCCGGGAGGAAGCGGACTGATCGTTGACCTTCACCGCGACTACGGGCGCACCGAGGTCAACGGCCGCCCCTCCGCCGGTGAACTGGTGCTTTCCGCCGCTTTGGAAAAATGACATCCCCGCAGTTGCGCACGCTCCGGGCTGCCTCTGAGCTTACTTCAATAATCCAAGATCGCACAGCTGCTGCAGCGCGAGGCGGATTTTTTCCAAAGTTATCGGCTTGAGCAGCACTCCGGTGAAGCCGCTCATGTCAAAATTGCTGCCGACTTCGCTGTCGGCGGTTACCGCGATGATCGGCAGTGTCCGGCAATCCGGAATTTCATGCAGCTTCGCCGTCAGTTCGCTGCCGTTGATTTCCGGCATCCACATGTCAGTAAACAGCACGTCGGGGTGCTCGCCGGCGGCGATGCGTTCAAGCAGCGGCGTATGGCTGGTCATGTATTCGGTATGCATTCCGATCTTGTTCAGCATGGAGGACAGCACCATGCAGTTGGTCTTCACATCATCGATCACCCATGCCGTTCCGCGGAATTTGCGCGTTGCGGCTGCACCGGTAGCTTTTACCTCCTTGTGCCGATGCCGGATGCTCGCATTGCGGAAGGTCACGAAGAACGTGCTGCCGACGCCGGGACGGCTGTTCAGCGTGATTTCTCCGTTCATCTTCTCGGTCAGTTTTTTGACTATGCTCAAACCGAGTCCGGTTCCGGCCACCGATCTGGTGCCTCGCGTCGGCTGTTCGATCTGATAGAATGGCTCAAATACCATTCTCTGCACTTCCGGGGCGATCCCGATACCGGTGTCGGCAACCGAAATGATAATGTCGGCGGTTTCTGCGGTGACATTTTCCAGTTTAAGCTCAATTTGGATTCCGCCATGCTCGGTGAATTTCACCGCGTTGCCGGCGAGATTCACCAATATCTGCCGCAGCCGCGGCGCGCTCGACCAAATGTCCGGGACTTGTTCAGGAATTACCGCTGTCAGCTCAAGATGCTTCTTCGCCGCTATCTGCTGAAGCAGCAGTTTGATGTTTTTCAGTAATTCTTCCGGATCGACCCATTCGTATGAGACGTCAAGTTTGTCCGCTTCAAGTTTTGACATGTCGAGCACGTCGTTGATGATGGTCAGCAGCGAGTTGCTTGCGCTGCGCATGTCCTTGAGGTGCTTCCTGATGTTTGGCGGCGGATTTTCCAGCTCAAGCAGCTCGCTGAACCCGACAATTGCGTTGAGCGGAGTGCGTATTTCATGACTCATTGTTGCCAAAAACGTTCCTTTGGCGGTATTGGCGGCTTCAGCAGCTTCGCGGGCCTGAATCAGATGGTCTCTCGCCATGGTTTCCAAAGTGGTGTCCACCACACTGACCAGAATATTCAGCAGTTTGCCGGACGAATCCGTCACCGGCATCGTGGAGACCAGATAGGTATGACCGCCGCTCAAAGTCATTTCCATCTGAGTCGGTTTGCCGCTCTCCACCGTGGCCCGCACCGGACAGTGCTCCGGCAGAATCGGAAAATGACAACTTGACGAATTGCAGTTTTTACCGTCATGCGGCACATTGTACTGAACCGACCCCGGCCGCCACCGCTCGGCGGCCATATTGCGGCTTATCAGGCGGCATTGAGCGTCAAAAAGCATGATCGGAAGGTCGATATTGTTAAGAATAAGCGATTTTTCCCGTTCGCTCGAAAACAGTTTTTCAAACTGTGTACGGCGGAACAGCGCAAGTTCCACCGCATTGGCGGCCGCCCGGATGGTGCGTTCGTCCAGCTTGCTGATGTCGCGGTGCAGCCTGAAGCCGAGCGAAAACGCCCCCCACAGCCGGTTTTCAAAAAAGATCGGGGCGACAAGGAGCGAACTGATGCCGAGCTGGCGGTAGTATGTAATTGCATCGGCCGGCAGCATGTTGCAGTTTTTATCGTTTATATCATCTATCATGATGGCCTGATGGGCGGACAGTCGTTCGTATCCCGATCCGTCATCCCGACGGAAACGTTTCGGTTCCGCTGGCGCGCTCCCGTTTTTTTCCTCGGCGGCGTTCCAGTGAAATGCAATTGAAATACCACTGTAATCGGCGGAGTAGATCGCGACATTGCTGTGATCGGCATTGGCCGGCAGCGCCACCCGGCGCAGCAGACTTTGAATGGTGCGGTCGAAATCAAGCCCTTCCGCCACCACGGACAGGCAGCCGTTGACTATGCGTTCGTTCTCAACATAATTGCGCAACTCGGCCAGCAGTCTGGCTCGTTCGCCGTTGGCGTGTTCATCTTCGGTGACATCAATGATCAGAGTGAAAAGCAGAGAGTGGGTTTCGTCGATTTTCGCCGGCGATTTTATGATCCGGAAAATACGTTCTTCGCCCTTGATGCTCAGCTTGGATTTATATTCAATTTTACGTCCGGTTTTTGCGACTTCGGCGTCAATCTTGCCCATGGCGTCGATATAGTCGGCCGGGAAGATGGCGAGTTCGTCCGCATTTTTGCCGATTGCCGCGTCCGAGGCGACTCCGGTTATCGCGGTCATTTCAAGGTTCCAAAGCACATGCCGGTAGTTGTCGGTTGGATCTTTCGCCGTGATTCCGGCCGGACAGCTTGCCAACAGGCAGCTGACAATCTGAAGATTCCGGCGGGCTTCAAGCTCAAGAGCGTGTTCTTTGGTTATGTCGAAGCTGATGCCGAGGAGCATTTTTTTGTCGCCCGAAAGCGTAAGTCCGGATTTCAGTGTGTGCATGATGCGGACGCCGTCCGCCGCAGACAGCTCCTCCACAATATCAAGAACTTTGTTGCTTCCCAGCGCGGTTTGATCGTCATGAAGATACGTCTTCGCGGTAGCGGCGGGAAACAGCTCGAAATCGGTTTTGCCGATTATTTCCGTCATGGCCATTCCAAGACCGTCGGCCATGGCGCGATTGGCCAGAATGTAGCGGCTTTCATCGGCGCAATCTTTAAGAAACACCATACACGGCAGGTTGTCCAGCACCGACGAAAGCAGCACGTTGGCATTGCGGTACTTGTGTTCTGCTTCAACGAATTCGGTTATATCGTGCAGCGCCAGCACCGAGCCAATGATCCGGCCGGCGCCGTCGATCAGCGGACCGGCCGCGCCTTCAACCAGCCGGTGTGATCCGTTGTGGCCGATCAGCGCGGTGTCGGCCGTGATGTTGACGTGGCGTCTCTCCGTCATCGCGGTCAGCGATGGCGAAGCCGATTCTCGATTGCCTGAGCTGCTGCGGAGCCTGAGCAGCTCCGAGAGCTGCAGCCCGATCAGATCCTGGCCGGGCAGCCCCATCATTCTGACCGCCGCCGGGTTGCATATGGTTATAGTGTCATTCCCGTCGGTGGCGACAACGGCGTCGGAGATGGATTCGAGTGTCAGGCGCAGCCGGTCGGCGGCGGCCTCGCGATCGAGCATCGCCCGGTGCAACTCGTCGATATTTTCGGAATACCAGAGCACACAGTCCGGCCCGAACCGGCGCGACGGCAGCCGGACGAAGATCGCCATGCGGTGTTCCCCGGCGATGTTATAAGTCTTTTTCTGCATCTCATCCGGACATGACCGTACTTCGGCCAGCATGCGCTGAAATTCGGAGCGGTACGGTTCCGGCATGTAATCCACAGCGGAGACTTCCGGATTCGGCAGTGTTTTTTTCTTAATGTCCGTTGTTGTGAGCAGCCCGAACAGCATGCGGTTGTCTTTATCGACCAGCCCGACCCGCAGCGGCAGGTTGTGAAAAATCTCCGCGATCATTCCGTCGCGCCGGCGTATCCGCTGGAGTCGCAATATCACCAGCAGCATTATAAGCATTCCGATCACGCCGCTGCCGGCAATATACAGTATCAGCGGCCAGACCGGTTCCGGCGGCGGGTTCAAGACGATCGCTTCCGGCGGTATCTCCGTCAGTTCTGCGCCAAGCGACGCCAGCACCTTGTAGTCAACCGTCAGCGGCGGCGATTCGTTTTTGAACGCGATTCCGGCTGCCGATTTGTCGCTCAGCGCCCGGTCGGTGAGTGCGGCGATTATGTTGCCGTAGTTTTCGGCCGTCAACAACCGTTCGCCGGCCAGTCCGGCGCCGCGCCCCTCGTCGCTGAACGAAAACACCGGAACTTTATAGGCGGCGGACAATGCCGAGATGAAGTCGCGCTCCGTGATCGGTTCGTTGCTGTAGTCGGTTTTCCAGCCGTCGATGATGACAATCGGCCGGCCGTTGGTTTTGCCGATTTCGGCAATGATGTTTTCCGGCGTGCTTTCTTGGCCGGACAGACAATGCACCCGGTGGTTTGGCAGCAGCAGTCTGAGCCGGTAATTCATTTCATTGAGCTGCTCGTGAGTTAATTCCGATGCGAAGGAGAGGACGATGTCGGAACATAAAGGAAAGAGTCTCGCCGCCTGTGCGGCGATATTTTCCGGAGCGTCGTAGATTATGGTTCCGGTGATGTTTTCATACTGGGCGCGCAGGTTTTGCAGCCCGTCACGGGGCATTCGCGCGGCGATGACCGGTTGCGTCAGGCCGATGGCATCGCGTTCTTCAATCAGAAATCTGGCGATGGCGGCGTCAAAAGTGATTATTGCGCCGCAGTCGGCGCTGGACAGTTCCGTCTTCAAATCGTCAATCGTCCGCTTGCGTCGGAAGGTTCCGGCCGGTCCCGGCGCGATATAGCGGATGTGGGGGTGAATGGCGCGGTCATTATCGCGCAACGCCGCGGCGGTCTGAATCAGTACGCCGTCCAGCCAGCCGGACTTCAGGTCAACCGGAGCAACAAGCAACACCGCCGTCGGCTTGGACTCTTCGGCGCTGTCGGCTGATGGAAAAATCGACAAGACCGAAATTACAATAAGAAATTTTATAATTTTCACAAAACCAACTCCCTGTCCCCTCTCATGCACGCATCCTCCCTAATTATTATCATATCATAGTTTGCGCCTTTGTCAAGTTTGATTATTTGCGCCCTTGGTCGTCTTATTCAAATAAAAGCAAAAAAAAAGCGCAGGCCGGCTTGAATGGCGGCGTGACACTGATATAGTTATAGTATTGAATCGGATTAATTATCGGAGAAGATTTATGGAACTGAAATCTTACGAACGCGATGGCGCGGAAGTAATTGAGATCAATGGACGGCTGGACGCCGAATTTGCGGAGACGCTTCGCTCGGAATTTCTCAAGCTTATAGCATCTCACCGTAAGTTTGTGCTTGACCTCGCTGGAATGGATTATCTGGACAGTACCGGGCTTGGTGCAATCGTGTTTTGCCTGAAAAGCAGCAACGAATACAATGGGAAACTGGTTCTGGCAAATCTCGGCAGCAAGCCGCGCATGATCTTCACCATAACCAGAGCATCAAAGATATTTGAAATTTACGATGACCTTGACTCTGCGCTTGAAGCGGTGAGATCCTGACGTAGGCCGGTTGCCGACCGGGGAGAGGACTGGAACGTAATGTGCGCCAAATCCTACAGAAAAAATATTGCCGACCGTGACCGCGAAGAGCTTATGAATCTGTTGCTGTCTCGGGCGGACCGCCGGGTTTCCCGTCGCGCACAGCGCAAGATCATGGTGTGGAAATTCACCGTGAAAAGCGCTTATTTCTGCAAGCGTCTGTTCGATATATTGGGCAGCATGCTCATTCTTCTCGTTCTGTCGCCGGTTTTCATCATAACCGCATTGCTGGTTAAGCTGGATTCTCCCGGTCCGATCATCTATCGGCAGACCAGAGTCGGGCGCGACGGACGCCATTTCAATTTTTACAAATTCCGCAGCATGTACGTTGACGCCGACAGAAGAAAAGCCGCGATGATGGCCGAAAACGAGTCGGCCGACGGCGTGATCTTCAAAATGAAACGCGACCCCAGAATCACCCGCGTCGGCCGGTTCATCCGCAAGTTCAGCATCGACGAACTGCCGCAGATATTCAACGTGCTCACCGGCGATATGAGCCTGGTCGGGCCGCGTCCGCCGTTGCCGTCGGAGGTTGATCTCTATACGCTTGACGACCGGAAGCGGCTTAACGTCACGCCGGGCATTACCGGATTGTGGCAGGTTTCCGGGCGCAGCGACATTCCGTTCAAGCGGCAGGTTCAGCTGGACAAGGAGTACATCAAGAGCCAGTCGGTATGGACCGATCTGGTGATAATGTTAAAGACCATTCCGGCGGTATTCACCGGTCGCGGGGCGTATTGAAAATATGAAATGCATCATCAACTGCACACAGAGTTCGACGGCATGGATCACCGAAGCCTTTCCCGGCTTGTCGCCGTATATGCTCAGTATCGGCAACAAGCCGTATCTGGAGTATTTGCTGGATTTCTGCACGCTGGCCGGAATTGCGGACGTGCTGGTGGCATCGGCCGATCCCGGCGCCGAATGGCGCTATGCTCTTGATGGCGCTGAACGTTGGAGTCTTAAAATCTCCTATTGTAAAAACGCCGATGATTTAAGGGGACGGCCGCTCGTCGACGCATTCGCCGACTTTGTCGATGGTGACGACACACTGCTGTTTCAGGGTATATTCATGCCGGTATATGACAAGCGCGATTTTAAAATGCCGGAGTATTCCGCCGATGGTATTGTCGCCGAGCTGACGCCGGCCGGCGATGGATATATGATAATCGGCCGGCGGGCGCCGGTCGGCGCTCAGACGGAAAACCGGTTTGGCCGGATGGCCCCCCCCGCGGTTGAACGCATGGACTCCATACTTTCGTTTTACGAAATCAACATGAAGTTGGTTTATGGTGACGGCGTCCGTTACAATATGCCTGGATATTCCAGCGAACCGAACGTCTACATCGGCCGCAACGTGGTCATTGCCGCCGCTTCGGAGGTGACGCAGCCGGTGATGCTCGGAGACTCCCTGCGGCTGGAGCGCGGCACGCGAATCGGCCCCGGCGCTGTGATCGGCAACAATTCGCTGGTTGACACCGGAACCGATGTCTCCGACTCAGTGGTGATCGGAAATTCGTATATCGGCCGGGAAATGGATATTTGCGGAAAGGTGATATACCGGAAGAGTATATTTGACCCGGCGTCCGGCGAGCGGCTGGACATTAACGATTCGTCGATGTTGACGCTGATGCTTCAGGACGGCAACGCGTTCATCTCCATCAAGCAGCGACTTATCGGCCTGATGGTGCTCCTGATTCAGGTTATACCGTTCGTGCTGCTGCGTCCGTTCATCAAATTGCAGAGCGAAAATGTCGAGTGCTACATGTTCCAGAACCATACGCCCCGGTGTCGCCGGCTTAAGCTGTATTGTCCGGACAAACCGGCCGGCAACATGGCGGGATGTTATTTCCGCAAATTGAGTCTGGACGTATTCCATCTGCTGCCGCTGGTGTTTTGCGGGGAGTTGCGGCTGGTCGGCAACTATCTGCTTCCGGTAAACGAGCGGAACGGGAAAATACTTTCCCATTTGAAAGATTATGCGCCTGGGTTGTTTTCGTTAACTCAGCTTAACGAACATGAGAAGGACCCGGATAAACTTGAAATGGATGAGGTGTATTACGCCTATCACGCCGGATTCTGGCTGAATATAAGATTGCTGGTGCGCATAATGGTTCAGCGGCTGATGACCCAATATTGATTTGGAGCGTTTTTTTTGGCCGGATATGTCTTGACGGGTTTGATTTTTTCATCAATGCGGATTATGTTATCTTATAATAATAATAAGACAGTTGTTTCATGCTGTCAATCTGACCGAATGTGGGAAGGGCTTATAGATAATGCATCTTGACGATACCGATGTATTTGTTCCCGGTAAAGGCAGCGTTTACGGCAGTGGCCTGCTGCTGGATATTTTCAGGCGGGACTGGCAATTCTGGATATGGGCTCTCCAGCGCAGCTGGCTGTATCTGGCGATAATTCCTTTATGCTGCGCCGCGGCGTTTTTTATTTTCAGAACGGTTACAACCCCCAAACAATACTCAAGCAGTGTTGGCATGATACGTCAGGAATTGCGCTCCAGCGGCGCCGGCTCAATGGTTCCCACCGGGTTCAATCAGCCGCAGTTCAACGTTATAACCAACATGATTCTGAGCAGAAGTTGTTTGAGCGAAACGCTAAAGAAGCTTAATCTTGACTGGAGCGTGCCGCGTTTGAGCGGAGCTGTTTCGGTGAAGCAGTCTGAAAAAAACTCCAATTATTTTACAATAAACGCGGTAACCGGAGAACCCAAGCTCTCGGCTGAAATCGCCAACACTTTGGCTGCGGTGTTCATCGAAAAGTACACCGCCTTTATCAGCGAACAGGTTAAAGCGTTGCAGCTCAGCAGCCAGAATGCCAGTCTTATGCTGGCAAGCGAGATAAACAAACTTTACAATCAGCTGCGCGATCTTTGCCGCGAAAACGGCATGACCAGCATGTCCTTTGAAGCTGAACTCGCCATGCTCGGCTCCAGAATTACCGCTGCCGAGGAGCGGCTTCAGGCGGAAAAAAACAATTTGAATGTGCTTACGGTGAAGATCAACACCATAAAATCCCGCCTGAAAGACATTGAACCTCAAGTGGTGCTGTATACGGAGAGCAACACCAGCAATGAGCAGAAACTGGTGGATGCAAAGATCGAACTTGACCGGCTGCGGCAGCTTTATACCGATGAAAATCCATCGGTATTGTCTCAAAAAACCCTGGTGGAACGCCTTCAGGACAAAGTGGAAGAGACCAAGGGGGAGGAGGGAAGCAATTCAAGAGTGGTGATGGGAAACAATCCGATTTACAGTTCGCTGATGTCCGATCTCGGAACCAGTGAATCGGAAGTTGTGCTGACCGGAAACCGGATTTCAGATTACGAAAAAAATCTGGAGGAACTCCGTCAACACAAACGGAAACTTGAAGCGAATAGTTCGGCGTTCACGGTGCTTGAGCTGCAGATTGAGCAGAAAAAACGGTTGATTTCGGAACAGGAAGACGCGATAAAAGGGTATGAGGGCTTTTTGGAGCGGTCATTTTCCGACACCTCAATTCATGAAGCGGCGGTGCCGGTTTACACGGCGCTCAGCCGCAAGCGTTTTGCATTCGGTTTTGTTGGCTTTGTGCTTGGCATGTTGGCGACCGGCGGCGTCTGTCTGGTGCGTGAAGCGCTTGATCTGTCGGTGCGCAGCAAGGTTGATATGGAAAAAGGGCTGACGATTCCGGTGTTGGGTGTCGCCCCTCGTCTGGTGCCGGAACGGCGGTCTGATTTTTACAGTGCGTTGCAAGGCATCGTCGGTAACCTCGAAAGTCTGATGAACGATGTTCAGCGTCCGGCGGTGTTGGCTATGGCGCCGGTGAAATTCTCCGATGCGGACGAAAAAGTGAGCACCGAACTGCTGAATATTCTCGCGGTGCGCGGGTTGTCCTGTCTGCGCATCATGATCGTTGATGAGGTGGACGCCAAGAAGGTTCCGCATCTTATAAATGATTTTTTGTATAAATTGTCTGAAACACTGCCGGTGCCGAGCGAGGAGGGTATATATTATTTCAAGCTGGACGATATGGCGTTTATGGCGTCGCCCACCAGGGATGTGCTTAAGGAGATGCGCGAACGTTTGGCGGAATGGGATATTGTTGTCTGGCAGATGTTTGAATACAATCTGCATCCGCAGCTTTTTATGGAGATATGCGCCAGCGCCGATTTAACGGTATTCATGATGGAATATGCGAAAACATCAAAACTTGAGGTGTATAACATATTGCGTCAGATCCGGATTGCCGGAGTACGCAATATTGTCGGCGCGCTGTTCAATGTGGACAATAAACTTTACCGCCGGGTGATCTGATAATGAAATTATTTTATTATGTTGCTCTGTTACGCAAAAGCGCACTGCGGTGCGGTTTTCTGCTGTTGACCATGTTGTTGTTGTCGATCGGGTGTTCTACCCGCTGGACGAATGATTATTTCGGGCCGTTTGCCGTTCCGCTTGCCTACGAGGTGATGCCGGTCAGTCCAAAGAGTGCCACTGACACTACTGCGCAGTTGGTGAAACTTCAGAATCCGGACATTCGTCCTTATCGGTTGTCGGCAATGGATAAATTCAATATTTCAGTCTATAACAACCCGGATTTGGATATGACCGGGTTGGTGGTGACGCCGGACGGGTACTTAAGTCTTCCGCTGGTCGGGCCGATAAAAGTCGGCGGTATGACGTTGGTTGAGGCTACCGACGCCATTGCGGAAAAAATGAAACGCTATGTGAAAAACCCCAGAGTAGCGCTTGTTCCAGTGTACATCGGAGGATATAATTTCACCATATACGGTCGGGTGTCGCGTTCCGGATGTTATCCGATAACCATTGGCAGCACCAGATTGTCCGACGCGATCGCCATGGCCGGAGGATTGGAATCCGGGCTGTTCGCCGGCAGTACGATTGAACTTGCCGATCTGGATAACGCCTTTATTTCCCGTGATGGCAAAATCCTTCCGGTCAACTTCACCGCCGCGCTGCAGCGCGGTGACGCGCTGAACAACATTCCGGTGCAAAACGGCGATTACATCTACATTCCGTCCACCATGAACAGTTCGGTGGCCATGCTCGGCGAGTTCTCGCGTCAGACCTATGTCGGATATCGTGACGGCATGACGCTGCTTCAGGCGCTGCCGTTTGCCGGCGGTCTGTTGCCGACTCACGGGACCTATGTCAAGGTTATTCGCGGCGGATTGCAGTCTCCGGTCGTGTACACGGTAAATGTTGACAAAATGCTTGAGGGCGAGTTGATGGACTTTCAGCTTCGAGCCAACGATATTGTGTTTGCACCGCGCGGTTCGCTCTCCGAATGGAATCTCATGGTCACAAAACTCATGCCTACGCTTCAGGGGTTGAATATGATGGCCGGGCCGTTCGGCACCACGGCCGGCTATTTCGGCTACTACGGCGAGTGACGATGGTCGGCTGATACGTCATGAATCCAATTGTAAAACTGCTTCTGCTGTCTTTCATCTGTGCCGGGTTCATACCGCTCGGCATTATATTTGCCCGTTCTTTGGCCAAGGTGCAGACTTTTATTTTTATGGCCATGCTGTTTTTTACCTGTTGGCTTTTGCTTGTACATATAGCGCCGGATCCGGAATGGCGTGGTACCGCGCGCGGCTATGCAATAACGCAGGTGGACATTATGAGCTTGGTAATGATTGGCAGCATGCTGTTTTGCGAAGATTACAAATTTATCTTTTTCCCTCGCGGCGCCTGGGCGTATATTTTATATTTTTTTATCGGCATTGTTTCCGGAATCAACGCAGTGAACATGAATGCGTGGGGAAACGAGGTGCTGAAAATGGTTTGGATGTATCTGTTTTTCATCTCCTGCTATAATTTCATAAACATGCATCGCGATCTTCACGGCATTATTTATACGGTGGCGGTCATTCTAATCTTCATGTTTGTATTTGCCTTGTATCAGAAGTATCTGCTCGGAATCTATCAGGTGGCCAGCACGTTTCCGCATCAGAATTCGATGGGAATGTATGTGATTGTGTTTACCTCCATTATGATCGGCGTAATCTTCAACGAGCGTGTTCCGCTGCTGGGATATATTCTGGTTTGCTTCGGGTTTGTCTGTGGCTGTCTGCTGCTGGTGTTTGCGTTGTCCCGCGGCGGTCTTATGTGTTTCGGCACGGCGGTGTTGATTGTGATCATCATGAGTATCGGGTACAACGGATGGAATCGAAAGCGGATTGTCATTATGACGATTATGATGATTGGAACATGCGCTTTAGCGGTAAAGGCGGCTCCACGGATATACGAACGCTTTGTGTCGGCGCCGGAAAACTCGAAGATTACCAGAATAAATTTGGCGCTTGCGGCGAAGCGGATTGCAAATGATTATACTTTTGGTGTCGGAATGAATAATTTTTCCAGTCATTCCGGGCCGTATTCGCCATATGCGGTGGAACAATACGCCGAAATGAGCGAAACGGCAAAATCCGAATTCGGTGCCGGTCCGATTGTGGAGACCACATATCTGTTGGTTGCCGCTGAATGCGGCTGGATCGGCCTCGGAATATTGCTGTTATGGTTTCTCGTGTATTGGCGTATGATGTTTTTGAACGTGATATATTTACAATTTCGGCCGTGTTTCGGCATCTCGGTCGGAATTTTTGCGGGGTGGACGTCGAATATGTTGCAGTCGTCTTTGGAGTGGTCGTTGAAACAATATGGCAATTTTTATGAGCAGATGTTCATATTCGCCCTTACTGCCGTGCTGTTTGACGGGTGCATCGCAAGACGAAGAGGCGAACGGCATGAGCATGAAGCCAGAATGCGTCAGCGGATTGAATCGACCAAGCCGTGGAAGAGAAGGGCGGATGGCGATTTGCGGCAACGCAATCCCAACTTGTGAGGAAGCGTGCCGGAAAACGGTTTTACTGTTCCGTTTTTTTCGCCGTAAATGGCCTTGCCGAGCAGCATGCGCAACCGATTGCGGTGAAGTCGCATTTTAGCAATTATCGCTTCGCGTACGGCATACGGATCAGGCGGCGCGGCGTTCCATGCCTCGACAGCTTCGGCAACCGCCTCCGGCGAGTCGGGAACATTTTTCACCGCGAAGTCCGGAAACATCTGGTCGCGCCCTCCGATGTTGGCGGTATTGACCACCGGTTTCCCACACAACAGGTATTCCGCGCTGACGAACATTGCGCCTTCTTCGGATGATAAACACAGTCCGCACCCGGATTTTGCGATAATATACTTGATATTCCATGAGTGTATTTTAGGAAAATAGGCAAGGTGGGGCACCGAGGACAGAATTGTTTCCGCATAACCGCGTTCACGTTCGCTGAACGAGCCGACCAGTGCCAGATTCCTGACTTTTCCGGCTAATTGATGGCGTTTAAACGGGGTTATCCTGGCGATATAGATTGCGTCAAATAATTTTTTACGGCGGCCTACCGCGTATCTTTTCCAATCCAAAAAAGCGTTCTGATGGCAGAAAACAGCGTCAAGCCCATGTTGCTGCAACACCGCGGCTTCATCCGGCGAGTTGGCCAAAACGGTGATTGACAGTTGCTTCATTTCGGCAAGCGCGGCCTTGATCTTTGCGGCGAACGCGTCTGCCGCATCGGGCGTTTGGCGCTGCCAGCCGAGTTGCATGAACATAACAGCGCGCGGATAGCTTTTCAGCGCTTCGGCAAAAGAGTGAATCCGACGGATAAAATCATCGTCATAAGCCGCAAAGACCAGCGGGCGGTATGAAAACACATAACACGGCAATGGCCGCAGTAGGTTATTAATGAGTTTCATGGGCGTCAGAACATATCTTGGTCTTACTTCGCGGTTGTTGCGGCAGGTTCATGGGGCGCGTCTTCCGGCACGGACGATTGTGGCGCTTGGGTGTCGGGTTCGGCGGCTGGAGACGTTGCTGGACTCTCATTTGTCATTGCCGTTGCCGACATTGCGGCCATCACCGCCGCCACTGCTTTTTCTTTGCCAATCTGTTCTTCCGGCGGCAGGGCTTTCAGTACAAAATGCAAATTGGTTTCATCCAGCGCCCATGCGCCGTTGGTGGTCAGCGCGAACAACGGAATGATAAAGATGCCGCCGCAGGCGTCGAGGACGCCGGTTGTGCTCAATTGGTTTCCTACAACATAGCTCTGGCTTTCGTACCCCGGTTTGTAGATGAGCAGCATAAGCTCATCGCTGCGTTTGGCCTCAATGAACATCGGTGATCCGGTGTAGGCGAGTCCGTTGGCGATTACCGTTGCGTCACGCGGGGTGACGTTGATGGCGACAAGCTGGGTGGACGATTCAAAAAACGAACACCCTGTTGCCAGAAAGATCAGAAGCAGGGCGGAAAACATTTGAAATTTCATGACTGCTGTCTCCATGTTTTTTATTCGCATAATATTGATTTAATATAACGCACAAAGTGTGAAAAACAAATCTTTCATCCGCCAAGCGTATTTTTTTCAATCTTTTTCCCGATTGTTTGCCGCGGCCACCCTGCTGTAAAAGCGTTCTCCCGGTTCGATGGCGTAATATGGATAACGTCGACGCAATTTTTCATCAATGCCGTGCGGAATATATTGAAACCGTTTGTAAAACCAGAGATACTGTTCCGGCTTGCTGCGGATGTATCCTTCGGAGACTTCCAAAATCTCCTGCAGAATCGCCGTGGCGGACGGGTATTCCTCATATGGGTGGCGGAGCGTGACGGCTCTGGCGGCGACCATGCCGTTGTCTTCGCGCAGACTGGCCCCGATATAGATGACGACCGGGATATTGTTTTTGCGGCAATAATCTACCAGCACGGTCGGTGCGCTGCTGCACGGGCAGGGCAGGCCGAAGAAGTCGACAAAAACGCCGCCGTCGCGCACTCGAGTGTTCTGGTCGATCAGGATGCCGATGCCGAATCCGTCCCGCAGGCCTTTCAGTGCGCCGCGCATGGCTCCTTTGCTGTAAACCAGCCGGACTCCGGGTTCAAGTTTGCGTCCGCTTCCGTTGAACAGGTTGTCCAGATACGGATTTCGCATCTGTTTGACCACCGCCACCATGTTCATTTCCACAAAATGCGGTGCCATCAGCCCCGACCCCTCCCACGAGCCGATATGCGGATTAATGAAGATAATCCGGCGGCCTTCGGCGACATGACGGCGGAGTTCGCCCCGCAAAGGTTCCGGGATGGTGGTCCAGCGTTCTATTCTTTTGCGGTTGCCGGACATCCAGAGAAATTCAGAGATGTTGAATACCAGATGGAAAAAACTTTTCCGCGCCGTTCTGCGGCATTCCGCGTCGTTTTTCTCCGGAAATGCGGTGTGAATATTTGCAACGGCCACCCGCATGGCGCCGGGAACCAGCGTGAAGAAGAACGCTCCGATGCGTGCGATGCACTTCACCGCGGAGTGCGGCAGCAGACGCAGCACCCGGTAGCCGCACCAAACGGCGGCGAATTCGATTATATAGCGGAGTTTTTTCATTGCCGCTCCGCGGTTTTGCGGCGGCGGCGTCTGGGAACCGCCGACAGTTCGGCCGACCGTTCTGAGGTGAGGCGCACGCCGTTGGCAAACAGCACGTTGTCCAGAGTTGCCCGAGCGATGTTCATCGCAAGGTGGACGCGTGCTTCGGCGTTGACGAATTCGGTTTGCGCCGGAGCTTCAGCGACAACTTCGCAATTCAAATTTTCATCGATATAAACCAGCCCCCAGCCCGGCGCCAGCTCGTGCGGAGCGATCAGCCCTTTCGGAACCGCGAGATAGAGGTAATCTGCGGCGTTGACCCGGCGGATGTTCTCCATCCGGCTGCCTTTGTAGAGGCTGTGCCGCGTGCGCTCGATTTTGCGCAGCAGTGCTTCATACGGGTGGATGCGACTGGCGCGGTAATCATAAGATGCGCAACTGTTTTCCGCAAAAAGGTCGCCGGATATTTTCAATTCCGGCTCGTCGCGCCGGATGGCCTCTTCCATCATCAATTTATCCTGTTCGAGGCCGCCGAGTTTTTCCAGCAGCGTTTCATATCCGGCGCAGGCGGGAAGACAATCCTGACGGTTGTCAAAAATATCCACCAGTGTAACGCTGGCCGGCGTGCTGTATTTGTGCTTGCCGTGCGGCGCGATCCGGACGCCGGCGGCGCCGACGATCAGTCTTTGCTGCCGGAGACGGACCGATGCCGCGGCAGCCGTCTGTCCTCGTGCCGCCAGAAACGCCAGAGCTGCCCGGCGCAGATCCGATTTTGCCGGCTGCCGCCGACTGTCGGCGGCAGGCTGAGACGGCAACGCGGTGTTCGCCGTCGTTTCACATTCTTCCTGCGTTGCAGCGTTATTGTCCGCTGTCGGCAAGTCCTCCCGAAGGTTCCAGCTGAATGAAAGTTGTTCTGAGATCATAGGTTGGCCTCTTTTTCCCGGAGTATTTCCTCCATTAAGATAGCCTGATTAAAATATTTTTCCACAAAATCCCGGCCTTTTTTGCTGTAATCGCGCCGCATTTCCGGCGACAGGATGAGTTCAAGCAGTTTTTCCGCAAGTTTTTCCGGTGAACGCGCCGGCACCAGCAGTGCTGTCGCGGCGGACGGCATGGCGTCTGGAGTGCCGGGAACGTCGGCGGCAACCACCGGGATTTCCAGCGCTTCGCATTCCAGCACCACATTGGGCAGACCTTCGCGGTAACTTGGAAAGGCGAGAATATCCAGACAGGACTCATAGGACGGAACGTCCTCAAAGTCAATACCGGCGGACGGTCCGTCAAGCGGCGGCACAAATATTACGTCCGGGTCCGACGCGGCGGCGAGGCGTTGCCGCGCGGCGACGGTGGCGTAGAAGTCGCGGTCGCCGATGAGCAGGAGTTTGAGTCCCGGCACGGTGCGTTTTAGAATAGCGAAGGCTTCGATCAATTCGCCCGTGCCTTTGTCGCGCCGGAGCGATCCGGCGAATCCGATCACCATGTCGTCGGCGTTGATTCCGAGTTCGCCGCGTCGTTTCCGCCGCCATTCCGCCTTGTTCGCGGGGTCGAACAGCGTAAGGTCAACCGCTTTGCTGCCGCCGTGGCCGATGACGACCGCTTTGCTCCGCCGGAATATTCCGTCCGCCGCCGCGGTCTCAAGATTGCCCCGGCTCACGGTCACGATGCGTGTCGAGCAGCCGCAGGATATGCGTTCGATGGTTTTAAGCAGCAACCTTTTAAGCCCGGTCGACGCCGAGTAGCGCAGACCGCCGAGTTGATAGTAGCGGAACGGCACCCTGACCGTCCATGCCGCGATCGACGCATAAAATGCCGCGTTGGGCATGAAATAATGGACAAACGTGAATTTCCCATCAATAAATATCTTCCGCAGCGCCGATATATGACGGAACGCACCGAAGAAATCAATGCCGCGAGTCATCGGCAGCACATGATATTCCACTCCGGACGGCAGTTCGCGGCGCAGTCTTGCGTTTTCATCGGCGGCCACCGCCACGCGCCAGCCGTGCGCGGCAAGATATTTTACCTGCGGCAGCAGAAAAAGTGCCAGACATTTGCCGGTTGTCGCCACATAACAGATTGATTTTTCCCTGCGTCCGGTCATTGCTCCAGCCGTCGGTCCGGTGATCTGCGGCTTCTGCGGCGCGGCCGCCGTCTGCGGGCGGTGTCGCCGTTTCCGGCGGCATCGGTGTGTTCGTCGTCCGGTTCGTCGTCGGCCGTTCTTGCCCGCTGCCGCTCCCATACGTCGATCAAGTCGGCGCGGTGCCACCAAAGTTCATTCTGTATATAGAGCAGTTCGCGGGCGTGCGGCATGCTTTTGCTTGACGCAATGCGCGCCACCCGTTTGCATTCCAGCATGTTCGGCTGCATGAACAGCATTTTCGCCGCCGAATATATCACGCGGCGGACAATGGTGTGCGGGGTGAAAACTTCATGAATAATATCGGAGATTTCGCTTTCGGTTGTCTCCTCTCCGGGCGTCCACAGGCTTCCGGCCTCCGCCGCGCCAAAACGGGCCGCCACAAAGGGCAGCGCAATGGTGGCGGTTGCCACGGAGATCGAGTTGCGGTAGCGTTCCGCCATCACCCGCCGATTCCGGCAGGACAGCATCTGCATGCTGCGGACGCAAAGTTCATCGTTCCAGTGTTCGGCGAGAAACGGCAAAAAGTATTTCAGAAATCCGTAGCGCTGGAATGCGGCCAAAATGCGGTCGGAGTAGCTGGAGGTCAGAATTTTTTCCAGTTCCAGACTCAACCGTGACTGTGCGGCGTGCTGAATCAGCGGTATTGACGCCATAAGCGCGGCTTCGGTTCCCTCGTCAAAGCTGAAGCCGTACTGCCCGATCAGCTTCAAGGCGCGCAGCAATCGAACCGGGTCTTCCTCAAAGCGTTCGCGGCCGTTGCCGATGATGCGGACGATCCGGTTGTTTATGTCATCCACGCCCATGCCGGTGTAGTCGATAAGATTGTCCACCACCGGATCGTAGAACAGTGCGTTTACGGTGAAGTCGCGCCGGAAAGCGTCTTCCTGGGCGGAGCCGAAGTCGTTGTCATCAAAGATCATGTGGTCGGGGACGTCAGTGTCGGCCAGTTTCTGCGGCACTTCGCCCTGACTGTCCGGACGGCGGCGGAAAGTCGATATTTCGATAATTTCCCGTCCGACATGCAGGTGGACCAGCCGGAAGCGTTTGCCGATGATTCTGGCCTGCCGCCGACCGAATACGTTGCGTATTTCCTGCGGTGTGGCCGCAGTGGAAATATCATAGTCTTTCGGTGTGCGGTCAAGCAGCAGGTCGCGGACGGCTCCGCCGACAATATAGGCTTCGTAGCCGGCGTCCTGAAGTTTTTTGACAATCTCCCGGATGTAGGGCGCCGTGTTGCGCAGTCTAATCATAATATCGCACGCTCCGTTGGATTACAGTGTCAACGCCATTGAGATCGGGATCAAGATATGGATAATCGGCGTTGTAGTGAAGGCCGCGGCTCTCCTTGCGGGCGAGGGCGCAGTCGATGATAAGTTCGGCGGTGGTGGCGATGTTGCGGAGGTCGAGCAGGTCTGGTGTTACGTGGAAGTCCCAGTAATATTTGTCGATCTCCTTGCGGATCATCTTGATGCGGTCCTTGGCGCGTTCGAGCCGTTTGTTGGTGCGGAAGATGCCGACATAGTCCCACATGAACCGGCGGATCTCGTCCCAGTTGTGGGTGATGACCACCATTTCATCGGAGTCGGTGGCGTTGCCGCAGCTCCACGGCGGCGAGGCGAATTCAGGAGCCGACTTCTTGAGTCCGTCGAACGCCCGGCCGATATGCTCGGCTGAGAGGTTGGCCACCACCAGCGCCTCCAGCAGGCTGTTGCTGGCCAGCCGGTTGGCGCCGTGAAGTCCGGTGCAGGCGCACTCTCCGGCGGCGTAAAGACCGGTGATGCCGGTGTAGCCGTTGACGTCGGTGGCGACGCCGCCGCAGACATAGTGTTCGGCGGGAACCACCGGAATCATGTCCTTGCTCATATTCACGCCGATTTCCATGCATTTTGCGAAGATGTTGGGAAATCTGGTTTTGAGCGCTTCTTCGCTTTTCGCGGTGATGTCAAGATAGGCGCAGGGCTGGCCGGTACGCTTCATCTCGTTGTCAATCGCGCGTGCGACCACGTCGCGCGGGGCGAGCGATTCCATCGGATGATATTTTTTCATAAACTCGCGGCGGGAGCCGTCCGTCTGTTCCATTTTGAGGATGGCGCCTTCGCCGCGGACCGCTTCGGAGATCAGGAACGAGCGGATGTTGGCGTCATACAGAATGGTCGGGTGAAACTGGATGAACTCCATATTGGCGATTTTTGCGCCGGCGCGGTAGCCCATGGCCTCGCCGTCGCCGCAGGCCACGTCCGGGTTGCTGGTATAGAGGTAAACCTTGCCGGCTCCGCCGCAGGCCAGAGTGGTGGTCTGGCTGCGGAACGTCTTGATCTTGTTGTTTTTTACGTCAAGCACATAAGCGCCGAGGCAGCGGTTGTCCTCCATGTTCCCGTTGCGCCGGGCCATGATAAGGTCGATCGCGTAATGATATTCAAAGACTTTTATGTTCGGGTGGTTTTTTACCGACTCGATCAGAATGCGTTCAATCTCCGCTCCGGTGATGTCGCCGGAATGGAGAACCCGGCGTTCGGTGTGACCGCCTTCGCGGCCGAGATCGAATTTGTCCTTTCCGTCCTGAAATCCGAGTTCGCCGCGGGTGGTGAAGTGGGCGCCGCGGGCGATCAGGCGCTTGACCGCCGCCGGACCGGACTCGACAATGGTGCGAACCACTTTTTCGTTGCAGAGTTTTGCTCCGGCGTTCAGCGTGTCCTGAACATGCGCGTCGAACGAGTCGTCCGGCAGCGTCACGCAGGCGATGCCGCCTTGAGCGCGGCAGGTGCTGCCTTCGTCGGCGGAGCGTTTTGCGAGCACCGCCACCGAACGGCCGGCTTCGGCAAGATGGAGAGCCGAGGTCAGTCCGGCCAGTCCGCTGCCGATGATCAGGTGGTCAAATTCAAGAAATTCAAGTGTGTCCATTATTATATTTTTTCGTTAAATACCGGTTTGACGTTTTACATTTTTTCAAAACAGTATAAATTACACTCGTTTTAGTTTTTTTCAACATAAATCGTTAAAACTGTATAGTAATATTATGACAAATGGCGATGAAAAACTCCGCATATCGCGATGGCGCGGGGCGTTGTGGGCTGGATTGGCCGCGGGCGGCGGACTGCTTTCGAGCGCGGCGCTGCCGCCGCTGAACTGGTCGGAGTGCGCATTTTTCGCCTTTGCGCCTTTGATTGTCATTTGCTGTCATCTGCGCAAACTGCCGGTTTTCGTTATCGGCGTGGTGTTCGGGTGGTGCTGGGGATTTACCGCGTTTAATTTTCTGCGTGAAATACAGGGATCGTTCGGCGCGATACCGTATCTGCTGGCCGCGGTGCTGTCGCTTTACTTCGGCGTGTTCGCACTGTGCGTCAGGCTTTTTCACCGCTATATCCGGCTGGGGCGCGACGAGCGGCTGGCCGCATTCAGCGAGCGCGCCGCCAATCCGCCGCGTTATCCGTGGTGGCGCGAAATGGCGTTCTGCGTCGCGGTGTCGGCCGCTTATCTGATGCTGGAGTGGGGGAGGGCGTGGGTTCTGCCGTGGAATTATCTTGCGGTCACCCAGTACCGCAATCCGGCGCTGCTGCAGATTGCGAAGTTCGGCGGAACTTATCTGGTCGGCTTTACGATTATTTTCGTCAATGCGGCGCTGGCGGCGGCGCTGGACTCCGGGTATGTCTGGCTGCGGGCCGGGCGGCGGCGTTTTCCGCTGGCACTGACGGCGGCGCTGCTCGTCGTTGCCGGGGCAGGGGTGTTCGGCATGCTGGAAATTGTCGGAAGAAACAACGCGCGCCATTATGGAGCCGACTTGGTCAGTGCCGAATTCGGGCTGGTGCAGGGCAATATATCACAGCGGCGGCAGGCGACGGCGGCGGAGGCGCGCGAAGCGCTGGCCATAAATTTTGAGCTGGCGGAAAATCTGGCGGCGGATTCGGGTGAACCGCCTCAGATAGTGATTATGCCGGAATCTGCCTCTCCGATACCGTACAGCGACGGGTCGCAGTCCGGGTATGAGCTGCGCGGGCGGATCTACAATTTCGTTCGTAAACATCAGCTTCCGCTGCTGACCGGCGTAATTGATTTTGAACCGGACGGCGCCGGCGGCTGGAACACGTTCAACCGGGCGGCGCTTTTCGTGCCGGGACAGTTGAAGTATGTGGATAAATTCGATAAAATACAAAGAGTTCCGTTCGGTGAATTCATTCCGTTCCGCCGCTGGCTTCCGGACTTCGCCATCCGGCTGATCGACATGGGGCGCGACCTGACGCCGGGAACCGACTACTCACCGATGGAGATACTGCCGGGATTTCGCGCCGGGATGAGCATCTGTTTTGAGGATGTATTCCCGTCGGTCGCCCGGCGCGAGGCTCAACTTGGAGCCAATCTGCTGCTGGTCATCACCAATGACGCATGGTATCCTGAGAGTTCCGAACCGGAGCAGCACTTTGCCAACTGTCTGCCGCGGACGATTGAGACCGGGCTGCCGATGGTTCGCTGCGGCAACAACTCCTCCAGCGTGGTGGTCGACGGGTTCGGGATCGTGACCGGCGGGCTGTTGAAAAACGCTTCTGGCGGGGTGGACCCGATCGGCAAGGCGCGCGTCGCCGGCGTGGTGACGGTAGGCGTTCTGCCGGAGCCGGAGCCGACTTTTTACACCAGATATGGCGACTGGTTTGTTTATCTGATGCTGTCCGTTTTCGCCGCCGCGCTTATGTTCTGCTCGACGGCGTGGTACGGCGACTGCCGGATAAAACTCGGATTGCTGAACATCAAACTCTGAAAGGCGGGATGAGATGAGTGAAAATCGTCCGTTGTGGGCGCCGTGGCGGGTGGAATTTATCCATGCGCCGAAGTCGGGAGAGTGTTTTTTGTGCGGCAACTGCGAAGTGAATCCGGACAAGCCGGAGGAGAAGCTGATTGTCCGGCGCGGCGTCGCCATGTTTGTGATGCTGAACCGCTATCCGTACAATTCCGGTCATTTGCTGATCGCGCCGTATCGTCATGTCGGGGATATCGCCGAGCTGACGGCGGATGAGCGTCACGAACTGATCGATCTGACGGCGGAGGCGAAAAACGTGCTTCAAAGTCTGCTTCATCCCGATGCGTTCAATGTCGGATTGAATCTCGGCCGCGCCGCCGGAGCCGGAGTGGCCGAGCATCTGCACTGCCATATTGTGCCGCGCTGGAACGGCGACACCAATTTTATGCCGGTTCTGGCCGACGTCCGCTGCGTTCCCGAAGCTCTGGAGGCCACCGCCGCGCATGTTCGCGGAGCGTGGCGGTGACAGCGCAGAAAAATTAAGGCCGGACGCAACAATCATGTCGCAGTCGGCCTTTGCCGTCGGTTATTTTCTCAGCGTCCCAGAAACCGCAGTATTCTGAGTTTCCAGACGGAAAACGGCGGCAGCATGAACGGCCAGTCAAACGGCAGATGTTTTATCAGTATCGATTTATAATGGGTGAACGCCGCGAATCCGGCCATTCCGTGATAAGCCCCCATTCCGCTGGCGCCGACGCCGCCGAACGGCAGTTTCTCCGCCGCCAGGTGCATGACCACCGTGTTGATCGCCATTCCGCCCGAACTGGTTTCGGCGGCAATTTTGCGCCAGACCGCGCGTTTTGAGCTGAACAAATACAGCGCCAGCGGTTTCGGTTTGGCCGCCAGCAGCGCAATCACCTCTTCGATGGTCTCAAAAGTAAGCACCGGCAGGATCGGTCCGAATATTTCCTGTTGCATCACCGGTGAGTTCCAGTCCACCATGTCGATCACGGTTGGCGCGATATACCGTTCGGCCGGATCGTTCTCTCCGCCGCAGATCAGCCGTCCGCCGGCCAGCATGAGGGTCAGCCGTTTGAAATGGAAATCGCTGACGATGCGGCCGTAATCAGGGCTTTCCTGCGGCACATCGCCGTAAAATTCCCGCACCGCGCGGCGGATTTCCAGCGTGAGCTTGTCTTTGACCTGCGCCTGAACATAAACATAGTCCGGAGCCACGCAGGTTTGCCCGGCATTCAAAAATTTTCCCCAGACAATGCGTCTGGCGGCCGCTTTAAGATCGGCCTCCGCGGTGACGATGCAAGGACTTTTGCCGCCAAGCTCCAGCGTCACCGGCGTCAGTGTGGCGGCGGCCTTGCTCATGACGAGTTTGCCCATGCGCTCACCGCCGGTAAAGAAGATGCAGTCGAATTTCTCGGCCAGCACAATATCCCACGGGGCGGCGGTCGCCGCCAGCGCATTCGGTTCGCCGGTCTTTTCGATGATTGCCGTCAACACCTTGGCCGACGCCGGCGCGGTGTCCGACAGCCGCAGCAGCACGGAATTCCCGGCGGACAGCGCCGCGATCGCCGGCTCCAGCGCCAGCAGTATCGGATAATTCCAAGTTCCGCCGATCAGTGCAACGCCGTAGGCTTCGGGATATATCCTCGCCGATGAGCCGAAATTGAATATTCCGGCGCCGACCCGGCGCGGCCGCGTCCGGCTCCGCAGTGTCGCCAGCGTGGTCCGCAGCATCTGCGACAACAGCGCCAACTCGCAGGAGATAGCTTCGGCTTCGCATTTGTGCAGATCGGTGTCGAGCGCGCTCAGTATCTCCTTGTGCGACGACTCCAGTGCCTGCCGCAGTTTTTTCAGCACGCTCCGGCGCTGCGCGTTCTCGCGCAATCCGCCGGACTTCTGAAATGCGCGCAGCCCGGCCACCTGATCGTGCAGCGTCATTGTCTTATCCGTCATTTTTACCGCCTTTCGCCGTCGTCCTTATAGACACGCTCCACTCTGGTACCGATCGAGCACAGCAGCTCGTAGGCGTGGGTGCCTTTCAGCTGCGCCCACTCCTCCAGCGATATTGAATTGCCGTTCTGCTCTCCGATGCAGACGACTTCGTCGCCGCACTGTGCCTCCGGCACATGGTCAAGCAGAATGGTGGTGTAGTCCATCGACAGCCGGCCGAGCACCGGACAGTAGGCGCCGTTGAGCAGTACATAGCCGCGGTTGGACAGCGCCAGCGGCAGACCGTCGGCGTAGCCGGCCGCGATGGTGCCGACGCGGGTCGGTTTGCGCAGCGCGTAAGTGCGTCCATAGCCGATGGTTGTTCCCGCCGGCAGCGTCCGGACGGCGGCCAGGCGTGTTTTCAGCGTCACCACGCCGCGCAGATCCATGGTGTGCGCCACTTCGTTGTCGCAGTATCCGTACAGATTGATGCCGGCTCTCACGCGGTTGAACGGCAGCCGCACCGCCTCGGGAAAGTTGTTGATCGCGTCGCTGGCGGCCATGTGGATTTCTTTGAAGGAAAACCCCCGGTCGGCCAGTTCGGAGAGCAGCGCCTTGAAGCGGACAATCTGCCCGACGGTGAACTCATCGTATTTGTTGTACGCCACCGGACAGTGACAGAAAATTCCGTAGAGTTCAAGTCGCGGCAGTTTTGCGATCGCTTCAACGGCGGCCACGGCATTGGCGGCCAGAATGCCGAGCCGCCCCATTCCGGTGTCGATCGCCAGTTGTACGCGGACGTTCCTGCGCTGTTTTTCCGCTTCGGCGCTCAATCGCGTCGCGCCTTCGAGGTCACCGACCGGGCAGACCAGCCCGGCTTCGACCGCCGGGGCGATTTCCGCCGGCAGAAGATTGCCGAGTACCCGCACCGGAAGGCCGAGGTCGATCAGTTCGAGCGCCTCGTTGACCTCCGCCACGGCGAACCCGGCCGATCCGCAGGACGCCAGCATCCCGGCAATCGGCCTTACACCAAGCCCGTAGGCATTTGCCTTCAGCACCGAGATCACCTTTCCCGGCGCAACCCGCCCGGCGATGGTCTCGAAATTATGACGCACTTTAGCCAGGTCGACTTCCAGCCTGACACGACTTTCCATCTTGTTCATACTGCCGCGGCGTCCTTTTTTTACTTCGCGTATTCCACCGAGCGGGTCTCGCGGATGATCGTGATCTTGATCTGCCCCGGATAATTCATCTCTTTCTCAATTCGCTGACAGATGTCCTTGGCCAGCATCTGAGCCTCACCCTCGGCGATCTTGTCGGGCAGCACCACCACCCGGACTTCGCGGCCGGCTTGAAGCGCATAGCAGCTTTCAACGCCGGGGAAGTCGTGCGCGATCGCCTCAAGCTGTTCGAGGCGGCGCAGATAAAGCTCGGTGGTTTCGCTGCGGGCGCCGGGACGCGACGCGCTCAGCGTGTCGCAGGCGTTGATCAGCACGTCGTAGGCCGACACCGGTTCGATTTCCGCGTGGTGGGCGGCCACCGCCTGAATCACGTCCTTGGCCTCGTTGTGCTTGCGCAGAATGTCGGCGCCGATCTGGGCGTGCGAGCCTTCGACTTCGTGGTCAACCGCCTTGCCGATATCGTGGAACAATCCGATGCGTTTGGCTTTCTGCTCGTCAAGTCCGAGTTCGGCGGCGATGATGCCCATGAAATAGGCGGTCTCAAGTGAATGTTTCAGCACGTTCTGGGAGAAACTGTAACGGTATTTCAGGCGGCCGAGCAGTTTGATGACCTGCGGCGAAGCACCCTGAATGCCGGTTTCAAGCACTGCGGCTTCGCCGGCGGAGTAGGCGTCATCTTCGACTTCCTTGCTGATTTTCTTGACCAGCTCCTCGATCCGGGTGGGATGGATGCGGCCGTCGGAGATCAGACGTTCGATCAACTGACGAGCAACCTCTTTGCGGATCGGGTCGAAGCAGGAGATCACCACGGCTTCCGGCGTGTCGTCAATCAGAATGTTGACGCCGGTGGCCGCTTCCAGCGCGCGGATGTTGCGTCCTTCGCGACCGATGATCCGCCCCTTCATTTCGTCATTCGGCAGCGGAATGGTGGCGGTGGTGCGTTCGTAGGTGCAGTCGGAGGCGTAGCGCTGGATGGCGTAGGTCAAAATCCGGCGCGACTCTTTTTCCGCGCGCTGCTTGGCTTCTTCCACAATGTCGCGGACCAGAAGCCCGGACTCGTTCACCACTTCATTTTTTAGTTTTTCAAGCAGTATGTCGCGGGCTTCGTCGCGGCTGAGTTGGGCAACGTGCTCAAGCTGTTCGATCTGTTCGGAGATTTTTTTCTGCAGTTCCTGCTCGCGGCTGTTCAACCGTTCGCGGATCAGATTGTTTTCCTGAACCTGTTTTTCGACGTCTTTGAGTTTTGCGTCGAACTGATCGCTTTTGCGCTCAAGCGCCTCTTCGCGCTGAGTCAGCCGCTTCTCATTGTTCTGCTGTTCCTTGCGCCGTTCGCGGATCTCGTCCTCGAATTCCTCGCGCATTTTCAGGATATCGCCTTTCGCCGCCACTTTTGCTTCACGTTGAATGTGTTCGGCTTCCTTGCGGGCGTCCGCCTTGATCTGTTCGGCGTATTTGCCGGCCGATTTGCGGCGGGAATTCTGAATCAGCGCGGTCATTATCGCTCCCACGATAAACCCCACGGCCGCCGCTGACAATCCGATGATTGCTTCCATTGCTTTGTCCTTTTCCTTGCTTTTTAAAAATAAATCATTTCATTTTCCGTCACCGCCATATCGAGCCGGCGGTCATGCGCCTCGCCCGGTACGGCCCCCACTTCCTGGAAGCCGAAAAAGACTCCCAGCTTCCTTCCCCCGGCTCCGGCGAGCAGCCGGTCGTAGTAACCGCCGCCGCGTCCGAGCCTGTTCCCTGAGCGGTCAAACGCCATTCCGGGAATTATGTAGCTCAACAGTTCGTCGCACTCTTTCCGGGACGCGGCGGGAAGTTCCGCCAGCGGCTCGGAAATGTGATACCGCCCCTCGCGGAGCATGGTCGAAAAATCTTCGACCTCAACCATTTCATACGCCTTGATGTCTGAATTGAACCGCGGCAGAAACAGCCGCTTGCCGCGCCGTTTCGCCCAGTCCACAAATTCCGCAAGATCAGGTTCGTCGTTTCCGGAAGAGAAAACGCCGATCATTCCGATTCCGTTCCACAGTTTTTCATTGCACAGCCGATTGCATATTTTTGTACTGTCGGTATGGCGCCGTTTTGCGGTCATCAGCTTCATTTTGTTCTTGATTTCGCGGCGCAGCCGGTCTTTTTCACTCATTTTTCATTTCTCCGGTCTGCTGCGCTTTCAACTTGTCCCAGTAGTCGAGCCGTTCTTTGATCTTCGCTTCGTAGCCGGCGCCGCCGCCGTTGATGACGTAATATTTTTTGGGAACCGTCATATAGTCCTGAACTGCGAATCCGCCGGTGTTATGCGGATAAATATAGCCGTCCTGATGATGATTCTCCCGGCCGCCCGCGGAGTTTTTGTCGCGCAGAATATTGGGTATCGGCTGCACGCGGTTGTGCTGGACATCGTCCAGCGCGGCGCCGATCGCCCGGTAGGAGGCGTTGCTTTTCGGCGCGGTGGCGCAGTAGGTGACGGCCTGAGCCAGTATGAGTTTGGCCTCCGGCAGACCGACAAAGTCCACTCCGTGCATCGCGCTTACCGCCACCGTCAGCGCGCGCGGATCGGCGTTGCCGACGTCCTCCGAGGCGAAAATTACGATTCTGCGGGCGATGAATCTGATGTCTTCACCGGCGTCCAGCATTTTTGCCAGATAATATATCGCCGCGTCCGGATCGCTGCCGCGCATGCTTTTTATGAAGGCGCTGGCGGTGTCGTAATGGCCGTCGTCGCCGTAATTTGCAATTTTCTTCTGGATCGACTCCATTGCGTCTTCCAGTTTTACCGTTACCGTGCCGTCGCTGTTGCACGGCGTGGTGGTGGCGGCGAGTTCCAGCGCGTTCAGTGCGCGCCGCGCATCGCCCTCACAGGCGGTTGATAGGAATTTTGCGGCGTCTTTGTCAAGTTTCACCTGACCGGCCGGCCAGGCCCGCGGATCGTTAACCGCCCGGTCAAGCAGCGTCATGATATCCTGTTCCGAAAGCGGTTCAAGCAGAAAAACCAGCGATCTGGACAGCAGCGCCCCGACCACATAAAACTGCGGGTTGTGCGTGGTTGCTCCGATCAGCCGGACATTGCCGTTTTCCACGTCCGGCAGCAGCGAGTCCTGCTGCGACTTGGAAAAACGGTGGATTTCGTCAACGAACAGTATGGTGCGCCGGCGGTGGAGCTGATAGCGGGTCAGAGCCGAACTTACTTCGCGCCTGATGTCCGCAACGCTGCTGGTCACGCCGGACAGCCGGACAAACGTGCAGTCGGTGGTGTTGGCGATAATTTCCGCCAGACTGGTTTTTCCGGTTCCCGGCGGCCCGGACAGGATGATTGAGCTGAACCGGTCGGCTTCGACGGCGCGGCGCAGAAGTTTGCCCGGAGCCAGCAGATGCTGCTGGCCGGCATATTCTTCAAAAGTGCGTGGACGCATCCGCGCCGCCAGCGGCTGGGGCGCCGAGGCGGCTCCTGTTGCGCTGCTGTGTTCTTCCGCGTCGAGAAAATTAACCTGTTCCATCCTGAGAATAGATAAAGAGCGGCGCCTTGCATCCGAAGGGCGGACGATTAGCTATGGCAGACAATGCACAATCGCTTCACAAACGCGGCGGTTATCCTGCCGCGTCCGGAAGAATATGATCTAAGCCGGAACGCGGACCGCTGTTCCGGCTGGCTTGTGACTCTCCCAATAAAATCGCACCGGCGAACTGATGTTCAACGTAAGCTCACCTTCCATATATAAAATTATATCAAAGCGCTGTTCCGGCGACAGACTGCCGCACGGCTCGCTGCACCTTAATATAACAACTGGAAAGGAAAAAGAAAGTTTAAAAAGCAAAAAACGCGAAGTTTTTTATAAAAATTGATTTTTAGGCTTCGGATCGGCTTGTATCGCGCGTCGGAGCGATACTCTCGTATTGTCAAGTTGCGAATGCGTCGCCGGCGCTGGAGAACATGTGGGAAAAATACGCAGAATTTACATTTTTTCGATCTATTCAAACTGCCGATCAAAACATTTTTTCGGCGTTTCAAAAATAAAACATTCTTGCAGTCGATTATTTCCTGTTTTTCTTGATCTTTTATCGCATACATAATATATTAAGCGTAAGATAATCAGCCGGGGAGCGTATTATGAAATAAAAGGTGGAATGGAACACTTTTTATAAACCGGGAGCGCGAAAATGGGTTTCACCATCAGCAAGACCCTGTTGGCAAAATTGCGTGACAGCGGCGAAGAATCGTGGATGGAATTCTATCAGAATTATCGACCGCTGATTTATTCGGTGTGCAGTCAGGCGAAACCGCCGCCGCCGGAGTGCAAGATGGCGTGTCGCCTGACCGCGGTGAGGCCGGAGGAGGAAAGCTGACGGGAGTCGACTCGTTTGCATCACAACTCAGCACTGAAACATGCCGCTGCGAGCTTGCCGCGGCTTCATTCTCGGAATATTACAGAAAAATTCACTTTTTTATTCCAAAACAACTTGTAAACGGATAAATAAAGATTATCTTTATGCAAAGACCAAAGTTGTTTTTATGGTAAATCAGGATGAAGTGCAATCATGGACGAAAACTTGAAACATGAAAAATTCCGGGCGTTGTGCAGTGCGCACGGCTATAAATGCACCCCGCAGCGTTTTGCGGTTTACAGTTGCGCCGGCGGTAATACGCGACACCCCACTGTGGATCAGATTTGGGCGGAGGTGAAGCGCACCATGCCGTCCATTACCCGGGAAAGCGTTTTCCGCATTTTGATGGAGCTTGCCGAAATGGGAATAGTGTATCGGATGGATCGGATTGTCAATGCCAGATTTGACGGCCGTCCCCACAATCATGGTCATTTTATTTGCGACAGGTGTGGAACGATAATCGATTTTGAACTCTCGGCGGCGCAGTCCGCTCCGCCGGCACTCGAAGGATTCCTGGCCGATCATGTTGAATTGAGAATCGGCGGACTCTGTGCCAAGTGTGCCGGGGAAGTCAAAACTCACGACGGCACCGAGGCGGCGGAATCCCGGCGGAATATGGCATAGGGCGGGGGAAGCGGTTTATTGTTATTGGAAATGGGTTAAAAAATGCGGAAGCAACGCGAACCGGTTTGAGTTGTGATCATTTGCATATGATTGCATTAAAATTGACGCGTAGGGATATAAAGATTTCAAACCAAACTACAAGGAGTCGAAGAAATGAGAAGCATTACAAAGTTTGATCTGCAGTATGCGCACAGGTTCTACAAGTTTCAGGGCGAGGCGCAGTATCTTCACGGCCACACCGGGATTCTGACCATTGAGGTGGAGGATTCCATTGAGCCGGGAGTCAACATGGTCTATCCCTGCAATGAAATCCAGAAGGTCGCCTGGGATGTCTTGAAGAATTTTGACCATGCGCTGATTCTGCGTCAGGACGATCCGCTGCTGCCGGCGATTCTCGACGTTTATGAAAAGCAGGGTATCAAGAACGGCGCTCCGTCCAACAAAATGAAGGGAGAGGCCTTCAAGACGGAATTGGCCACCGCGTATCCCGACTGCCGTCTGGTTGTGACCAAGGAGACGATGACCGTCGAAGGGATGATAAAAATCGTCTATGACCTGTTGAAGGACAAGCTCAACATTGCCAAGCTCACCTTCTCCAGCGGAGTCAACGCCGCCACTCAGGAGTATAAGCCGACCAAGACCATCGATCGCTGTCCGCTGTGCGGCGTCGCGCTGGTGAACGGCGTCTGCCCCAAATGCGGATATCGTAAAAAGTAAATCCGTGCGGCATCATTGTCGGTGATGCAAACGGCGCGCATCGTTTTGATGTGCGCCGTTTTTTTTGTGTTGTGTGTGTTGTTCAGATGGAATAATTAATTTGCCGCCATCATCCGGCTACAACGCCGTGTCCGGGCAGACGGTGGCGCCGGTCTCAAATTCAAGCGTCGAATGCGGAATGCCGTGTGAACGCAATTCCGCCCGCAGGCGATTGCGGGTCGGTTCCAAATCGGCCAGCTCCCGGAGCACAACGTGGGCGGTCAGCGCGTTCTCCGTGGTGCTGATCGGCCAGACGTGAACATGGTGAACCGCCGCGACGTTTTCGTCTTCCTCCATATGTTCGACGAGGCTCGCTATGTCAACGCCCTCCGGAATGCCGTCGAGCGACAGCCGGATGCTTTCGCGCATCAGTCCCCAAGCCGAAACGAGGATCGCGGCGGCGATCAGCAGCCCGACGATCGGATCGATGATTGACAATCCGGTCCACATGATCAGTCCGCCGGAGGCCACCACCCCGACCGACACCAGCGTGTCCGCCAGCATGTGCAGATAGGCGCCGCGGACATTGAGGTCGCCTTTCCGTCCGCGGTTGAGGATTATCACGGTGGCGCCGTTGATGATGATGCCGATGCCGGCGGTGACAATGATCGGCAGTCCGCCGATTTCAGCAGGATGGCGGAATTTCTGAATACATTCAAACGCAATCGCACCGACCGCCGCAAACAGGATCACCGCATTGGCCAGCGACGCCAGTATCGTGGCTTTGCGGAATCCGTAGGTGTAATTTTTCGCGTGCCGCCGCCGGGCCAGTATGAAAGCGGTCATCGACAGCAGCAGCCCGCCGACGTCGCCGAGATTGTGTCCGGCGTCGGCCAGTAGTCCCATGGAATTGTAGATGAATCCGGCCGCGAATTCCGCCGCCACGAATATGGTGTTAAGGACGATTCCGATAAGAAACGCCCGTCCGGTTCCGATTCCGTCGCTTACGGCCTCACCCGCCGCCGGAGAATGATGATGATTATGATTGTGCATGATCGCTTTCCTGTGATGACGCCATTGGCGCGGCGGCGGCGACCGGTTCGGCGGCGTGGCTCCGGCAGACGGCGAACAGTTTGTGAATATGGTCGTCGTCCAGCGAGTAGAGAACCGCCTTGCCGCTGCGCCGGAATTTTACCAGTTTTACCTGACGAAGCTGCTGCAGGTGATGCGAGACCGACGGTTGTGACGAGCCGGTGACTGCACTTATATCCCCGACGCGCATTTCGGTCAGCAGCAGCGCATTGACAATCTTCAACCGCGCGGCGTCGGCCAGACATTGAAATACCGCGGCCATCTCCGCCAGTATGACGTCATCGGTCATGAGCGGCGCCGCCGCGGCAACTGCGGTCCGGCGAACGGCCTGTTCTGAACAGTCTAAAGATTTTTTCATAAGCGTATTGTATATGTAGTAATGAACATATGTTTATTTGTTTATGTAATATAATATCATATGGGAATTTGTCAAGCCGGATGCGCTGCGGAATGGCAATTTTCCGGGAATGGCGGTGCGGCAAGGCGAGGGGAAGTGGCGGGATCAGTTGACGACATCGTCACCGTGGTTGTCGCTGTCTCTGTCACCGTCGCGGCAATCGGCATCATGCGTTTCGTGTGAATCGCGCCGCATGCCGTCGGTGAGGAGCAGCGACTTAAGCTCGAACGCGCCGCGCGAAACATAGAATTCCCCCGGATTGAGTCCGGAAAGGATGACGGTTTCCTCGCCGGTCGATTTTCCGGTCTTCACCTTGACCGGCAGAAAACCTTCTCCGGACGGCACGAACACCACCGGTTCGCCGTTTACGGTCTGTATTGCGTCGGTGATTACGGTTGCCGCCTGAACGCGGCGCGGAAGTTTGATCTGCCCGGAGGCGAGCTGACCGGGGCGCAGTTTGCCGGATTGATTGGGGACCAGCAGTCTGACCAGTCCGGTGTGGGTAGTTGCGTCGATGACCGGCGCAACATAGATGACGCGTCCTTCCGCGGCGCCATCGGTGTTTGCGGGCAGTATCCGTGCGGTCATTCCGGCGGAGAGTTCACCGAGCTGTGTGGCGGTGGCGCGAAGGTCGAGATAGAGCGACGACAGATCGCTGACGGTGAAAAACACGCGGTCGCTGTCCTCGGCGAAATTTTCGCCTTTGTAGATGTCCTTGCTGATTATTGTTCCGGCGAACGGTGCGCGGATATAATAGTCGGTCCTTATTGCCGGGACGCCGCTTTCCGCTGATTTGGCCAGACTGCTGTCGCTGTATGTGTTCAGCAGCGCCTCGGCGTGCTGTCTGGCGATCACGGCGTCGGCGTATTCGCGTTTGGCGCGCAGATATTCGCGTTCCGACACCGCGTTGTTCCGGTGGAGCGACTCCGACATTTTGAATTCGGAAAGCGCCAGCTGTTCGCGTTCCGCGGCAGTGTTGAATTGCGAATAATATTCGCCGAGCCGGTAACTGGTCAACTTGGCCAGTATCTGGTTTTTTGCCACCCGGTCGCCCAGCATTACCGGAGCGTCGATGACGAAGCCGGGCATTCTGGTCATCAGTTTTGCGGTGTGTTCCGAGTCCGGTTGCAGTTCGCCGTAGAGCTGGAGCACGGTTTCCTGCTCGGCCGGCTGCGCAGCGGCCAGTGCGAGTCCGGGGATGCCGTCCGGTGCCCCCCGGAGTTCATCCGTGGCATTGGCGGCGACGGCCGTCCGGATCAAAAAAACTGAAATAACGACAATGGCAAGAGACGACGATATTCTGTTCATAACACCACTCCTCTTATTTGGCGTTGTTCACAAAAATCTCCGAGGTGCTTTCTCCGTCGTTAATATAGAATGGCCGCGGCGCAAATGCAAACGGCGTTTCGCACTTTTTCCGGCGCGTCAGACGCAACTTCCAAAATCCGGAGAACAATGTACGGCAACGTATTGCATTCCGATGACGATGTGATATTTTAAATACAGTGGAGAGAATGACCATCATGAGGAGGCACTGGCCATGCGGAAAACATATTTTTCTGCTGCTCTGCGGCGTCTGGCGCCACGGGGCGGTTTTATCGGGTTGCTGGCGGCGGTTGTCGTGGCATTTGCGCTGCCGTCCGGCGCGACCGAACTGGCGGAGATCGCGGTTCCCGGATTGACGGCGCAGCATCGCGCCGCCGTTGAGCCTGAGCCGCCACCGGCGGACAATGGTTCGTTGTTGAGCATTATTTCCGGCGAGGCGCCGCTGGCGGAACTTTCCGAGCAGAGCATCCGCAGTCGTGCCGGCCACGACTGGCGCAATCTGAAAAAGTGGTGGCATGCCGAGTCAGGAGCCATAATGCTGTTGACTGCCGGCGCGGTTGCGGTTTTTTTGGCCGTCTGGGGCGGCGTGATGCTGGTGCGCCGTGCGAAGAAAAAACTGCTTGAACGCGGACATGGCGGCTGGCATGTCGAACTGCTTGCCGCGGTGTCCGAGCCGCTGCTGGTGCTGATTGGTCTGGGGGGTGGTTTTATTCTGCTGATTCCGGTGTTGCGTTCTCTGCCCGACTTCTACACCTTCAATATCCGGTTTTTCTTCACGCTGGTTACTTTGTGCATGGCGTGGGGCGGCATGGAGCTGATTGCCATGGTCAGCCGGCGAATGACCGATTACGCCGGGAAATCCGGTGACCGGATTGATCCGCTGATGGTTGACATTGTCCGGAAAATCATGAAGATCATTCTGGTCACGATAACCGTGCTGTTTATCGGTCAGAGCATTTTCAACTTCAATCTTACCATGCTGTTGACCGGAGCCGGAGTGGCCGGTCTGGCGGTGGCGTTTGCCTCCAAGGCCACATTGGCGAATTTTTTCGGCACCGTGGTGATCGTGTGGGACAAACCGTTCCGGTGCGGCGACCGCATTCAAATCAACGGGATTGACGGCATTGTCTCGGAAGTCGGCATGCGCAGCACCCGGATACACACTCCGGACGAAACCGTATATGCCATACCAAACAGTCAGATTGAATTGGCCAGCATAGAAAACATCAGCAAGCGCGGCGTCATCCGTTTTGTGTTCACCATCGGTCTGGTTTACGATACGCCGGAGAAAGACATTCGTCGCGCGATCGCCATACTGCACGAGATAACCGACGATTTTCACGGTACGGACGTCACCCGTTACAAGCCGCATGTCTTTTTTGACAATCTCGGTGATTCCGGGTTGAACATCAAAGTGATCATGTGGTTGAAAACTTCGAGCTTCACCCAGGAGGAGCAGTGGCGGACCGAGATAAATCTGGCGATTGTGAAGCGTTTTGCGGATGAGAATATCGTTATGGCTTACACCACCACCACCGGCTATCTGTACGGTGATCCGGCGCATCCGCTGTATGTCAGCCAGCAACCCGGCGGCGCGGTCTCCGGGAGCAGGATGCCGGGGGCGCAGTAATTGCTGAATTTTCAATCCTTATTCCGGCGTTCAACGCCGCCGACTGCATTGAGGCCCGCTTGGACAGTGTGCTGAATCAGGATTATCCGTCATTCGAGGTTGTGTGCGTGAATGACGGTTCAACGGATGACACGCTGCGGAACTGGCGGGGGGTGGCGGCGCTGAAAAACGCAAAGAACACCTTGCGGTTTTGTCTGCGGCAATCGGCGCGGATTTTCTTCGGCTATTTGGCCGGACCGCCGTGCTCATGGCCGGTAATCACGTCGGCCGGGCGGACGATGCTGCAGAAATCGGTGGACTGCGAGCCGCCGGAAAGCTGGCCGAGCAGCACCACAAAGTCGGTGTCGTCCACCAGTTTTGATGCGGTGAGCTTTGCCAGCGACGCTTTCAAAAGTTCGGCCGGATCGTCCACAAACGCCATTACCACCGGACGCACGCCGTAACTCAGCATCAGCTGTCTGGCCACCGACGGATGATAGGTCAGTCCGAAAATCGGCGTATGGCCGCGATAGGCGGAGCACATGTTGCATGAGTTGCCGCTTTCGGTGTTGCAGACGATGCCGCGAACCGGCATGCGGCGTGAAATCTCCACCGCCGCCCGGACGATATTGTCCCGCACCTGATCGCCGCTGGAGAGCTGTTCGGCTCTGATGAACAGATTTTCCGGCGACTTCTCGGTTTCCTGAAGGATGCAGGCCATCATTGAGATCGACTCCACCGGATATTTGCCGTTGGCGGTTTCGCCGCTGAGCATTACCGCGTCGGTGCCGTCCATGACCGCATTGGCGATGTCGCTGACTTCGGCCCGGGTCGGCCGCGGCGCGCATTCCATGGACTGCAGCATCTGGGTGGCGGTGATTACCGGTTTGCGCCGCCGCATGCACTCGTAAATGATGTGTTTCTGAATCAGCGGCACCTCCTCGATCGGGATCTCGATGCCGAGGTCGCCGCGCGCCACCATCACGCCGTAGGCCACGTCGAGGATGCCGTCGAGGTTCTGCACCCCCTGGCGGTTTTCGATTTTTGCGATGATTTTGATCGGGCTGGCGCTGGTGTCGAGAATGCTTTGGAGCGCCATTACGTCATCCCGGTCGCGGACGAACGAATGGGCGATGAAATCCAAACCGTTGGCGATGGCGAAATCGACAAAGGCGCGGTCTTTCTTGGTCAGCGCCGGAGTGTGCAGTATCGCGTCCGGAACGTTGACCGACTTCTTGTCTTTTACGATTCCGCCGCAGATGACCTTGCAGATCAGGCGGTCTCCTTTGCGGGAGATGATCGAAAGCGCCACCGACCCGTCGTCGATCAGAATGTTCTGTCCCGGCTTCACCTCGTCGCAGAAACGCGGATAGTTTACCTGTATTCCCTCCTCCGGCGCCAGATTGGAGGTCGATACCACCGTCAGCTGTCCGGTGGTCAGATTGAGCGGAGCGGCGAGGTTGGCGACGCGGATGTTCGGCCCCTTGGTGTCCACCATGATCGCAATGTCGGTTGAAACCCGCCGGATATTGGCGACAATGGTCTCCGCTTCTTCGATCGACATATGTGCGGTATTCAGTCTTGCAACGTCCATGCCGTTCACATAGAGGCTGCGGATCAGCTCCTCCCCGCAGTTGAGTGACGAAATGGTTGCGACGATTTTTGTTCTTTTGTTAAGCATGTGACAGGCGCCTTTCATGGAATGGAATGCGGCGGAACGGTATATCGGAGAAAGCCGGCGGAGAACCGCCGTGATTCCGCCTCATATAATATACATCGTTTTTCAAAAAATTCAATCCTTCCGTCCGTGTTCCGGCCTCCGTCACGCACTGTCAGGCATAAAAAAAGCGCGGCGGAATTGCCCGCCGCGCTTCAGCGCTTGCATTCAGGTTGACTAACTCAACATCTTCAGCATCACGCCGGCGGCGACCGCCGAACCGATGACGCCGGAAACGTTCGGTCCCATCGCATGCATCAGAAGGAAGTTGTGGGGATCGCTCTCCAAACCGACCTTGTTGACCACGCGGGCCGCCATCGGCACCGCCGACACTCCGGCCGCGCCGATCAGCGGGTTGATGTCGTCCTTGCTGCACCAGTTCATAATTTTGGCGAAAATCACGCCGCCGCCGGTTCCCACCGAGAACGCGATCGCGCCCAGAATGAGAATGCCGATGGTGTTGAGACTCAGGAACTGGTCGGCCGACAGCTTCGAGCCTACCGAGAGTCCGAGGAAGATCGTCACGATATTGATCAGCGCGTTCTGCGCCGTCTGGTTCAGGCGTTCGACCACGCCGCACTCGCGCATCAGGTTGCCGAACATCAGCATGCCGATCAGCGGAGCCGCGTCGGGCAGCAGGAACGCGCACAGCAGCGTAATCAGCAGCGGGAAGCACACCTTCTCCAGCTTGGAGACGCTGCGCAGCTGCTTCATTTTGATCTTGCGCTCTTTTTTGGTGGTGAGCAGCTTCATGATCGGGGGCTGGATGATCGGCACCAGAGCCATGTAGCTGTAAGCGGCGACCGCCACCGAGCCGAGCAGCTGCGGAGACAGTTTGCTGGTCAGATAAATCGCGGTCGGGCCGTCGGCGCCGCCGATGATGCCGATGCTGGCCGCGTCGCGCAGCGTGAAGGTGATTCCCGGCACATAGACCGAGAGGAACACCGCGCCGAGCAGCGCAAAGAAGATGCCGAGCTGAGCCGCGCCGCCGAGCAGCGAGGTCTTCGGGTTGGCGATCAGCGGACCGAAGTCGGTCATCGCTCCCACGCCCATGAAGATCAGCAGCGGGAAGAGTCCGGTTTCAAGTCCGCAGTTGTAGAGCAGTCCGAGCAGTCCTTCCGGGCCGGAGATGCCGGCCAGCGGAATGTTGGACAGGATCGCGCCGAATCCGATCGGCAGCAGCAGCAGCGGCTCATATTCTTTGAACACCGCCAGATAGATCAGCAGAATGCCGACCAGCATCATCACCACGCGCCCCACGCCGAGAATCCAGGTTTTTGCGAAGTCGGCGCCGGTCTGGTTGATGATGTCGTAGATGCCGGTTGAGTGCCACAGGTTGTTGAACATCTCGCCCATGGGCGGGAGCGGCTTGTTGGCTTCCGGGTCCATATTGGCCATGGAGCTGTGCACCACGGCCTTTTTCTGGAAGGTGAAAACCATGGTGCCGGCCGCTACGGAATTGGCGGCGGTGATCGCCGGGTTGACATAGGTGATCTGGCCGCCGACCTCGGACTTGACCTTGGCTTTGCTGCGTCCTGGAATGTCGAGGGTCATCAGCTCAAGGTTCGGGCTGACTTTCTTGCCGGCGGAAACGTAGGCCGAGAAGACCACGGCCGGCTTTTCCCAGACATAATATACGTTAACCATGTCTTCGCCGTGCGGACCTTTGTATTCAACCCGGGTGAACACCGGGTCGCCGTCATCCGGCAACAGCGCGACGTCCACATTTGCGGCGTTGAGATCGAGTCCGGTATTGATTGCCGCCGCGGCGGGCAGCGCTCCGATGGTGGTGGTCGCGGTTTCCTGAGCGGTCAGCGACAGCCCGGCAAACGCGAACAACGCGATGAATGTTGTGAGCAGACGACGCATGATGTTACTTCTCCTCAATGCTGGCGAGCACATCGCCCTGCGCTATGACATCGCCGACCTTGACCATGATTTCGAGCACTTTGCCCGGCTTCTCGGCCTTGATCGGGGTTTCCTGCTTCATGGCTTCGATGATGACGATGGTGTCGCCTTCGGCCACTTCGCTGCCGGCGTCGGCGACGACTTTCATCACCGTGCCGGGGAGCGGGGAGGCCAGTTCAGCGGCTTTTCCGCTGCCTGCCGCCGCGGCCGCCGGAGCGGCGCTGCCGCCGGCGGAGACGCCGACCTTGTAGCTCTTGCCGTTGACCACCACGCTGCCGTCGGCTTCCACCTGGGCGTTGTAGTTTTTGCCGTCGACATTGACGGTGTAGTTGCCGGCGCCGTTCTGCTTCGCGGCCGGTTTTTCGTCTTCCTTGTAGCGGATGCCGAGCGGCTTATTGCCCTTCAGGAAGTCGATGCCCTTGTCGCCGCAGGTGGCGGTGATGAAGACGTTCTCGTCGCTGACCGGCAGTCCGGCGGCTTCAAGTTTCGCCGTGGCGGCCTTGACGCCGAGTTCGGGATTGCGGTCATTGATGTCATGCACGTCCTCGGTGGTCGGCTGCTTGCCGAGCTGTTCGGCGGCGATCTTCACCACTTCCGGGTCCGGAGTGGCGGGAGTCTTGCCGAAGTAGCCGAGCACCATGTTGCCGTAGCCGGTGGTGATTTTCTTCCACGGCCCCTGCATCACGTTGCTGAACGCCTGCTGGAAATAGAACTGGGAGACCGGGGTGACGCTGGTGCCGAAACCGCCCTTGGCAACGCATTCCTTCATCGCCTCGATGGTGGCGGGGAATTTGTCCAGGCACTTGTTGTCGCGCATCATCTGGGTGTTGGCGGTAAGTGCGCCGCCCGGCATCGGGGAGAAGATGATCTTCGGAGAGATCATGGTGGATTCCGGCGGCATGAAGTATTTGGAGAGGCATTTTTCAAACACGTGTTCGGCCTCAAGGATTTTGTCCGGGTCGATATCGAGCGCGTAGTCGGTGCCGCGCAGTTTCTGCCACATCACCAGGATGTCGGCCTGGCAGGTGCCGCCGGAGAGCGGCGACATGGCGAGGTCGATGATATTGGCTCCGGCCTCGATCGCCGCAAAGTTGCAGGCAACGCTCTGTCCGGCGGTCTCGTGGGTGTGGAACTGGATGATCACGTCATCGCCGAGCAGTTTGCGGGCGGCCTTGACGGTCTCGTAAACGGTCTGCGGAGTGGATGTGCCGGAAGCGTCTTTGAACGCGAGGCTGTCAAACGGCACGCCGGCGTCGAGGAAACTCTTGAGCTTGTCGGCATAAAACTGCGGGGTGTGCACATAGGACTCGTGCAGCGACGGAGCCAGCCCCATCATGGTGACGGTGATCTGGTGCTTCACGCCGGCTTCCTTGATGCATTTGCCGGAGAAGGCGACGTTGCGCACGTCGTTCAGCGCGTCGAAGTTGCGGATGGTGGAAACGCCGTGCTTGGCGAACATCTTCGCATGCAGGTTGATGATGTCGCGCGACTGGGAGACCAGGCCGACCACGTTGGCGCCGCGGGCCAGCGTCTGGAGGTTGACGTCCGGACCGACCATCTTGCGGATCTTGTCCATGACTTCAAACGCATCCTGCTGGCAGTAGAAGTAGCTGCTCTGGAAGAGGGCGCCGCCGCCGATTTCAAAGTTGCGGGTTCCGGCCGCCAGCGCCGCTTCGATCGCCGGAGCGTAGTCTTCGAACTTCACGCGGGCTCCGAGACACGACTGAAAACCGTCGCGGAAGGAGGTGTCCATGAAAGAGATTTTTTTAGCCATTTTTTACCTTCGTGTATAGTGTAGTTGTTATGCTTGTTGCTGACTCGTTGTTATTTGCCGGAGGCGCGGAAAGCCGCCACCGCCGCCGCCACCGCCGCCGGGTCGACCGCCGGAGCGGCCGACTTCTTGGCCGCCGGAGCCGGGGCCGCGAGCAGGTTCTTGTACGGTTCGAGCACTTTGCCCATGATTCGCATCAGAAAGTTCATGACCACGAGGAAGACAAAAACCATCCCCATGCCGACGATCATCATCTTGAAGCCTTCGCCGATAAGTTCAGTACTCATTTTTCACCTTGTTTTTATGTGTTAAGAACTCTTAAAAAATATTTTTCAAGCACGTCCGGTCGATTTTTACGTCTCCCGAACTTATTTTTTCCAGTGTTCCGCCGTGACGGAGCAGCATCTCGCCTCCGGGGGCGACATCCTCAAATATTCCGGTTCTGGACCCGGAAAATCCCACTACTGTAAGTTCGCGGCCGATCAGCCGGTTTTCCTTCTTCCATTCCGCAAAAATACTTTCCGGTTTATTTGAATATATAATATAGCGCCGCTTGAGGTAAAAAGCCAATCGCTCCGCGAAAAAAAACGGTTTTATCGTCCTGCCGGTTTCATGTAAAACCCCGGTGGCGGCCTGATCGATGGCGGCCAGATCGCCGGCGGTCATGTTCAGGTTGACGCCGATGCCTGCGACCACGCCGAGCAGACGGTTTTGCGAGTCGGTCACGCTTTCACAGAGCATGCCGGCGAGTTTTGCCGTGGCGACGTAAATGTCGTTCGGCCACTTGAGATAGGCGGAGAGTTCCGGAGCGAGTTCGCGCAGGGTGTCGAGCGCGGCCAGTGAAAGCGCCGTGGTGGCGCCGAACGGGGCGCGGCAGTTTTTCAACACGGCGCTGCCGTAGAGATTTACACCGCGCGGTGAGATCCAGCGCCGGTTGAGCCTTCCGCGTCCGGCGGTTTGTGCGGCGGCGCAGACGATGCATCCGTCGCTCAAACTGTTGAAGTGGAGCTTCGCATAGCTGTTGGTCGAGTCGATCTCGTCCAAGAAAACCACAGGCTTGTCCATATGCAAATCCGGCTTACCCTTTGTGTTGGCCTTTAAAATACAGCGTATTTGGGAAAATGCAAGTTAAAGGTTTTTCGGCGGCTTCCGGTTGTGTCGCCGGCCGGCCGCTTTCGGCGCGTGAGGTGTTTAGGGATTTGCTGCGCCGAATGCAAAACGCCGGCATGGTCGCGGCAATCGGCCATATTACATAATTAATATTGACAAAACCGCCGGCCTCGGCAATTTTATTGAAACTTTCAAAATATGAAGCGGAGGAGAGTTGGTTTTTTATTGAATAAAAAAATATCAATGCTATATTTATAATCAATGCATTTTTAACAAAGGCAAGGAGACGCTTTAACATGAAAAAAGTTCTTATTCCGACCAAGCTTGATAAATTTGCCGCCAAAATGTTGACCGAGAAGGGATTTTCGGTGGTTCAGGACGCCGAGAAGCCGCTTGCCGAGCTTGCAGCCGCCAACTCCGACGCCGAAGTGATGATCGTGCGCAGCGAGAAGGTTACGCCGGAAATCATCGACGCGATGCCGAAGCTCAAGCTGGTGGTTCGCGCCGGCGCCGGATTCAACACTATCGACATCAAATACGCCCGCAAGCGCAACGTGGACGTGATGAACACTCCGGGCGCCAACAGCAACGCCGTGGCCGAAGAGGTAGTGGCGATGATTCTGGCGGCCTACCGCTTTGTAGTTGCCGGCGACAACTCCACCCGCGCCGGAAACTGGGAGAAGAAGAAATTCATGGGCAGCGAGCTGACCGGCAAGACCGTCGGCATCATGGGACTGGGGCATATCGGCCAGCTTCTGGTCAAGCGTCTCAGCGGTTTTGAGGTAAAGGTTCTCGGGTACGACCCGTTCCTTTCGGCCGAACTCGCCGAACAGCTCGGCGTGACGCTGGTGGGAGTTGAGGACATCTTTGCCCAGTCGGACATCATTTCTCTGCATATTCCTGAAAATGACGAGACCCGCGGCATGATCAACGCCAGGCTGTTCGGGCTGATGAAGCCGGGCGCGATGCTGGTCAACTGCGCCCGTGCCGGCATCATCAACGAAGCCGACCTGCGCGCCGCCAAGGCGGAAAAGAAGATCATTTTCTGCAATGACGTTTATCCGAAGGACGAAGCCGGAGACAAGCCGGTCAAGGATATCGCCGATATCATGCTTCCCCACCTCGGCGCCAACACCAACGAGGCGAACTTTAACGCCGCCCGCCGCGCCGCCGAGCAGACGATTGACTATTTTGAGCACGGCAACACCGCCTGCGTCGTCAATAAGGAGCTGCCGGACAACTTTGATCCGATGTATCAGAAGCTGGCCTATGTGTTGACCGCGATCGCCTATAAATATCTCAGCGAGACCCAGCCGAGCAAGATCGCCACCAGTTTCTACGGTAAGCTGAACGGGTTCGGCAAATGGCTGGTTGCTCCGATTGTGGCGGCGGTTTCCGGCGAAGTCGATCCGCACGACGCGGCCGACGCCGCCGAGTTTCTCGCCCGTCGCGGCGTGTCGCTGGTCAACCGTGAAGTGGACGACTCCAAGAAATACGGCAACGCCATGACCATCGACCTGTTTGCCGGGCAGAATGAAATCCGCACCTGCAGCGTTCGCGGCACCACGGCGGAGAATCATCTGATGATTTCCCGCATCGGCAATTTTGAGCACATCTATCTTGAGCCGACCGGCAACATGCTGTTCGTCGAATACGAAGACGCTCCCGGCGTGATCGGCAAGATCGCCGGACTGCTTGGCGAGAAAAACATCAACATCGTCGACATCCGTGCGCCGCAGAACATGAACGGCACCAAGGCGCTGGCGATATTCAAAACAAATATGGCGGTTCCGCAGCTGATTGTTGACAAAATCAAAGAGGCGGTCAAGGCCAGCATCGCGTTCACGTTGTCCTACAACGCCTGATTCAGCACGTTGTTCAATGAAAAACCGGAGCCGGGTTCGGCTCCGGTTTTTTTGTCTGCGGTTCCGGTTTGTATCGGTCATCCGCCGTCTCAAGTTTGTCCGCCGCGGCCTTTCCGTCGGCGTCGGCAACTCTCTTCCAGTTGAGAGATTGCCGGCGAATCCCCGGGTGCACGCGGCAGCGCGGACTCGATGTTTCCGAACACGGCATGGAAGCCTATTCCGGCTTCCAGATATTCGCCAATATGTGATTTTGCTGTTTTTCGCGGCGGCCGCGGTTGTTTTTCAGTCGCGTTCCGCCGTGAACTCCAGCGTGGCGGAATTAAGTTTTTCCAGCTCCAGCACGACGATTTCGTTTATGCCGCGGCGCAGCGCCGGCGCCGGGATGTAGAGCGTGTCGCCCGGTCCGCGGTTCCAGTAGCGGCCGAGGTTGAAGCCGTTGATCCAGACTGCGCCCTTGACTCCCGGAAAACGCAGGAAGGTGTCGCGGATATCCTTGAGGTGAAATACGGCGCGGTGGAAGGAGGCTGGCTCGTCGGAAAAAGCTCCGAAGCCGAGTCTGGACAGCGAGTCCAGCGGCAGGGCGCGGCAAAGCCAGTCAAGCTGTATCTGGAGGTCGAGCGCCACGCTTCCGGAGATACCCTTGAAGTCGCGCCCGGTCAGCGGACCGTAATTGATGTGTCCGCAGTTCTCGACCAGCACTTCAAGTTCGGCGCCGCCGGACGGAATGGCGACGGTGAACGGATGCGATCCGTCGTCGCGATAGCGGTTGCCGAGGTATTGGCCGTCGAGCCACACCTGAGCGTAGTCGTTCACTCCGGTGAGCCGCAGCGGACAGCTCGCCACCGGACCGTCCAGATGTTTAGTGTAATGGACGAACCCGAATGTTTCGCCGAGCTGTTCCTGCGTTTTCGGCGTCACCGACCGCTCGGCGGCGGAGGCGAGTTTGTCGAGGTTGTCCCGCAGTTTAACCGAGGCGCTGAGTTGAACCGGCGGCGGCGCGAAACGGTGGCCGGCGAGTACGGTTGCTATCCGCACGTTTCTGGTGTGGCGGCGTATGATCTCCTGACAGAGATCGAACTTCTCGGTCGGGTCGCCGGCTTCGGACAGCGGCGCGTCGTAGTCGTAACTGGTGACGGTCGGGGAATATTCGGCGGCGGTGTTGCCGTTGGCGCCGTTGGTGAATCCGAAATTGGTTCCGCCGTGGAACATATAGAAGTTGACCGAGGCTCCGGCCTTAAGCATTGCCGAGAGTTCATCCGCTACTTCGGAACCGGGACGGGCGTGATGTTCTTCGCCCCAGTGGTCGAACCAGCCGTCCCAGAATTCCATGCAGAAGTCCGGCTCGTCGGGGCGGCGGCTACGGCGGGCGGTGAAAGCGTCCTGATGATGCGAGCCGAAGTTGACGCAGGCCAGACAGCCGTCGATCATTCCGCCGTTAAGGAAATGGTCGCCGCCGCCGTCGCTGGTGAACAGCGGCACATTGATGCCGGAAGCAATATAAAAATCGCGCAGTGCGTTCAGGTATTTTTTATCGTGCGAATAGCTGCCGTATTCATTTTCCACCTGCATGGCGATGATCGGACCGCCGCCGGCGGCCAGCAGCGGCCTGACCTGTTTGAACACGGCGGACAGATAATCGGTGGCGGCTTCAAAAAACGGCTTGTTGGTGCGGCGCAGTTCGACGCCGGGCAGAACGGTGAGCCAGCCGGGCAGTCCGCCGCCGTCGTGTTCGGCGCAGATGTACGGGCCGGGGCGGAGAATGGCATGGAGCCCGTGCTCTTTGATTTTGCGTAAAAACAAAGCCAGATCAAGGCCGCCGGAGAAGTCGAAGCGGCCGCGGTGCCTCTCGTGAAGGTTCCACGGAACGTAGGTTTCAACGGCATTCAATCCGAAGGAGACCGCCTTGTCCAGACGGTCATCCCAAAGTCCGGGGTGAACCCGGAAGTAGTGAATTGCTCCCGATATAAGTTGTACTTTCTTTCCGTCGATCTCAAAACCGGTTTTTCCGATATTGACAGTGCTCATAAATGTGTCATTCTCCTTTTTGCTTTAAAATATGCCATTGCGTGCCGGCGTTTTCAAGGAGACAACCCGTTTTGCGGGATAAAAAAGACTTATGTTTTGCTTGATTGATCCGATATCGGACAAATCCGGCGCCGGCGGACGCGTCTTTCTATACATGTCCGGCTTGTTGAGCTGTTTTTATTCGTGTTTTATCCGACTAAAAAAAACGTCCTCCGTGGTTTGGAACCCGGAGGAACGTTTATGTTTCAACAATTGACGGAGGCGATTAGAAATAGCGCTTCAGAAGTCCTTCAAAAGCGCGGCCGTGACGGGCCTCGTCCTTGCACATTTCGTGAACGGTGTCATGGATGGCGTCATAGCCGAGTTCCTTGGCGCGCTTGGCGATCGCGAGCTTGCCGGCGGTGGCGCCGTTCTCGGCGGCGACGCGTTTGGCAAGATTCAATCTGGTGTCGGCGTCAACGACTTCGCCGAGCATTTCGGCAAACTTCGAAGCGTGCTCCGCCTCTTCAAAAGCGATGCGCTTGTAGGCTTCGGCGACTTCCGGAAATCCTTCGCGGTCGGCCTGACGGCTCATCGCAAGGTACATTCCAACTTCACAGCATTCGCCGGTGAAGTTTGCTCGCAGTCCTTCGACCACTTCCGGATCAACTCCCTTTGCCACGCCAATGCGGTGTTCGTCGGCAAAAACCAATTTTTCCGAAGACCCCTGTTCAACGAACTTGCTTCTCGGCGCCTTGCACTGAGGGCAGAATTCCGGGGGCTCGTTGCCTTCGTACACATAACCGCAGACCTGACAAACATACTTCTTCATTTTGACTTTCCCTTTCGTCGTTTGATTTTGATACAAATAAATTAGTATTGATTACTGAAAATGCAAATCAAAAAGTCAAAAAAGGTAAAAAAAATCAGAATTTTGGTCCGCGGCGTTTTTTCTTAAGCACCTGGATTTGTCCCCGCCGCTCCTTAAGTCCGCGGTTCACCGGGATGGCGTTGCCATTGGAATCCTTTCCGGTGTAATACATTGCGGCGCCCATGGTCATCGGCAGCGGAATATAGTCCTGCACCTGCTGCGGACTCCAGTTGTTTTTGTTCAGGAAGTCATCGACGGTCTTCATCTCCTTTTCGCCGCAGCCGGGGAAGTTGGAGATGAACAGTGGAATGACATATTGCTCCTTGCCGCATTTTGCGCTTTCCTCGTAGAATCGGCGCATCACTTCAAAGAACTCCTCGGCGGTGCTTTTGCGCATCAGCCGGAGCACTTTCGGGTCAAGATGCTCCGGGGCGAGCTTCATGTGGCCGGAGACGTGATTGCGGACAAGCTCCCGGAACAGTTCGGTCTGTTTCAAGGTCAGGTCGAGCCGGATGCCGGAGTTGATATAAAGATGCTTTACCTTCGGCAACTTTGAGATTGTCCTCAGCATTTCGATCTCCTCCTTGCCGTCGCAGACATAGTTGGGGCAGATCGACGGGAAAAGGCAGCTTGGCCGCCGGCATTTTTCGCACTGTTCCGGATTGAGATAGCGGCTCATGTAAATATTTCCGGCGGCCCCGCCGATGTCGGAGATGGTGCCGTGGAAATCTTTGCGCTCGCAGATTTTTTCAGCGGAAAATTTTATCGAATCAATCGAACGGCTGGTTACATGCCGCCCCTGATGCGACACCAGACCGCAGAACGCGCAGCCTCCCGGACAGCCGCGGATCGCCGGTATTGAATGTTTGATGGTTTCAAACGCCGGTATCCGTTTTTTGTATTTCGGGTGCGGCGAGCCGGAATAGGGCAGGTTGTGCACCGCGTCAAGCTCCTCGGTTGTCATCGGCTCCGGCGGCGGCTCCACCACCAGTATGCGTTCGCCGTAGCGCTGAAAGAACCCGACGGAGCTTACGCCGGACATTTGAGCTTCAATCATCTTGGTGGCGGTCATGATGGCGTCGCGGTCGGCCAGCGTCTGCTCCCATGACGGGAGTTCCTGATATTTCTCCGTCGGCTTGAATTCGAGCGCGGCGTTTTTTCCGAGCAGCACCGCCGTGCCGCCGATTCCGCCGAGCGGCTCGCCGGCCAAGAGGCGGCGGAATATTTCCGTTACCGACTTCTCGCCCTGACCGAACGAGAGAATGTCGGCCTTTGAGTCCACCAGCATGCTCGGGCGCAGCTTGTCCTGCCAGTAATCGTAGTGGGCGATCCGGCGCAGGCTGGCCTCCAGCCCGCCGATCATCACTTTGACGCCGGGAAACGCCTGTTTGACCAGTTGGGTGTAAACCACCAGCGCGTGCGGCGGGCGCAGCCCGGTCTGACCGTCCTCGCTGTAGGCGTCCTCGCGGCGGAGGCGGCGGCCGGCGGTGTAGATGTTGACCATGGAGTCCATGTTTCCGGAAGTGACGCCGGCTCCGATGAGCGGACGGCCGAGCGCTTTCATGCAGTCGGTATTTTTCCAGTCCGGCTGGGCGATGATTCCGGTGCGGTAACCCTGTGAGAGCAGCATCCGCCCGATCAGTGAAACGCCGTACGACGGATGGTCGACATAGCAGTCTCCGGTCACGAGAAGGATATCAATATCCTTCCAGCCGAGTTTGTCCATTTCGGCGCGGGAGGTCGGCATGAACGGTATGTTTATTGGTTCTTTCATATTGATAATATACACGTCGCGGCGCGGCAAATCAACTTGACGGCGTTGTAAAAAAGCTTTTGGACGCGATTTTTGCTGTTTTTTACGTTTAGCGGCTTTGCTCTTAATTGAATATGGCGGCGGAGGGTGCTAAATTACAGTAAACAAATCAACCAAGGAGGGGGAGCAACATGGCGGAAAAAAAGAAAAGACGCTGGTTGGGGATTCTGATCAAAACGGCTGTCGGAGTGATACTCGTCGTATTGGTTCTGATTGTGGCGGCGCTGTTTTTCATCGACGGCATCGCGGCGTCAGGAATACGGACGGTTACTCCGGTTTTTACCGGCACTCCGGTGCAGCTTAAAAATGTCAAATTCGGGTTGTTCTCCGGCGAAATGGACATCAACGGGCTGGTCATCGGCAATCCGCCCGACTATATTGCGCCGTCGGCCGTTGCGTTCAACAAGCTTTATGTGGACGTGGACGTCAGTTCGATCGCAAGCGACCGGATTGTGATTGACGAGATTCGCATTGTCGCCCCGGAAATCACCTGGAAGCAGGGGCTGACCGGCAGCAATCTGGGGGATATTCAGCGCAATGTGGAAAAAATGACCGCGGCGGAAGACTCCGCCGATGACGGCGCGACGGCGGCTCCGGCGACGGCGGACGAGGCGGAGGCGCAGAAGACCGCGTCGAAAAAAGTTGTCATCCGTCATCTGGTGATCGAAGGGGCGATGATTAACGTCGGGCTCAAGGGGGTTCCGGCCGTTACGGTGCCGCTGCCGACCATGGAGCTTAACGACATCGGCGAGGGCGAGGACTGGACGGTGGCGCAGGCGGTCGATTATATTTATACGGAGATACTGCTCGGCATCGTTGAGGCGGTGCGTCGGGCCGGAATTGATGTTGGCGCGATAGCCGGTCAGATTTTGAGCGACGCCGGCGAACAGTTGAGCGAACTTGCCGGACAGACCGGCGGCATGGTCGGCGAAGCCGCCGCCGGAGCCGGCGGCGCGGTCGGGGATGCGCTCGGCACCGCCGCCGAGGATGTGGGCAAAGGAGTTGGGAATATTGTGAAAGGACTGGGGTTGTAATGAATTTTGTCAAGTTGGCGATTTTTGCGGTCGGTGCGGTGTTTTTTGCTTTGAATGCGGCGGCGGCCGGCTTTGCGGATTATTTTTCCGACAATATGGTTCTGCAGCGCGATGTGGCGTGTCCGGTGTGGGGTGACGCCGCGCCGGGCAGCCGGGTCGAGCTTGCGATCAAGGACATTTCCATGCCGGACGGCAATGCGGTCGCGGTGCAGCTTCCTCCGTATGCGGCGGTGGCGGACGACGGCGGGCGGTGGATGATCCGGGTCAACCGCATGGGCGCCGGCGGGCCGTATCTGCTGACGCTGCGGCAGGACGGAAAGATCGTTGCCAAACTTGAGAACGTGATGTTCGGAGACGTCTATCTGTGTTCCGGACAAAGCAATATGGAGTTTCCGCTGCGGATGGCGAAGGATGCCGACAAGCTGATCGCCGCCGCCGCCATTCCCGAACTCCGCCTGCTGCAGGTGGAGAACGCCTGGAACGGCATGCCGCAGAGCGGATTCAACGGGAAATGGCAGGTCAGTGCGCCCGGCGTGGTGCCGTCGTTTTCAGCGGTGGCGTTTATCACCGGAAAAAAACTGGTCGAAGAACTCGGCATCCCGATCGGTCTGGTTCAGGCCGACTGGGGCGGCACGCCGATTGAGTCGTGGATCAGCCGCGAAGCGATGACCGCCGAGCCGGGACTTTACGCATGGCCGGTCACCTGTATGACTTATTATGACAAGCACTCGCCGGAATATCGCGAAGAATTGATCCGGCTGGCCGGTGAGTTCGGCAAGTATTCCGAAGATCTTAAAAAGTGCGGCGATTCCGGTGCGACCCCGGCCAAGGCTCCGGCGGTTCCCGACGCGGTGTTCCGGCCAAACGGCATGGCGCAGCCGGCGGTTCACTTCAACGCGATGATAAATCCGCTGATTCCGGCCGCGTTCAAAGGCGTTCTGTGGTATCAGGGGTGCGCCAACGTCGGCGCCGGGGCAAAATACGGCCGGATGCTGAAAACGCTGGCGGCCGACTGGCGCGCCAGATTTGACAATCCTGAAATGCCGTTTGTCATTGTTCAGATCGCGCCGTACAATTACGAGGACAGTTACGGCCAGCGGCCGGAGGACGGCAACTTTGCGTCGCTGGTTTACAGCCAGCAGACGTTCGCGGATTCGGATGAGAACGCTTATGCCGTGGTGATCAACGACGTCGGCAATGTTGAAGACATCCATCCCACCGCCAAGATACCGGTCGGCGAACGTATTGCCAATATTTGCCTGAAGCACATCTACGGGCGCGACCTGGCAGCGGACAGTCCGTTTTTCGACCGGGTGGAACCGGCTTCCGACGGCGCGCTCCGGGTGTTTTTCCGCAACGCCGACGGCGGACTTTCCACCTCCGACGGCAAGGCTCCCGACTGGTTTGAACTCGCTTCCGGCAACGGCATTTATTTCCCGGCCGAGGCGGTGATTGACGGTTCCACCGTGGTGTTGCGCTCGGACAAAATTTCCCGGCCGGCGGCCGCCCGTTTTGCCTGGTCGGACAAGGCGGAGCCGAATCTGCGCGGCACAGTGTCCGGTCTTCCGGTCGGCTGTTTTGACAGCGGCGTGCCGGATGCCGGCAATCTTCCGGCTCTTGTGCCGGAAGCGGCGGCTTTCGAGCCGGTCTACAAGTATTTTCCGACGTCGCAACCGCGGCAGGAAGTTTTCACATCCGTTCATTACGCTGTGGACAATTCAGATCGTTTCGCCGGTCGTAAGATTCTCAGAATCGGCTATTTTGTCGAAGGACTGCTGCCGGACGGTTCGTCAGAGTATGTGTTCGTCAGCATGGACCCGTTCACCGACGATATAAAGAAAATAGGCATTCCGCTCGGAAATATTTTTCAGGGAAAATTGAGCAACCTTGAAGTGTGGAGCAACGTGTCGGGGGTTGCCGTCGGCAAGTTTCCGGAGGGGGCGATTGAATTTTGGAGCAACAATTTCGATCCGGCCCGCACGCAGAATCTGCCCGGAGCTTCGGACAAACTCTACGATTGGGATGACACCTGCCAGCCCGGCGTTCCCAACGGCCACGGCTCCATGCAGATCCATAACATTTCAGCCGCCGAGCCGCAGGTGGTGTTCGCCTTCAACCGGTTCTGGGCGGGGCCGAAATGCGAGTTCGGCATCGGAACCAATCGCGGCGAGGGCAATCCGGACTATGTTTACAGCAAGTCGGGGGAACGTTTCCGCCAGATCACCATTGTTGCGCTGGCCGAGTTCGACGGAGAATGAAACTGCCGCTGCTGATGGCTCCGGCCGGGTCGGACGCCGCGCTGGAGGCGGCGCTGAATGCCGGAGCCGGAGCCGTTTATTTCGGCGTCGGTGCGTTGAATATGCGTTCCGGCGCCGCCGTGAATTTTCGTGAAAGCGACCTCGGTCGGGTGGTGGAGCGCTGCCATGCCTGCGGAGCTAAAGCCTACCTTACGCTGAACATCATTGTCTTTGACGGCGAACTGGAAAGAGTCGCCGCGCTGTGCCGGACTGCCGGAAAAGCCGGAGTTGACGCGGTGATCGCCTCCGATCCGGCGGTGATTCTTGAAGCTGGGCGCAACGGTTTGCCGGTTCATCTTTCGGTGCAGGCGAACATCTCCAATATTGAGGCGGTGCGGTTCTATTCCAAGTTTGCCGAAGTGGTGGTGCTGGCGCGCGAGCTGAAACTTGCGGACATCCGCGATATTGTCGGACGGATCGCGGCGGAGGACGTCCGGTCGCCGTCCGGCCGTCTGATCGGCACGGAACTTTTTATTCACGGCGCGTTGTGTTCGTCGTTTTCCGGGAAATGCTATCTCAGTTTGACCGCGGCCAACTGCTCGGCCAATCGCGGCGTCTGCCGTCAGACCTGTCGCCGCCGGTATATTCTTACCGACGCGGCCAGCGGTGAACGTCTTGAAATGGCCAACGGTTATGTGATGAGCGCCGCCGATCTCTGCATGATAAATTTCATGCCGGAGGTCGTCGCCTCCGGCGTCGATATTCTGAAGATTGAGGGGAGGGGGCGCTCGGCCGACTATGTCGGCACCATCACCCGGGTTTACCGTCAGGCGCTGGAGGCCTGCGCCGCCGGAACGTTTACTCCGGCGGCCGCCGCAGGCTGGCGGAACGAACTGACGAAAGTGTTCAACCGCGGGTTTTGGGACGGCGGCTACTATCTCGGAGAAGACTTCGGAGTGTGGAGCGGCTGCGGCGGAAACCGTTCTCCGGTGGAGAAGACGATGATCGGCAAAGTGATTGACTATTATGCAAAAATCGGAGTGGCGGAAATCGTACTTTCCTCCGGCGATTTGAGCGCCGGCGACCAGCTGCTGGTGGTTGGTTCCACCACCGGCGCACAGGAGGCCGCGGCGGATGGGTTCCGCATCGGTGACGGAAAAGTCATGGAAACCCATGCTGCCAAGGGTTCGACAATAGCGCTGCCGCTGGCGTTCAAAGTCCGCAGCGGCGATATTGTTTACCGGTTGACCGACCGCGCCTTTTCAGGTATTGAGCGTAAAATATAAATACATTCTGCCGTTGTCGGCGGCGAGTCCGAGTTTTCCGTTGGCAATGCCGACTATTTTGTTGCGGTCATTGACCGTCAGGCTGCCGAGCGAGACGCCGTCGGCGTCGGTCAGCGCCGCGGTGAGTCCGCCGGTCGCGGCGGCCTCTTCGCCCTCCCACAGTTGAATTGCGCAGTTTCTGGTCAGGATTGAGCTGTCAAGCGCAATGGTCAACTTTTCAAAGTCAAGTGAGTCGCATTTCAGCATCGGGGTGTCCGGGATCGCGGATATTTCGTACTTCAGGCCGATCAGCGGGCAGGCGTTGTTGAGTGTCACCGCCGAATTCCCGGAAACGGCGAGGTTGGCAAAATTTTTCATCGTGCCGGAAAACTCTCCGGAAAAGTCTTTGAACCGCAGCGTTGAGTCTCCACGAACGCTGCCGGAGACGGCGCCGTCGCCGGAAACCACGCCGGAAAAGTTCAAAAGCTCGGCCGACCCGGTGAAGGTGATCGTTGCGCTGCCGGAGACGATGGAGCTGCCGCCGGACGCGGCGTGGCGCGGGTTGGCGCCGCCGGCGTAAATATTGCCGAGCAGACTGGTTTCCGTTGTTGACGCGTCGATGGTTATCGATACGTCGCCGGACACGCTGGCGGTTCCTCCGGCAAAGGCGTAGCCGCCGCCGAAGATATTGCCTGTCACCTTGGCGCCGGAAACCGTGATGGACACTCCGGCGACCGCGGCGGTGCTGCCGTCGCCGGAAGCCTGTCCGCCGCCGACGATGAAGTTGGCTTCCGCACCGCCGGAGACGGTGATGGCCACGTTGCCGGCGGTGATCGCTCCGGCCGTCGAAGCCTGTCCGCCGCCGACGATCCACGAGGATATTCCGCTGGCAAGCAGTTTAATGTTCGGCGTGTGGACGAAGGTTCCGGAAACCGTTATTGCGATGTCTCCGGCCGCTGCCGGCGTGCCGGCCGCTCCGCTGCGTCCGCCGCCGACGATCAATCCGGTGTAGCGGCCGTTGGTCATGGCGATGTCGATTTTCCCTGAAACGGAGGCGTTCAGCGAGCCGCCGAAGAAATTTGCAGTTCCGCCGCCGGTTTCGGCGGTGATATAAATATTGCCGGTGACCGTCGAGGCTCCGCCGCCGAACAGTGCGGCCGACACATCCACGCCGGACACGAGTTCAAGATAGATGTTGCCGGCAACGGTGCTGCCGGCCGCTCCGCCGCCGTAAAGCGTGCGGACGGTGGTCTCGTTCGCGCAGAGCCGGATGTCTCCGGTGTAGGTTCCGCTTGACGGTCCGCCGCACACCCGGCGGTAGCCGCGGTTGCCGAGTCCGACAATGGCGGCGGCGCAATAGCCGGTTTTTGCGTATTTATCCTCGTCTGCGATATAGGTTTCCGGCGCGGTGTTGTCCGCCACGATCTCAATGACCTCCGAACTGTTTTCTATATGGGTCCATTCGGTGCGCCAGCGGTTGTTCTCAATGGTTATCTCATAGACGTTGTTGGTCAGATCGTAGAGCTGGCCGGTGGCGGTGCCGGAGACTTTGATGTAATATTTTTCGCCGTCTTCGCTGGTGGTGAAGCTGCCGACACAGGAATGGGTGGAGGCGATGGTGCCGATGAAACTTTGGTCGGCCTCGTACAGGTCAACGGTGAAATACGGACTGGAGTCCCCCCATGCGAGAATGGTGAAGCAGGCGCCGCGGCCAGTGCCGGAAATGACGTAATAATCGTCGTCATTGTCGCCGTCGATCTTGCCTCGGCGGCTCTGGCTTTCTCCGGAGGCGACGATATCTCTGGCGTCGTCGAAAGTCTCATGCAGTCCGCTGAAAATCTTATCATACTGGGCGATCGCGGTTATTTCGGCCAAGTAGATGCCGCTGACAATGTAGTCGGTCAGATAATAACGCTTGGTCGTGGTGTTGTAGGTCAGCAGCGTTTTTTTCAGTTCGTCCGGTGCGCCGCTGCGGTCGCCACTGATTTCATTGTCGTCGGAATCGGAGTAGTAAAGATAGATATTGTCGCTGACTATTTCGTATCCCCAGCAGGTGATGGCGTGCGAGATACCGATGCCGCGAATGGCGAGCGTAACGCCGTAGCCGCCTTCGATGCAGGAAAACAGCGAAGAGATTGCGCCGCGGTTGCTGATCGAGGTGTTCAGGCAGTATTTTGAGGTCGAAGTAATTACCGTGGCAAACTTTCCGCCTCCTGACGGCGCGACGACATTTGAAAAACCGGACTTTCCGGTCAGCCACCAGTTATAGGCGGCCTGTTCATAGCCGCCGTCATTGGCTCCCCAGCAGCTGTTGGCGTATTCAAAAAAGGCGTCTTCGGACTTCAGTGTCGGGTCGCCGGCCGTTGCCCAGCCTGACCAGTACAACATATTCGAGGCGCTGGTGAGCCAGCATGAGTTGTCATCCGCATCGGTCTCTGCGGTTTTTTCAATATCGGAGAAGTAATATCCGGTGGTGCTGTCAATGTCGGTCAGCCATTCGTGTCCCCACGCTTCGGTGGAGATGCACGAAGCATCGTTAAAGAAGGCGCTTTTTGCGGTCTTGTCACTGCTCATATTCATCCTCCGTTTGCGGTTGCAGCTGGAATTGTATACTAAATAAACGCATGTAACATCGGTTTTAGTTTATTGGAGCGGTGAAATTCAGCGCCAATATTCCGGAATTAATTGAGAGAGAAAACGATCCGAAAAAATCAACGGAGGTGCTGCCGTCGGCGATGTCAAGCACCGCCAGCGTGGTGTCGGCGTCGAACATGACGGCGAGTTTCAAGCCGGAAAGCATGTCGAGACTGTCCGAATCCAGCAATATGAATTCGCGGTTTTCCGTGGTGTCGAAAACTTCCGGGAAAATCACCTCAATCGCGTTTTCCGCGCTGAAATCCCAATTCATGCCGTTGGCGACGAGCATGGCGGAGCCGGGTTCCGCCTCCGTCGCGCCGCCGACCTGAAAGCGGAGCGCGCCCAGCGCGAGATCGCATCCGATGCTCATCGAACTGCCGCCGGACAGCGTCATCGTGTCGAAATTTTTTACCGTACCGGAAAATTCGCCGTGGAACCCTTTGAATTCCAGCGCGCGCGTTCCGGCCACCGTGCCGGGAACCGTTCCGTCGCCGGAAACCGTTCCTGAAAAGTTGAGCAGTTCGCCGCTGCCGGTGAAGACCACACTGCCGCCGTTGTTGACTGTGGTGTCCCCGCCGGATGATATATAGCCCGGAGCGGTTCCGCCAAGATAGATGTTGCCGGCAAGCGAGACTTCCGCAAGCGAGGAGTCCACCGTTATGGACACATTGTCCAGCACTGTGCTCTGCGCGTGGTTTCTGGCGTATCCGCCGCCGAAAATATTACCGGTCACGGTCGCGTTGCTCACGTTAATCGCCACTCGGTTCACCACTGCGTAGCTGTTTTCGCCCTGCGCCTGCGCGCCGCCGACGATCCGGCAGATTTGAGCGCCGTCTTTCACCGTTATGCTGACCGTGGAATTAATGACGCTGCCGCCGTTCACCGCCTGTCCGCCGCCGACCACCCAGGCGGAGTTTCCGCTGCCGGCGGCGAGGAGCTTCTTATTGTCGGTATGATTGACCGCCGATCCGGCCAGCATTATGTATATGTCCGAGGTGTCGGCGCTGATTCCGGCTTCCGAAGCGCGTCCGCCGCCGAACACCAGTCCGCTGAGTTGCCCGGAGCCCAGGCTGACACTGATGTCTCCGCCGACTGCGGCGCCGAAGGAGCCGCCGTAAATGTTGGCGGTGCATTTTGACAGATTCAGGTTGAGACTCACCTTTCCTGCGATGTCGGCGCCCTTGCCGCCGCCGTAGAGCAGACTGGCGAGAATGGTGTCGCCGGAGGTTACAATCGAGATGTTGCCGGACACCTTGTTATTCCCGCCGCCGTAGAGCGTTTTTATTCTGCCGTTTTCAAAATAGAGCCGGCAGTCTCCGGCGGTTTCTCCGGTCAGCGATCCGCCGTAGAATTCGGTGGCGGCGTCCAGCCCGACAAAGGCGGCGGAGTAATATTTCCGCGCCGCCGAAAAATATTCCGCGTGGTCGGCCAGCGCAAATACCGTTGCGTCGCCTTGAGCCACGGACGCAACGGATGATTCAACCTCATTCCATTTCACAGCCCGTCCGCTTTCTCCGGATGAATATATCGAATAGACACCTTTGAGAAAATTTCCCGGATCGGCTTTGCCGCCGTTGCCGGTGATTCTGAGGTAATAGACGCCGCCGGAGGAAACCGTGAAATTCAATGCCGCCGCCGTCCCGGATTGCGAGGAGAGCAGCGCACCGGACATGTCGTAAAGCTCGACGGTGAACGCGGTTTCCGCGGCAACGGCGCCGGAAACCGCCAGCGCCAGAGAGGAACCGGCGGCGGTGAACTTATAAACGTCGTCATCGGCCGTTGCGTCGAATCTGCCGCGCCGTTCGGTGCCGACCGTGATGGTTTTGCGGGTGTCCGTCAGCGTCTCGGCGCTGCCGGTCATAATGACGTCATATTGCGCAAAGGCGGTGAGGTCGCGCAGAATGGCTTCAAGATCGTAGTCGGCCAGCGTGTATTGGCCGGTGGCGGCGTTGAAAGTCACCTGTGTGCGCTTCAATGAGTCGGGAGCCTTGCGCCGGTCGGTGTATCGGATGTTTTTGTTATCGTCGGAGTCGGAATAATAAAAATACAGTTTGCCGTCAATCCGCTCGTATCCCCAGCAGGTGATGGCGTGAGACATGGTGTCGTTGTATATTCCCAGCGTGACGCCGAAGCCGGCATCGATCATTTTACAGACGTATTCGGCCTTGTCGTATCTATCCGCATAAAATTCATACAGGTAGTCGGCCGGGTTGAGCTGCGGCAGACGGTTCCCGCCATTTTGCGGCGCGGTTGAGTAGCTTTCATCGACGACCGTGCCGTTCATCCACCAGTAGAGTGCATCGCCGTCATAACCGCCTTGGTTGCCCCAGCAGGAGACGGCGAAGTCGAAAAAACGATCCTCGTTGGCGATCGTGCCGTCTCCGGCCGTGACCCAGCCGCTCCAGAACATGATGTTGGACGCGGCGGCCAGCCAGCAGTCACTGTCATCCTGTGGGTCAGCGATGGTCTTCTCGACATCGGCGTAGGCAATGTCGGTGACCGGATCGACGGTGGTGAGGTTTTCTCCTCCCCACAACTCGGAGAGAATTACTTTGGTGTCCGGCTCGTTCATTTTTTAAGATACTCCCTTAGCAGCGTCTGTTTTTGGGCAGCGGCGGTTATAGCATCATCGGTTGTGTCGGAGTTTTTCAGAATAAAGACTTTGATTTTACGGAAAAGATCGATAACGTAAAAAAACGGCAGCCGCCAGACTGTGTTTTTGGCCAGACCGTAGCGTTTGCGCAGTTCGGCGGGCGCGGCAAACAGGCGGCCGGCGAAAAAGGCCAGTTTTCCGGCGGCGGATTTTGTGGCGTAGTCGCGGGCCAGCAGCATTTTGTAACTGTCCGCCTTCATCAGCCAGGCGGCAAACGGAAGCGAACGGAACGCCTCAGACACCTCCGGAGGAATATCGGAAAAATTGTCTTCCGCGCCGAAAAGTTCGGGAAAGGCCGCGAAAAGCAGTCGCGGACGCACCGCCGGGCAATATTTTGCCGCCGCCGCCGCAACCTGTTCCGCAGAGAGTTTAAAACGGGCGGCGAGCATGGCGGTGTCGAGCAGCGGTTTCATGCCCATTGCGAGATTGTCGTTTATCGCACCGTCCAGCGCGTGGAGGAAAAGCAGTTCAGGCGGCAGAAAAAATGGCTCGCCGTCATTTTTGCGCTCCGCCAGTTCCCAGAGTTGCGCGTTCCCGGCCGTTCCGGGCGATGGACGGAAGATGGCGAAATGTGGTTCAAACAGGATGCGGCGATCCGGGGAAAGCAGTGCCGGAATGTGCAGCGTGTACATGCGTTCGTCATGATTGGTCCAGCCGAGACGGTGGAAGACGTCGGCGGCGCGTTCAAGGTCGGCTTCGCGCAGCAGCAGGTCGATGTCCGAGCGCGGCCGGAGCGCCGGTGCCGGGTAAGCATGATAGGCGAGGAACGATCCTTTGAGCGGAATATAGTCGATATGGTTGTCCTGCAGAATCGCGTACACTTTTTTCAGTGCCGCCTGTTTCGGCAGTTCGCGGGCCGCCGCCGCCTGATAGAATCTGGCGAAGCGGTCATGAAAATCCGGCGGCAGCCGCCGGTTGTCGCGGATGGCGTACCAGATAAAAAAACATTGCAGTCCGCACTCTTCCGCCAAACGGCAGAGTGCGGACTGTTCGGAAATGTCAAGCGAATAAAATGTTGTGCCTCCGCAACCGAAGATCCAGTTGCGCATGACCGTCAGGAGCAGCTTTTCCTTCTCTCCAGTCACATCCTGTTCCTTGGCGTTGGTCTTTCATGCCGCCGTTGGCAGTTTGCGCGGCCGGCGGCGACATGGAAGCTGGTTTAGTCTTACTTCTTCTCGAACATCTTGCGGATGCGGGCGCCGACAATTTCCGCCGGATGCTTGCCGAGCGCTTCGCGCTTGGCTTTGAGCGTCTTGGCTCCGGAACGGGCCTCGGTCATCCACTCTTTGGCGAAGCCGCCGTTCTCGATGAATTCAAGGGACTTCTTCATGCGCTCCTTGACTTCGATCGGCAGAATCCGCGGTCCGTTGACGTACTCGCCCCACTCGGCGGTGTTGGAGATGACCTGATTCATCTTCTGGATGCCGCCCTCGTAGATGAGGTCAACGATCAGTTTCAGCTCGTGAATGCACTCGAAATAGGCCATTTCCGGGGGATATCCGGCTTCGATAAGGACTTCAAAGCCGTACTTCATCAAATCGACGCAGCCGCCGCAGAGAACGTTCTGCTCGCCGAAGAGGTCTTCATAGGTTTCCTGCTCCATGGTGCACTCGAGCACTCCGGCGCGGGTCAGTCCTTCGGCCTTGGCGATGGCGAGCGCGGTGGCGCGGGCCTTGCCGGTGTAGTCCTGCTTGACGGCGATCAGTCCGGGAACGCCGAACCCTTCAACGAAGCGTTTGCGCTCCTCGGTGCCGGGGCTTTTCGGGGCAACCATGATGGCGTCCACGAATTCCGGCGGAACGATTTCCTTATAAACGAAGTTGAAGCCGTGTGAGCAGCTCAAGGTCTTGCCGGGGGCGAGGTAGGGGGCGATTTCGGCCTTGTAGACCGGGCCGTGATTTTCATCCGGCAGCAGAATGTGGATGATGTCGGCGGCTTTTGATGCTTCGGCTACGGACATGGTTTTGAACCCGTCCTCGACCGCGGCGTCAAAACTCTTGCCGGGACGGACGCCGATAATGACGTTCAACCCGGAGTCGCGCAGGCAGAGCGCCTGGGCTTTGCCCTGACTGCCGTAACCGATGACGGCAATGGTCTTGCCGTTCAAAACGCCGAGATCGGCGTCGCTGTCGTGCAGAATTTTCATATCCATTTTGACAATCTCCTTAGGTTAACTGTTCCACCGTGGAATCAGCATATTGTGTAATATCGCCATTAATATAGCCCGTTTGAAGTCCTTTACAAGGGGAGGCGTTCACCGTCTCCGGCAAAAATGTGTTTTTTTGACGGAGACGGCTTGCCATTTTCGGGTTTGAGGTATACCTTAGCAACAAGTTATTGTCATAAACAACACAAGGATGTTTGAAGAGATGAGCGCTAAAGATTTTTCGATTAATGTAAGTCCGGGCAATCTTTCGGTGGGGCAGGTACCGTCTTCCGGTACGGTCGGCCCGGTTTCCAGCGAGCCGGCGGCCGCCACCACCGGCACTTCGGCCAGCGAAGTCTACGGCAGGATTCCGGAGCGTCCGCTGCTGGACGCGGTCGAGGGAATCAAGTTTGACTTCAACGACGGCATCCGGGTGGCGATCCCGGCCGGCGGACGCGAGTATCGCGTGGCTTTTTCGGACATGGACACCGGAGTTTATCTCTATAACAATGTCATTCAGCCGGGCGGCATCGTCACCAGCGTGAAGAAATTCTACGTCCGTTTCAAACTCGAAATCTTCCGCAAGGACGGCGTTGAGCCGATTTTCGTTCACGAGTTCAATCCTGAGGGCAAAGAGGTGATGATTCAGCTTCCGGTCACCACGCTGGGCGACCCGCTCGGCTGGTTCCCGTACGCCGAAAAGTTCCGCCTGAAGCACAAGTGCAAGGTGATCGCCGTTCTGAATGAGCCGATTATTCCGCTGTTCCAGAAAACGTATCCGGAAATCAAGCTCATCACCAAGAGTGAAACGCTTAAGTACCGTCCGTACGCGACCTATTTTCTTGGGCTGTTTTTCCGCGGCAACACCAGCAATCAGCCGTCCGACTTCCGCTACGTCGGGCTGCACCGCACCGCCGGATACATCCTCGGCGTCGATCCGTCCGAAACGCCGCCGAAGTTTGACCTTTCGGCTCCGCGCCAGATCAAGGAACCCTATGTCTGCATCGGCGTGCAGAGTTCAAATCAGGCCAAGTACTGGAATAATCCTAACGGCTGGCACGATGTGGTGGCCATGCTCAAGAGCGTCGGCTACCGCGTGATCTGCATCGACCGCGACGAGGTTTACGGCTGGGGAATCAACTACAATCACATGCCGGCCGGGGCCGAGGACTTCACCGGAGCCAAACCGCTGCAGGAGCGGGTGGATATTCTGAAGGACTGCGACTTCTTTGTCGGCCTGTCCAGCGGTCTGGCCTGGCTGGCCTGGGGTGCCGGAGTGCCGGTGGTCATGATCTCCGGGCTTACCCACCCGTTGAACGAGTTCAACACGCCGTACCGCGTCATCAACTATCACACCTGCAACAGCTGCTGGAACGATATGCGCGTCGATTTCGACCATTACGACTTCCTCTGGTGTCCGCGTCACAAGGGCACAGAGCGTCATTATGAGTGCACGAAGATGATTTCTCCCTATCAGGTCATGGAGATGATCCGCACTATTCCTGAGTTCAAAAAGCAGGAGGCGCGTTTCCGCCGCGAGCAGGAGAAAAAGGAAAAGGCGGAGAAGTCCGCCAAATAGGAATCGTCCGATGCTGAAACGACGGCGCCGGATTGCCGCGATTGTTCTGCCGCTGCTGGCACTGCTGCTGGCGGCGGCAGTGTGGCGCTGTTCGCGCGGCGGCGGTGCGGAGACCGGGGAACTGCATCGATCCGGATTCGGCCTGATGAGCACATCGGCCGAGCTGGTCTTTGCGTCCGGTGCCCGCGGGCCGTTCGCCGCGGCGCGTGACGCCATGCTGGAGGTGGAGAGCGTATGCAATGTATTCGATCCGTCCAGCGAACTGGCGCGGTTGAACGCGGCGGCGGCGGAAAAGCCGTTTGTCTGCTCGCCGATGCTGTACGGAATATTGACCGAATCGCGGGAGGCGTGGCGTTTTTCCGAAGGCAGATTCGACATTACCGCCGGACCGCTGATGCGCCTGTGGGGTTTTTACCGGAAAAACGGTGTTCCGAAACTGCCGGACGAGGACGAAATAGCCGCAGCGTCCGCCGTGGTCGGGCTGGATAAGGTGGTGTTCAACGACGCGGAGCGCAGTGTCTATTTCACCGTTCCCGGCATGAGCATCGACCTCGGCGGAATCGCCAAAGGCTACGCCGCCGATCTCGCGGCGGAACGGGCGGAAAAAAACGGAGCCGGAAGCGGCGCGGTCAATCTCGGCGGCAACATCCGGCTGCTTGACGGCGGCACGGCGGACGGCTGGCCGGTGGCAATCCGCGACCCGCTCAACCGCACCGGCGTGTGCGAGACTTTCACCTTGCATCGCGGCGCGGTCTCGACCAGCGGGAATTACGAGCGCTATGTGGTGATCGACGGCAGACGTTACACGCATATCATGAACCCGGTCACCGCCAGACCGGTGGACGACATGCTGGCGGTGACAGTCACCGCTGACACTGCGCTGCGGGCGGACTGGCTTTCAACTTCATTGTTCATCGGCGGCGAAAAGCTGGCCGAAAAAGCGGTGGCGGCATATCCCGAGATCCGGGTCTGGCTGTTTCTGCCGTCGGCGGACGGCGCCGGATGCACGGTGCGCCGTCTGGCCGGCAAAGCAGCGGAAAAATAAGGGATTTTTACCATTGCACGGCTTGTGTCCGGCATATTCCCGCTCCACTGTAAAAATAAACGGCACAGCGTGAAAACAATATTTTCACAGTTGACATATTTAAATATTGTGATATATTGATATCAGCGATAAAAGCTTAATCTGAATATTGTGAAAACGGAGTTTTGAAATGAGCAAAGCGCTTGAGTTGTTCGGAATACGTCCGCGGCAGTACAACTGTGCGCAGGCGGTGGCCTGCGGCTGCGGGACAATGGAGATGAAGGATGATTTTGCGGCATATGGCGGCGGTCGCGCTCCGGGCGGCCGGTGCGGAGCGTTGTTTGCGGCGCTGTCGCTGGTTCCGGAGTCCGGGCGGCCGGCGTTGGCGGCGGAGTTTGCCGCCGAGCTGGGAGCGGAGACGTGCGGTGAGTTGAAAGGCGTGCTGCATGTGCCGTGCGAACGGTGTGTGGAGCTTGGCGCAAAACTGGTGGAAAAATATGGAAAAAAATAAAAGAGGTGCGAGACGCCGCCGGATTTTGAAAGTGGTTATGGCGGCGGCGTTTGTCGCGGTGCTGGCGTTTGGCTGGAAATATCCGTGGCTGGCTTACTGCATGTTTCTCAGCGTTGCGGCGGGAGTGGTCGGCGCGTTGCGGCGGGGAGGGCGTTACGGGTGCGGCAATCTGTGTCCGCGCGGCGCGTTCTACCGATTGCTGCCGGACACCGGGCGGAAACTGCCGCATTGGGCGGGCAGGAACGTGTGGCTTGCCGGAGTGGTTCCGGCGGTGATGGCGGCGCTGATCGCGGCGACGCGTCCGGGCTGGTCGTGGCGGGAGTGGGGAGTGGTGTTTTTCGGGATGATTGTTGTGACCACGCTGATCGGGCTGGCGGGGTATTTGGTCTGGAATCGCGGATTTTGGTGCGCGATGTGTCCGATGGGAAAAATCTTCCGCCGGATCAACCCGGAAAAAAACCGTTTGACGGCGGCCGCTTCCTGTGTGCGCTGCGGCAGATGTGTGAAAGCCTGTCCGTTTCAATTCGATCCCGGCGCGTCCGCCGGCAAAGACGGATTCACCGAGGCTGGGTGCATAAAATGCGGACGGTGTGTTGAGGTCTGTCCGGTCGGCGCATTGAGTTTTCCGGCGCGGCATTCAAATTAGCTCGTCGGCGACGGGTAAACAGGCGGCCTCGGCCGCCTTTTTTATTGACATTGGAACATCATCAAAAAACAGCATTTTCTTATAATCAGGACTTGTAATTGTAATATTGTAATATTATACTATTAATATATTACAATTATTCGGGAGGCTGACATGACGGTTCTGGAAAAATTCAAAATAGACTATGGCTCCGGGGTGCCGGTATACCGGCAGTTGATCGATCTGGTCTGCCACCTTGCCGGTTCCGGCGAGTTGGCGGCCGGAGCACAATTGCCGACCATCCGGGAACTGACCGCGCATCTTGAGATCAACCCGAACACGGTGGCGAAGGCCTACCGCGAACTGGAGCTGATGAAAGTGATCGAAAGTTGTCGCGGGCGCGGCAGTTTTATTGCGCAAGGCGCGGTGCCGAAGTTGACGGCGAAGGATAAGGCGGCGCTGCTGGACCGGCTTTTCGAGCGTTTCGGATTGGCGGCCGGCGGCGCCGGAATTTCAACGGAGGAGCTGGCGGATTATTTAACCCGGAGGCTGGGAGATGCGTTGCGGAATTAAGGGAAGCTGGCGGAACATCGCGGCGTCGGTGTCGGTGCTTAAAAACAATCCCGGTCTGTTGCGGATGTTCGGGTTGAATTATCTGTTGACTCTGCTTTTTTTCACCGTGCTGTTCATGGCGGTATTCCGGTTTGAACGGCTGGCGGACGGCGGATTTAAAGCAGGCGTTCAGTTTACGCTGTCGGTGTCAGTGGTATTGAGGGTGGTGCTGCTGCTTCTGCTGTGGTTTTTTACCGCGACATTTATGACGGCGGCGCTGTATCACGAAATACTGTGCGCGTTCAATGGTCGCGGGGTGAGTCTGCGACGCGGACTGGCGGCGGCGCTGACACGCTGGAGTGGGTTGGCAATGTGGGCGTTGTTTGCGGCGGCGGTCGGCGTGGCGATCAAGTTGCTGGGGCTGCGCAGTCGGCTGCTGATGTTCGGAATCGGGCTGTCATGGGGAGTGTGCGCACTGTTTGCCGTTCCGGTGCTGATGCGCGAAAAAAGCATAAAACGACCGGTGGAAGCGCTTCGCCGGTCGGGGACGATCATCGGCGGTACTTGGAGCGGAGTGGCGGTGGGGATCGGCGGATGTGATGTTGCGGCCATATTGAGTTCGGCGGTGCTGCTTTACGCCGGGATTGTGCTTGGCATATATTCAGCGCTGGTCATGAATGACTGGCTGATGCCGGTATGGATATTGGGCGGCGCGGCTCTGATGGCGGCGTTGATAGTTATGACATTGCAGATGCTGAAGACGGTTTATGTGGCGTCACTGTACATTTTTGCCGTGGAGGGGGTGGTGCCGGATGGTTTTACAACGGAGATGATGGACGTTGGCTGGCGGGTCGGGACGACTCCGGCGGACGGAAAATATAAAAAAGGAGAAAAATAAAATGGGAATGAAGCGTCGGATTGTTGCAGGGGTTGTGACCGGTGTACTGGGGATTGCGGCATTTGCCGTCGAACCGGTGGACGCGGCGTTGGCGGAGGTAGCGGCGGAGGAATCCGCGGCGGGCGATGCGGTGACGGCGTCGGTGGTTCCGGCGCCGCCGAACGCCGATTACCGGGCGTTCATTGCGGCTCCGGACAATTATTATCGGAACTGGCAGGCGTTTATGGCGGTGGCCGGCGGCGCGGAGATGAGTGTGCCGGAACTGCCGAAATCTGGATGGTCATATAATATTGACACCGGCTTCCTGTTCAATGTGGCCGGGATCGGTCGACTGCTGTGGGGCGATCCCGGAATGAAAACCATGACGGCGCAGGAATATCTGGCGGTGAACGGGAAAAGCGGTGCGGCGGTCGCGTGGCCGGCGGATTTGGCGTCGCAGCCGGTAATCGCGGTGAAGCGGTCTGGAAAGGTCTCTTTTGTCGGCGTCGATTTTCCGGCTTACGGCCGTCCGGCGCTGTTGGCCAACCGGTCGGGTGACGCCAACATCATTGTGTTTATCGGAGTTGAAAAGATCGGAATCAGGCACGGTTTAGGCGTAGGACTGACTTCGGAGACCTCAGCGGTTATGAACGGCATTCAGCTTGGAGTTCTGCGCAACCGCGGATTTTCCGTCAACGGTTTTCAGATCGGTGTGCTGAACAGCGTGGCGGTGCCGGGAGCCGGCGTCGGGCTTCAGATCGGACTGCTGAACGATAACGGCAGAATCATGCTGCCGCTGTTGAATGTCGTCTATTGACGCAATGCGCGTTTCGGCGTGGTACATCATGGCGAAGCGCGCTTTTTTCTTTGGAAATATGTTCAGACGCTTGTAAAGATTGCTTTATGTGATAAATTACCGACTCTGATATTTATAAGGTTTAATTTTTTATCGTGAGTGTGATGGGAACTGTCAACAACAATTGCGGCGCTATGCGGAAGCAACTGGAGACGCTTATCTCCAAGCGCGGCGGTGTACCTTTTCCGGTGATTGATATTGAGCTTGGAACGCTGGATTACGATGAAAAATCTCCGTTGCCGGCCGAACAGTGGATACAGATTATATTTGAACTGAACGAGCTGATGCCGGAAGCGGAGTTTGTCTACCGTTTCTGCGACCGCCCGCATGCGGACTGGCGCGATGTGGTGTTCACCGGAGTAAATTCAAAAATAAAGACCACGCTCCGGATCAATCGAGCCATGATCGGTGAAAAACTTCTGGCGCTGCTCGCCACCGCCGAATTGTATAAATTGGTGTTGCCGTCATGCGGCGATCAGGACGAAATCGTCGGACTGCTGCGGAAGAACGGCGGCAAGGCGCTTATCGAATGCGAAAACGCGGGCGTATCGCCGGAAAACTCCGGCGATATTCTGCATATTTCCTATGACGGCCGGGCATTCACCGGATCCGTCGAATAGCATTTCATCTTATAAATCCAGACATGCGATTGCCAGTCCGCAGGCCATAATTGTGATGGCCGCGAGTTCCGGCGCAAACTTTTCCAATGCGGGAAATCGTATGAATTTGAGTCCGAATCTTCCGGCTGAAACCAGTGTCAGCATGGTGGCAATGGTGGCGGTGCTGAATACCGCCGCCACCGGAAAGGTGGCGCCGGGGCCGAGCGCCGCCGCCGCCGTCAGCAATGGCAGCAGCGCCTCGCAGGGGCCGAACACGAAGACGATGAAAAGCACCCAGTAAGCGAGATTTTCCGGTTTATGCGCAGCGTCCGGGGCGTGGATGTGGGCGGTGAAGCCGCCGCCCGGCATTTTGTGACGGTGGAGCCGCGGACGCTGTTTCCATCTTTTGCGGGCTGAATGCAGCAGAAGGGCGGCGCCCATGGCGATCATGGTCCATGCGGCGGCGCCGCCGCGCCAGTTTTCCAGTTCAACCATCTGAGATTTTGTGATAAGTTCGGAAAAAAGCATGAATACTGCGGCGAGCAGCAGGGCGCTGCCGATGTGTCCGATGCCGCAAAGCAGCGTCCACACCGCGGTTTTTGTCCAGCCGTAGCCGCGGCTTTTGGAGATGGCGATAAAGGGGAGATAGTGATCCGGGCCGGCGGCGGTATGGATTACGCCGGTGAGGGCGGCGGTTGTCAGCATGGCGGCGAGTGCGGCGTCGAAGTGCATGGTTTTTCAATCCTTGGGCGGGTGGCGTTTTTTTACCGGTTCAGGATCGAAACATCCGGAGCGGAATCCCTCCAGATCAAGCGTGACATATTTAAATCCGATTTCCTTGAGTCCGGCGGTTATGTTCAAGCGGTTGGCGAGCAGTTCCGGGATCATCGCGGGGGCGACTTCAATTCTGGCGGTCGAGCTGTTTTGGCATCGCAGCCTTAAATCCGCGTTTTCCGGCAGAAAGCCGCGGAGCAGTTTCTCGCCGCGTCCGACGGCGTCAAGTGCTTGGGCGGACAGTTCCGCTCCATAGTCAAACCTGGTGGCGAGGCAGGGGGTCGACGGCTTGTTGGCGCAGCGCAGTTTGAGCAGTTCAGCCATTGCCCGGATATCCGTCTTGCCGATTCCGAGTTCGGCCAATGGCGAGATCACCGCGTATTCCCTGAGCGCCTTCAAGCCGGGGCGGTAGGTTGAGAGGTCGTCGGCGTTGGTGCCGTCGAGCAGGACTTTCAGGCCGCAGCGTTCGGCGAACTCCCGAAATTTTCCGAAGAAGGCATGTTTGCAAAAATAACAGCGGTCGGGCGGATTGCGGCGGAGTGCCGAAAGTTCGAGCGGCGCAAAGTCGATGATGACCGGCTCAACTCCGCAATCGGCGGCGAATTTGCGAGCTTGGTCGAGCTCTCCGGGGCTTTGAAAATTGGAATTCATGACAAGCGCCGCGAATTTAAATCCGGTTTCGGTGCGCAGCCCGGCCAGAACCGCCAGCAGAAGCGAGGAATCGACGCCGCCGGAGAACGCCAGCGCCGCGCCGTCGCCGACCAGTCGGCGCAGAAAGGCTCTCAGTTCTTCGAGCCGGCGGGCGGGGTCGCGGCGTTCGCACATTTTTCTGCCTCGTTGAAAACGGTTTGAAAATCCACGCCGGACTGTTCGGCGACGGTGCGGACGCTCTCATATTCCGGGTAACACTTGGTGATGCCGTTGAACGAACAGCGTTTGACCGCGACCTTGCCGAACGGCAGCGACAGTTCGACGGTTTCGCGTTCCATGCGGACACGTTCTACCGGCGTTTTACGCATTCCGATGGTGGTGGTCCCTTCAAACATGGCCATTTCGACCGCCGGCAGCGACCCGGCGGCGGCGATGACTCGCAACAGCCACGCCGGACGGTTTTTCTTCATGAAACAGGGAACAAAATGAACGTCGAGCGCTCCGGCCTGAAACAGCTTCTCCATGGCCAGACCGAGAGCTTCTCCGGTCGCGTCATCAATATTGGTTTCGATCAGCCAGATATCCTCCGGTGCGCCGGATTCGCTTATTATCATGGCGCGCAGCATATTGGGGCGGCCGAAATCGCGTTTGCCCAGTCCGGCGCCGCATTTTTCCACCGTGTATTTTTCCGGCAGTGCGGCGCGGGTGCGCAGCGCGGCGGCGATGGCAATGCCGGTTGGCGTCACCATTTCCCCGTTGACGGCGGTACGGCGCAGCGGAATCGCAAACCGGCGCGCGATGTTAAGCACCGCCGGAACCGGAACCGGAAGTTCGCCGTGCTGACAATGGACGAATCCGGTTCCTTCGGTCAACCCGTCCACCACGCATTCTCCAATGCCGAGATCGTCGAACAGCACCGCCGCCGCCACCGCGTCAACGATTGAATCGACGGCTCCGACCTCATGAAAATGAACTTCTTCAATGGCGCAGCCGTGCGCCTCGGCTTCGGCCCCGGCCACAATGGAAAATATTTTTTTGGCGATCGCTCTGGCGCGTTCGGTCATGACGCCGCGGTCGATCACCGCCTCAACGTCGTCGAGATTGCGGTGTTCATGGTGAGACCCGTGGTCGTGCTCATGGTCATGGTCGCGGTCATGCAGAATGACGTTAAAATCGCATCCGGCCACGCCGTGACTCCGCGACCGGGTTATCTCATACTCAAATCCGCTCAAGTGCATGCTTTGCAGCACGGCGTCAAGTTTCTCCCGGCTGCCGCCGAGGTCGAGCAGCGCGGCGACGGTCATATCGCCGGAAATTCCGGTGGCGCCCTCAAGATAAAGCATTTTTTTCATTTATTCCGCGTCCTTTCCGCCATATGAAGCATCCGGCAGACCATCACTCCGGCGCCGAATCCGTTGTCGATATTTACCACCGCCACCCCCTCGGCGCACGAGTTCAGCATGGTCAGAAGCGGAGCGACGCCGCCGAAAGCGGCGCCGTATCCCGCTGAAGTTGGAACGGCGATCACCGGACACTCCACCAGACCGGCGATCACTCCGGCCAGCGCCCCCTCCATTCCGGCGACGGCGATGACCGCGTCGGCTTTGCGAATATCTTCGATTCTGGCGAACAACCGGTGAATGCCGGCCACTCCCACGTCAAAATGTCGTACCGCCGTCGCGCCGAAAAATTCGGCGGTCTGGGCCGCCTCCTCCGCCACCGGAATGTCGGCGGTGCCGCCGGTGCATACCGCCACCAGACCGCGGTGATGATTCACCTCCTGAGTTCCGGCGGTCAACAGCCGCGACACCCGGTCATATTTCACCGGCAGGTTGTTCATGCGCAGAAAGCCGGCCTGCTCCTCCGAGCAGCGGGTTCCGAGCACGGCGGCGCCGCGATGGATGAATTCCTCCATGATCGTTTTCAGTTGTTCCGGAGTTTTTCCCGGACAGTACACCGATTCGCCCATGCCGGTGCGTCCGGCCCGCGCGGTGTCGAGTTTTGCGAATCCGATATCTGTAAATTGTTCCATTTTCTTTCGGCTCCCGGAATGCGGTTGTAGAAACAGTCTTGTCACCGGTCATGCGGTTTAAGGCGGCGTCTCTTTAAAGATAACGCCGAAACCCGGTTCAAGCCAGTCGGCTTTGAGGAAAAAAACGTTTTTTCGCAGCCAGTGGCGGAAAATGGCTGCGCCGGATTTTTATTGCGGATTTTTTTGAGGACGCGAAGAAGCATCCGGTTGATTTTTTACGATTTTGCGGTATATTTTGCACCAATATTTTTATTTGACGGAAACAGATTTATTCAGTGCGGCGGAACGCCGGCCGCCGGAGCAGGTCAACCGATGCGCGCAACTTTGATATTTCCACCCTATACCGGGCCGACCTATACGCCGCTCGGCATATCCTGTCTTGCGGCGTCGGCCGCGGCCGTTCCCGGCGCCGCCGTCGATCTGTTCGACGCCAACCTCGACCTCTGGAACCGCGTCTGCGACGCCGACGCCGGACTTTCCGCCATGCGCGAGTTCAGTCACGGATCTCTGGAAATTTTTCTCGACCCCGCGGTTTACTGCGACAACTGGGCGCATTATCCGCAGGCCCGCCGCGCGATCGGTGAACTTGAACTTCAGGCCCGCCGCTATCTGGCCGGAGCAGGATTGGAGTCGAATCTGGACGCGATACTTAAAGCGCAGAGCATGCGGATACTGCACAATACGCCGGAAGTCGTCGGGTTTTCCGCCATGTATATCGACCAGCTGCCGTTTCTGCTGGCGGCGGCAAAATATCTGCGCGAAAATTACAACAAAGGTTTTATGATCGTGGCCGGCGGCGCGGCAATGAGCGCGCTTCCGACGGACGAACTGCTGGCTGTGACGCCGTTTATCGATGCCATACTGATTGGCGAAGGCGAGATTTCATTTAACGCCCTCCTGGGCGGAACGCCGGTTTCCGCGCTGCCCGGATGCTATTACCGCGATGGCGCGACAATCCGTTTTTCCGGCCGTCCGCAATCTCCGGCGGTTCTGGACGACTTGCCGTTCCCGGATTTTGAACAGCTTATGAGCGGCGGTTATTTCAACCCGGTTCCGGTTCTGCCGATCTACGGCTGCCGCGGATGCAAGTGGCGGTGCTGCCGCTTCTGTACGCACAACAGCTCTTTCGGCGGACACCGCGCCAGATCGCCGGAGGTGGTGGTGCGCGAGATGGCGGAACGGCACGACAAATTCAACTGCCGCCATTTTTATATGGTCGATCAATACGTTCCGCCGGAATATCTTGACCGGTTGAGCGACGAGATCATCGCTTCCGGTCTGGACTGCCGTTTTCAGATTATGGCCAGAACGGTTCCGGAATATACTCCGCAGCTTCTGCACAAGGCCGCTGCCGCCGGATGCCGCTGGATAAGCTGGGGAATGGAGAGCGGATCGCAGCGGCTGCTTGACCTGATGAACAAGGGAACCCGGGTTGCGAGTTCGCTTGAGGTGATCAGGAATGCGTCGGCGGAGGGGATTTCAAATCTGCTGATGATGATTTTCGGCGCGCCGGGTTCCGACCGGGAGAGCATGGAGGAGACCTTTACTTTTCTCGAACAGGCGTGGGATCATATTGACGCGATGACCGCCAGCGCTTTTGTGCTGTTCGACCAGACTGCGTTCGGTCTGCACCCGGAGCGCTACGGACTTGAAGTCATCGGTGAAAATCCGGTGTTGACCGTGAACGGCCGGACGATCTGCGACCGCAAACTGCGGTTTCGCCGCGCCGGAGAATTTGGACGCGGCGAATCGCCGCTGGCGGCATATGAGATCGACGCATGGGAGTCGCGCAAGGCGTGGCTGTCGCCGCTGTCGTTCCGCGGCCGGCTCTGCTGCGAGCATTATCTGCTTTATTCCGACTGTTGTCTGGCCAGTCCCCGTCCGAGCAGCACCGGCGTTAGCGCTTGAGTCAATTAATATTTTTTCTAACACAATTCTAACTTTTCCCGCATATACTTCATACATTCCGCCTTTATTTTAATCTTCACAAGGAAAAACGCGGCAGAGCGCTTCGGAGGCTGATTCTCTCCGCTGCGCCGGACGCAATGAAAACGGAGATTATTATGAAGTATGCGGCGATTGCAGTTTCCGCCCTTGCTATGCTGATTTCCGCCGGCTGCGGCGACGGCGGCGCAAGGAGTGACGATTCGGCGGTCAACGGCGCCGGCGCGTCGTTTCCGGCTCCGGTGTATCAGGCGTGGAGTTACGGCTATTCGAACATCGACGGCAATCCGGCGGTCAATTATCAGAGCGTCGGCTCCGGCGCTGGCGTTGCCCAGTTGAAGGCCGGCACGGTGGATTTTGCCGGCACCGACGACCCGTTGAGCGCCAGGGAGTGCGCCGACTTCGGTCTTGAGCAGTTCCCGATGCTGGCCGGCGGCGTGGTGGTGATCGTCAACCTGCCGGGCGTTCCGGACGGCGGACTGCGGTTGAGCCGCCGGGTGCTGGCGGGAATGTTTCTCGGCGATATTGTGAATTGGAACGACCCGGAGATCGCCGCCGACAATCCCGGTTTGCCGCTGCCCGACCTGCCGGTGGCGGTGGTGCATCGCGCCGATGCCAGCGGAACCAGTTCAATATTCACGGATTATCTTTCCAAGGTGTCCGCGGCATGGCGTGAACGTGTGGGCGCCGGCCCTTCGGTCGGTTGGCCGGTCGGTGTCGGAGGGCAGAAAAACCCCGGCGTCTGCAACAGCGTGGCCAGGATTCGCGGCGCGATCGGGTACACCGAATACACTTACGCGAAGGAGGCCGGCTTGAATATGGCGATGCTGGAAACGCGTGACGGCGCATTTGTGAAGCCGACTGTCGAGGCATTTTCCGCCGCCGTATCCGCAGCCGACTGGCTCAATGCTCCCGGCTTCGCCGTGATGCCGACCGATCTTCCCGGCGCCGGAGTCTGGCCGATCACCGGCGTCACCTACATCGTGTTTCGTAGAGACGGCGCTCAAAACTCCGGCCGACTCGGCGTTATGATCGATTATTTCAGATGGTGCATGACCGACGGTGGAACCGCGGCCGCGGAGTTGGATTATGTTCCGCTGCCGCCGGCAGTCTCCGGACTGGTTCTGAACGGAGTGCTTGGCAAATGAAACATTCTTTCGGCGATTGTCTGTTCAAGTGGGGCTGTCTGTTCTGCGCGGCGATGGCGCTGTTGCTTCTGTTCGGATTTTTTGCCCAGTTGACCGCCGGAAGCGCCGAAGCGTGGCGGCGGTTCGGATTCGGGTTTCTGGTCTCCTCCGCCTGGGATCCGGTAGCCGGAAAGTTCGGTGCGCTTCCGGCGGTGACCGGCACGCTGCTGACAACTGCCATTGCGCTGATTGCGGCGCTGCCGCTGGCTTTTGCCGCCGCGATGTATCTGACCGACGCGCCGCGTCCGATAGCGCTGGTGCTTGGCCACGCGGTGGATCTTCTGGCGGCGATTCCCAGCGTGATCTACGGCATGTGGGGGTTGTTTGTGCTGGTTCCGCTGATGCAGGACCATGTTCAGCCGTTTTTGGTCGAACGGCTCGGATTGTGCGGCCTGCCGTTCGTCAACCGCGATTTCAACGGTTTTGGAATATTCACCGCCGGGATTATTCTGGCGGTGATGATACTGCCGTATATATGCGCGGTGATGCGCGATGTGTTTGTGATGACGCCGCCGGTTTTGCGCGAGTCGGCATTCGGCGTCGGCTGCACCCGGTGGGAGGTGGCGCGGGACATTGTGCTTGGATACGGCATGCGCGGGGTGATGGGCGGAGTGTTTATCGGTCTCGGCCGGGCGCTCGGCGAAACGATGGCGGTTTTGTTTGTGATCGGCAACGTGATGAAGATGCCGGACGGAATATTTTCCGGCTCCACCACGATTGCCGCGACTCTGGCCAACAACTTTCCCGAGGCGGACGGGTTACAGAAAAGCGCATTGTTCGCGCTTGGTCTGATATTGTTGTGCATGAGCTTCGGCATACAGTCGCTGTCACAGTACTGTCTGCGTGCCGACGCGGTGCGCAGGGGAAGCCGCTGAGATATGAAAAAACGCGGATTTCTTTTCAGAAAAAGTGTTGACATCGCGGTTAGGGCGTTTTCCGCGCTGGCGGTGGCGCTGGCGGCGGCGGCGATGCTGTGGATATTCTGGGAGCTGTTCGCCCGGGGCGGGGCGGCATTGTCGTGGTCGTTTTTGACCAATCCGTCCAAGCCGTACGGAATACCGGACGGCGGCGTTGCCAACGCTCTGCTTGGAACGGTGTTCATCACCTCCGGGGCGGCGGTGCTGGGGGTGGTTCCGGCGGTTTGCGCGGGAATATATCTTGCCGAGTTTCGCGATACGCCGAAGCTGTCGGCGGCGATCCGTTTTGCGGCCAACGTGCTGATGGGAATGCCGTCGGTGCTTTCCGGGCTGTTTGTCTACACCGTGATGGTGGCGCCGACCGGGAGATTTTCCGGATTGGCCGCGTCGGTGGCGTTGGCGGTAATCATGTTTCCGGTGGTGATGAGGACCACTGAGGACATGCTGTCCATGGTGCCGTATGCGCTGCGCGAGTCGGCGCTGGCGCTGGGCATGAGCCGGATGCGGACCACGCTGCTGATCGTCTGCCGGAGCGCCGGCAACGGACTGCTGACCGGAATACTGCTTTCGCTGTCGCGGGTGGCGGGGGAGACCGCTCCGCTGCTGTTCACCGCGCTGTTTGCCGACAGTTGGCCGACCGACTACTTCAGCGGTCCCACCGCCAACATGCCGGTGCTGATAACCGAATATTCCACCAACTCTCCGTTCGCCGCGATGCACGCCGCCGGATGGGGGGCGGCGCTGACGGTGACGGCGCTGGTTTTCCTCGTCAACATGACTTCAAGAATATTGTTCAGGGAGAAACATCATGGCAATTAAGGCAAAAGCCGAGAATCTCAATTTTTTCTACGGCGGACATCAGGCGTTGTTTGACAACAATCTGGAGGTTGAGGCCAACCGGATAACCGCGGTGATCGGGCCGTCAGGCTGTGGAAAGTCCACTCATCTTCGGATATACAACCGGATATTCGAGCTGTACCGCGACCAGCGCGCCGAAGGCCGTCTGATGATCGACGGCGTGAATGTCCTTGATTCCGGCGTCGACGTGCTTGAACTGCGGCGCAAGGTCGGCATGATCTTTCAGAAGCCGACGCCGTTCCCGATGAGCGTGTTCGACAACGTCGCCTATCCGCTGAAACTGCATTACAAACTCAAAGGCGGCGAGCTGAACGACCGGGTGGAGGCCGCTTTGCGCGGCGCGTCGCTGTGGGAGGAGGTGCGGGACAAGCTCAAGTCCGGCGGCCTGGCGCTTTCCGGCGGTCAGCAGCAGCGTCTGTGCATCGCCAGAGCCATCGCCGCCGAGCCGGAGATACTGCTGATGGACGAGCCGACCAGCGCGATTGATCCGGTCGCCACATTGAAGATTGAGGAGCTGATGCTGGAGTTGAAGTCGCGCTTCACCATTGTGATCGTAACTCACAACATGCAGCAGGCGGCGCGGATAAGCGACTTTACCGCGTTCTTTTACAAAGGACGGATCATTGAGTCCGGTCCCACCGGAACGATCTTCACTGCGCCGTCCAACCCAAAAACCGAAGAATACATTACCGGGAGGTTCGGATGATTATGAAAACCCACTTTATGAATGCGATGGAAAATCTGAAAATCATGCTGGCCGACCTTGCGGCTCAGGCCGAGGGCGCCGCGGCAAAAGCGGTCAAGGCCGCAGAGTGCGGCGACTGCGATCTGGCCGCCGGCGTAATCGTGAATGACGCCGAGATCGACGCATCCGAAATCCGCATAGAGGAGGAGTGTCTGAAACTTCTTGCGCTTTATCAGCCGGTGGCCGGCGACCTGCGCTCGGTGGTGACGATTCTCAAAGTGAACGGCGAGATCGAACGGGTCGGAGACCTTGCGGTCAATATTGCCGAGCGGGCGTCCGACATGGCGCTTTACCGCGATAAAATCGTTGAAAATTTTGATTTTCATGATATGGTAATCAAGTCGTGCGAGATGCTCAAGCTGGCGTTGGACGCTTTTACCTACGGCAACGCCGAACTGGCCGCCGGGGTGATAAAGATGGACGACGCGCTGGATGAACTGCACCGCAGCGGGTACGGACGGGTGAAGCGGATGATCCTCGCCCATCCGGACGCGGCGCAGTATTATCTGGACTGTCTCACGGTGTCGCGCTGTCTGGAGCGCATCGGAGACGCGGCCACCAACATTTGCGAAGACGTCATATATCTGGAAAGCGGACGGATTGTCCGCCACTGTCATGGGAGTGTCGGGGAAAATGGCAAATGAACGCATTCTGATTGTCGAGGATGAGCCTGAAATCCGGGAGCTGGTGAAAATCACTTTGACCGGAGCCGGGTTCCATACCTTTTTTGAGGCGGCCGACGGGGAGACGGCGCTGCGTCTGGCGGCGGAGCGGCAGATCGATCTTATTCTGCTTGACCTGATGCTGCCGGGCATCGACGGACTGTCCGTCTGCCGCCGGCTTAAGGAAAACGCCTCCACCCGCGGCATACCGGTAATCATGCTCACCGCGAAAAGCGAGGAGGCTGATATTGTAATCGGATTGGAGCTCGGCGCGGCGGACTATATCACCAAGCCGTTCAGCTGCAAGGTGCTGGCCGCCAGGGTCCGCGCCCAGCTTCGTCTCGCGGCCGACGCCGCCTCCGAGACGGAGTTCCGGCGCGACGGACTTGTGCTGAACCGTGAACTTCACCGGGTCGCACTCGACGGCGGAGAACTGGAGTTGACGTCCGGCGAGTTTGAACTTCTGGCATTGTTTGTTTCCCGTCCGGGACGGGTTTACACCCGCGGTCAGATCATCGCTCATCTGCGCGGCGACGATTATCCGGTGACCGAGCGCGCCATTGACGTGCAGATCGTCAATCTGCGCCGCAAACTCGGCGAATGGGGAGTGAACATCGAAACCGTGCGCGGCGTCGGCTACCGGATGAAGTCAGGCGGAATTAATTAATGAAAAGTCGTGACCGCATATTGTTTGCCGCTCCGCTGGCCGCCGGACTGCTGATCGCGGGTCTGGCGCTGATCCTGTATCGCCATATTGCCGGGTTTGAGGAAGCGAGAATGGCCGAGGCACGCAGAAATCTTGAGCTTTCCACCGAACTTGCCGCCGGCATTGTCCGTCCGCTGCTGGCGGCAGGGGAGTGCGACGCGGCCGCCGCGTTCTGTGAAACTTTTGACCGGTCGTCGGTTATCCGCCTGAGCCTGATCGACAGCGCCGGCCGGGTGCGCGGGGATTCCGGGAAAAAGGCCGGACTGCTCGGCAACCATCGGACACGGACCGAAGTAAATGCCGCGCTGACCGGTCAGCCGGGCGGAGCGGAGCGGTTCAGCGAAAGTATGAACCGGCGGATGATATATTACGCCGTCCCGGTCGGCACGGGTTCGGCTGAATTTGTTCTGCGCGGCGCGGTGGACACCGCCCGGGTGCGCGAACTGGTGGACTCGGCGCGATTGAATGTTTTTCTCGGTCTGGTTTCCGGTGGTGTGCTGGTGCTGGTATTTGCCGTTTATCTGTTCTCCGGCGTACGCCGTCCGCTGTTGAAGCTTCAGGACAGCGCGGCTCAGATCGCCGCCGGACGGCTGGACTGCCATATCGAAATCCCACGCAGCGGACTGCTGCGCGAACTGGCGATGTGTGTTTCGGAGATGGCCGAACAGTTGAAGGGCAGACTCGCGGAGGCAACCGCCGAACGCAATGAAAAACTTACGGTGTTCAACTCCATGAGCGAAGCGGTTATGACGTTCGCCCCGGACGGCGGCATTGTGACCTGCAACTGCGCGGCGGCCGAGATGTTCGGCCTGGCGTCGACCGACGCGAAATTCGATCTTGCCCGTTGCGGCATACCCGAACTCCTGCCGCGGGCGCGCCGTACCATGCTGACCGGCGAACCGTTTGAACGGGAGTTCGAGCGCGGCGAAGACGGCCGGACTTTGTTTGTCAAGGGCCGTCTGCTGAACTCCGGAGGCAGAAATCTGCTTCTGCTCACCATAACCGACCTTACCGGACTGCGAAAACTCGAATCTTTCCGCAGCGACTTTATTGCCAATGTTTCCCATGAAATACGCACTCCGCTGACCTGCATCATGGGAGCGGCCGAAACGCTGGGCGACGATGCCGTTCCGCCGGAAATGCGCACCCGGATGCTGGAGATATTGAATAAACAGGCGAAACGGCTGAACGATCTGGTGCAGGACATTCTCAGTCTGGCGGCGCTGGAGCGCCGTCAGCGCGACCCGTCCGGCGATTTCGTTGAAATCAATCTGGAGCCGGTGCTGGTCAATGCGGCCAATCTGTGGCTGCGGCGGGCGGCCGAGTGCGGCGTTGAGTTGAAAACGGCGACACTTGAGCCGCTTTCGGTGAATGGCGACGGCCGGCTGATTGAGCAGGCGGTGACCAATCTGATCGGCAACGCACTGAAATACAGCGGATCGCCAAAAATCGAACTTGCCCTGCGGCGCGACGGCGAATACGCGGTGCTTTTGGTGCGCGATTTCGGCTGCGGCATTCCACCCGAACACCGCGACCGGATTTTTGAGCGTTTCTACCGGGTTCACAAGGAGCGCAGCCGCGAACTCGGCGGCACCGGACTGGGGCTGGCGATCGTCAAGCACATTGCCCAGCTTCACCGCGGAACGGCCGAACTGCGGTCGCCGGACAACGGCGGCTGCGAATTTATCATCCGCATTCCACTGCTGATCGCGGGAGCGTCGGCGGACGGCGGCGGCGCTTGAAAAAAAACTTTCCGGCTGTAACTTAAGCGGAGAGAGACCGCCGGAAAAACCGGGGTCGGATAAACTGGAAGGTTTTTTATGGACGATAAAGCTTTTATGGCAGACGGCGCCGCTGGCGAAGCCCCGATAATCATGCTGGACGATTTTTCATCATACGACTCCGCCGCTTCGGTCAAAGCGGCCTATCGCGGCGGCGCAGCTGAAATGAAAACCGCCATTGTGAAATCTGTTGATTATGACGGTTGCCGCGCAATGCGGATTGAGTCCACGCGTTCCGGCATGGCGGCGGCGGTGTGCCGGAGGTTTGACAATGCTCTCGGCGCGGCAGCCGCCGGCGTGACGGTGGCCGCCGCCGATCCCGGAGTGCTGTTGCGCAACGGCGTGCTGGAATTGGCGGTGCGCGCCGAGCTTGACGGTCCTGATCTTGCCAGACTGACCGTTGAAGACGCCGGCCGGGTGTTCGGCGATTATTTTCTGCTCTGTCCGGAACTTGCCGCGTTGAAGTTTTTCTGGGTGGTGTTCAAGGTCGGACGGCGCAATCTGATTGAGCATGAGTACAATTATAAACTGCACGAAATATACGGCGGCAATCCGGTGTCGTCCACCGTCGGTCATCGTGCGGTCTTTGTCGTTTCCGGCCTCCGGCTGGTTTCAGCGCCGGCGGCGGTCGGGGTCATTCCGCGCCCCAACCGGGTTGTCTGCGGCGGCGGCTGTTATGTGCTTAGTCCGCGGAGTGCGATCGTCGCGTACGGGGAGGGCGGCATGCGCCGCATTGCCGGGATGCTGCGGGAAATGCTGTCCGCGTCAACCGGCTATACTCTGCCGGTGGTGGCGCCGGACGCCGCGGCCGGATTTGTCCGTCCGATAACGTTTGAGTTGAACAACGCATGGCAGGAAACGCTGGGCAGCGAAGGCTATCGCGTTGTCGCCGCTCCAGGCGGAGTTGCGCTTTCGGCCGCCTCCGACGCCGGACTTTTTTATGCGGTTCAGACGCTTCGGCAATTGTTTGCGCCGGAAATCGACCGCGGATTTTCACGGTTCGGCGAACGCTGGGCGATTCCGGCGGTTGAGATCGAAGACGTTCCGGCTTACGGCTGGCGCGGCATGCACCTTGACACCGCCCGCCATTATATGCCGAAAAAATTTCTGCTGCGCTTCATCGACATGCTTGCAACGCTTAAGATGAACCGCTTTCACTGGCATTACAATGACGGAACCGCGTGGCGGATCGCCATTGAGTCGATGCCGGAATTGACCGCTTCGGGCGCATGGTGGGGCGGCGAGCAGGGTGGATTCTATACCGCGGCCGACGTTGCCGAGATCGTGTCCTATGCCCGCGACCGTTTTATTCAGGTGGTGCCGGAGGTGGAAATGCCGGCTCACGCCAATGCGCTGTTGTTTTCGCATCCGGAATGTTCATGTCAAAAATTCACCGTGCCGGAGGGAGAAGTCGATACACCGGAGTACTTCATCAAGCCGCGCTGGATAAGTTATTGTCCGAGTTGTGAAAAAACCTATGAGTTCATCGACCGGCTGATTGCCGCCAACGTGACCATGTTTCCGGACAATGAGTTCATCCATCTCGGCGGCGACGAGCTGCCGCCCGGCTCATGGGAAAACTGTCCGGAGTGCCGGAAGTTTATGGCGGAGCACCATATGGCATCGGAGGCCGAACTTCAGCGCTATTTCACCGCCCGGCTGATCCGCATCGCCGCCGCGCACGGCCGCCGGCTGCTCGGCTGGGAGCAGATACTTCATGACGGACTTCCGGAAGACGCCGCCGTCATCGCCTATTACACCGCCGAAACCGCCGCCAACGCCGCCGGCTCCGGCCATCAGGTCGTCAACAATGACGCCACGACAAATTACCTTGACTACTATCAAGGCGATCCGCTTGACGAGCCGGTGGCGATTCAGGGCGTTTCCACTCTGGAAAAAAGTTACTCTTTCGATCCGGTCGCCAATGTTCCGCCGGAACTTCGCTTCCGGGTGCTCGGCGGTCAGAGCGCACTGTGGACCGAATATGTCCCCGGTGAACGTCAGGCCGGATATCAGCTTTATCCGCGCGGCGTCGCCATCGCCGAAAAGGTGTGGACGCAGCCGGGTCTCTGCCGCTGGGCGGACTTTGAACGCCTGATGAACGGCTTTTACCGCCGTCTTGAATATGCCGGACTTAATTTCAAAGATTATCGCGAGAATCGCGGCAGCGGCAAAAAATGATCGACACTCTGGATTTCTGGCGCACCGCCGGCTCCGAGCGGGAATTCACCACCGATTTTAACGGCGGTGAATTTTCCGTTCGCGTTCCGCGTACGGCCGCCGTGCTGGATGTGGGGTGCGGCTACGGCCGGGTGCTGGCCGAACTTTACGATATGGGCTACCGCCGGCTGACCGGTGTGGACATCTCTGAGCCATTGCTGCGGCGCGGCGGCGCGGAACACCCGGAACTTGACCTCCGGGTGCAACCCGATCCCGCCCGTCTGGATTTTCCGGACGGCGCGTTTGACGCCGTTTTGCTGTGCGCCGTCCTCACCTGCATACCGTCCGATGCCGACCAGCGTCGCCTGATCGCCGAGATATTCCGCGTGCTGCGGCGCGGCGCGTGTTTCTATTGCAACGACTTTCTGCTGAATGACGACAGCCGCAACCTCGCCCGTTATTGCGCCGCCCGGCCGGAATTCGGCAGTTATGGGGTTTTCAAACTGCCGGAAGGCGCCGTGCTGCGCCATCATTCCGTCGGTTATATCCGGGAGCTGTTCGGCTGCTTCAAGCCTGATTTGTTTCAGGAAGTGACCTACCGCACCATGAACGGCCACACTTCGCGCGGTTTTGTGTCCATTGCCGTCAAGCCGTGACCGTCCGCCGGACGGTGTTCAGAAAAACCGATAAGCCGCTATGCGGTCGCACCCGGGCAGTGGCGACGGTCAGCGCCGGTTTTGCGGTGCCGGAGCCGAGACTTTGTTCCGCCAGTATTTTTCGATGATTTTCCGCACACCGCTGCGCTGTACCTCATTGGCCGGTTTCGCAATGTTCCGGTAGGAGAATATCGCCTCTCCCCTGATGTTTTTCCGGGCGGAGTTGTAACGCATCTGCGCCGCAAGTTCATCCGGATTCTGCCACATTTCGCTGGCGCCGCCCATCTGATAGGCGGCAAGACCGATATAAAGATTCACATCGGTGCCGCGGACTTGAGCGGCCCACCAGTCGGCCAGCGCGGCATAGGGGGCTACGTCGCGGCCGAACGGCCAGTACAGTTGCGGAATGATATAGTCAATCCAGTTGCGCTTGATCCATTGTCTGGTGTCGGCGTGCTGGCGATAGAAACTCTGGCTGCCGTCGGTCAGCGAACCCATCGGATTGTTTTTCTGGTTTGCCCAGATTCCGAACGGACTGATGCCCAGCTGTACCCGGGTGCCGTTTTTCGCGTTGTGCGCATCAATGGTTTTGCGCAGTGAGAAGATCAGCCGGTCAACGTTGTTGCGCCGCCAGTTGTCGATTGAAACAATGCCGTTGCGGTATTTTTTAAAGGTTGCAGCATCCTGCTCGCCGGTGCCGGAGTAGGGGTAAAAGTAATCGTCGAAATGGATCGCGTCAACCGGATAGCGGTCGAGTATCTCCTTGACGGTTGCCACGACAAACGCGATCACTTCCGGTTCTCCTGGATTGAGGATCAGCTGATATTTTTTATTTTCCAGCGGTATTTCCAGCACCAGATCGGGGCGTTTTCTGGCAAAATTGTCCGGTGCCAGCGTGGCGAGATACGCGTCTTTGCGCAGCGGCGTGGAATTGGTTACCCGGTACGGATTCAGCCATGCGTGAAATTCCAGACCGCGCCGGTGAGCTTCGTTTATCATAAAGATCAGCGGGTCGAATCCGCCCGGCGCCACACCCTCTTTGCCGGTCATCCAGCGCGACCACGGGTTGAGTTTCGAGGGATAAAACGCGTCGTTGTTGGGGCGCACCTGAAAAATTATCGCATTGAAATTCAGTTTCTGAAGCGTGTTGACCACTTCAAGGTAGTCGCGCTCAAAATCGGCACCGCTGTTGTGGGTGGGGAAGTCGATGTTTTCCACCGTCGCCACCCAGACGCCGCGGAATGCCGGATTGCGCTGCGCATATGCCGACGGCACCAGAATCTGACCGCCGCGCTGTTTTCCTCCGTAAGAAAGCGGCCGGCCGGTCTTCCAGTCCTTCAGCACCTCAAGGTTGTCGCTTTGGGCGGCAGCCGTAAACATGGCGCATAGCGCCAACAGCAGCATTATAATCGTTTTCCGCATTCTTCGCAATTCTCCCTTCCGCATTATCCGAACAGTTGCCACCACTTTCGCTTGGGCGGTGTCACCTTGAACGGTGCGTTGCCGGCGATAAGCTGACTGGCGTTTTCCTCAAATAACAGCTGTGCAACATCCTCTCCGAATTTGTCCTTTACCATTTTTCTGGCGGTTGTCATGTAGAACGGACGGTGCAGACTGTGAGCGTCACTGCCCACATAGTGCGCCAACCCGGAACGGATGATCTTGAACGCGATGTTCTGCGAGTGGGCGCCGTGTCTGCCGGCGATGCTGCTGGCGTTCAGTTGAAACAGACAGTCAAGCTCCAGCAGTGTATGAACCGTTCTTAGGTCAGGCTCCATGAACAGCCGCTCTGGGTGGGCAATGATCACGTTGTAGCCGTCCAGCGAGAGCTGACTGAGAACGTGCGGCGCACTCATTTCCAGAAACGGCTGGCGCATGTCCACCAGAATGAATTTCGATTTTCCGAGTGTCGGCAGCGGCCGGGTTCCGGCCAGATGCACATAGTCTATTTCCGACCCTGAGATCAGCTGTATTCCGCGTTCTTTGGCGTAAGGCGTCAGCTCCGCCAGTTTTTCCGGCAACTTTCCCGGCAGATCGGGGCTGTAATGCGAGGTGGTGAACAGCGTGTCGATGTCGTCCTCCCTTGCCAGATCCAGCATTTTGATGGATCTGGCAAGTTCTTTCGGGCCGTCGTCGACGCCCCAAAGCACATGTGCATGAATATCAATCACCGGTCGGTCTCCTATAAAAAAAGCGCTGAAAATTCAGCGCTTTTGAATCAGCTCATAACGCTCAGTTTTTCTTCTCTTTTTTAGTTTCAGCGGCCGGATTGTCCTCAACATCCGGTTTGGCGTAGTCGCTGTAATCATTATAGCTGTAATAGCTGTAATAACCATAGCCGTACCCGTAGGAGTAGCCGCCGTAGCCGTAGGAACTCCACGCCTTCGGGCTGAACCGGTTGAGAATCACTCCGATGATCGGAATGTCAAGGTTGCGCAGCTGTTCGAGCGCATGGGACGCGCTGTCGATTCTGGTCAGCCCGGCGGAAACCACATAGATGACACCGTCCGAAAGCTTGCCGACGATCGCGGCGTCGGAGATGTTCAGACACGGCGGAGCGTCGAGAATGATGTAGTCGTAGTCATTCCGGTAGGTGTCGATAATTTCGGCGAATTCGTGCGACATCAGCAGCTCGGACGGATTCGGCGGCACCGGCCCGGACGCGAGCACATCCAGCGGCAGGTTCAGTACGTTGCGGTTGATTACTTCATCAAGCGTCGCTTCTCCGACCAGCACATTGACCACACCGGAGTTGCGTTCAAGGTTGAAGATTTTGTGCAGCGCCGGCTTGCGGAGGTCGCAGTTTATCAGCAGCACTTTCTGGCCGGAGCTGGCGATGATGGTGGCGATATTGGAGGCGATGAAGGTCTTGCCGTCTTTCGGCGACGTGCTGGTGACGACAAACACTTTCGCTCCGTTTTTCTTGGACAATGAATACTGGAGGTTGGTGCGGAGCAGACGGAAACTTTCCGCTACGTCGAACCGCGGCGTTTTGCCGTCCACCTCCACCGTGACAATGTTGTTGACGCGGGACGAACTCTGGCGCGACCCGGAAATGTCTTCACCTAACTGGGCGATGGTGCCAACCACCGGTGCGCCCAGACGCTGCGTCACCATATCCGGAGAGTCCACCGTGCCGCGGAACGTCTCCTTCAGGAAGCAGAGGGCGAAACAGCCGGCGCCGCCGAGGATCAATCCGATGATCGTGTTAAGCGGTATGCGCGGCCGCACCGGACTGGTCGGCAACTGCGCTTTGTCGAGAAAGTCCACTTTGGTGAGGCCGAGTTTGTGGAGGAGGTGCTGGATCAGCACATCGGACATGGTGTTGGCCACCGCCTGGGAAACCAGCGGATTGGTGGACTCGGCGTTGATATTGACCATGCGGGTCTGCCGTTCAAGTTCCGGCGTGATTTTATACCGGTTATCCTTCAGCATTTGCAGGCTGATCTTTCCGTCCTCCTGAACCTTGTCGGCCATCTGCTGCTGAAGATTGCGGCTGGACACCATTACGTTGATGTCGTAGATCAACTGGTTGATGATGAGGAATTCCTGATAGGACGCGCCCATGTTCTGGCGCCGGACGTTGACATCCATTTCGTTTTCGTTGGCATCCGGAGTGAACGTGTTCGGCATGATGCAGATGGTGGCGGTGGCTTTATAGATTTTTTTCAGTGCGTATTTGTTGATCACAAAGACCAGCGTTCCGGCGAGGATGGCGGTAAATAAGATAAGCCAGCAATATTTGAGAAATACTCCTAAGATGTAGCGGAAATCAATGGTTCTTTGCTCGTTCATCGCTAAGTCCTGTTTTTATATTAGAAAATAATTTTTAACTGCACATGTAAATATAATAACCTGAAAAACCGGTTTTTCAAGTTCTTTTCTCAAAAAATACGCTATTCGACATATTCTCCGGCCAGCCGCATCTGGTTGTAAAAATCGTTCCCCCAGCCGACGAGTTTGCCGTTTTTGAACACCAGCGGCATGCACTCGTCTTCGGTGGCCAGGCCGTCGTACCATTTCGTGTCGATGTAATAGAACCACAGATTTGGCGAGCTGTACGCTTCGTCCGCCAGCGGATCGCCCATAACGGAAACGACCTGTTCCTTACTCATGCCCACCCGGAGATTTTTAGAGTTCTCAAGATTGGCGGAGCGTTCGCGCCATTGGCAGCCGCCGCATGTGAACACAACGGCGGTCGCGACCGTCAGGATCGGTAAAAAAACATTTTTCAGCGTCATAAGTCTCTCCAACGGTGATTTGGGTTGGGAGAAATATATCGCCGTCGCCGTCTTTTTCAAGCATGAGGTTTGATTTTTATCCATAATCATGGTAATTTAAATGAATACAAAGGAGCATGAATGGACAAAATAATTTTACGCGGACTGGAAGTTTCCACCGTGATCGGCACTGCTGAATCCGAACGTCTGGCGCCGCGCATGCTTTTGCTGGATATTGAGTTGAGCGCCAATCTCGAGGCCGCCGGCAAGTCGGACGATCTGCGGAATACAGTCGATTACGCTGCGCTGGCCGCCGCGATCCGCACGCTCGGCACGGAAAATCGTTTTTTTCTGATTGAGCGGTTCGCCAATGAAGCCGCCCGGCTCTGTCTGGCCGCGTCGCCTCTGGTGGCCGGCGTGACGGTGCGGGTGGAAAAGGCCGGTTGTGTCTCCGGTCTGGCGGCGGCCGTGGTGGAAATCCGCCGGGAAAGATGAGCCGGTTTCGCAAATGAGCGGTAAAAATTTTTACACCGGCGGGTCCATTATCCGGACGCTGCTGGCCTCCTCCGTGGCAATGCTGCCGGGAACCGTGGCCATTACCGGATACAATCTGACCGATGCGTATTTTGTGTCCAGACTTGGCACTTTGCCGCTGGCGGCGATGGGATATACTTTTCCGGTGATTGTGCTGGTGAACTGTCTTTATCGCGGCGTCGGCGTTGGCATGAGCGCCTGCTGTTCACACGCTTTGGGCGGCAAAAAGCATGCAAAAGCGGCGAAGATAGTTTCCTCGGGAATGGTGCTTCTGGCGATCTTCGCCGCGGTTCTGGCAACGGTCGGGTTGTCCGCCATTGACTGGACGTTTGCCAAATATCACGTCGATCCGGCGGCCATGCCGTTCATCCGCGACTATATGAGCATCTGGTATGTCGGAAGTTTCACCATTGCCATGTGCATGGCCGGAAACGACATCCTGATCACCGCCGGCGACACCCGCTGGGCCGGTGCGGTGATGTTTGGCGGCATGCTGCTTAACATTCCGCTCAACTGGCTGTTCATCAATAAAATGGGCATGGGAATGCGCGGCGCGGCGGTGGCCACGATCATCGCCCAGTTTCTGGCTGCGTGCGTGGTGTTGGCCCGGCTGGGGCTGTATCATCGACTGTTCACTTCGTGCATCCGTCGCGTCCGGCGTCTGCTGCATGTGTGGCGGGCCATACTGCGGATTTCACTGCCGAGCATTGCCGGCATGCTGATGTTTCCGCTCGGCATCGGGGTGACGACGTATGTCACCAACATGTTCGGAGCGGTGGCCGTTGCCGGCGCCAGTGCGGCGATGCGGATTGAGACGGCGGCGTTCATTTTTCCGATGTCGTTCGGCATGACGCTGATGCCGATGGTCGGGCAGAACTTCGGCGCCGGACTTTTCGGCCGCATTGACGAATGCCGGAGGATCGCCACCAGCATTGTCTTCTATTTCGGCTTGGCGATGGCGGTGCTGCTGCTGTTCATCGCGCCGTGGCTGACCGGATTTTTCACCGGCGATCCGGAGGTCGCCGCGGTGATGACGCTTTATCTCAGGATTGTGCCGTGGGGGTTCGGTCTGATTGAGATACACCGCTACAGCACTTTTTTCTTCACCGGATGCAACCGGCCGAACGCGGCGGCGGTGTTGAATTTCTTCCGCATCGGTGTGTTGCTGGTGCCGCTTTCGCTGCTGGCCGGATGGCTGGGCGGTCTGCCGCTGCTGTTCGGCGCCAGACTGATGTCCGACAGTATTTCCGGTTCGGTCGGCTGGGCGTGCATGACCCGGCTGACCAAGGGGTTGTCAGCGCGGCAGCCGGCGGGAAAAGTAGTGGGCCGAGTCGCCTGATTCGCCCCAGTTTATCCGTTCGCCGGCGGCGGTGATGTTTTCGATCAGCAGATCGTTGTCGGCGTCCGGTTTATTGACGTAAAGGTTGTAGTTCTTCCGGTGTCCGGCGTCGGTTATATTGGGCATGATGACGTTTGCTCCGGCCAGCAGACCGGCTTCGCGTCCGCCGGGAGCCAGCGCCTGAAGCGCGGTGGTGCTGGCGATGTTCACGTCATGCAGATACAGCCGGGTGACGGCAATCATTTTCAAGCCGGACGCCAGTTGTTTTGCCCGGTATTCCGGGGTGAATGCGATGTCGCGGCCAAGCGGCGTGTCCGGATGCGGAAGATACGGACCCATGCCGATCATGTCCAGATCCGCCGAGCGGAAAAAGCGGATGTCATGCACCAGCTGCCCGACGGTCTGCCCCGGCAGCCCCACCATGACTCCCGACCCGACCTGATAATCCAGTTCGCGCAGGAGTTCGAGACAGCGCCTCCTTCTCCGGTAGCTGTGGCTGGACGGATGAAGCATTTTGTAAAACGCCTCGGTTGACGATTCGATTCTCAGCAGATAGCGTCTGGCGCCCGCCTCGCGCCAGCGGCGGTACACGGATTTCGTCTGCTCTCCGAGTGACAGCGTCACACCGAGTTTGCCGTCCGACAGCTTCATGATCCGGCGCAGCGCCTCCTCCACAAATTCGGTCCGCGCCTCCGACTCGATCTCGCCGGCCTGCAGCACCACCGATCCGTAGTTGTTCCGGTAGGCGGTCAGCGCCATATTTTCGATTTCGTCAAGCGACAGCTGAAACCGCTCCACCTTTTTGTTGCCGCTCCGAATGCCGCAGTAGAAGCAGTTTTTGGCGCAGACGTTGCCCATTTCGATCAGTCCGCGCAGACTGACCAGATTTCCAGTGTGCCGCAATTTTACTTCATACGCGGCGGCGTAAAGCTCCTGCTGCTCAGCCCGGTCGTCAAGCGACAGCAGAAACGCGAGTTCGGACGGACGCAGCGCGTACGGCACTGCCGTTCCTTTTTTCAATATTTTGTCAAGTTGCATCATGATGGAAGATAATGTACACCCGACGGCTTGAAAATCCAGCGCGACGGTGTAATTTAAATGCACTATGAAAATAAATCAATATATTGAAAATGCCTATAAGGTGCTTGACGGTGACGCGTTGACGATGCCGGAGGCAATGGCGTTGACCGGAATTGAGGGCGGCGACGTGCTGGATCTGATTTCGCTGGCCAACAAGGTTAGGGTCAAGTTCGCTCCCAAGTTCATCGCGTGCAGCATCATAAACGCCAAAAGCGGCGTGTGCAGTCAGAACTGCCGGTTTTGCGCCCAGGGCGGCGCCCATCATACCGGGATTGACGCCTACGCTCTTTTGTCCGTTGACGAAGTGTTGAAGGCGGCGCGTGAAGTTTACGCGCACGGTGTTCGCAGTTACGGGATAGTCACCAGCGGGTTCGGCTATCTTGCGCCGACACCGGAATTCAGAAACATTCTGGCGATCATGGACGCGCTGCACGCTGAAATGCCCGACCTCAAACTGTGTATTTCCATCGGCATACTTTCGGACGAAACCGCAAAACTGCTCTGCGACCATCACATGTGGCGCTATAACATGAATTTGCAGACCAATCCGGAGCGTTATTCCGAGCTTATTACGCCGGCGCACTCCATCGCGGACAAGATACAGACCGTGAAATATCTTCAGAAATACGGCGCGACCATCTGCTGCGGCGGAATCCTCGGACTCGGCGAGAGCTGGGAGGACCGGGTGAAGATGGCCTTCGCGGTGCGCGATCTGGACGTTGACGGCATACCGCTGAACGTTCTGCTGCCGATCAAGGGGACGCCGCTGGAGAATCTGCCGGTGATGCGGCCTATTGACGTGGCGAAGTCATTTGCCATCTTCCGTCTGGTGAATCCGGGCCGGCAGATCAAGTTCGCCGCCGGCCGAGAGACCACGATGAAGGATTTTCAGGGGCTGCTGATGCTTTCAGGAATGAACAGCATCATCACCGGTGGATATCTGACCACCCGCGGGCGCTCGGTGGCCGAGGACGCCGCGTTGATCGACCGGCTTGGCGATTTTGCCTGACCCATTTTTTCAACTCCGCCGCATCGGCGGCGCCGCCACAATAAACGGGGGTGCGGATATGGATTACTCCAAGAAAAGCTCAATCGCTCAGATTCGCAAAAAATTTGACGCCAGCGTCGAAAAATACAGCGATCTTGAGGCGGCGCAGAAGACATTGCCGGATGCGGCTCTCGCAATGGAACTCATTGCCGGAGCCGCTCTTTGCACAACACCGGACGCCGTGAACATGCTGGATGTCGGCTGCGGCGCGGGCAACAACACGCTGAAATTTCTTCAACTGCGCAGTCCGATGAATTGCGACCTGCTGGATTTGAGCGCAAAAATGCTTGACCGGGCGCGGAAACGGGTGGTCGCCGCCGATCCCGACGGCGTTGTCCGGACGATTCAGGCCGACTTTCGTGAGGCCAGACTGCCGGAAAACCGCTATGACGTGGTTTTCGCCGCCGCCGTGCTGCATCATTTGCGCGACGATGCGGACTGGCGGATAGCGTTCAAAAAACTTTATGCGATAACCGCGCCCGGCGGCGGACTGTGGATAACCGATCTTATCTGTCATGACACGCCGGCGATCGAAGAGATGATGCGCCGCCGTTATGCCGACTATCTGGTGGCGGCCGGCGGAGCTGAACTGCGCGACTGGACGTTTGAAACACAGCGTTTGGAGGATACGCCGCGTTCGCTCAACTGGCAGCTGGCGCTGCTGAAAGAGGTCGGGTTCGAGCGGATTGAAATATTGCATAAAACATCGTGTTTCGCCGCATTCGGCGGTGTAAAACCGAAATAGGCGTAAGCGATAAAAAGCGCCGGACTCCGAAGCTGAACTTCAGAGTCCGGCGTTATTTTTTTCGGTTGACCGGCTCAGGCGAGCTGATTTACGGTATAGGTGTAGACATCGCGTTCGGCGTTGGCGGCTATGGCAACGGAAACACGATAGTCGGCCGCTCCGTTGAGATCGGTCCCTGAAAGGTCCCATCGTCCGGCGGCGGATTCCGCGATTGCGGTTCCGGCATCCCACGCCATGCCGTTGTGTCGATAGACGGTCACTTTAAGCGCGCCTTCGGCGCCCTCAATTTCCCATCCGTTCAGGTTGAGTGTGCCGCCGAGGGTGAAGAAGTCGATTTCGTCTCCGCAGGTCTCGACTTTGCCGTAGGCGTCTTTGTTGGAGAGCCAGCCTCCGGCGCCGTCAAGCAGCATGGCCGAGGAGCCGAGCGTGTCATCGGCGCGCTCCGCGGCGGCGGTGGTGAAGTTGATTGCGGCGGAGCGGTCACCGATGTCCACCATGACCGAGCCGGCGGCGATGGAAAAGTTTTTGCCCATGCCCAGCAGTTCCCGCGTGGCCTGTGTCGAGAGTTCCAGGCGGCAGTTTTTGCCGACTTTCACCGTTTTCATATTGGCAAGGAGGCCGTTGAGCCGGAAAAACGAGTCGTTGCCGACGGCGAGGCGGTTGCTGCCGGCTTCAAGGTCGAGGTTGCCGTTGACGGTCAAACTGGTGTTGTTTCCGGTGGTGATGGAGTCGCCGGCGGTTGTGCCGCCGATGTTTTCGCCGAACATGGCTCCGGTTTTTTCCGTCTTTGAGCCGGACGATAGATTAAGGTTGGACAGTCCGAACATCCGGCCGCCGACGGACAAATACGCCGCGGTGCCGATTTTTACCGTCAACTTGTAGGCGCTGAGATCGCCCTGCATGCCGGTGTCGGTATATTTTCCTGCGTTGATGTTCAGCGTGCCGTTGGTCGCAACGTCTCCGGCTGCGGAAAATTCGGTGCGCCCCTGGATTTTTTGTTTGCCGGAACCCTGATAGACCGCCCCGGACGAGAGGTTCAGCGTGTTTACGTTCAAGACTTTGCCGCCGACTGCCGTCGTTGAGTTCGCTCCGAGCGACAGTTTGTTTCCGGTGCCGAACATGGTAAAATAACCGCCGACGTTCATCTCAGCCGACTTTCCGATCGACACCGACGCGCCGGAAACCGCCATCGCCACATCGCCGCCGACTTCAAGCGAACTTGCCATTTCCACTTTTTTGCCGGTTTCGTCCTTGTAGGTTGCGGCGTTGCCGACGGAGATGGTTTTTAAGTTGGAGAGAGTGCCGCCGACCCCCGCCGTGCTGCCGCTGCCGATTTTAAGACTGCTTTTGGCGGCGTTGACGAAGTTGCAGTCGCCGATGATCAGCGCCAATGAAAATTTGCCGAGCGTAATCCCCAGTCCGGCGGCCGACATTCCGGAAATGTCGCCTTGGGTCTGGAAATAGGTCCAGCCCTGAACTTTTTTGCCGTTCCAGTCGGTATAGTTTTTGCCGTCACCAAGTTTGATTGTGGAAACGTTGACCAGTTCGTCGGCGGTGAATGTGGCGTTGCCGTTCAGATTCACGGTGTTTTTGTTTCCGCGAAATTCGATTGTCGAAAATTTGCCGGTCGATTCCCCGCCTATGGTTATGGTGTTGGCGCCGGAACTGCCGATAATGCGTCCTGCGTTGATGTTCAAGGTTTTGCCGTTGTTGATCGTTACCTTGTCCAGTTCGGTCAGGTTGCCGGATATATGGATATTGCGTCCGTCGTTGCGGCGGTAGAGGCCGCCGGCGGTTTTCCAAGACAGGTCGCCGTTTACATTAAGGTTGCCTTCAAGCAGCAGGATTTTGCCGGAGGCGAGGACGGCGGCGGCCGGTGAATCAATTGTCAGCGAGGCGCCGGACTGAATATAGACGCTCGGCATACTGCCATGAAAATCCGGCGTGCCGGTAATGGTGGAATTTCCTAAGACGGAAAGATGGTTGATTGAGAGTTTTTTTCCGCCGGAGATCGCCGCCGACCCGTCGTCAAGCAGCATGTCTTTGACAGCGAGGTCATTGGTAACCTGAAGTTTTCCGCAGACTATCAACTCGTTCACGGTTGCTTCAGCCACATCCCATACCAGCGCTCCGTCAGTCTCAACAACGATCTCGCCGTCTCCGCCGAACTGGGTGGCCGCCGTCACCGTCTGATTGACGATGTTCAGCGTGCCGTCAAGAAAAATTCCCGCGTTGAGATTGTAGGCTCCGGTTCCGTCTCCGCCGTCAAAGATCACCGAAACGCCGGACTTGACAAAGCCGGCGGTTGTCTCCGAGCCGGAAATGACGACTTTGACGCTGTCACCGCTTGCCGCGACCGCGGCGGCGGTATACAGGGTTTTATAATGTCCGGACTCGACGCCGACGCCGTCAACGATCAGGGTTTTCGCTTTTGTTTCAATGTTGGACGCATTCATATTTACCTACCTTCTTAATGTGCAAATGTTCAGCAACCGGCGGCGGCGTCTTCTCGGACGGCTCCGGCATGGCGTTCGCCTCCGTATTTACGGCCTGTAATTTATACTGTGTCCGCCGTTTTACAAGTCCGGCGCTCTGAAAAACGGCGGACGTTCCGCCCGGTTCACGCTTTTGGCGGAGCCACCTTGAACAATATGGAATACACCACCGGCACCACCAGCAGCGTCAGAATGGTCGCACCGAGCAAGCCGAACATGATCGTGGCCGCCATCGACGCGAAAAATGCGTCGGACAGCAGCGGAAACACTCCGAATACCGTGGTTCCCGCCGCCATGGTCACCGGCCGCAGACGGCTGACCGCGGCGTTTATCACCGCCTCATACGCGCCGCATCCTCTGCTGCGCTCAATGTTGATCTGATCCAGCAGCACGATCGCGTTTTTGAGCAGCATTCCGGACAGTCCGAGGAAGCCGAGAATGGCCATGAATCCGAACGGCAGACCGAGCAGCAGCAGCCCGCCGACCACACCGATCAGCGCGAACGGCAATGTGGAAAACGCCACCAGCGGCTCACGGACGGTTTTGAACAGCATGGCGACCACGATGAACATCAGAACCAGACTTATCGGGAACAGGGTTTTGAGTTTTGCCTGAGCGATTTTGCTCTGCTCCAGTTCGCCGCCCCACTCGAAGGAATACAGCGGCGGCAGTTCGATCGCTTCGATCCGTTCCTTTAACTGCGCCTGAAGCGCGGCGGCGGTGCCGGTGACCGGCGAACACTGCGCGGTGATGGTGGGAATGCGGTCGCGGTGGCGCAGCTGCGGCGCCTCCCATGCGGTTTCCACGCCGTCGCACGCCTGAGCCAGCGAGTAGCTGCGGTTGGCGGCGCTGCTCCATATCTGCACGTTGTCCAGCTCGGACATGGTGCGGCGCTCCGACTCGACCGGACGGGAGACGATCGGGATCAGGTTGTTGTCCTCACGCAGCACGCCGCAGGCGACGCCGGAAAAATTCCACTCCAGCGCCTGAGCCATGTCTTTGCGGGTGACGCCGGTCTGCCGCGCCTTGATTTCGGAATATTTCAACCGGGTGATCTTAACCGGAGCGCGCCAGTCGTCGCGGACATAGCGGGTGTTGGGATTGTCGCGCATGATCTGCTTGGCCTGTTCGGCGAGGCGGCGCAGGACTTGGCGGTCGGGACCGCGGAATCTGGCTTCGACTTTGAACGGGATGGACAGACCGTCGGAAAACCTCAGGATCATGGCGTCGGCGCTGGGGTGGTTGGCCTTGATATGAGCGTCGATCTGCTGCGACAGCGATTCGATTTTACGGTAGTCGTCAACATCCACGATGATCTGGCCGTAGTCGGGTGACGGGCCGTGGTAATCGTAGCTCAGGATGAAGCGCAGCGTTCCCTCGCCGGCGAAGGTCGAAGTGGCGGTGACGCCCGGAAGCGTCCTGACGTATGCGGCGATGGCTTCAAGGTCTTTTTCCGTTTCATCGATATGGCTGGCCGGATTGCGCCAGTAGTCGATATAGAACTGTTTGCGGGTGGAGTCGGGAAAGAACACCTTGGGAATGTCGCGGAAGCCCCAGGCCGCCGCCGCCAGCCCGGCGACCAGCAGCGCCAGCGTGGTTTTACGCCGGTTGAGGCAGCCGGTCAGTATCCGGCGGTACCAGTTATAGATTTTTCCCGAATATACGTCATTGTCCGGTCCGGCGGCCGGCTTGACTTTTATCATGGCCAGACAGAGCAGCGGCGTGAAGGTCAGCGCCATAAACCAGCTCAGCATCAGCGAGATGGCGATGACGTAGAACAGCGAGCGGCAGAATTCTCCGATGTTCCCCTGATTGAATCCCACCGCCATGAACGCCAGAATCGCCACCAGTGTTGCGCCGAGCAGCGGCCACTGGGTTTCCGCGATGATTTCGCGCAGCGCCTGCTCTTTCGTTTCGCCGCGCGCGGTTTTCACCAGATAGCCGTCCACGATGACGATGGCGTTGTCCACCAGCATGCCGAGTGCGATAATCAGCGCGCCGAGCGACACAAGCTGCATGTCGATATGCATCATATCCATTCCGATGAACGTGCCGAGAATGATGAGCAGCAGCGTTATGCCGATCACCAGCCCGGAGCGCCAACCCATGGTCAGCAGCAGTATGCCGACGACGATCACCACCGATTCGATCAGGTTGACGATGAAGTTGTTCAATGACTCCTGAACGTTTTCGGACTGATAATTTATATAGTCGATATTCATTCCCGCCGGTCGGCTGCTTTCCAGCCCGGCCAGCCGCCCTTTTATCGCTTTGCCCATTTTCACCACGTTGCCGCCGTCAACGGTGGATATGCCCAGCCCGATCGCCGGGCGGCCGTTGACGCGCATGAGCTGTTCAGGCGGTTCGGCGTGTCCGCGCCGGACCTCAGCGATGTCGCTGATGCGGATGAGTTTGCCGTCGCGCCCGGAGACGTAGAGATTTTTGATCGCTTCAACGCCGTCGATTCCGCCGGTGATGCGGATGCGGCAGTATTCGTCGTCGATTTTCACCGCGCCGGCGTCATTGACCTGATTGCTGCTGCCGAGGGTCTGGAACAGCAGTTCCTGCGAGATGCCGAGGTTGGCCAGCCTTGTGCGGTTGAATTCGACATAGACGGTTTTTTCCTGAACGCCCCAGAGCGAGATTTTTGCGACGTCGTGAACCCGCAGCAGTTCTTTTTTCAGAATATCGGCGTAGTCCTTAAGCTCGTCGGCGGTGTAGCCGTCGCCGGAGAGGGCGAGATAGATGCCGTAGACGTCTCCAAAGTCGTCCTCCACTTTCATGCCGGCCACGCCGTCGGGAAGATACGGTTTTATGTCATTGATCTTGCGGCGCAGCTCGTCCCATATCTGCGGTATGGCGCCGGCGGTGTATTCGCCGCGGATTTCGACAAAGATCATCGACAGTCCGCTGCGGCTGATCGAGGTGATGTTGTCAAGTTCCGACATCTTCTGGATTTCCTCCTCGATTTTGTCGGTAACTTCGCGTTCCACCTCAAGCGCTCCGGCGCCCGGATAGGATGATACGACCAGCGCCTTTTTTATCTTGAAGGTCGGATATTCCAGCCGTCCGAGATTGAAATACGCCAGCATTCCTCCGGCGACCACCGCGGCCATCAGCAATACAAAAAAGCTCTTGTGGTCAAGCACATAATCAATGATTTTCATTCAGCACCTCCGGATTCAGTATCCGGACGGCGGTGTCGGCGTTGAGCCAGTCGCCGCCGGCGGCCACCACATATTCGCCGGGGACGAGGCCGGAGACAACCGTCACGGAGTCGCCGCCGCTCACCCGGTCGACCGTCACTTTGCGCAGTTCGAGTTTGCCGGTGTCCCGATGCCATACCCATACCGCCGCACCGCCGTCACGGTACATGACGGCGGCGAACGGCAGCCGCAGACCGTCGTCTTCCTTCTGGCGGAAGCGGGGGAGGCCGTGGACTTCAACGCTCATGCCGGGCAGGATGAGAAAATCGTCCGGAACCTTCATCCGCAGCGCGACTTCGTATGATTCGCTGGTTTCGGAGGCCGCCGGCTTGAATTCGTGGATGGCGGCCTGAAAAACGCGGTCGCCGCGGCCGGGGATGGTGACGTCGAACTTCATGCCGATAAAGCGTTTGCCGTCATACAAACTGGTGTCCGGCAGATTGCCGCTGGGGATGTTGATGTGGATTTCGACTTCGCGCAGGTCTTCCAGCGTGACCACCGGAACGTTGGCTTTGGCAATCTCGTACTGTTCGATGGCAAGGTCGGAGATCGTGCCGTGAAACGGCGCCGTGAGCACCGTGTCGTGCAAGCGGTCTTTGGCGATATTGAGCGAAACTTCGAGTATGCGCACTTGGGTGTCCGATGCGCGCTTGCGGGTGGACGCGGCGTCAAACGTCGATTGACTGACCGCTTTCGACTCAAGAAGTTTCTGATTGCGGTCATATTCGATGCTGGCCAGCGAATTTTCCACTTTCTGCATTTCCAGTTCCTGCGTCAGCCGGTCCACGTCGCGTTGATAGTCGCGCGGGTCGATCCGCATCAGCACATCGCCTTCCTCCACGGTCTGTCCGTAGACCAGATTGCGTTCGATCACCGGGCCGGACACCCTGAAGAACAGCTCGGCGTGGCGGACCGGGCGTATCCGGCCGGGATAGGTGATGCCGACCGGTTTTTCGGCGGCGTTTATTTTGAACAGTTTGACTACACGCTCCGCCGGTTCTGTCCGCTCTCCGTCAAGTTCGCGGCGGCTGTCCGCCATCAATACTGCGGCGGCGGCGGCTGCCGCAGCAAGCGCGAGTCCCGATGCCGATAATATAATCAGTTTGCGTTTTTTCATATTTTTTCCGACCTTTTGAGTTGCGGCCGGTCAGTCCAGACCGAGTCCGGCGAGTATTACTTTTGTGGTGACGTGGCGGAGACGAAGTCCGAACGTTGGCGGTACTTTGCGCTCCGGGTGGAACAGTGCGATCATTCCGGGGCAGGCCGAGCACAGATATTCCGGACAGATCAGGAACAGATACCAGCAGAACGCGCTTTCAAAGTCGTCGCTTCCGGTGATCTTCGCGTAGATACGGTTGAACGTGGTCACGCCGGGGCGGATGTGGCGGTTGATGATCGATTCGCGCAGCGGATGCGGATGCTGGAGCAGCTGAAGGAGAATGACGCGTCCGGAGTCGTCGTCGTTTTCTCTGCCGATGGTGTTGAAGACGCAGTCCACCAGTCCGGTGATGAACACGCTCTGTCCTTCGCGCGAGTCCAGCAGCCGGGAATTGGCGCGGTAGTATGCGTCGATGCCGGTTTCATGCCACTTCTTCAGAGCCTGCTCAATTACCGCCTGAACCAGCCCGTCCTTGCCGCCAAAATGATAATTTATCATTGAGGCGTCAACGCCGGCGGAGCGGGCGATCTCGCTTAACGGAACCCGGTCGATGCCGCGCTCGGCAAAAAGCCGTCCGGCGGCCGCGATGAACGCCTGCCTCGATTTTTCTCCTGCAACGGTTGACATTTTACCTCCTCAAATGTGTTAATGCTTAAAATATACATTTCAAAATGTATTTTTAAAGTAAAAAACTATTTTTTATTTAAAAAACAGCATTTTTTCCCATACGTGAAGATAAATACCGCCGCCGTGTCCGTTATCCGGTCGCGGCGGCGGTTAATTGCGGGTGTGGGCGTGGTCGGGCGAAACCAGCTCCGGCCGTATTGGTTATGGAAGTTCGAGTTCGGCTTTGATTTCCGGCAGCATGTGCTTGAGTTTTCCGGTCTCAAAGAGTTCCCAAAGCGACTTTTTCATCTGCCGCAGTGCAAGTGTTATGGTGATCCAGCTGTTGGTCCAGCCGCTTTCGATGCTCCACGCGCCCCAGCCGACATCGGCCGAACTGCCGAAAAAGTCCCACAGCTGCCAGTCAAAACCGCGCATCCACGCGCCGTCGAGTTCCGGACGGGCGGAACTGCGAACCTGAATCCGGCAGATGAAGCGGCACAGCCGTCCGGCGAGTTCGGCGCAGTCCGAATCCGGCAGCGCAAAGGCTGCTTCGTGCAGACCGATCAGCAGATAGTTGGCGGTATAAAGCAGGTCGCAGGCCGGGTCTCCGTTGTTCTGAATCAGCGCGGCCTCGGTGGTGCCGTAGGCGGCGTTGCTTTGAGGGGAGGGGAAGTCGCCCATGGAAAGGTCGCCCATCTCTTCGGCGACGGCGCCGCAGGGCTGCATCAGGCGGCGGACATCGGTCAGAACACGGTTCAGATATTCGCGGTGAACCGGGGTGTCGTCGGCGCGAACCAGCCAGGCGAGATACATGACCAGCCGGGCGACCTCCTGGCTCTGTCCGTTGGTCCAGCGGAGTTTCGGATATGAGGCCATGAGCAGTCCGGCGGCTTTGCGGGCGTGGTTGAGGAAGCCCTCAAAGCCGGTCAGTTTCCAGCCGGCGAGGAAGCCGGCGAGGTGGGAGGCCTGATAATGCGGACTGAGGTGAACGAAGTCTTCGGCGCGGTACCATGCGGCGTCGTGTTTTTTGAACGATGCCGGATCGTCGAAGCGGGGTTGACGGAAGCCGTTTTTGCCGGTCAACCTCCATGATGAAATCAGGTTCAGCAGCGAGTCGCGGTCCCAGTCGGCGCGGTTCAGCAAGGCTCCGGACAGCAGGGCGGACATGCTGCTGCGGGCGTTGCCGCTGCCGTAACAGGCCATGTCGTTTTCATAAAAACGGAACTGTCCGTAAAGCGGCGAGTTTTTTTCGGTGAACCGGTGCAGCGGTTTGAACATCATGTCGAGGATCATTCCGGCGTAGTCAAACAGGAAGATGTTGCCGGTGAGTTTCCCGGCCAGCGCCAGTGTCAGGGCGATTTCTCCGCTGCAGTCGCTGCGGTTCAGGGTACGGCGCAACTGGCTGCCGTCAAAGCCGATTTCTGAGGAAAAACCTTCGGCCACGCCCATGCCGGTTGCATGAATCCGGGTCAGTATCTGATCGTTGATGAACTTGATGTTGCGGTCGAGCGCGGCGCGTTCCTCTTTCGCGGTGATCGGCGCGCCGTCCGTGAAATACGGGCGAACCGCCATCTGATAGCGCCATTCGGTGTTTTTCCACCCCGGCATAAGAAAACCGAGAATGGCGCGCAGAACTTTGAGCCAGTCGCACTGCGGGGCGAATCTGGCGGTGATGAAATTTGAAATCCGGCTGTTGGCGATCAGAACGTTTGGACAGTCGGGATGGATGAACAGCAGCGGAGTCGTGTCGCCGTCCACTCCGAACACGGCGCGGCGGTATCCGGCGACTTTGGCGGCTGCCAGCCAGACTTCGCCGGTGCGGTCAACGCCGCGGAAGCAGCAGCCGTGCTGAAGTATGATTGTTCCATCGTCGAGTCCGGGAATGTTATTGCCGACAACCACGGTGCGTTCAAACTCCGCATGGCGGAGGTCGCCGGTAAAATTCACGCCGGAACAGTTTTCCGGACATTCGATGAACAGCCGGACGCCTTTGTCCGCTGCGGCGCGCCATGATTCCGGCAGCGCCGCCGGTTTTGGAAAATCGTCGGCCGTCACCATGACCGCGTCGCCGGGCTGCGCGGCGGCGAAAGCGCTGTCGGCATTGCCGGTCAGTTCAAATCGGGCGCTGCCGTTGTTTAAGAGTTCATAAAAATCTCCGCCGTTGCGGCTTGCGATATAGAGTTTTCCGGCCATTTATCCCCGTCTCCTGTTGTTTTAAGACTGGATGAAAGATAGCGCTGCCGGCGGAAAAAACAACCGTAATCTGTGTTTTTTACGTTTTTTACCTGAAATCACAGTTTCCACAGTTCCACGTTTTTGCGATTGTAGAAATCTTCAAACAGTTTTGCCAGTATTGTTCCGGGGCGGTACCACCACGGAAAGAACAGACGTTTGACGCGCGGCTTTGCCAGCGCCTTCAGCAGTTTTTCCGCGAACATGTCGGCGGTCACGCCGCTGTTGCCCGGAGTGTCCGGCACCTCGCGGTATTTGATCGCGCGCTGAGAAAACCCGGTGTCCACCCGGCCGGGATAGATGGTAAGCACCCGGACGCCGCGGCGGCCGAGTTCCACTCTTGAGGTTTCGGAATACGCCGCGAACGCGCTTTTCGCCGCGCAGTAACCGCCCATTGCCGGAACGTGAATCTTTGCCGCCATCGAAGCGATGTTGACGATCGTGCCATGTGACTTCTCCAATTCTGGCAGCAGCGCGTTCACCAGCTTTATCGGAGCGAAAAAGTCGATTTCCATAACTTTGCGCAGTTCGTCGCAGGTCAATTCCTGAAATGTGCCGTAAGCGCCGATGCCGGCGTTGTTGACCAGCAGATCCAGCCGGTCCAATCCGGCGGCGATTGTTTCCGGAGCCTCTGCAGCTGTCAGGTCGGCGATGATGTTTTCATCGGCGTCCGCGCACTTCCGGCGCGAGATGTTGACGACCCGGTAGCCGTTTTTTTTCAAGGCCTTCAGCACCGCGTTGCCGAGGCCGCCGCTTCCGCCGGTGACTGCCGCAGTCTTCACGGTTTCACCGTCAGCCGGCCGGAGGCCAGCAGATAGAAGAGCATGAAAAAACCGATCAAATAAAGTGTTCCGAGCAGCGTGAGCAGTACCGCCAGATAATTGCGCTGGAAAAAACGCATGGCGGTGTTGACCACGTTGGGTTCTTCGGCGCTGGTGACGTAGCCGGATGAAAAAGCGATGATGTCCTGCCGCAGTTCGGCCACGCTCTGGTAGCGGTCCTCCGGAAAGCGCTCCATAGCTTTGAGGCAGATCGCCTCCAGCGGCTGCGGAATCGGCCAATGCGGGTTTTCAAGTTCGCGCGGAGCTTTGATGTTGCCCTTGATGGTGGCCCGCAGTATTTCCTTGAGCTGATGGCCGGCGAGCGGTTTTTCAAAAGTCAGGATGGTATAAAGGATGCAGCCGAGGGTATAGATGTCGGTCCGCTGGTCTTTCATGCGGTTTTTTCCGGCGGCCTGTTCCGGAGCCATGAATCCTGGAGTGCCTTTGGCGATGCCGTCGCGGGTTCGTCCGTCGTCCACTGCTGGGCCATTGCGGTCAGGTTCGGTCTTTGTGTCGTCCTCCGGTCGGATGATGGCGCGAGCCAGCCCCCAGTCGATGACCTGAACTTCGCCGAATTCTCCGACATGCACGTTTTCCGGCTTCAGATCAAGATGGATGATCCCCTGCGAATGGGCGAAGGCGATGGCGTTGCATATCCTGAGATAAATGCGCAGCAGCCGCACCAGCGGGTAGGCCGCCACCGTTTCCATGTCACCCTCTTTCAGGTGACGCAGAATGGTGGCCAGCGTATGTCCCCGGAGATATTTCATTGTGAAGAACGGCGTGCCGGAGGCATCCCGTCCGAGATCGTGAACCGGGATGATGTTCGGGTGCTCCAGTCTGGCGGTGAGCCTCGCCTCCATAATGAAGCGGTTGACCAGTTGCGGCGGCCGTTCCTTCCAGTCCGGCATGGTGGCCATCGCCACTTCGCGCTGCATTTCGGTGTCATACACCAGCAGCACGGTCTTCATACCGCCGAAGCCGATGCTTCGTACAAACCGGTAGCGGCCGTCGCCGCGTTGCGGCAGCGAGTCCTGCGTGTTTCCAGCCAGAGTCAACGGCGGCAGCTCGGAGGGCGGAACCGTGCCCTCCACCGTCTCTTCCGAAGAATCCATCATGATGGAATCCTCGGCCATTTCATCGACTTTAGTCATGACCCACCTCGGCTGTCGCGGAACGGCGGCCGCCGTCCGCGGTTATTTCAGTTTGACCGCCGACTCGCCGCGCACTGCGGAAGCGTCGATCAGGCATTTTTTCACTTCGCTGCGATCCGGAATCGCGTACATGACGTCCAGCATAAGTTCTTCGAGCAAGGCGCGCAGTCCGCGTGCGCCGGTGCCGCGTTTTTCCGCCTGAAGCGCCAGTTCCTCCAGCGCGTCGTGCGTGAATTCGAGATCGACGTGATCCATGCCGAGCAGTTTTTTATACTGTTTGACCAGCGAATTTTTCGGCTCGGTGAGTATCTTCATCAGGTCGGATTTTGACAGCGGAGCCAGATAGGTGAGCACCGGCAGCCGGCCGACAAGTTCGGGGATAAGGCCGAACTTCACCAGATCCTCGGTCTCGCAATAGCTGAGAAAATTGTCGCTGGACAGATGGCGTCCGGCGGCCTGCACTTCGGCCTTTTCGTCATTCTTCTCAAAACCGAGCACCTGGCGGCCGACGCGGCGTTGAACCAGTTTTTCCAGCCCGATGAACGCTCCGCCGCAGATGAACAGAATATTGGTGGTGTCCACATGCAGATAGCTCTGCTCCGGGTGTTTGCGGCCGCCCTTGGGGGGAACGTTTGCCACAGTGCCTTCAAGTATTTTGAGCAGCGCCTGCTGAACGCCTTCGCCGGAAACGTCGCGGGTGATCGACACGTTGTCGGTCTTCCGGGCGATCTTGTCGATTTCGTCAACATAGATGATGCCGATCTGCGCGCGTTCGATGTCGTATTCCGCCGCCTGCACCAGCCGCAGGATGATGTTCTCAACGTCTTCACCCACGTAGCCGGCTTCGGTCAGCGTGGTGGCGTCGCAGATGCAGAACGGCACGTCGAGCATTTTCGCCAGTGTGCGGGCGAGCAGGGTTTTGCCGCTTCCGGTCGGGCCGAGCAGCAGAACGTTGCTTTTTTCCAGATCAACCTCCGGAAATCCGGCGTCCGGCGCGGTGGAAAGCTGCGACTGGAGGCGTTTGTAGTGGTTATACACCGCCACCGACAGAACTTTTTTTGCGTGCTCCTGGCCGACCACATAGTCGTCCAGTCCGGACTTTAACTGCGACGGCGTCGGCACTTTCAGTCCGGCGATGTACGCGTCGCGTATTTTTTCCCGGTTGCGTTCATTTGCAGTCTTGACTTTGTCGCCGAGCATTTCGTTGCATGCCGCCACGCAGCGTTCGCAGATGAACGCTCCGTTGTTTCCGGCCACCGCCTGGGTTTTTCCGTCCTCAAGCGATGCGCCGCAGAATGAGCAGCACACCTTGTTGTTGCGACGGTCGCCGCCGTTATTTGACGAAGACATTGGCAATCCTTATCTTTTAGACTCAACCACGTGATCGACCAACCCGTACTTCACCGCCTCTTCAGCGGAGAGGAAGAAGTCGCGATCGGTGTCTTTTTCCACCTTTTTGAGTGTCTGTTTTGTATGTTTTGCGATGATCCCGTTCAGCGTGGCGCGGGTGCGGAGGATTTCCTGAGCCTGAATGTTGATGTCGGCCGCGGTGCCCTGGGTGCCGCCCCACGGCTGGTGGATCATGATCCGCGAATTGGGCAGCGCAAAGCGCTTTCCGGCGGTTCCGGCGCAGAGCAGGACGGCGCCCATGCTGGCGCATTGTCCGATGCAGTATGTTTTCACGTCGCAGCTGAGAACCTGAATGGTGTCATATATCGCCAGCCCGGCCGAGCAGGAGCCGCCCGGCGAGTTGATATAGAGATCGATGTCTTTTTTCGGGTCTTCGCTCTGCAGATAAAGCAGCTGCGCCACGATAAGATTGGCGACGTCGTCGTCGATCGGGGTGCCGAGCAGCACGATGCGGTCTTTGAGCAGTCTTGAATAGATGTCGTATCCGCGCTCGCCGGTTCCGGTCTGTTCGACCACCATCGGGACCAGCATTGATTTTTCTTTCATGGCGTAGCCTCCTCAATATTGTTTGACGCAGCGGCCGGCCGGCTTATTTCCCGGCGTATTCGGCGAGCTTGTCGAGCGTTTTGTTCATAAGGATGTTGTTGCGCAGGTTTTCGATCGAACCGTTGCGGTTGAGCAACTTGCGGAACTCGTCCTCCTTGTAGCCGTAGTAGCGGCTCATGACCGCGATCTGGGCATCCAGCTCGCCGTCTTCAACGGTGATGTTTTCCAGATTGGCGATCTTGCGCAGGATCAGCTCCTTGCGGAGATTGAGCCGGGCCATGGCCTCGGCCTGGGTCTTGTGGTTTTCAAGTTCGGTTTTGAACTTCTCGGCGTCTTCGTCGGTTTTGACCTGACGGGCGGCGATTTCGCGCAGCTCCTTCTCGGTCTCCGAGGCGAGGAGGTCGGCGGGAAGTTCAAATTCCGCCACCTTGCTGTCCAGTTCGTTGTACACCTTGTCCACCAGTTCGGAGTGGCGCTTCATTTCGGCTTCGCGCAGCGAGTTGCTGCGGATGTTTTCCTTGAGCGCGTCAAGGTTTTCCGCCTGCATTTTTGTGCAGAGTTCGGCGTCGCCGAGCGGCGCGCGGCGCTGGATGGCGTGAACCTTGACGGTGTATTTCACCGTCTTGCCGGCGAGCGCGGCTTCGCGCCAGTCGGCGGAATAGGCGGCGTCAAAGGTGTATTCCTTGCCTACTTCCGCGCCGGTGAGGGCGGCGGTGGCTCCGGGAATCTGTTCGGGATCGTTCAGCCACAGATAGTTGTCGTCGCTGGCGACGGCGCGGGAGAGTGCGGCCGGAGCATCGGCGGGAAGTTCAAAATCGGAGGTGTAGGAGACCTTCAGCATGTCGTCGGCCACGGCGGGTCCGGCGACTTCGGCGTAGTTTCCGTACATGTTGCGGAAATAGGCGAGGCGTTCTTTGACCTGCTCATCGGTGACGGCGGCGGCTTCGGCTTCAATCTTGAAGCTCTTGTAGTCGGGAATCACGATTTCGGGAGCGAGGACAGCCTTCAGACCGAAGACCAGTCCGGCGTTGAGTTCAAAGGTTTCCGGCGGCTCGGCGAGCGTGCAGTTGAGCACGTCAAGGCTTTTGTCGGCGGCGATCTGATCGAACGCCACGGCCACGAGCTTGCGGAGCACTTCGTTTTTCACATCGCCTTCATAGCGCTTGAGCACGATGGCGGCCGGCGCGTGGCCTTTGCGGAATCCGGGAATGGCGACGTATCCGGAGAGTTCGGCCGCGACTCCGGCCGCGGTCTTCTTCATCTGGTCGGCATCGACCTCGAAGGTGAATTTTTTCTGATTGCTTCCGGCGTCGCTTACGGTCATTTTAAGTTCTTTGAGAGCCATAATTTTCAATCCTTGATTATTGCAATTTGATATTTTTAGAATTTCAAATCACTAATATAAGACTGAAACGCCGTTTTTGCAAGCCGCCGGACGATTATTTCCGGCTAATTGTCGCCTCTGGCCGGTTCATATTTTGAGAACTCGATCAGACGCTCGGTCTTTTTGCCGCCGGAGACGGTGTAGAACTTGTCCGGAGTGTCGGAGCCGCGTTCAAATTTGAATGACTGCGGACGCAGATCGGCCGGAATCAGATCGAGATCAACTCCAAGTTCCGCAACGTTGGAGGTGCGGATGTTGAGTTCCGCAATGCCGCTCTTCAGCTTGCAGCCGGTCAGCTGCGGCGAGCGGTCGAAATCGCCGGTCAGATCGCATTCGACTTTGGCGAAGGCGGCGGGATTTTTCGGTGTAATGTCGAGATAAAAGAATTTTTTTGCTTCATCGGTCACAATGTTCAGCGACGGATTCCAGCGCACCGGCAGTCCGGCGTCGCTGGTCATCTGATAGGGGAGGAGCTGGTCGCAGATCCACTCGGCGCCGACGTTCTGATTCAGGTGGCCGGAGTTGGCGATGTAAAATACCGGACGGATGTATTTCTGATATTCCGCAATCGCTTCAAACAGCCGTTCGCTCTGGGCTGGAGCCACCAGTCCGTCGCTGCCGCCGTGCCACATGATGATCGGAACCGTGGCCAGATTGCCGGCGTAGTTGGCGGCGCTGCGGCGCGGCGCTTCAAACGGGTCGTCGCCGAGTTCGCGGAGGATCGCACCCTCCACGCCGCCGGCAAGCTCATTCAGCGCGGTCATGTCGTAACAGCCCTGACCGGCGACTCCGGCGGCGAATATGTCAGGATATTTCGCCAGCATTATCGCGGTGAGCATGCCGCCCATTGACCGTCCGGCGACATACACTCTGGTTTTGTCCACCGGATAGTTGCTTGTCATATAATTCATGGCGTCGATCATATCGTGCTGGGCTTCGAGCGCGGAGCAGCTGGTCTTGCCGTCGGTGTTCTTGCCGTGGAGTTCGGGGGCCGCCACCAGCCAGCCGCGTTTGGCGGCAGCCTCGTAGTAGCCGGACCTCTTGGCGGTATAGCGGTCGCCGCCCATAAAGTGGGCGATCATGAGCAGCGGGCGCGGTGTTTTGTTTGAGGCAATGTCGTCCGGCACGAACCCGGCGGCTTTCTGGGTGCTGCCGTCGTAGCTGCTTTTGAAGTCGAATTCGATTTCCGCGGCGGCGACCGCCAGCGTCACGGCGAACAGAGCGAAGATTATAATTTTTTTCATTTTACCGGTCTCCATTTGTCAACGGGTTGAAAATATTGCGCATATTCCTGACGGATTGAGTCTGCCGGTGGAATCGGCCACCGTCATTTCAAAGCTGCGGCATTCGCCGCGGCCGAACACATCGGTCAGCATGTTGGACATGACCAGTCCGGAAAATCCCGGCGAGTGGGCGGACAGCGCAATGGTGAACGGTTTGCCGTCCTCTTTGAGTCCGCAACAGAGTTCGAGCAGTTTTATCAGGTCGTCCTCAATCTTCCACACCTGAGCCTTGCTGCCGCGGCCGAAACTCGGCGGGTCGAGCGCGATCAGGTTGTATTTTGCCCCGCGGCGGACTTCCCGGCGGCAGAACTGGGTCACGTCGTCCACAATCCAGCGGATCGCGTCCGGCACGTCGGGGTTGAGCCGGCGGTTCTCCTGCGCCCATTCGACCATGCCGCGGGCGGCGTCAAGATGCGTCACCTGCGCTCCTCCTTTTGCCATGGCCATCGACCCGATGCCGGAGTAGGCGAAGAGATTGAGCGCCTTGATTTTTCCGCATTTTTCAAATTCCGCCCAGTTGGCGTGCTGCTCGGCGAAAAAACCGAGATGGCCGAACGCGGTCGGCTTGATTCTGAGAATGAATCCGGCGTATGAGACGTTCCAGATTTCCGGCAGTTCGCGTTTGAAGTCCCAGTGTCCGTTGCCGCGGCTGTCGCGTTCAAGGACGGCATCGGCCTTCTGCCATTCCGCATCCGGAAGCGCCGGGCGCCAGAAGGCGTTCAGCGCCGGACGAACCAGACGGAACGGACCGACCTGTTCGAGTTTTTTCAGATTTCCGGAGTCAAGCAGTATATACGGTTCCGGGGGTTTGGCAATGGTCATTCTTCGGCCTTTTTTATCAGAAAATCGTGTTCGCTGAACACGATCTTGCCGTTGCATATGGTGAGCAGCGGCTTGTTGGTTTCGTATTCAAACACCGCGATGTCGGCGCGGGTTCGCGGAAAAAGTTCGCCGCGGTCGTACAGCTGGAGCGACCTGGCGGCGTTCAGCGTTACCGACTGGGCGGCGCGGCATTCCGAACTGTCGGAATAATTCATCAGCGCGTGCCACCCGGCGTCGAGCATGGTGGTTGTGCCGGCGAGCCGCCCCTCTCTGGTGTGGGTGAATCCGGCTTCGGAGACGATTTCCGCCGGTCCGATGCGATACTCTCCGTCCGGCATGCCGGCGGCCATGGTGGCGTCGCTGATGGCCACGACCCTGCCGGCCGGTTTGCAGCGGCAGGCGAGGTTGACCATGCGCGGATCAATATGACGGCCGTCGGAGATCAGCTCGGTGGTTACGCGGTCATCGGTCAGTGCGATGGTGGTCAGCGAGATTTCGCGCTGGTGCAGCGGCGGCATGCCGTTGAACAAATGGGTGCAGCATCTTGCGCCGGCGTCGATCGCCAGCATGGTGTCCTCTTCTCCGGCCTGGGAGTGGCCCATGAGGAGCCGACGCCGAAGGTTACCAGCATTTCAATCAGATTGAGCGAACCGGGAAGTTCCGGTGCAAAGGTCATTCTGCGCACCATTCCGCCGCCGGCGGAGAGCAGTTCTTTTGCGAATCCGAGGTCGATCGGCCGGACAAACTGCTGTGATCCGCGCCGATCGGGGTTGAGGAACGGCCCTTCGATGTGGATGCCGACCGCGTCGGCGCCCATGCACGGTGTTTTCATCATTGCGGCCAGCGCCGCCAGGTTGTTCAGCATGTCTTCCGGCTTTGCCGCCACCACGGTGGGAACGAAGGTGGTGATGCCGCGTCTTGCCAGCTGAATACTCATGTCGTTCAGCGTCTGCGGGCCGACAAGCGGGGTTGACGCGTCAAAGCCGCCGGCGCCGTGGATGTGGGAGTCGATGAAGCCTGGCATGGCGTAGCCGTTTTCGATGCGGTATATTTCAAGGTCCGACTCCTCCAGCGAGAAGCCGGATTCGCCGCCGACCGCCAGAATGCGGTCGTCTTCGCAGAGAATGCCGCAGTTCTCAACGCGTTTGACCGGTGTCAGACCGTATCCGGTTATGTAGAGTCGTCTGAGTCGTTTCATTGTTGTGATTCCTTATGGGATATACTTTACCGTTTTCCGGTTAAAATGCAACCCTTATTTGCTTTTTTTTAAGGCTTTGAACGGCTTTTGTGCGATTTGCGCATTTTGGCAGCGGTGTAACTGCCTGTTGCTTTGCGAAGGTGCGAATTGCGCGCTTTGCGTTGCGGTGTTCGGCGGTTGCAAAATCAAAAAATATTTGTTCTTTTTTTCGTGTTTTCCGGTTGCTTTCTTGACGCTCCCGGATTACATTGTTAGAGTTGTCCGGCAGGCACTGGATGACAGGGTTGTTGACAAGCTGTTGATAACTTTGCGGAGCGGCCTTGATCTGCCGTCACTTGCAAAAAACAGGTGCGGTTATCGATTTTACCGGAGGCGGTGCACAACCGGCTTTTTAACGGATTTTTGAGCTTGATTGAGGTGGAACCCCGGATGATTTCAGGTCAGAAGCACGGCGGCGTCCGGAATGGTCGCGCTCGGCGTGAGCTGGTAAGAATACTGTTAATAAAAAACTGTTTTTTACGGTAAATGGCTGACAATTAGGATGCTTGAACGCAAAGCCGTTCAACCGCTCCGATTGCGGTGCTGCGGCAGTGAAAAAATATTGTTGAAGACGGCTTGCTTTTTCCGGGTTCGGAATTATGTTTAGTGATGTTTCGCGGAGACCGTCGCGGTTGACAGCGGCGGCGCTGACGGGGCAAGGTGGGCGTCGCATGGTTAATGCGATGTTTTTCTTTTGCCGTCGTCCGGCAGGGAAGAAGTTGAAAATGTATCCGTGGCCGATGGGGAAGTTGAAATCGGGTCATGGTTTGAAACGGGACGGAACGGGCGGGATGTGCAGTTTGCGCGGCGGCGTGTATAGTGCGGTCAAGCGGGGACAACGGATGGAGCGGAAAGGAAAGATCGAGATGTTTTGCGGGAACGGGGGTATGGCATGAGTTCGCAGGGGGTGGCGCCAATGTGCGAGGCGGATCTGTTTCAGAGTCGGGAGGAATTGTTGACGGAGGTTCCGGCGTCGTCGGACGGAGAGGCATGCAACGTCCCGTCCGGTCGGACGGATGTCGCCGCCGCAGTGTCCGGCACTTTGACTCCGGCCGAGGTCTGGGACGCCGCCTGCCGCATTTTACGGGCCGGCAAAAACCTCAGCGGCGAAACTTTCAAGCAGTGGTTCATCAATACCGTCGCAGTCGGATTTGACGAACACGGCGATTTGATCGTCGGCGTTCCCGACGAGTTTTTCGGCAACTGGTTCACGTCCAGTTACGGCGACCGGGTCGCGGCGGCGCTCAAGGCGGTCGGCGACGGTTACGGCTTTGTCATGCGTACCGGTGTGACGCCTCCGCCGCGGCCGGAACCCGTTGAACCGGCAGCTGTTCCGGCGGTTTCCGCGGCTTCTGCCGTTCCGGCGGCGCAACGGCAGTTTCAGAGTGTGGTCGCGTCCGGCGTGGCATCGTCGTCCGGTCATTCGCCGGTGCATCCGCAGTTTGCCCGCCGCCACACTTTTGAGAACTTTGTGGTTGGCGAGGAAAACCGTTATGCGTTCACTTCGGCTCGCGCGGTGGCTACCACTCCGGGAATTTACAACCCGCTTTATATTTACGGCGACACCGGAACCGGTAAAACCCATCTGATGCAGGCGGTGCGCTGTCAGCTCATGGAGAACAATCCAAATATCAAGGTGCGTTACGCCTCCTGCGAAGAGGTGTTGAACGACTTTGTCAATTCGCTGGCTCCCCGCTCGTCGTCGCAGAATTCATTTGCCGACTTCCGGTCTTCGCTGCGCGAGGTTGATGTTCTGCTGATCGACGATATTCACACCATGGCGCATAAAAAGGCTTTGCAGGAGCAGTTTTTCAATGCGTTCAATGAACTTTACCGCGCCAATAAACAGATTGTGCTTACCTGCGACAAACAGCCCTGTGACATTGACGGACTGGAAAAACGTCTGGTTTCGCGGTTTGAGGCCGGCGTTATCACCGAGCTTTTGCCGCCCGGATACGAGATCCGTCTGGCCATTCTGCGGCAGACCGCGGCTGAATGCGGCTCTCCGGTACAGGACGATGTGCTTGATTTTCTGGCGGCCAACATCTCCTCCAACGTCCGGCGGCTGAAGGGAGCGATGCTGCGGGTGGTGGGGGCGGCCTCCGCCTCCGGGGTGCCGGTCACGGTAAACTTCGCCGGCGAGCTTCTGCACGCGATGCTGGAGGATGAATGCAGCGCGAAATCGGTTTCGATGGAGACGATCATCTCCAAGGTGGCCGAGCACTTTGACCTGAGAATAAATGACATATTGTCCAACCGGCGGCCGCGCAACATTGCCGAGCCGCGGATGATGGCGATGTATTTGTGCCGGAAGCTCACCAACTGCTCGTATCCCGAGATCGGTTCGGCGTTCGGAAAAAATCACGCGACGGTGTTGAATGCGATGGAGCGGGTGCCGCGGCTGTGCGGCGAATCGGAAAAGTTGCGCCGGTCGCTGGCGCAGCTGGAGCGGCAACTGAAACATAATTGATCGACGGCATCGGCGATCCCGAAGAGCAGGAGCGTAGATGGGTGATTTGTCTTTGATCCCGATTTTTTTGGCGCTGGTCGCCATTTTGCTGGTGCTGGGCATTGTCTCCACCAAGATATCAAGTCACTTCAATGTTCCGACGCTGTTGTTGTTTTTGGGCGTTGGCATGCTGGCCGGAGTGCATTTTGAGTTCAATGATGCGAAACTGGCCAATTTTGTCGGCACGGTGGCGATGTGCTATATTCTTTATTCCGGCGGCCTGGACACCAATTTCCGCACGATCCGCGGGGTTTTGGGATATGGTATTCTGCTGGCCACGCTGGGGGTGCTGCTCACTGCGCTGGTGCTGGGCGCGGCGGCGTATTTTCTCTTTCCATCGTGGAGTTTGGAGTATGCGCTGCTGCTGGGGTGCATTGTTTCGTCGACCGATGCGGCGGCGGTGTTTTCGATTCTGCGTTCCCGGAGTGTCAGTCTGCGCGGCGGCCTCCAGCCGCTGCTGGAGCTTGAATCCGGTTCGAACGATCCGATGGCGGCATTTCTCACCTTGTTTTTCATCGGCGCGGTCATGACGCCGGGCGCTGCCGGATACTGGACGATATTGCCGATGTTTGCGTTGAAAATGGGGATTGGAGTGTTGGCCGGCTGGTTGTTCGGGTTGGGCGGACGCTGGCTGTTTGACCGGATTGAACTTGAGTTCGAGGGGCTTTATTCGGTGCTTGGCATTGCACTGGTGATTGGGGTGTACGGGTTTACCGAAGCGGTTTTCGGCAACGGGTTCATGGGGGTTTATGTCTGCGGTCTGACGATGGGGAACCTGAAATTTGTTCATAAGAAAGCTCTGGTCAGGTTTCACGACGGCATTGCGTGGCTGATGCAGGTGATGATGTTTCTGGTGCTCGGTTTGCTGGTGACGCCGGCCAATCTGCCGGGAGTGGCGATATATGCGCTGCCCTTGGCGGTGGTGCTGATTTTTGTCGCGCGGCCGGTGGCGGTTTATCTCTGCATGTTGTTCAGCCGTTATTCGTGGAGCGAGCGGACGCTGATTTCCTGGGTGGGGCTGCGCGGCGCGGCGCCGATTGTTCTGGCGACCTTTCCGCTGGTGGCCGGGGTCGAAAATTCGGTGTTGCTGTTTGACGTGGTGTTTTTTATTGTGATCGCGTCGGTGCTGGTGCAGGGAAAAACCCTGATGCCGGTTGCCCGGCTGCTGCATTTGGATCGTCCGCTGCGCGACCGGAGCAAGTTGCCGCTTGAGCTTGAGGAGTCTGCCGGTCTGAACAGCGAGATGTATGAGTTCTCGGTGCCGGACGGCTCGAAACTGACCGGGCGGACGCTGGCTGAAATCGGTCTTCCAGCCGGTGCGCTGGTGATGTTGATCCGGCGCGGCGCACAGTTTGTCCTGCCGCGGGGGAATACGGCGATTGAGGTCGCCGATGGGGTTGTGGTCATGGCCGACCGGGAGACGCTGGCCCGGATTGCCGTCGAATACTTTGATGACACCGGCTTCGACAGCTGATCTCCGGCAATGTCGATACTCCGCCTGAATACGGCCGTGCGGCAATCGCTTTGCCTGAAATAAAGTCTACACCAGTTCTTCCAGAATTTTCTGAAAACGGTTGCGGGCGAATTTTTCCCGCCATGGCGAGTGTCCGCAGCGCCCCAGCAGAAACAGCCGGGCGGCCGGAACGCTTCCGGCGACGCCGGAGAACGGGTGCGGGTCGTCGGCGCCGTGAATGAAGGCGACCGGTCGGGTGAGGGCGGCGAATGCGGCGGAAATTTCACCGGAGGCGCGGAGTTTTGCGGCCTCGTTCCACACCGCGTCATACATTGCGCCGTTCACTGCGATGGACGGAGCGGGAGCGATTGGTGAATAATTGTCGGATGCTTCGCACATTTTTCCAAGCTCGGAAAGAAGCTGCGGATTTTTGTCGATGGCTTTGAGCAGTTCGTTGAAGCGCGGTCCGGCTTTGGCGGCGCGGGCGGCCGCGATCAGCGGAACAAAGCGTTCATCCAACGGCGGCGTGCCGACCAGAATAAGACTTTTCACCTTTTCCGGGTGTGCGGCGGTGAACAATACTGCGAGCCACGCTCCCCACGAGTGGCCGAGTAACACCTTTGCGCCGTCGAACTGTCCGGCAAGTTCGGCGGTCAGCTCCGCAATTGAGTATTTTGTCTGGCGCGGCGCGGCGGCTCCGGGCAGCATCGACGCAAGGTCGTCCATACTGCCCGGAGCGCCGGGGCCGCCGTGGATCAGGACCAGACCGGAAAAACGCTTTGGAATCATTCCGCCGCGCCGAGTCCGATCTGTGCCAGCGGCACGCCGTCTGCCGTGAGGCCGGTTACGATATGTTTGCCGTTCAAAACCCGGATCGTGGCGATGGTGTTGTCTTCGTCAATCTGGAAATTCTCCTGTTCAAGCCGGTCGGCCAGCGACTCGTTGAGGTAATAGTGATTGGTGTCGAATGACGCAAAAAACACCTCGCCGCCGTCTTTCTCTTCGTTCTCCGGTTCCGCACCCAACATGCTCATGCGTTTTGACGGATATTCGAGGTTGCCGGACACTTCCGCCCAGTTGCCGTTTTCCGGCGGAACCGCCGAAAGTGCAACGATTTTGGCAAACCCGTCCTCGTCGCTCGTCAAAGTGGCGTATGCCCGGCGGAGGAACCAGCGGTTCTCGAACCCGGCGCGTTCGGCCTCGGTTATCCGGTAATCCGGCAGGACAAGGCGGACGGCGATATAGCGGCCCCGTATCGGATCGTAGGGGTCGTAGCCGGTAACCCGCACTCGGTACTCGACGCCGTTTCTGATGATGTTCTCGCAGTCGACGATCCGGTAAATGAGTGCTCCGAAAACTCCGGCCGCCGCGAGCAGAAAGCAGATTATTTGCAGCTTACGCATTTTTTGTCTCCCCGAATTTTTTCACCAGCAGGAGATTGACGATTGCCAGCGCGAGGCCGGCTCCGATGAAGAAACAGCCGCGCATAACGGTGTCATTTTTATAAAAGAATATGTCAAAGATCAAAATTATGGCGAGCATCATGCCGGCGTTGAGCGGCAGCAGAAGGTTTTTCCGCGCACCGTCCACGAGCAGCGCCACGGCGAGCGCTCCGGTGTAGATGCCGGGGCAGAAGAGTATTCCTGGAAAGGCGGCAACCAGCAGCCATGCGGCGGCGGTCCGGTCTGAAACCGCGTTTTTCAGCGTGAACAGCCAGAACAGCGCCGGCAGCCACAGCGAACGGTTGAGCGTGGCAATCATATTTTCGGCGGTCAATGTGATTTCTGTGTGATTTAGCTCCGGATTGGCGGCGACGGCAAGCAGTATTGCCAGTGCCGCGAAGCCGAAAAACAGGCCGGGTGAACGCAGAAAGGTCACTCCTTCGCCGCGCCGCTCGGACATGCCGAAGGCAAGAATGGCGGCAAACACTGTGCCGAGCATCGCCGGAATCACCGAATAATGCAGCCTTGTGGTGAACGGAAACGCTGCTGAAAATATCAGTGAGACCATCGCCAGCCGCCACACTCCGGTTTCGACGTTTGCCCGGTATTTGTGCAGATGGTAGACTATCGCCGGCAGCAGCGCCAGAAACAGCGCCGCGACGACCCAGTCGGAACGCTCAACCGCCAGCGGCCACATCATTCCGGCCGCCGCCGCGATTCCGGCCGCCGAGCCGAAGACGTAGATGAACGGAATACTCATAACCATAACGGCGATAATGAAATCTTCCAGTTCTCCATTAATGTGATAAAGCTGGGAAACCAGCGCGAGCGCGGCGGCGATTCCGGCGATTATCAGCACGCATGAGCTTTCGCGCATCGCCGCGCCCCGTTTGGCAAACAGGGTGAAGCCGCCAAGTATCACTCCGGCGGTCAGCGGAACAAACGCAATGACCAGACGGACGGCGAACGGCAGATCGCTCCAGTTGTGCGCCAGCAGCATGATGGCTCCGGCGCCGACCAGAAGCGCGGCCAGCACCGCGAGCATGACGCTCAGTTTTCCGATGCCGCCCGCCCGGCCGTTTTTCATCTTCGCGGCAAAGCCGATGATCGCCTGTTCGGTGGGCTCGTCAATTATTCCCGATTCTACCAGACGTCTGGTTTCCAGTGTCACTTTCATAGCGCACCTCCTTGGAACTAATATATGCGGCATTCCGGCGATTGTCAAGCCGGATCAGCAGTGCGCAGACCAGAAAGCAGGACGGCGAGAGCAGAAAGCCGGCGCGGATGCCGTAACTGTCACCCACCCATCCCATAAGCGTGGAGAACACTCCGCATCCGGGAATGCCGGAGGCGGAGAGCAGGATGAAGATCATGGTGGCGTCCTGATCCGGGAGCCGGCGGGCGCACAGGGTCTGGATGGTCGGCCACAGCGGTCCGGCGCCCATTCCGGCGACGAACAGCAGCGGGAAGAGCAGCAGCACCGACTCGGAAAGCAGCATGGCCAGCGCGGTCGCGGCCGCCGCCAGCGCCGAGCCGATCAGCAGTTGCGGCGCATAGTGGTCGCGGACGAATATTCCGGCACCCATGCGGCTGACGATCATGCCCAGAGCGAACACCGCGGTCGCGCACCCGGCGGCCATCGCGGTGGAGCCGAAGGCGAGCTGGACAAAGGCCGGACACCAGAAGGTGATGCCGAATTCGCCGCCGCCGGCCAGAAATATCGCCGTCAGATAAATATAAAACCGGCGGCAGAGGAACAGTCTGCCGAAATTTGAAAACACCTTGGACGTTTTGTCTCTCACTTCCGGCGGCGCTTTTTTGTCCGGCGCCAGCAGCATGAATCCGGGAATCATTCCGCAGACGCAGACCGCCGCCGCCAGTATCCGCCACGACACCTCCAGCTCCAGCAGCCAGCCGCCGAGAACGGTTGCGATCACCAGCCCGACCGCCCAGAACGAGTGGGCGAAGTTCACGTAGCGTCCCGGTTCGTCCGGGTGCAGTGCGCTGACCATCGGCGTGGCCAGTCCTTCGATCACGCCTTCACCGAGACCGGCCACCGCGATCGCCGTCATCAGCATAAAGTAGCTGTTTGCCCCCGCCGCCATCAGCACGCCGAGCGCCATCACCACCGCCGACCAGCCCACCGGGTGACGGCAGCCGTAGCGCGCCGCCAGAAATCCGCATAGAAGCAGCGTGATGGTAACCGTAACTGCGCGGCTGAGTTGGATTGCTCCGCCCATGCCCATGCCGCCGGCGTCCAGCGGAAATCCGAGGTCGGCGGCGATCGAGACCAGACACAGCGGAATGATGATCGACCCCATCGCGTAGGCGGTGAATACCATAAACGCCGCATAGTCGCAGCGTGAAAAGTGTATTTTTTTCATGATTGTATTTTCCTTTTTATCGTTTTTAACGTGGGGACGGCGTTGGCGGGGTCGTCCGGCCAGATATGTTTTGGATAGCGGCTCTTCATCTCTTTTTTCACCAGTTCCCAGCTTCCGCTCCAGAATCCCGGCAGGTCGGAGGTGATCTGGATTGGCCGCCGGGCGGGGGAAAGCAGTTCGATCGTCAGCGGTTTGCCGCCGGCCAGCGGATGGATTTTGCAGCCGAAAAATTCCTGAACCTTTGCTCCGAGCCGCGGCGCGCCGCCGGAATAGTCGATGCGGAGCCGGCTGCCGGCCGGGGTGATGAAATATTCCGGACAGCGGCGTTCGAGTTCGGAGAATTTTTCATAACCGATCCGGATTTTCAACGGGTTGTATAAATCTATCTTTTTGAGCGCGTCAAGCGTTTTGACGCCGGAAAGTTCGGGCGCGAGCCAGCGTTCGAGGTCGGCCAGCAGCGCTTCGTCGCTCCAATCTCCGGCTGATTCGAAACAGGCGGCGCGTTCGCGCAGCGACTCGGCGCGCGGCGTCCAGTTCAAAACGCGCAGACCGTAACTGCGCACCGCCTCAAGCATGGCCGGAACCGCGTTGAAGTCGCTGATGGGGACGCTCTTCAAGACGATTGCCCCGAAACGTTCCCGGCGGGTGGCGACAGCGGCGCCGCGTTCGCGGTCGAAATATATTTCCTCGTCGGTGTTGAACAGGTCGGGAAAGTATTCTTCCAGCTCGTCCGTCGTAATTGGCGCGGCGAGGCGGATTTTCGCTTCGGGAGCATCGCAGCCGTCCAGACGGGCGACGGCAAGAAATTCGGAGCGGGCAAGATCGTCGTGTTCCGGAAGTTTTGCGCCGCGTCCGCCGCTGGTGAGGTAGCGCTCGCTGTGACGCGAGCGTTGACGGGCGATGCGGTCCGGGTAGGCGAGGGCGGCCAGAACTCCGGCCGATCCGGTGGCGCATTCGCGGTATGGGACATGAAGTTGTGCCAGCAGCCGGTCGCGCTCCGTGGTAAGGTCGCCGCGCCTGGAGCGTCGCAGGGCGGCAATATGGTCGGCCAGATCGGTGGAATCGATCAGCGGGCGGTTTTCAGCTGCAACCGCGATTTCCGCCGCAAGCGGGGCAAGACCGTTTTTTCCGGCGCGGATGAGCATCGCGGCCAATCGGGGATGAACCGGCAGTGCGGCGGCGGCGCGGCCGTCCGCGGTAAGCCGGCCGGCGGCGTCGAGCAATCCGAGCATGGCAAGCAGACCGCGGGCGGCGGACATTGCGGCGGCCGGCGGCGGGTCCGGCCAGTCAAGGTCTGAGGTTCCCCAGGCGGCGAGTTCGAGCGCGGTGGCGGAAAGTTCGGCGTCGAGAATTTCCGGGCGTGCGAACGGCGCCATCCGGCGTTCGTCGGCCTCGCTCCACATTCGCAGACAGATTCCGGGGGCCAGCCGACCGGCGCGGCCGCGGCGCTGTTCCGCGGAGGATAATGGAATTGTCACGGTTTCCAGCGTGGTGAATCCGGTGGCCGGATCGAAGACGGGGACCCGTTCAAGACCGGAGTCGACAACGATGCGAACCCCCTCGATGGTTACGCTGGTTTCGGCCAGATTGGTGGAAAAAACCGCCTTGCGCCGTCCGTCCGGCGCCGGTGACAGCGCCTCGTCCTGCTCTTTTTTGCCGAGCGAGCCGTAGAGTTCGCAGATCGTTACGTTGTCGGGCATGAGCCGACGCGCCGTTTCGGCGGCGGCGGCGATTTCGGAAGCGCCGGGCAGAAAGATCAGCGCGTCGCCGTCATATTTGCTCATCAGTGCGGCGGCGGCGCGGGCGGCGGCGGACGGTATGCCGCGCCGGTCGTCCGGTCGTCCGGCGTAAATGGTCTCCACCGGAAACATCCGCCCGTCGGCGGACAGAACCGGCGCGGAGCCGAGCAGTCCTGCCACCGGTCCGGCGTCGATGGTGGCGGACATTACGATGATTTTCAGATCTTCACGCAGATTTTTACGGACGTCGAGTGTCAGCGCCAGCGAAAGATCGGTCAGAATGCTGCGTTCGTGAAATTCGTCGAAGATTATCAGACCGACGCCGGAGAGTTCCGGATCGGCCTGAACCCGGCGCACCAATATGCCCTCGGTGACGATTTCCAGACGGGTGTTCTTTCCCGCCACCCGTTCGTTTCTGACCTGATACCCGACGGTTTCCCCCACCGCTTCCCCCAGCATGAACGCAATTCGACGGGCGGCCATGCGCGCTGCGGCGCGACGGGGTTCAAGCATCACAATCAGTTTGCCGGAAAGCAGTTCCGACTTTAATAGTTCCGGCGGAAGCGCGGTGGTTTTGCCGCTTCCGGGCGGCGCCGTCACCACGGCCGCCCCTGAAGTTGCAAGCGCGGTCAGAAGTTGCGGCAGTACGGCGAGCGCCGGAAATTCCCGGCTCATTTCGCCTCCCGGTTGCGGTTGTGTCTGGTCACTATCCGCTTGGCGCCGCAGAGCAGACAGAGCAGTCGTGACCGGTCGAACTGACCGTCCGGCCGCTCGGCAATGTCGCTCCACAGGGCGATCAGCAGCGCAAGGATGGCGGTATCGGCGTCAAACGGCGGATTTTTCCAGCGCAGTCCGCGGGTTATCAGCTGCGCAAGTTCACCGCCGGCGGAAAATTGAATTGACTTAAATTCCAGCAGTTTCTCGATCACCCGCCGGGCGGCGCCGGAGAGATCGTCGCGGTCGAGCATGGCGGTCATTTCGTCGGTCGACGGCGCGGGAACGGCGGACCACAGCGCCGGAGCGGAAAACTCCTTGAACTGCGCGTCAAGCATTTCGCCGGGACTGCGCATCTCGGCATCGAATATCCGGTACACGTCATCCGACTCCGGAACATACCACAGCCGGCACAAAGCCAGCAGCGTCTGAAGCGTCAGCGTCGGATTGAATTCGGTGGAATAGGCGCGGTAAATCAATTCCGCGTCGGCTTCCCCGCCGATCCGGCTCAACGCTTCGGCGGCGGCGGCATGCAGGAAGTTGTACTTTTCGTCTTTCAGCAGGTCACGCAGAACCGGAGCCGACGACGGGTCGGCAATCATTCCCAGCGCAAACACTGCCGCCTGCGACACCGCCGGCTCGGTGTCCTGTGCCAGCAGCGAGGCGGTCGGCAGAGCTTCACGCGCCTTGAGCCGCCCCAGCGCCCGCAGCGCCGGAACCCGCATGCCGAGGTCGGGATCGGTCGCAATTTTCAGCAGTTCGGTGATCGCCTCCGGTGTGGCTTTGTCCAGATTCGACAGGTGGTTGACCGCTTCGTCGCGCACCCGGCTGGATGGGCTGTAAAGGTCGGCCACCAGGTCGTCGGTGACCATGCTGCCGCGCAGGTTCTGAAGTTTGCTCACCCGGCTTTCCTCCGAAAGCGGACGGCCGAGCGTATAGCTTTGCACAACCTGCCGGATGGCGTTCTCTGTGACCAGCACCCGCATCATTTTGAAGGAGTTTACTGCGCCGTCCTCGTGCAGCTTGCGGATAAGAAACAGACTGGCGATGTACACCATAGCCGAGAGAAAAGCCATGATGTTGAACGGATGTACTCCGGTATGCGCCTGAACCCCGATATTTTCAAGGAATTTATACAGCCAGCCGGACGCAATGCCGGTCAGCGCGCCGCAGACTCCGGTGATCGAATAAAACAGCGCGATCGCCGACCCCTGTATCCGCCTGTCTCCCTGCGAGGTAAGCAGCGACTGCTGGGCCGCCGCCACGCCCACTCCGGTGATTCCGGCCACCAGATACACCGGCAGCACCGAGATCACTCCGGGCGGCAGCTGCCATCCGGGCAGACCGAGAAACAGGCAGAACCTCCTCAACACCGCGTTGCCGAATTCGTCGAACATGGTGTTGCCCGGCAGCAGCATGGCGTAGATAAGGAACTGCACGCTGATCAGTATGGTGCAGAGCACCAGCACCGGTTTACGCCCGTATTTGGTACCGACGATCTGGAAAAAGTAGGATGCCGCAAAACTTATCGCCGCCGCGATCACCGCGAGTATCTGGAGCGTCTTCATATTCATGTTCATCGTCTGCAGCAGATAGATCGAGGTGAACGCCGCCGATATCCACGATCCGGCAGACTGAAGACTGAAAAACAGCGTGATCGTCCTGAACGTCTTGTGTTTCAACGCCTCCTTGAACAGCGTGAACGGGTTCTCCCGGTCCTTGCGCGGAAACGGGTTGGGATCGGGAATTTTGGTCTGGATAAAGCTCGACACATAACCGAACACCATTCCGAGCAGCAGCATGTAGGTGTAGCTGCGAACGTCTTTGGCGCCCAATCTGTCCAGCAGCACGCCGGAGAGAATTCCGCTGAACATGCTGAACAGCATATACATCCCCTGACGTTTGCTCCAGAACGCATTGCTGGAGCGTTTGGGGATAAAGTCGGCGTGCCAGGTCAGACCGATCGGTCCGATCAGACTCGAGCACACCACCACGCCGGCATAGGTCAGCGCGAACAGCAGAAAGCCCATCGCCGGGGTGAACCCGGAGTAGTAGTTGGACAATACGCCGAGCAGCCCGAAGAAGGTGAACATCATGTAGGAGATTGTCCCCCAGTAGCGTGTCCGGTGGAAAAAGCGCTCCTGAACATACAGCCCGACCAGCTGCAGCGGCAGAAAAATATTTCCCATCGAGTTGATCAGCGCGCACTGCTGCGGCGAAAATCCGAGCGCGATTTCAAGCCCCGGCAGAATCGGCCCGCCGACAAAAGCCGCATAGAAACTCCACAGCACCGCCGCCCAGATTGAAATGCTCATTCCGCGCTTGATCTGGCGCGGCGAATAACTGATCTGATCCATTGCTTTTGCGTCTCCGTTTTTGAACGTTTCGAGAATATAGCCGGAATTTCGTTTTCGGCAAGCGTTGCAATCCGGAAAAAGCGTTTATTTTACTTAATGCCGACTGCGCGGCGCACTTTGTCCATGGTGACGGAAGCCGCCTCGCGGGCGCGTCCGGCGCCGCGTTTCAGGACGGCTTCAATGTAACCGGGATCGGCGGCAAGTTCGTCGCGTTTTGCCTGCATCGGAGCAAAGAACGCCTGAATTTTCTCAAACAGCGCCTGTTTCGCGTGACCGTAACCGTAGTTTCCGGCACGATAGCGGTTCTTCATCTCCTCGACCTCATCCGGTGTGGCGAACAGTTTGTAAAGCGCCACCACGTTGCAGGTGTCCGGGTCTTTGGATTCCTCAAGCGTTTTGCAGTCGGTTACAATGTTCATGACGATCTTGCGTATCTCTTTTGCTTTTCCGAAGATCGGGATGAAGTTGTTGTAGCTTTTGGACATTTTCTGACCGTCGATTCCGGGAACCACCGCCACCGAGTCGGCGGTGAGGGCGTCCGGCACGGTGAAGATGTCGCCGTACTGCATATTGAACTTTATCGCGATGTCGCGGGTGATCTCAAGATGCTGTTTCTGGTCTTTGCCGACCGGCACAAGGTCGCTCTGATAAAGCAGGATGTCGGCGGCCATCAGCACCGGATAGGTGAAAAGTCCCATATTCGGTGAAAATCCTTTGGCCAGCTTGTCTTTGTAGCTGTGGGCCCGTTCGATCAGACCGACGGGGGTGACGTTGCTGAGATACCATGAAAGCTCGGTGACTTCCGGAACGTCGCTCTGACGGAAGAAAACGGTTTTTTCCGGGTCGAGTCCGCAGGCCAGCCAGTCCAGCGCCAGATTGACGACGTTGCTGCGAAGCGCGTCCGGGTCGTCGCTGGTGGTGAGGGCGTGGAAGTCCGCGATGAACAGAAAAGCGTCGTTTTTCTCTTGAAGTTCGAGCGACGATCTGATCGCTCCGAAATAGTTGCCGAGGTGCGGAATGCCCGACGGCTGAATACCGGTCAAAACTCTCATGGTGCTGCAAATCCTTTTATGTTGTCTATTTAAAATAGACCCCGAAGCGGCGCTTGTCAAAAATTATTTGCTTGACTTTTCGCTTTTGTGCGGTTATTGTTGTCGCAGTAACGGAAATTCAGGAGGAGTTTTGAATGAAGAAAACCGTTTGGCTTTTGTGGACGGCGCTGCTGACGGCCGGAATCTCGGCGGCCGCGGCGGCGTGGCATGTCGATCCGCTGTTTGACTATTACCGCGGACGTTCGCCGGAGAGTGTGGTCTCCGAGTTGAAAGTCAACGGCGTTGATGAAGTGTGGTATTTCGCGGTTACGCCGGACGCCTGCAATCCGGAACTTATCGCCGCATTGAAAAATTCAGGAATTCGCGTTGTGCTGACGCTTTTTCCGTGCTGGGTTTATCTGAGCGAGGCGGACATGGATCGCTATCTGCCGGAAAATTGGCGGGAATGGCAAATGGAGTTCACCAATCCAGATGCGAAAAAGGACAAGATTTTCATCGGTTTCGTCCATCCGGAATACAACCGCTGGTACCGTTCCTATGTCGTTGATCTGGTGAATAAGTACGGGTTTGACGGCGTGACGCTGATTGAAGCCATGTATCCGTGTTACAACGGGTTCTCCTATTCTCCGGTGTTGTTCGGGGATGTCGGGCCGGCGGTCGGCCGCGCGTTCGGCGAGTCGCTGCCGGAGTTCGTAAATCCGGCGGACGGCGGTTATTATTTGAATGACCGGGCGAAGATGACCCGCTTTCTCGCGTTCCGCTCCAAAACCATCTGCGACTTTTACAAATTCATCATGGACGGCGTGCGTGCGGAATGTCCCGGCGTCGGCGTCTACACCTGGTCGCTCGGCATTTCCGAATCCGGCGGCGCGGATAAGATCCGCTGCTTCAACGGCTCGGACACCTTTGCCCTGGTGAACGCGGTGCGGCCGGACGGTCATGTGGTTCAGACCCACTGGCCGGACTGGTGCCGGAGCGGCCTTGAACCGGACTACATCAAAAAATACAGTGAATTTGCCGCCGCCGCCCGGCGCGGCTGTCCGGGTGTTGCGGTCGGGTTTCAGGGCGACTGCGGTTCGCTGCCGGAGATGCGCCGTTCGCCGGAGTGGGTGGCGGCGAATCTTGACGCGGCGGACGGCCTGTTCGATTTTTCGGTCTATTACGAGTTCAGCATCCGTTATGAGGTCTACTCAATGGCGCCGGCGCTGAAGTCGGTCGAGCGTTCCGGCCGGAATCTGACGCTGGCGTTTGACCAGCGTTTAGGCGGCGGTTCCGCGGCGGCGTTCAAGGCTGTCAATCCGTGGGCTGAGCTGGCCGAGGTGGATGGAAATCTGTTGAAAATCTCGGCGGCTTCCGCTGCCGCGGTTCCGGCCGGCGCCGACCTCTCCGGTATTTGCGACGATCCGGCGTCGCGTCTTCCGCTCGCCGGCGGCAAAGGCGATCCGCGCGGCAGGGTGAATAAACTTCCGCGCGGATCCCGGATTGTCATTCCCGAATAGCCGGACGATTACGGCGCCGGCCTTACGGGTTATTTATTGGATTTCTTCAATTCGGTAACTGAACGGCGCCATCTTCAGCGTCAGACGTTTGCCTCCCGGTGTTGCGGGGGTTATCCGCATCACCGCCGCCGTATCGGTCGGATTAAGGACGATGGCGTTTGTTTTGCCGTCCTTGCGGAAACAGTATATGTTTTCCGCCGCCGGTCTGGGGGTTGTCGTCAGCAGGTCATCCGCGGGTATGAATTCCGCGCCGTCGGTGATGCCGGCGGTGGCGTTGACAAAGTTCTTGAAGCGGTTGATCGCAACGAGTCCGCCGCCGGTCAGCACTCCGCCGTGCCATATCTGCATGCCGCCGCATCCGCTCCACAGGTAGACCTGAATCAGCCGGAAGGCAAAGTTGTCGACATTGAGCCGCGGCGACGGAATGCCGGGCGTATTGAAGTTTTCCATATACATTTCGGCCGGAATCAGCGGCGTCGGCGCGATTGCTTCAGCCGTGTTCCGCACATCTTTTCTCGATCCGAAATAGCCGGCTCCGGCGGCGTCCATTCCGACCTCCGTCATCTCCCCCCAGTTCATGGCGTAATTCTGACGGGTGGAGCCGTTGGCGAACTGGTATCCGGAATATATTTCGTATTTGCAGTTCGGAAGCGCGGCGCGCACTGCGGACTCAAACATGGCGGCGTATTCAGCGGTCAGACGGCAGCAGTAGGCGATCCATGGTTCGCGGTATTTTTCTGCGATTTCAGCCGCGGTCGGCGTCTGTTCCAATCCGGCGTATTCCGCGAACCGCCGCCGGTTGTATTCGGTGAGATCTCCGACAATTTTTTCGCCGTTCATCTTGAACGCTCCGCGTTCGCAGTCCATGATCGCATATTGGAACGGTTTTCCGGCGGTCATAAACGCGAGAAATTCCCCGATCAGCAGGCGGCTTTCATCCGGATGATCGACCATCCAGCCGCAGTCCGGTTTTTCCGTCAAAACCGCGATCATTCCAGCCGGTAGCGGCCGGTCTTTGTAGTATTGGGCGACGCCGTCCATGGAAAACGCGATACCGTGGGCGGTCTTGAACCGCTGCTGGAAATCGGTTGCGCTTTTCCGGTTCGGAAGTTCCTCCCGCGCCTCATAAAACCGGTTGAACCCGGCGGCGGTGAAACTGTTGATGATAATCGGCAGATACGGTTCATCCACGCCCGGATAGTCCCAGACAATCAGCGGTTTCACACAGGGTTCCGGATCAAGCGGCGGCATAATTTTCAGAGCAAGCTCCTCGACCCGGAGCACGCCGCCGGACTCGATTTTCGCTTTGACCGCATAATTTCCGGGGGCGGCGTTTACTTCAAACAGCATCGGCAGAAATGTCTGCGGCTCTTTTCCGAAATTTCCGGACGCAAAACTCATTCGGAGAATGTTGCCGGTCTGCTCCGCGGCTTCGGCTTTTGCGGTGCGTTCTGGAAAGGGCAGCGCGTGAACATTCGGCCGGTTCGGATTGATCCATGCCGTCGGACTGCCAAGATAGCGGACACCGTCCGGAAGCGTGAGTTCGAGTTTCGCCGGAGCATCGCCGGCGGCCGCGTCGGGTGGAAATTCAAGGATCGCCAGTTGACTTATTCCGGTCGGCATCACCGCCGGAGTGAGCCGCGGCCACCACTTGATTCGTCCCCGACCCGCATTTTCTTCGGCGGCGGAGAAAAACGCTGTTGTGCAGATCAGCAGCATCGCCAGCGTTTTTCTCATGGCTGAAGCGGTTGCGGCACCAGACATTACATAATCCTTACATTGTAGCTGAACGGCTCAAGTTTCACCACGGTCGGCCGCACCTCCCGGTTTTTGAAAATGAGCCGTGTGACGCTGGATTTGTCGGTGGGATTCAAGACAATCACCATCGTTTTTCCGTTTTTTTCAAAGCAGTGAACATAGACTTCCGCCTGTTTGGGCGTGACTTTAGCCACGCTGGCGGTTTCGACCCGCTTGGCGCCGTCCAGAAAACCGCTGGTCTGATTTTCAAATTTGGTGTAAATGTCCAGCGCCGTCAGCGCGCCGCCGTGCATCACCGCGCCGTACCACAGCTGAATGCCGTGTCCGCCGCCGGCGAGATAGCTTTCGATCAGCCGGAACGCAAAATTCTCCACGTTCAGCCGCGGCGCCGGAACTCCGGGCGTGCGGAACCCCTCCATATACATCTCGGCCGGCAGCATCGGGCAGACGCCGTTCACGGCTTCGGCGGTATGGGCGATCTCTTCCGGCGAACCGAAGTATCCGCAGCCGGCGGCGTCCATTTCCGCCTCGCGCATTTTTTTCCAGTCCACGGCGTAGGTCATGCGGGTCAGGTTTTCGTTGGGCGACGCGTCATACTCGTAGCCGGAGTAGACCTCGAAAGTCGAGCCGGGGTAGTATTTTTTTGCAATTTTGTTGGCGGATTTTGCCAGCTGCATCGACTGGAGACAGCAGTAACGAGTCCATTCGTTCTGATATTTAGCCGCAATCACTTCCGGGGAAAGCTCCTCGTCGGCGATGTTGAACAGCGAACCGAATTTTTTCAGGCTGTATTCGGTGAGATCGCCGACGATTTCCTTGCCGCGTTTTTTGAACGCGCCGCGTTCGGCGTCGTAGATTATGACCTGAAAATTCTTGCCGTCCATCAAATATTTGTAGTAGTCGCGAAGCATCGGCTCCATCACGTCCGGGTTGTCGAGCAGCCAGGCGTTGTCGTACACAATGTCGGTTCGTCCCTTCAGTTCCTCCGGCAGACCGTTCTTTTCAAAATATTTGGCGATACGTTCGCCGAAGAACGCGGTGCCGTGAATGGTGTCGAACTGTTCCTGATAGTCAACCACCGCGGTATGACCGGGAGTTTCCTCGCGCATTTCATAAAACCGGTTGGCTCCGGCTTTGACCATGCCGTCCATATAGATTGGAATGAACTTGTCGTCCAGTCCCTGAAAGTTCCAGACGATCAGCGGAGTATGGCTGCGCATCCCGGAAAGTTCGGGGCGGATGTCCAGCGTGAACTCCTCGGTATACAGCTGGTTGGCGGCGGTGTCGACCTGCACTTTCACGGCAGCGGGGCCGACCGGCAGGTCTCCGACGTTCAGCACCAGCGTGAGCCAGGTGTGCTCCGGTTTGTCGAACGCTCCGGCGGGGAATTTCATGGTCAAAGTGTCGCCGCGCTGTTCGGCTTCGACCGGATAGGCGCTCTCCTCCGGCGCCGGGCAGGCGGAGACGTATGGTTTGTCCGGATTGGCCCAGGCGGTGACGAAGGAGTCGTATTCAATACCCTTCGGCAGGGTGACGCTAACGGTGACGTCTCCTTCCAGTTTCAGCGAGTCCATGAATTCCAGCGTCACGAACTGTTTGAGATTTTTCGGCATCACTGCCGGCTTCAGACGCGGCCACCAGCGGATCATGTCCTGATTTTCACCGATGACCCGCAGCGGCTGCTGCGGCTGTTGTTGTTGTTCGACCGTTCTGCATCCGCAGAGCGCCGCCAGCGCGACCGCAGCGGCAAAAATAGTAAATCTGTGCATGTTGCCGGACTCCTGTTCTTTTATTTCTGTCTCTTGATCAATGCGTTGTAAAGTTCGTTCGCGCCCTGTTGCGCGGTGTAGGCGTTTGACCCCGGTTTATTAATCAGTCCGGGATATTCGTAGATCATGATGCGGTCCACGAACGGGGCGACCGCGTCGAGCTGCGGGATCACCCGTTCCGGCGCGGCCGGGAGCAGCGGCGAATGATACACCCGGCCTTCAAATTTGAACATCTCCACATCCGCCCAGAGCGCGCGGCCGCCGACCTTGTCGTGGACCTTCCGCAGCGCTTCGTAAAATGCGGGAGTTCTGTCGGAGGTGGTTTTTTCCACGCCGACTTCATCCTGATAGGCGAAGATGTCGGCGTCGATGTGTTCGAGCTGTTTCGCGTAACGGTCGTCGGCGTTGAGGCGGCAGGTCCCGTATGGGGCGATCAGCAGCGGTTTGTCCGGCGCGAGCGCCCGGAACATTTTGCGGTTGGTGTTCACATAGTCGATGAAGACATCCTCAAAATAGGGCAGGGCGGCCGCCTCGTTGGGCAGATACCAGCCGTAAAAGCTCTTGTGGCTGCCGTAGCGGGTGAATATCTCCTCGGTGGCGAAAGCCCGCCGTTTTTTTACTTCGGGATCGGAGAACATTTCCGGAGAATCGTCCCATTTCCCGAAATAGTCATTGGGCATGAACACCTTGATGCCGTGTCTGTCGCAGGCGTCGAGCATGATGCCGACCAGATCGTCCTCCGCCATGCCGTACAGCGGAAATTTTGCGGACGGATAATAGGTCTTCACGTCCTGCGCCACGCAGAGCAGCACCAGATATTCGAGCCCGAATTCCGCGGCCTCCGCGATCAGCGCCTCCCACTGCGCCTTTTTCATGGCGCGGAACGCCGGATTCCAGTATTTGCCTTCAGCCGTGTTGTGGTGCTGAAATTCAAACCAGCTGCCGGATATTTTCATTTTTCCTCCATGAGTTTGTACAGCGTCATGGCGCAGTAGCCAACGCAGTGTGAAAAGTCGCCGGTGAGTTCTCCGGAATTATAATATGTCACCAATTGTCCGCGCACTTTTCCGGCGCCGCCGAGCGCCGCCAGCGCAAGTTTGATCGGAGCGGCGCCGCAGATGGTGGCTCCGGTGGCGGCGAGGAAGCGGCCGAATCCCGCCGGATCGCCTTGGGCGATGACGCCGGCGGCGGCGAGATCGAGTTCGCGCAGTTTTTCCCGGACGCTGCCGGTAAACGGCACGTAATCGAAGTCGCGTCCGTAGTGGGTGAAGTCGCTGCTGATGACAAAAAGCGTTTCGTCGTCCGCAAAAGGAGAAAAGGCGGCGGCCAGTTTTTTCGCGTCGTCCGGGAAAATCCGTCCGGCGACCGCCGGCATCACCGGGATTGCACCGAATATCCTGCGGATCAGCGGAAGCTCTACTTCAAGCGCATGTTCAGCTTCAAGCGGCCGCGCGGCGTGATGAAGCAGTATTCCGTCGGCGGCAGCGGCAAGCGTATTTTGACGTTCGAGATCGACCGGCAGTCCGCCGATCGGCGTCTCCAGCTCCGTATAGTCCCCCACTGCGATTCCGTTGAATGCGAAGCGGTGTGAAGGCGCGATCAGCACGATGCGTCCGGTGCTCCGGCGCTGTTGCGCGGCCGCCGTCAGTCCGGCCGCCGCAGCGGTTCCGGAGTAAACGTACCCGGCGTGCGGAATGATGACCCCCGACGGCGCGGCGGCGTTTCCGGCGGAAAATACGGCGTCGGCCGCCGCTTTGCCGTCCGCGGTCATTTTATCGATCATCGCGTCAAGTTCGGCCGGGTCTGCCGGATAAAATCCGCCGGCTACGCAGGTTTTCCGGACGTTGCCGTTCATTTTTTCATAAATTCCCGGATGGCGGCGAGCATTTTCGCCATTTCATCATCGGTTCCCACCGAGATTCTGAGATAGTCGCGGGTGCGTTCGCGGTCGAAGAAACGGACGAAGATCAGCCGGTCGCGCAGGAACTCGAAAATTGCTTTTGCCGTAAACGGTTTCGGCGGACGGGTGAAGACGAAGTTCGTGCTGGACGGAACCACAATGAATCCCATATCTTCAAGTTCGCCGGTCAGCCGACTGCGCGTCTCTTTAATTTTATTGATGCGGCCATTGAAATAGTCGCGGTCGCACAAAGCGGCGGCGGCGGCGGCCTGGGCCACGGCGTCGAGGTTGTAGGAGTCTTTGAGCTTCATCAGTCCGGCGATCACCGGTGCGGCGGCGACCGCGTATCCTGCTCTCATTCCGGCCAGTGAATAGCTTTTTGACAGCGTCCGCATCACGATCACGTTTTGAAGCGTGGCGGCGAGCCGCATGCAGTTGTCGGCGGCGAAATCGGCGTATGCTTCGTCGATCAGCACCATGCCGTCGAATCCGCGGCAGATTTGTTCGACCGTGTCGAGCGGGAAGGTGTTTCCGGTCGGCGCGTTGGGGCGCGGAATCATCAGCAGATTGGCGCCTTTCGCCTGTTCAAGCAGATTTTCCGGCAGCGCAAAGGTTTCCGGTTCAAGCTCGACGGTGATGATTTTCGCCTCCTGCATCGCGGCGAGGTCGCGGTACAAAGTGTAGGTCGGGTCGAGACAAGCCATCGGCAGTTCCGGCGACACAAACGCCCGGGTTATCATGGTCAGCAGATCGTCCGACCCGTTTCCGGCAATCACATTTTCGCGTTTCACTCCGTGCATTTCCGCGATCAGATCGCGCAGACCGTCCGCCCTGGCCGACGGGTAGCGGCGCAGTGACGCCGTCTGAAACCCGTTAATCGCGGCGGTCACCGCCGGGGACGGCGGATAGGGATTTTCATTGGTGTTGATTTTTATTATGTCGCCGGACGGCTGTTCGCCAGGCGTGTATCCGGCCATGTCCGCAACGGCTTTCCGGAAATAATTTTTGTTTTTCATTGTCAGCATGCCTGTTTTTTCCATTGTTTTCGCTTTAGTTGCCCTTAAATATAGCGCGGAAACTTGCATTTTGAAAATAGCGCTATATAATAAAATGTGAAATAATTGGCAATTATCCAAAAATGGGGTAGACGAGATGGCTTCTTTCAACCGCTTGAAAAGGTTTTTTTCAACCGACATCGGCATCGACCTTGGTACGGCGAACTGTCTGGTGTACGTCCGTGACCGCGGAATCGTGATAAATGAACCTTCGGTGGTTGCGATAAAAGAGTCCACCAAGGAAGTGCTGGCGGTGGGCAGCGACGCCAAGCGGATGATCGGCCGCGTGCCGTTCAACATCAAAGTGATCCGCCCGATGAAGGACGGCGTGATCGCCGACTTCGAGATTACCGAGGCCATGCTGAAATGCTTTATCTCCAAGGCGCTTTCCATTCAGCCGTGGCGCTGCCGCATGTTCAATCCGAACGTGCTGGTGGCGGTGCCGTCCGGCATCACCGAGGTTGAGATGCGCGCAGTGAAGGACAGCGCCAAGCGCGCCGGAGCCGCCAAAGTACAGCTGGTGGAGGAGCCGATGGCGGCGGCGATCGGCGTGGGGCTGCCGGTGACCGAACCTTCCGGAAGCATGATTGTGGACATCGGCGGCGGCACCACTGAAGTGGCGGTGATTTCGCTGACCGGAATCGTGGCGGCCAAATCGGTAAGGGTCGGCGGCGACGAGCTGGATAGAGCAATAACCCAGCACATGAAAAGAGTTTACAACCTCATGGTGGGTGACCGCACCAGTGAGCGCATCAAAATAGAGCTTGGTTCGGCGTATCCGATCCGCGATCAGGAGACGCTTGAAGTGCGCGGCCGCGATCTGGTTTCGGGAATGCCGAAGACGGTGCAGATATCCGCCGAGGAAATTCGTCTGGCGCTGCAGGAGCCGATCACAACCGTGATCGAGGCGGTGCGTTCAACGCTTGAACGCTGTCCGCCGGAGCTTTCCGCCGATCTGATCGAGCGCGGCATCATGCTGGCCGGCGGCGGCGCGCTGCTGGTGGGGCTGGACCGGCTGATTACCGAGGAGACCGGGCTGCCGGTGTTTGTGGCGGAGTCGCCGCTCAACGCGGTGGCGAACGGCACCGGCATCATGCTTCAGGAAATGGCCGACCGCAATTTGATGTAACCGCGCTTCAGCTTCCGTCCGCCAATGTGCGGCGGCGATTGTATGGATCCAGACGGACAGTCCGTCTGGATTTTTTATTTATTCCTGATTCGTTTCATCTGGAATGGACGGCGCAGTGCAAAATGCCGGACTGCCGGGCGGCGGCGCCGGAAGCAGCAAAAAAAAGCCGTCCTCCTTGACGGAAGACGGCAGGCGTGCCGGATTACAGCAAAAATAAACTGGTTATTTTATGGCGTTGCCGGAAACATTGACGTCGTTCATATAGAACAGGAACGGGAACGGAATCGGGATCATGGTTCCGCCGCGCTGGCTGCTGAGGTCAACAACCCGGCTGGCGCCCATTTCCTTGGCCTTGGCGGTGACCATCTTGACCACCGACGGCACATTCACGCTGTCTTCGCCAAACCACGAGGTCATTCCCACGCTGTTGACCGAACCGGCGGCAATCGGGTAACTGAGGAAATAAAAACCCCAGTTCTGACCGTTGATGTGAGCAATGGACTTGCCCTCGGTGGCGATCTTCTGATCGTTGAGCGCGGAGTCATCGGCGACCTGAACGCTGGCGCAACCGGCGAAAAGCGCGGCAACCGCGGCGGCGGCGAGATAAATTGATTTTTTCATGCTAATTTCCTTTTTTTCACTCTTGTTCTCTTATAAAATTCCGGATGCCTGTAAACTACAATATAGCCATTTCGTCCATTTTCAACTCATTTTGTGAAAAAATGAACTCAGAGACCGTTGTGTAGCGCTATAAAAACCGCCGGAGCCAGGGGGAGCTCCGGCGGACCGGGTTTCAGGATGGAACCCGGTTTTACAAAAGACATTATTTTACGCACATAACATAATAGGTTCCGTCAATCACCTCGGTGCCTTCGGTGACGTGTTCAAAGCCGGGGAACTGGTGGTCCCAGGTTTCGAGACTCTTGAGATAGCCGATCTGCGGGCTGTCCTTGTCGCCGAAGTTTTCGCCGGACATCAGCATCGGGATTCCCGGCGGATAGGGGATGATCGAATTTGCCGTCACGCGACCGGCCAACTGGTGGCTCGGCACCATTTCAACGTCATTGGCGACGATTTTCATGTAGGCGTCGCGCGGGGTAAGCACCGGTTTGGGCAGCGATGAGAAGGCGGCGTTGAGTTTGTCGCCGGGAGTCTCACGCTTCAAATAGGCGAACATTTCGTCTCCGAGATCGCGGATGCCCATGCCGGAGTAGGTCTTCGGGTAGGCGGCGGCGAGGTCGGGCAGCACCTCTTCCACCGGGGTGTTGCCGTCATAGAAATGCTTGAAGCGCAGCAGTTCGTTGATCAGCGTTCCCCACTTGCCGCGGGTGATGCCCATGGAAAACAGGAACATCAGCTGGAAGTCGGTGGTTCTGGTCGGCACGATGCCCTGACTGTAGATGTAGCTGGAAACCAGCGCGGCCGGAACACCGTGATCGAGAATCTTTCCGTCGTCACCCATGCCGGGAGCGAGAATGCTGACTTTGATCGGGTCGAGCATCACCCAGTTGTCCTCCAGATCGGAGAAGCCGTGCCAGGTGTCGCCCGGATTCATGCGCCAGCATTTCTGGTCGTGAGTGAGAAGTTCGCGCGGAGCGTCGGCGAAGTCGCATTTACGGCCGTTGCGGTCGATTACGGTGTCGGCGTTCCACGGTTTGAAGAACCACGACTTGTTTTTGTTATAATCGCGGTAGAGACGCGCCATGGCCTGACGGAAGTCAACCGCCTCATCGATCACCTCCTGAATTAGCGAGCTGCCGCTGCGCTCCATCATTGCCGTGGAGATGTCGTTGGACGCGCAGATCGCGTAGAGCGGCGAGGTCGTGGCGTGGAGCATGTAGGACTGATTGAAGCGGTTGAAGTCTATCGGATGGTCGCCCTGCCGGATATGGATGTACGAGGCCTGACTCAATGCGTTGAGCAGTTTGTGCGTTGAGTGGGTGGCGAACACGGTGGGGCCGGTGTGCTTGGCCGGATCGCCGCGCATGGCGAAGTGGTCTTTGTACATGGCGTTGAAGCGGCCGTAGGCGTACCACGCTTCGTCGAAATGGATGCGGGCGACGCTTTTGGCGAGTTCCGGCTCCACCTTGGCGGCATTGTAGCAAAGCCCGTCATAGGTGCAGTTGGTGACCACGGCGTAGGACGGTTCGTCGGCATACGGGAATGTTTTGCGGACGGCTTCGATCTTGGCGGCGACGGCCTCCGGCGTCATTTCCGAGCGGTGGATCGGCCCGATGATTCCGTAGCGGTTGCGGGTCGGGATCATATAGACCGGCGTGGCGCCGCTGAGGATGAGTCCCTGTTCGATCGATTTGTGGCAGTTGCGGTCGCAGACGGCGATATCGGTCGGGGTGAGGCAGGCCTGCATCACGGTCCGGTTGCTGCCGGAGGTGCCGACGACAACCGAATACGAGGCGTCGGCGCCGAACACCTTCGCGGTGATCTTTTCGCTCTCGCCGAACGCTCCGGAGTGATCGAGCAGACTGCCGATGCTGCTGCGCTCGATGCCGGTGTCGGTGCGGAACAGGTTCTGGCCGTAGAAGTCATAGAACTTCTTGCCTTCCGGACTTTTGGTGAACCCAACGCCGCCCTGATGTCCCGGAGCCGCCCATGAATATTCATGATTGTGCTCGTTGTATTCCCAGACCGCTTTCATCAGCGGCGGCAGCAGCAACGCCCGGTAGCGTTCGATCGCGGCTTGAATCCGGTCGGCCAGAAACTCCGGACTGTCCTCGAATATCCAGGCAAATTCACTGGACATTTCCATGATTTCGCGGCTCATGGCCTCGGCGGTCTTGGCGCGGTCGGCCAGCAGGAACACCGGAACCATCCCCTGACGCTCCTTGATTCTGCGGAGCAGCGCGATCGCTTTGGACTCCTCTTTGACTTCCAGCATCATGTCGCTGGAGATCAGAAAACAGTCTATGTCCATATTGGTCATCGCCAGCGGCTCGGCCTCGCAGTAGCTTGCGGCGTTCAGAACGACAATATCGCGTTCCTCAAGCGCGTCAGCCAGGCGGTCGACCGCGCGGCTCATGGTCGATGAATGGAGAACCGTATTGTCCTCAACAATTAAAACCTGACGTGTATTGAGTTCATTCAACATCGTGCACCACCTTTGTAACTTCCATTTTTACCCACTTATTGAACTTTTTGTCACCGGGGATATACTGCGCCGACATGGTGAGAATTGAAATGATCGCAATCAGACAAATCGCCGCCGCCGCCCATTTTTCGGCTTTGGTGAAGACAAATTTATCATTCTGGTCAGCCGTGCGGCGGATGGCGTGGCGGCGCGTGATCACGAAGATCGGAATGCCCGCCATCAGAAATATGAACGCCGTCATCAGATAATTGACGCCGGCGGCGTAGATCATCCAGATCGCGTACAGTGTTCCGGCAACGCCGCAGAGCATGGCAAACCACGGTTTCACCGGCAGATTCTTCGGATACTGTCCGGTGGCGCAGAGTTTCCACAGATAGGCAGTGCAGGCCAGATAAGGCGGCAGAATCATTACGCTGGTGATGGAGAGCATGGTGTTCCACGCATTGTTCGCAAAAAATACCAGAATCATCGCTATCTGCATCAGCAGACTGGTGATCCACAGCGAAATGTTCGGCGCGCCGTTTTTGTTTTCACTGGTGAATATCGCCGGAAACGTGCCGTCTTTGGCGGCGGCGTACGGAATCTGGGCGATCATGATGGTGAAAGCCAGCCATGAGGTGAGCAGCGCCACAATCACGCCGACGTTCATCAGCCAGCCGCCCCAGTCGCCCACCACATCGGCCAGCAGCGGAGCGGTGGATGGATTGGCGAGTCCGGCCAGTGTGCTCTGATACATTCTGCCGAACGGAAGAACCGAAAGCAGAACATAAATCACCAGACAGCCGAGAAATCCGAGAACCGTCGCTTTGCCGACGTCGCTCTGACTTCTGGCCTGACCGGAAATCACCACCGCGCCCTCGATGCCGATGAACGCCCACAATGTCACGAGCATGGTCGATTTGATTTGTCCGAGCAGTCCGCCGAGCGGCGCGAGGTTGTCCGCTTTCACCGTTTCGCTGCCGAGCATGTCGGTGGTGAAGAAACTCCATTTGAAAGCGAAGAACATGATGAGGATGAACAGCAGGATCGGCACCAGCTTGAATATCGTTCCGACGGTGTTGACGAACGCCGCCTGATGCACGCCGCGCAGAACCGCGAAGTTCATCATCCAGATCACCAGTGACCCGCCGACGATGCTCCACACATTGTTTCCGTTGGTGAAGGTGCCGGGAAAGAAATAATTGCATGCGTCCATCAGCATCACGGCATAGCCGACGTTGCCGAAGATGTTGCACAGCCAGTAGGCCCACGCCATCTGGAAGCCGGCAAAACGGCCGAATCCGAGTCTGGCGTAAGCGTAGATGCCGGTGGTGGCGTCCGGACGGGCGTCGGCCAGCGTGCGGAATGTGTTGGCGAGGAAAAACATTCCTACGCCGGTGATAACCCATGCGATCAGTACCGCGGTTACTGCCGCGCCCTGCGCCATGTTCTGCGGAAGACTGAATATTCCTCCGCCGATCATTGCGCTGATGACGATTGCCGCAAGCGCGAACACACCGAGTTTTTTGGAATTGTCTACAGCCATGACATACCCCCTATCTTAAGTTTTTTGTCGCGGCGGCGGTGACTACATCGCCGCGCCGGTGGGGCAGGATGCGGACGGAGCTTCGGCCTTCATGGGGCAGTTTGCTTTTTGGGCTTCGGCCTTCATGGGGCAGTTTATTTTTTGGGCGTCGGCCTTCATGGGGCAGTTCGCCTTTTCAGCATCGGCCATCATGGGGCAGTTTGTTTTTTGGGCTTCGGCCTTCATGGGGCAGTTCGCCTTTTCAGCATCGGCCATCATGGGGCAGTTCTGCGTCGGCGGACAGTTGACAGCCGGCGTCTCCGGCTGTATCATAACTACTTCGTCTTCCGACACCTCCGTGTTGCATCCGGCAACCAGCAGCGCGAGCAAGACGACGGCTAAGGTGGATTTTCTCATGATACTACTCCTCTTTGAATATCACGCGTTATATCAGCCGCCGGCCGATGTGCCGCACGGTGAGCGCAAGGTTCCTCTTACCTTGGCGCTCCGGCTACAAAGCACAACGATACACCGGCGGTGCGATATGGATATCGTGAACGCAATTTTCCTCTTGCGGATACAAGTATCCTCGTTTTTTCACACAGTCAAATCGAAAATAAAAAAAATGTGAAAAATATTTTTTCGCGCTTGATTTGGTGTTGAAGCATTGTAAATTGATTTCAGAAGAGAGGGAAAATTGCATGCGGCCGTCCGTCGGCTCCGGGCGCTTTTTGCACAACTTGAGGAATTGTGCAAAACCATTCAGCACTCCGGAATATATTTTTCGGCGGGGAGCGGCTGTCTCATGCGCTAAGCGTCCGTATCCTGCGGACAAGGAGGAGGAGTATGATGATAGTCAAGTCGCAATGGCCGATTCTGCTGGTGTCGCATGACCTTCAGGCGGATTCGGACGACGGGTTCCGGCTGCGCGAGCTGGTCGGAGAACTTGAAAAAACGCAGGAATGCGCGGTCATCACATCGCAAAGCTACGAGGATGCCGCCGAGGTGTTCGCCTCGCGCGCCGACATCGGCTGCGTGATCGTGGACTGGGATCTGCCGTTTGAAAATCCCCGGGAGAAAATGCCGGCCGCGGCATTGATCGACGCCATCCGTCAGCGCAACCGCAACGTTCCGCTGCTGCTGTTGACCGACCATCTGGAAACCGAGAACATCCCGACCTTCGCTTTGGAGAAGATCAACGGCTGTTTGTGGAAGACCGCCGACACCGTGCCGTTTTTGGCCGGCAGGATTGAAGAACATCTGGTCGAATACGTCAGGAGCGTCTATCCGGCCTTTTTCGGTATGCTTACTGAATACGCCGAGAAGTACAAGTATGCGTGGCATACGCCGGGTCATCTCGGCGGTCAGGGATTTCTGCGCGCACCGGCCGGTGTGGCGATGTTCAAATTCTTCGGCGAAAACACCTTCCGCAGCGATCTGTCGATATCGGTGCCGGAACTCGGCAGTCTGCTTGACCACGAGGGCGTGGTCGGTGACGCGGAACGCAATTCGGCCAGGGTCTTCGGCGCCGACCTCACCTATTATGTGCTCAACGGCACCAGCACCGTCAACCAGATCATCTGGCGCAGTCAGGTGCTTAAGGACGATGTGGCGTTCGTTGACCGCAACTGCCACAAGTCGCTCAACTACGCAATGGTGATAACCGAGGCGATTCCGATTTATATGATTCCGCGGCGCAACAAGCGCGGCATCATCGGGCCGGTCCGCCTTTCCGAATTCACTCCCGACTCGGTGGCCGGAAAAATTGCCGACAGCACTCTGATTCCGCCGGAATGCAAGAAAAACGTTCATGTGAAGATGTCGGCGCTGACCAATTCCACTTATGACGGAGTGTGCTACAACACCTCAAAGATCAAGGAGCGGCTTGACCGCTGCGTGGCCAACCTCCATTTTGACGAAGCCTGGTATGCCTATGCCAGATTCAACAAGATGTACGAAGGATTTTACGGCATGACGCCCGGCGAAATCAAAAAAGACGATCCGCCGATTTTCTGTTCGCAGTCAACCCATAAACTGCTGACTGCGTTCAGTCAGGCCTCCATGCTTCATATCCGTCAGGGCGGCACCGCGAAGATCAATCCGGACGAGTTCAACGAATCCTATATGATGCACGGCTCCACCTCTCCGCAGTACAGCATGATCGCCAGCCTTGACGTGGCGACCAAGATGATGCAGGATTCCGGCGAAATGCTGATTCACGACATCATCCGTGAAGCCGTTCAGCTTCGTCGCCGCACCGCCAAATTGAATCGCGAGTTTGCCGCCGCCAAAGACTGGTTCTTCAATCTCTGGCAGCCGCGCGAATTCCGGGTCAACGGCAAGAGCGTGAAGTTTGAAGACATGGATATCGACTATCTGTCCACGCATCACGAATGCTGGGTGCTCTCCGCGAGCGATCCATGGCACGGCTTCGAGGACATTGAAGACAACTATGTCATGCTTGATCCGATCAAGCTGACATTCACCACGCCGGGAATCGACGACGCCGGCAAAATGCAGGATTTCGGCATTCCGGCCTCGGTGGTGACGAATTACCTGATTAATCACAACATCGTTTGCGAGAAGACCGACTACTACTCGTTCCTGATGCTGAACTCGCTCGGCACCACCCGGGCCAAGCAGGGAACGCTGCTGGCGGCGCTGCTGCAATTCAAGCGCGACTTCGACTCCGGGCGCAAACTTTCCGAGATATTTCCCGACCTCGTCGCAAAATATCCGGAACGCTACGGCAGCGCCACGCTGCGCAGTCACTGCCTGAAGATACATGAATACTTCAAGGCGCACGCCATGCTTGACAAGATGCAGGCGGCGTTTGAAGTGATTCCGAAGCAGGTCATGCGTCCGGCCGACGCCTATCACAAGGTGGTCGCCCGCGAGGTCGAGTATGTGCTGCTGGACGAGATGGCCGGCCGGGTTCCGGCGGTGATGATGGTTCCGTATCCTCCGGGGATTCCGATCGTCATGGGCGGCGAGCGGCTTGACCGCGCCGCACAGCCGATTCTGGACTATCTCCAGACCCGCGAGGCATTCGAGGAGGCGTTCCCCGGTTACGAGGGCGACATTCACGGCGTGGAGCGCGAAACCGTCAACGGCAAGACAAAATTCAAGACTCTCTGCATCAAGAAAGAGTGTGAAAAATGAGCGAAAATACCAACGGTTCCACCAAGGCGCGCTCAATGAGCGTGTTCACCATGTCGATGTTGACTGTGGCGGCTGTGCTTTCGTTGCGCAATTTGCCGTCCATGGCCGACTACGGCTGGAGCATTATCTTCTATCTGGTGATGGCCTGTCTTTGCTTTTTCATTCCGTCGGCGCTGGTGTCGGCGGAGCTGGCCAGCACTTATCCGGACAATGGCGGAGTTTATCTCTGGGTGAAGCAGGCGTTCGGCCCCAAATGGGGTTTTGTCGCCATCTTCATGCAGTGGGTGGAGAATCTGCCGTGGTTTCCGGCCTGTCTGACCTTTGTCGCCTCGGCCATCGCCTATGTATTCAATCCGGCGCTGGCGACCAACAAATGGTTTGTGTTCGTCACGATTCTGGTCACGCTGTGGCTTGCCACGTTTCTCAACTTCAAGGGGATGCGGGTGTCCGCCTTCCTTTCGAGTTCCGGCGTGCTGGCCGGAACTGTGGTGCCTGGTGTGGTGATTATCCTGATGGTGGCGGTCTATCTTATTATGGGCGACCCGATCAAGGTGCCGTTTGACGAAGGCACGTCGCTGATTCCCGATCTGAGCAACCCTACCCAGCTGATGCTGCTGGCCGGAATGATGGTGGCGCTGGCCGGAATGGAGATGAGTTCTGTGCATGTCACTGAGATGAGCAATCCGTCGCGCAACTTTCCGAGGGCGATTCTTGGCGCCGCGCTGGTGGTGATTGTGCTGTCGGTGGCCGGCAGTCTGGCGATCGCGTTTGTGGTTCCGCCGTCGCAGTTGAGTCTGGCGGCCGGCGTCTGTCAGGCGTTCGAGGATATTTTTACCTCGCTGCACTGCAAATGGCTGACGCCGATCATGTGCTTCCTGCTGGCCTACGGCGCCATAACGATGGTGGTCACCTGGGTGCTCGGACCGTCCAAAGGAGTGCTGGAAGTGGCCAAGGAAGGCTATCTGCCGGCTTACTGGCAGAAGCGCAACAAGAATGACATGCCGGTGCGCATCCTGGTCATCCAGGGGATCATCAGCAGCGTTCTTTCCACTGCGGTCTTGTTCACTCCCACCATCAGCAACGCCTTCTGGCTGATGTCGGCGTTGACCGCGCAGCTGTACATGGTGATGTATCTTTTCATGTTTGCGGCGGCGATTCGTCTGCGTTATTCGCAGCCGGACGTGAAGCGTCCGTACCGGATACCCGGCGGCAAGTTCGGCGTGTGGGTGATTTCCGGAGCGGCGTTTCTGGTAAGTCTTATTTCGATATTCTGCGGATTCATTCCGCCGTCCAACGTTTTGGCCGACGGCGCGTGGGCGATCACCTGGTATATCGGATTCCTGTTCGTTGGAACATTGGCGTTTATTGCGCTGCCGCTGTGGGCGTTCCATGAATATGAGAAGAAGAATGCAAAAAAAGCGGAGACGGTGAAAAATGATTAGAATAATGTTTGCGGTGCTGTGCGCCGCCGTGCTGCTGAGCGGCTGCTGTGGAGGTTGCGGCGGTTGTTAAGCGATTGAGCAGTCATGGAAACGGGGCGCGGCGGCAAAGCCGCTCCCCGTTTTTTTATGAACAGGGAGAGAGCGGATTATGGTTAAACGTGAAGTTGCATGGCTTTTGTTCACGCTTCTCACCGGGATTTCCGCCGGAGTGGTGGCGCTGTGTTACCGGCTGCTGCTTGAGTTTGCCGAGATAGCGCTGGACGCGGTGCTGGCGTTGCGCGTGCCGCGTCTTATGCTGTTTGGCGGCTGGGGAATTGTGCTGACGGTTCTGGCGTATTGCGTCTGGCGGGTGACGGTATGGAATCCGGCGTTGTCCGGCGGCGGCGCGGCGCGGATGATCGAGACTTACTTCTACAATATCAAATCGGTATGGTGGAAGAACATCGCGGCCAATCTGGCGGGCGGAACGCTGACGATGTTTGCCGGACTGTCGATCGGTCAGATTTCGCCGGTGATTCAACTTGCGGCGTCGGCCGGCCGCGGTGTGGCGGCGATATTCAAACTGCCGCGGCGACAGGTGAAAAATCTGATGCTGGTCGGGGTGTCGAGCGGGTTTACCGCCGCGTTTTCCGCGCCGCTGGCGGGGGCGGTGTTCGGAATGACCGAGATCAGCCGTTGCTGGTCGTGGCGGGTGCTGCTGCATTCCATGGTCTCGGTTTTCGCGGTATATTTTCTGACGGTGGCGGTTTACGGCAGTCGTCCGCTGTTCACGGTGGCCGCCGCGCCGCCGCGTGATGTGACAGGTTATGTATGTCTGGTTGTTTTTCTGTTCGCGGTGGGGGCGCTGGCGGCGTTCTATAATTGGACGCTGATGTTTTTTCAGCGTTTTTTTGAGTATTGGCGGCGTCTGTCGGGATTCTGGAAAATCTGGCCGGTCTTCATGCTGTCCGGGGTGCTGGCGTTTATGCTGCCCGAGGTGCTGTGCTCCGGTCTGCCGTTGACGGAGTCGCTGTTCGGGGCGGAGCGGACAATCCGTTCTCTGATGATTCTTTTAGGCGTAAAACTGTTGTTTTCGGCGCTGTCGGTGAACTGCGGCGCTCCCGGCGGACTGATCTTCCCGATAATTGTGATCGGCGCTTTGGCCGGACGGATCGGCGGCGAACTTGCCGCGTCCGCCGGATTCATCGGCACACTTGACATTACCGGTTTTGTGGTGTTCGGCATGTGCGGAATGTTCATCGGCTCGGTGCGCAATCCGGTCACCGCGGTGCTTCTGTTTCTGGAGACGACCTGGCAGTTTTCCTGTCTGCCCGGTCTGCTGCTGGCGGCGCTGATCTGTCCGATGGCGCCGCGACTGCTGCGTGTTCTGCCGGTATATGTGGAGCGCGCGCGACGACTTCATGAGCGTTTGGGATTGAAATAACGTGCTTTTGTGGTATATTACAAAAATATGAAATATGCCATAAAGGATTAAAATGAATATACAAAACGAGATAAGGCACATTCTTCAGGAGCTCGGGGAGGACCCGGAGCGCGAGGGGCTGCTTGGCACTCCGCGCCGGGTGGAAAAGAGTTTTGAATATCTTATGCGCGGATACGGCAAAGACCTCAAGACCGTGGTCAACGGCGCGGTCTTTGAAACCGATGATGACGAAATGGTTATCGTGCGCGACATTGAATTTTTCAGTATGTGCGAACATCACATGCTGCCGTTTTTCGGGCGTGCGCACGTTGGCTATATCCCCAAGGGCCGGATCATTGGAGTGAGCAAGATCGCCCGGATCGTGGACATGTTTGCCCGGCGGCTTCAGGTGCAGGAGCGGCTTACCGGCCAGGTGGCCGCCGCACTGATGGAGGTGCTGGCGCCGGAGGGGGTCGGCGTGGTGATGGAGGCCAGACACATGTGCATGCAGATGCGCGGAGTGGAGAAGCAGAATTCGGTAATGGCCACCAGCTGCATGCTGGGGTCGTTCCGCAAGGAGTCGGCCACCAGAAGTGAATTTCTTCAACTGGTGCGCGCAAAATGAGGGCGCTGATACAGCGCGCGGCGCGGGCGGCGATCACGATTGACGGGGAAAAAGGCGGCTCGATCGGTCGCGGGCTGGTGGTGCTTCTGGGCGTCACCCATGATGACGACATGCGCGATGTGAACTTTCTGGCCGACAAATGTATTAATCTGCGGATATTCGAGGACGCGGCCGGTAAAATGAATCTTTCTCTCTCCGACGTCGGCGGCGGACTGATGGTTGTTTCCCAGTTTACGCTTTACGGCGACGCCTCGCACGGCCGGCGTCCCGGATTTACCGAAGCGGCGGCGCCGGAGACGGCGATCCCGCTTTACGAGGCGTTCGTCGCCCGCTGCCGGGAAAGCGTTGCGGACACTGTCACCGGCAAGTTCGGTTCGGACATGCAGGTGGAACTGGTGAATGACGGGCCGGTGACACTGATGGTGGAGTCGCGCAAATGAAAAAACTCGGCGTGGCGGTGTTGGGATCGACCGGTTCGATCGGCGGCAATGCGGTGAAGATACTTGAGGCGTATCCGGACTGGTTCCGCACGGTCGGACTGGTGGCAAGAAGTCAGACCGCGCTGCTGGCGGAGCAGGGCGCAAAACTGAACGCCGACTGGATCGCTTCGGACGGCGGATATGATGAATTGAGCCGTCTTAGCGGTCGCACAGTGGAGTTTTCCCGTGTTGCCGGATTGATCTGCGCGCCGGAGGTGGATGTTGTGCTGTGTGCGATTGTCGGCACGGCAGGTTTGCCGCTGGTGCTGGCGGCGCTCGGCGCCGGCAAGCGTGTGGCGCTGGCCAGCAAAGAGGTGCTGGTGATGGCCGGCGACTTGGTCAAGTCGCGGGCGGCGGCCGGAAACGGCCGGATAATTCCGGTGGACAGCGAACACAGCGCGATTTTCCAGTGTCTTGAGGGAAGACGGAAAAACGAGGTGGCGAGACTGGTGTTGACCGCGTCGGGCGGCTCTTTGCGGAACGCCACCGACGCCGAGCTTGAAAATGCCACGCTTGAACGGGTGTTGCGCCATCCCACCTGGCGCATGGGGCGCAAGGTGACGATCGACTCCGCCACGTTGATGAACAAGGCGCTGGAGGTGATCGAGGCCGGGTATCTGTTTGACTTTCCGCCGGAAAAAATCAAGGCGGTGATTCATCCGGAGTCGGTGGTGCATTCGCTGATTGAGATGATGGACGGAACGCTGCTTGCACAGATGTCGCGGCCGGACATGCGGTTCGCCATCGGGTACGGGATGAGCTGGCCGGACCGTCTGGACGGTCGCGGACTGCCGCGGCTTGATTTCTCGGCGCTGGGCAGTCTGGAGTTTTCCGAGATTGACCGCCGCCGTTTTCCGTCGCTGGATTTTGCCGAGGCCGCGCTGCGCTGCGGCGGAACGCTGCCATGTGTGCTGAACGCCGCCAACGAGGTGGCGGTGGATAAATTTGTGCGCGGCGAGATCCGACTGCCGCGGATATGGTCGATTGTCGACCGGACAATGGCCGCCCATCGGGTCGAACCGCTGGACGGATTGGACACCGTGCTGGCGGCGGACCGCCGGGCGCGTGAATACGCCGGAAAATTAAACTGATTCTTTAAGGAGAAAAGATACCGATGATGGAATATTTGCTGATCGCCGGAACGGTGCTGTTTGTGCTGATTTTTTTCGGCATGTGCGTTTTTGTTCATGAACTCGGTCACTTTATGGCGGCGAAGCTGTGCGGTCTGCGCATACTGGCTTTTTCGCTCGGATTCAAGAAGGCGTGGGGCAAAAAAATCAACGGCGTCGAGTACCGTATCGGCTGGATACCGGCCGGCGGCTACGTTGAACTGCCGCAGCTGGACACCACCGACGAAACCACCGACGAGGACGGGCGGGTCATTCCTCCCGCCGGTCCGTGGGCGCGGTTGTTCACCGCGTTCTGCGGTCCGTTTTTCAATATTCTGTTCGGACTGCTGCTCGGTTGCGCCATCTGGATATGGGGTATGCCGCAGGGAACGCCGGACCTGAAGACCGTGGTTGTTGACCGCATTGTGGTCGATTCCCCGGAATATCGCGCCGGACTGCGCCCCGGCGACGAGATTGTCCGTCTCAACGGCGAAGCGTTGAATATTCCGTGGACCCACATCACCAAGCGTATTCTGTTTTCCGGCGGGGAGGTGACGCTGGATGTGAAGCGCGGCGGCGAAACATTGAAGATCGTCTATCAGCCGGAACCGAATCCCTATGTGGCGGCCGAACTGCGGCGCGAACGGCTTGGGATGCCGTTTTTCACACCCAGGGTGCCGCTGCTGGTGTCTCCGATGTCCGGCAGTCCGGCGGAGCGGGCGGGGCTGCGCGCCGGCGACCTGCTGCGCCGCGCCAACGACGGAGAAGTGGACGACATTCTCGAACTCAACTTCATCATTGCGGCGATCGAGCCGGAACAGCCGCTGTATCTGGACGTTGAACACCGCGACGGTTCCGCCGAAACGCTGACGGTGATTCCCGAAAGCACCGGAGAGAAACCCTATTATTCACTCGGATTGTCATGCGGTGATGACGGTCGGGTGGATTATGTGGTCGGCTATTCTCCAGCCGACGCCGCCGGCGTCATGGACGGCGACCGGATCGTTAAGGCGGACGGCGTGCCGTTCAGTTCGTCCGGTGAATTTTTTGACAGAATCGCCTCCGGCACCGGTGCGGCGGTGGCGCTGACTTTGGAGCGGGACGGGAATGAATTTGAACAGTCGGTCGTGCCGGTCGGTCTCGGCGTGCGGCGGATCGGCGCCGATTCCCGGATCGTCTGCTATCCGTCGCCGTTCCGCCAGCTGAGCGATGTGGTGGAAATGACCTGGGAGACGTTCCGCAATCTCGGCATCAACGTCGGTCATAAACTCAATCTCACCGAGCGTCAGACCACGGTCAGCGCCAAAAATCTTTCCGGTCCGCTGGGCATTGTGGTCACGATGTACCGGGCGGTGTCCGCTTCTTTCATGACCGGCGTGTATATGGTTGTCTTCATCTCTTTCGCGCTGGCGATATTCAACCTGCTGCCGCTGCCGGTATTGGACGGCGGCCATATTCTGTTTGCCGTCATTGAGATTGTGACCAGACGCAAGGTTCCGAAATTCATTGTGAAGAACCTAAGTTATCTGTTTGTGGTGATATTGATCGGCGGCATGGCGGCGGTGACGATGCTGGATGTGATGCGTTTTGTTCCGGCGCCGCCCCCGGTCAAGGCTCCGGTTTTTGTTTCGATCGAGCACCCGGATCTGCCGAACGCAGTGCCGGATGCGGCGGCTTCGGAAATTGACGGAGCGGCTGTCGATATTGAGGGAGGCGTTGAAAATGAACAGCCGTAAGACCAGAAAAGTCATGGTCGGCGCTGTCGCTGTCGGCGGCGGCGCGCCGGTATCAATTCAGAGCATGACCAATACCGACACGCGCGACGCGGCGGCCACTCTCGCCCAGATCGGCAGTCTGGCGGCCGCCGGCTGTCAGATCATCCGCTGCGCGGTGCCGGACGCGGCGGCGGCCACGGCATTGCGCGAAATCGTTTCCGGCAGTCCGCTGCCGGTGGTGGCCGACATCCATTTTGACCATAAACTGGCGCTGATGGCGATTGCCGCAGGCGTGGCGGCGGTACGGATCAATCCCGGCAACATCGGGTCGGAAGCCGGGGTGAGGGCGGTAGCCGAGGCGGCCGGCGAAGCCGGAATCACGATCAGGATCGGAGCGAACTCCGGCAGTATTGCGCCGGAATTGCGCAAACGGCTTCCGGCCGGAGCCGAAGGCGTTTGTGAAGGACTGGTCGCCAGTGCGCTCGAACAGTGCGCAATGCTGGAAAAATACGGATTTCGCAGCATCAAGGTTTCACTGAAAGCGTCGAGCGTGCCGGTGACGGTGGCCGCCTGCCGCGCATTTGCCGACCGGACCGACTATCCGCTGCATATCGGCGTGACCGAGGCCGGAACGCGCGAACGCGGGATCGTCAAGTCGGCGGTCGGCATCGGAGCGCTGCTGCTGGAGGGGATCGGAGACACGATAAGAGTCAGCCTGACCGCCGATCCGGTGGAGGAAGTATACGCCGCGCTGCGGATTCTTGAGGCGGTCGGCCTGCGCGAAGCGGCTCCCGATCTGGTGTCGTGTCCGACCTGCGGACGCACCGCGGTGGATCTGGTCGGTCTGGCCGGCCGGGTCGAACGCTATGTCGATGAATGCCGGGCTTCCGGAAAACGGTTTTCACTGAAGAAGATAGCGGTCATGGGGTGCGTTGTCAACGGTCCGGGCGAAGCCGGCGACGCCGATCTCGGCATGGCCGGCGGCAACGGAAAATTCGTGATTTTCAGAAACGGCAGGATCATCGCCACTCTGCCGGAATCCGAGGCGTGGGCGGCATTCAAGGCCGAGTTGGACCGCCATATCATTTAGTTTGCAGGGCATTTATCACCGCCGCATCGTTCAGGCAAAAAAATCTCCGGCGACCGGTCAGACAACCCGGTTCGCCGGAGATATGTTTTTCAAATCATTACTCCCGAACCGTCCGGCCGCCGATGACGGCAACCGGACGTTTCCGGAATGATTACGGCTGTTCCTCTCCGGTTTCAGCCTGATGCTTGGCGATGATTTCGGAGGCCACGTTGGCCGGGACCTGCTCATAGCGCGAGAACTCCATGGTGAACGATCCGCGCCCCTGCGTCATGCTGCGCAGCTCGGTGGCGTAGCGGCTTAGTTCAGCCAGCGGCACTTCGGCGTTAACCACCTGCATGCCTTCGTCCATATCCATTCCGAGGATGCGTCCGCGCTTATGATTGAGGTCACCGGAAACATCGCCCATGCTGGAGTCAGGAACATAGATGTGCACATTCATAATCGGTTCAAGCAAGACCGGGCGCGCCTTGCTCATCGCGTCGCGGAAAGCCATTCGCGCGGCGATTTTGAACGCCATTTCATTGGAGTCCACCGGATGGTATTTGCCGTCAAGCAGCGTCACCTTCACCCGTTCGACCACGCATGACACCAGCGGCCCCTTGGCCATGGTTTCGGCCACGCCCTTTTCCACCGCCGGGATGAAGTTGCGCGGAATGCTGCCGCCGACCACCGCGTTCACAAACTCATATCCGGCCGGATTGTATTCGATTTTTAGCATGACTTCGGCAAACTGTCCGGAGCCGCCGGTCTGTTTTTTGTGGCGGTAATGACCGTCGCCGGAAGCGGTGATGGTTTCGCGGTATGGAATTTTCGGCGCGGTAAGCACCGCCTCCGCCTTATACAGGTCTTTGAGCTTGCGGACAACGTTGGCCAGATGCACGTCACCCATGCCGGAGAGCAGAAATTCGTGGGTTTCGTCCTGCCGCGACACCCGGACGGTGGGATCGCATTCGGAAATCTTGGCCAGTCCGGCCGACACCTTTTCGTCTTCTCCGCTCTTCGCCGCGGCCACCGCGTAGGACATGACCGGATCGGGGAAGACGATTTTTTTGATCTCCTTCATCGCCTGGTTCATGCTTAACGTGTTGTTGATGTGAGCGTCCTTGAGTTTCGCCACCGCGCCGATCGCCCCGACCGGAAGTTCCGGAGTGCCGAGCTGCGCCTTGCCGTTTACGGTGAGCAGCGAGCCGAGCCGGTCCTTGTTGCCGGTGGATATATTATAGATTTCCCCGTCGCTTTTAAGCAATCCGGAGCAGACTTTGAAGAAGGCGAGCTGACCGAGGAACGGATCGTTGACCACTTTGAAGATCAATGCCGAGCCGGGACCGGTCTCCGAGCGCGCCATTGTCTCTCCGGACTCCAGTTTGACCTCTTTGCGCAGCATGGGGTCAGGAAATATTTCATTGATCGCATCCATGAGTTCGGTTACGCCGATGTCCTTGGTGCTGCTGGCAGCGAACACCGGAATGATGCGGCAACTCCGAACCGCGGCTTTGAGTCCGCGGGCGATTTCGTCGTGTGTGAGTTCCTCGCCGTCGAGATAGCGCATCATCAGGTCTTCGTCGGTCTCGGCGATTGCGTCCATCAGCAGCGAGCGGCATTCGGCCACCGGTGCGGCGATCTCGTCCGGGATGTCGGTGTCGTACAGAACGTTGACCACTCTGGAAAATTCGGCTTCGCGGCCCACCGGATAAGTCACCGGAACGATCACCGTCTTGCCGTGGTTCCGGCGCATGATTTCCAATGTGGCGGCAAAGTCGGCGCGATCCTTGTCGATGCGGTTGACGACGGCGCAGCGCGGTATGCCGGCGGCGCGGGAGAGTTTCCACGCCCGGGCGGTGATGAACTGCGGGCCGTCGACCGCGTCGATCACCACGATTGACGCATCGGCCACGCTGATGCCGCCGACCATTTCACCCACATACTCGGCGTATCCCGGGGTGTCGATGAAAAAGTAATCGCAATCCTTCCAGCGGCAGTTCAACACGCTGGAATAGATGCTGGAAAGTTTTTCATGTTCGTCTGGAGTACAGTCGGACACCGTGTTCTTGGCTTCAATGGAACCCATTCGCTCGGTGGCCTTTGCCTTGAAAAGCATGCGTTCGCACAATGTGGTTTTGCCGCCGCCGCTGTGGCCGGCTACAACGAAGTTTCTGATTGTTTCTGCTTTCATGACTACTGGAATCTCCTTATTTTTAGTAAATCAAGTTCCTGTATCGACTGCTAATACAAGAGCATGCCTTTGGGAGAAATTCAAGAACTTCTCCGGCTTTTTTGTTGCTAATTTGGAAAAGCGTGCTAAGTTTTTGATATTGAATACTGAACTAAGAGGCTTTATGCTTGAATACATTTTGAACCGTTTCTGTGGTCGGCGCCGTTTTACGGCCGCCGCCGAAAGTTTGATCGGACTGGTGCGCGAAAACAATGAGGACAGTTTCGCCTGTTCGTTCGGCCTTGGAGCGCGCAACGCTCTTCTGGTGGTGGCCGATGGAATCGGCGGTCACGCTAACGGCGAAGTGGCCAGCCGGATGTGTTGCGACATCATGATTGAAGAATGGGAAAAAAACCATGCCGGCCGCCGTCGTGACTTTTCCGGCATGCCGGATTTCATGAAATGGATGATCGAATCCGCCAATTCCGCCGTTTATGACCGGAATTGTCTGGAAAAGCTGCGCCGTCCGATGGGCTGTACCGTGGTGGCCGCCATCGTCACCTGCGAACAGCTGGTGATCGGCCACGCCGGAGACAGCCGTTGCTACGGGGTGAACGGGGACGGCGGTCTGGAGCAGCTTACCGACGACCATACACTCAGAGCGTCCATTATCCGTAAAGCGTCCTGCCATGTGGCCGAGTGCGATCTGCCGGCGTCAAATATCATCAGCAAGGCGGTGGGGCCGGCAAAGCACTGCAATCCTACGGTTTCGGTGTTTCCCAGAACGAGATTTTCCCGCCTGATGCTCTGTTCGGACGGGTTGACCGGCATGGTTGATGACGCCGTTATATCCGATATGCTGTGCCGCGGCCGGTCGCCGCGCGAGGTCACTTCAATGCTGACCTCCGCCGCCATGAAAAACGGCGGCGGCGACAATATCACGGTGATTACTGCGTTTTGTTGACCGAAAGAACGGCGGTCTTGCGTTTGAATTTGATCGGGCCGGGAGCCGTCACCGGCTCGAACAGAACCGCCGTCACCTCCTGGCCGTATCGGATGTTTTCCAGCGCACGGGAGAGATCGTCCGGCGTGTAGATGTTGGCGTCGCCAAGCTGAACCAGCAGATCGCCGCGCTTGACGCTCTGGTTCCCCGGCGGCGGAGTGGCGACCGCCATTGCATTCCAGTCCGGATAGGAAAGCTCTTCGGCCAGTTTTGGCGTCAGCGGACGCAGTGACAGGCCGAGTTTGAGTTTCGCCAGTTCGTTCCAGTCGCGCGCCGGCATCTCCTCGGCCTTGACGGTCACGGTTTTGCCTTCGCCGGCCAAAGTGACGGTGTCGCCTGACTTAAGCTGCCACAGCGTTCCGGATATTTCCATTATGTCGTGTTCGAGGAGTTTGCCGTTGAAATGGGTTATAAACATGCCGCGGTAGAGTCCGGCTTTTTCCGCCGGAGAGTTCGGGATGACGTCCTGAAGGTAGAACTGAAGTTCCCCGTCCGGGGCGCGCCGCAGCGCCGGAACGATGCCGAGCGAAACGTCGCTGAACCGTTCCGGGATCAGCCACAGGCCGAGCAAATCGGCGATCCGCTGTTGCGGAATGGCAAAACTTATGCCGGGCGCGTCCTGAAGATTGGCTAAGGTAATGCCGATCATTTCTCCGTTCAAATTGATCAGCGGTGCGCCGGAATGGCCGGGATGGATCGGTGCGTCGGTCTGGAGCAGGTCATCGAACACCAGAATGTTTTCGTAGGATATCCGGCGGTTTACCGCGCTGAGCACGCCTTCGACAATGGTGCCGCCCAATCCATACGGATTGCCGACGGTCACCACGGTTTCGCCAAGCAGCAGGTCGCCGGGTTCCGCCATTGCCAGCGGACGAAGCTCAACGTCCGCCGGAACGGTTACTTTGAGCAGCGCCAGATCGTTGTAGCTGTCGTTGGCGACCACCGAGGCGCGGTAGCGCGCTCCGTTACCCAGCGTGACGATCGGCTGCGGCGTGCGGGTCACAACATGTGAGTTGGTCAAAATCAGCCCGGCCGGATCGACCACGCAGCCGGAGCCAAGCGCATATTCCGCCTGATAGAGCGTCGGTTCATGCTGCGGTGCGAACGGCAGTTCTTCGGTATTGTCGGCCGTGGGCAGCAGGCGTTCGGCGCTCAGATACACCACCGACGGCATTGCTTTGCGCACACAGCGCACCACCGGAGTAATCCGCCATTCCCGCTGCGGATATTCCGTCGCATCCTGAACGGCGGCAGCGCCGAGCGCCGCGGTCGCCGTCAGCAGAATTGTAAGTGTTGTTCTCATGGGCACAAAAAAACCCGATCCGGCCGCCGGAACGCGCGGTTCCGGCAAAGCACCGTTCGGGTCTTCAAGCCGCCGCTTAGCCGAGGCTGATGGCGTCCTGACTGCATTCGCCGACGCAGGCGCCGCACTCGATGCACTCATCGGCGTTCACCTTGGCTTTGCCGTCTTCCATACTGATTGCGCTTACCGGGCAGGCGTCAACGCAGGCGCCGCAGCCGATGCAGGCATCACTGATATTCGCAGCCATTTCTTTATCTCCTGTTTTGTTGTTATTGTTGACCTTGAAAGTCAAATTTGCTCTAATATAGCACGTCGAAGATTAAAAACAATCTTTTTAAATGTTTTTTTTGCAATCGTCGTTTTTTCCGGTTGTTATGAACGCCTTGAACCGGGCGAACTGGCGGTCGAGCGCATATTCGGCGGAGACGCGCAGCGCGGCGGAGGACATTTTCGCATAACGTTGAAAACTGTCGTGGATTTTTGCCATGGCTTCGGACCACTCCTCCGGCGGTCCGGCGAGGAATCCGGTGACGCCGTCGCGCAAAATATAGCGGTTTTCGCCAACGTCAGAGGCGATCGCCGGCAGGCCGGCGGCGGCGTACTGAATAAGTTTATATCCGGATTTACCGGCGGCGAACGCGTCGTTATCCGGCAGCGGCATCAACCCGACGTGACATTTTTTCAGCCGTTCAGCCTCCGTTGCCTCGCTCCATTTTTCAAAGCGGCAGCGAACACCGGGAAGGTCGACTGCAACACCGTCGGCAATCACCAGCAGCGTAAAGTCGGTGCCGGCGGCCATGGCGCGCAACTTGTCGGCGGCCTCCGTCAGATAGCGCATGGTGGCGGGAGTGCCAATCCATACCGCGGTGAACTCGGTGAATTTCACGGAGCAGCACCCCTGATAACGTTCAAGGCGCACCGGTGTTGGGATCATAATCACATTGGGATTGAACTTTTTCGCCAGTTCGGCCAGCGCGTGGTTGGCGCAGATCACGCCGGAAGCGCGGCGCATGAGCCGCTCGTATTTATGACGCAGCAGCGGGAGATTTTTGTACTTCAGTTGAACAAAATCGTCAAAATTCAGAAAAAACCGTTTTCCGCGTAAAAGACGCAGTTCAAACCAGGCCGGGAAAAACGGCATAAGCTCGTATTCGACGACAACGGTGTCCGGCATACTCCGAAGCTGGCGCAGCCGTCTCAGCCAGCCGGAAAAAAGCGACCGGAATGACTTTCCGCTCCCGGAGTACAGTTGTTCAAGATAGCGGTCGGAAAAAAACGGAAACACGTCCGCGGTTTGACCGGCCGTATCACGATTCCATTTCTCGGCAAAGTCGAACATGCGCAGCCGGCTGGAGGCGCCGAGCCGGCCGTAACGCGGATAAAATCCGACGGCGGTCACTTTCGCTCCCATTTTGCGTCCGGCAGATAGCCGCCCCGGGCGGCCCCCTGCGCTTTTGCCGCGGCAATCAGTTCAGGACCGCCGAATTCATTGAGAATTTCGTCGCGGAAATTCAACAGGTCATCCTCGCTCAGCAGCGGAACCCGGACCATCGGGCCGAACTCCATCCCCAGCATTTTCACTTCAAGCCACGGCGGCGGAGACGTAACTTCCGCCGGTCTCATCAGAATGATCGGGTTGTTGTGCAACTCGGTTTCCAACTTCGGATATTTCGGCATTTTAAGCCGTCGCATCTGGGTGGTAAGATTGGACGGCGAGCTTTTCTCCGTTTGATATCCCCAGAAATATTTTTTATATTTAATCATTGTTCCGTTGTTGAAGTCGTAGGTTACCACCTCACGGCCGATCGGCACAAACGGAACCAATATGGCCAGCAGCGTGACGACTATTGCCGCCGCCATGATGATTTTCTGCCATTTTTTCATAATTTTTCTCTTTATTTTTTATTGCCCCAACTGAAAATAAAATAACACAGAAAATGAAATTTGCAAAAAAGTCGGCAAAAACTTTGCATTTGACGGCCGGAACCGCTATCTTATTGAGGGATGTATTGAACGGGTAAAACAAACTGGAACGGAGCGTTTTTTATGATAAAGGTAAATCCGTCGATCGTGGTCCGGGAGGAGCTTGAGGGGTGGGGGGTGCTGTTTGATCCGGATACCGGAGAGACATACGGCCTCAATGCGGTCGGAGTGTTCATATGGAAAGGTCTTGAAGCGGGAAAGCCGCGCGAGGATATTCTTCACGAACTTGCGGATAACTGCAAGGACTGTCCGGATTCAGCCGGAGACGATTTTGATGAATTTGTGAACGATTTGGCCGCAAAGGGATACGTTTCCAGCGGCGAATAAGGACGGGACTATGATTTTCGGCGCGTTGGGCGGAATCTGGGCGGAAAGCTGGCGCTATTTGCGCGACTCGTTCCGCTATGGCCATCCGGCTGCCGACCGGGTGTCCGCCGCCGCCGACCCGCGTGATATCCGCCGGCTGCTTTTTGTCCAAGCCGGGAAACACTGGGGAATGGTGGTCGGGCTTATCGGGTGCCTGATGGTGGCGGCGGCGGTCGATCTGCTGTTGCCGCTGCTGCGTCAGCTGGTAATCGACCGCGTTCTGGTGCCGCGCAGCACTGCGGTATTGTGGCCGCTGCTGATCGCGATTCTGGCGGTTTACGCGGTGTCCGGCGGATGTCAGAGCTTTCAGATATTCCTGTCCGGCCGGCTTCAGCACCGGCTCAGTCTTGGACTGAAGGCCGACCTGACCGGGCATCTGCTGAAACTGCCCGGCGAGTTTTTCGACCGCGTGCCGTCCGGATACATCGCCGGACGGGTGATGGAGGACGTCCGGTCGATGTCGGCGTTTTTCGGGGTTCCCATGCAGACCGCCGTCAGTTCGTTTATGAAACTGCTGGGCGCATTGTCTATGTTGTTCTGGTTCAACTGGCGGGTCGGTCTCGGTGTGTTCTGTGTGATTCCGGTCTTTTTTCTGGCCGCCCGTTTTTTCGGGAGGCGTCATTACGCGCTCAGTGCCAGAAATTCGGAAGAGACCAGCGTGGTTTTCGGGAATCTTCAAGAGACCATCACCAATATCAAGGTGGTGAAAAGCGTGAACGCCGAGCGCGGCGCGTTGGACAGTCTGTCCCGCAACTACGAGGATATATACCGGCTTAATATGGAAATGACCGCATTGACGGTGCTGTTCCAGCGGGTTATGCGCTGGCTGCCGGGCGGATGTTTCCTCGCGGTGATGCTTTACGGGTGTTTCAAGGTGGTTGACGGCGCGTGGTCGATCGGCGAACTTCAGTCGGTGGCCAGCTATGTTCAGCTGGCGCTGGCGCCGACTCGTCTGCTGGCCTACTCGATGGTTCAGATGGCCTCCGCCAACGCGTCGCTGGGGAGGATGAGTGCGCTTCTGGGGCTGGTCCCGGAGGAAAACCTGGAGAGCGGGGTGGTCCCGGAGCGTCTGAAGGGCGACATTGAATTCAAAAACGTCGATTTCAGCTATCTTCCGGGGCAGATGGTTCTGCACGGCCTGTCGCTGACGATTCCGGCACACCGGACGGTGGCGCTGGTCGGCGGTTCCGGCGCGGGAAAAAGCACATTCGCGTCGCTTCTCATGCACTTTTACAAACCGCAGAGCGGAGATATTATAATTGACGGCCGGCCGATCGGCGAATACAATCTTCCGGCGCTTCGCCGCCGGATCGGATTTCTGGGGGCCGATGCAAAATTGTTCCGCGCCACGCTGGCGGAAAATCTGCGTTACGGCAACCCGGAGGCATCGGACGCCGACATCGTCGGGATTTTGGACGCGGTCGGCCTTTCGGCGTTTTCCGGCAACCTCAACGTGATGTTGGAGGAGGGGGCCAACAATCTTTCCGCCGGCCAGCAGCTCCGGGTGGCGCTGGCGCGCGAACTGCTGCGCGATACCGATGTGCTGATCCTTGATGAGCCGACCAGCGCGCTGGACCGCGAAAGCGAGATCGCCGTCGGCGAAGCGCTCAAGCGTTACGCCGGAAACCGGACGATCATCATCATCACCCATCGTGAATATCTTGCAAAGCAGGCCGATTCGACCGCAATTCTGCGTGACAGCACCGTTTTTGACTGCGGAAAATACGATGAACTGTGTGCCCGTTACGGGGCGATTTGCGCCTCAGGCGAAAAGTGAGGCGGCGGCGGACTTAAGATAGCCGGCGGCGTTTTTGATCGCGTCGTCCAGCGCAACCTCCGGCGGCGACACGCTTATCATGCGGGCGAAAAACGGGGTGAGCACCGCCCGGTCGCGGATTGCACCGGAGAGCAGCGCGGTGGGAACGCCGTGTTTTTCAGCGGTCTGCGCTGCGAGGAAGCAGATTTTTCCGGCGGCGGTCTGCGCGTCCGAGCGGCCTTCGCCGGTAAGCAGCCAGTCGGCGTTTTCCAGAGCGCGTTCAAGTCCGGCCAGTTCCATCACCATTTTCCCTCCCGACACGGTCGAGCCGTTCATGAAGCGGCGCAGGGCGAAAGCCACGCCTCCGGCGGCGCCGTCGCCGGGGGCGTCGCCGGGGTCGGCGGCAAGTTCGGCAAAATGGCGAAGTCCGTTGTCGAGCATGACGACTTCTTTGCCCGATGCGCCTTTCTGGGGTGAGAAAACAAATGCGGCGCCGTCCGGCCCGGTCAGCGGGCTGGTCACGTCGGTAGCGATGGTGATCTTGAGCGCCGGGAGATGCGAAACGTCGATCGCCGCGATTTGCGGCAACGCTCCGCCGCCGATGCCGTCCGGCATCCGCCGTCCGGTCCGGTCGGTGAATATGGCGCCGAGCGCCTGAAGCATTCCGGCTCCGCCGTCGGTCGAGCAGCTGCCGCCGAGGGCGACGACGATGTGTTTTGCTCCTTTTTCATGCGCGGCCAGGATCGCTTCGCCGAGCCCGAACGAACTTGCCCGCTTGGCGTCAAGCTCGTTCCGGTGGCGTTCGATGCCGCAGACCTCGGCCAGTTCCACGGCAAAGCCGCCGCCGGACAGTCCGGCGATACGCGCGGCGGCCGGCCGCATGAACGCGTCGTGAACCGCCGCGGTTTCCGCGACGGCGCCGGGAGTTCGCAGCAGTGCTTCGAGCGTGCCTTCACCGCCGTCGGCCAGCGGAATTGTCAGACATTCGGCGTCAGGCAGTACACTGAGTACGCCGCTTGCCATGGCGGAAGCCACCGCCGCGGCATCGAGACATCCTTTAAATGAATCCGGCGCAATGACAATTCTTTTCATAATGGATGAAAATATACCACGGCGGTTGAAAATGTCAAGCTTCCCGGACCGCATTATCCGGCGCTCCGCACCTGCCGCTGCCGAGGGCGTCTGCGAGGATAAAAAAAACAGAAAAACCTCCGTCGCGGCTGGATATTTTTTTATTTTGCAGTATAGTATAAAGCGGAAATCCAACAGATCTAACCAAACTGGAGAGAACAAATGATCTTTACTCACGAAGTTGAAACGATGTCGTGCGTCAAGAAGGGGTGCAATCACGGCCCCGCTCCCATCCCGCAGGAGGGAGCTTGGACGCAGGCCAAGGAGATTAAGGACATCTCCGGCCTCACCCACGGTGTGGGCTGGTGCGCTCCGCAGCAGGGCGCCTGCAAACTCACGCTCAATGTCAAGAACGGCGTCATTGAAGAGTGCCTGGTCGAAACGCTCGGCTGCTCCGGCATGACCCACTCGGCGGCCATGGCCTCCGAAATTCTTCCCGGCAAAACCATTCTCGAGGCGTTGAACACCGATCTGGTCTGCGACGCGATCAACACCGCTATGCGCGAACTGTTCCTTCAGATCGTCTACGGCCGCACCCAGAGCGCCTTCAGCGAAGGCGGACTTCCGATCGGCGCCGGTCTTGAAGACCTCGGCAAGGGGCTGCGCTCCCAGATCGGAACCCACTACGGCACCAAGCTGAAGGGCGCCCGCTACCTTGAAATGGCCGAAGGCTATATCAACAAGATAGCGCTGGACGCCGACGGCGAAATCATCGGCTACCAGTTTGTCCGCGTCGGCGTGATGATGGACCTGATCAAAAAGGGCACCGACGCCAACGAAGCTCTCGCCAAGGCCACCGGCACCTACGGCCGGTTCGACGAGGCGGCCAAGGTCATCGACCCCCGTCACGAATAAGAAAGGTTGGTAAACACTATGGCTCTGTTTGAATCCTACGAACGCCGCATCGCGCAGATCAATGCGCTTCTCAACAAATACGGCATCGCCTCCATCGAAGAGGCCGAGAAGATTGTGAAGTCCCACGGCGTTGACGCCTACGGCATCGCCAAAGGCATCCAGCCGATCGCTTTTGAGAACGCCGGCTGGGCTTACACCGTCGGCGCCGCCGTCGCCATCAAGAAGGGCTGCAAAGTCGCCGCCGACGCCGCCGAGGCGATTGGCGAGGGGCTTCAGGCTTTCTGCATCCCCGGCAGTGTTGCCGATGACCGCAAAGTCGGTCTCGGTCACGGCCGTCTGGCCGCCATGCTTCTGCGTGACGAAACCAAATGCTTCTGCTTCCTCGCCGGCCACGAAAGCTTCGCCGCCGCCGAAGGCGCCATCGGCATCGCCAAGAGCGCCAACAAGGTGCGCAAGCAGCCGCTTCAGGTGATCCTGAACGGTCTCGGCAAGGACGCCGCCTATATCATCAGCCGCATCAACGGCTTCACCTATGTGCAGACCAAGTTTGACTATTTTACCGGAAAACTTGAGATCGTGCGCGAAAAGGCCTTCAGCAAGGGGCCGAAAGCGGCGGTCCGCTGCTACGGCGCCGACGACGTCCGCGAGGGCGTTGCGATCATGTGGCATGAGAACGTTGACGTTTCCATCACTGGAAACTCGACGAACCCCACCCGGTTTCAGCATCCGGTCGCCGGCACCTATAAGAAAGAGTGCGTCGAGCGCGGCAAGAAGTATTTCTCCGTCGCCTCCGGCGGCGGCACCGGCCGCACCCTGCATCCGGACAACATGGCCGCCGGTCCCGCCAGCTACGGCATGACCGACACCATGGGCCGTATGCATTCCGACGCTCAGTTCGCCGGTTCGTCCAGCGTTCCCGCCCACGTCGAAATGATGGGGCTGATCGGCATGGGCAACAACCCGATGGTGGGTGCCACGGTAGCCGTGGCGGTCGCCGTTCAGGAAGCCCTGACCAAGTAGCGCGGATTTTCTGCGCGGAAGATGCGATGCATCGTATTGGCGGTGAAAAAAATACTTTTTCACCGCCTTTTTTTAATTTTTAAATACAGGCAGAAAAAATGAACGCAAAAGATCCGTTCCGCGCCTCGTGGCGTTTCTTTCACTGCGACGAGCACGAGATATTCGAAGCCGATGACGCCGAATTTGACGCAGATGCCCGGCGGATGGCCGTCGCCGGGTTCACCCATGTAATGACCTTCTCCAACACCCATTTCCGCTGGACGTTCCGCGGCGAGTGGCCGCGGATCACTGAAATGCTCCGGCGGTTTACAGCGGCCTGTCACCGTCATGGTCTGAAGGTGATCGAGCATCATTCGGCCAATTTGCTCTATACCGCCGCTGCGTTCAAAAACACCGGAGATATCGCGGCCAGCCGGCTTGACCGCCTCAATTACTGGCCGGACATCGAGAAGGATTCCGACCCGGATTCGATGTTCAACGGAATCCGTCTCGGCTCCATGTTTCAGATCGACGGCACCACCGGAAAACCGCAGCAGACGCTTTACACTTCGTATGCGATGTGCCACAATAATCCTGACTACATGCGGCTTTACACCGAATATCTCGCCACGCTTTATGCCGTGGGAATTGACGGCATCATGACCGATGACGTGCAGTTTCTGGCCGACGGTTACGCCGCCTGCGCCTGTCCCTCCTGCCGGCGCAAGTTCCGCGAGCGCTACGGAATGGAACTGCCGGAGTGCGGCGAGCCGTGGAAAAAATTCATTGCCGACGAGACTTCGCCGCTGTTCATCAGCTGGAAAAAGTTCCGCTACGAGTCGATCCTTGAATTTCATGAGACGATCATGCGGCATTACGGGAAGCTCGGTTTTAAAATGCTGCGTCCGAATTTCGCCGCCACCTGTGTTTCGTGGCGCAGTCCGTGGGGCGGCATTTTCGACACGCTGCCGGCGCTTGACTGGGCGTTCATCGAGCACTGCTGCGGTGTTATCCGCTATTCATGGCCGGAGTTTGTGGTGGAGAGCGTTCATTGCAACATGATGGCCAAGGAGCGTCGCATTCCGGCGATGTCACTTTATTATCCGGAACGGATTGACGATCAGCGGCTCTGCTGGGCGCTGTCGCTTTACTGTCATCACCGCTACCTCGGAGACCCTGCCAAGGCTGAACTGTTCGACGATCAGGCGGCGTTTCATCTTTTTGAAAACGCCCATTTCGATCAACTGTTCAAGGGGCGTCAGATTGTGCGCATTGCGATTTTTGGTGAAGCTGCCGGCCGTGAAATCGATCCGTATTACAACTCGCGCACCCGCGACGTGCTCTGTTCGCTCGGCCAGGCGATGACGATGAACAATCTGCCGTGGACGATGACCGACGGATCTGACGCGGCCGATTTTTCCGTAATTGTCGTGCCGTCGCCGCTGATGAGCGACGAACAGATCCGTACGCTTGCCGCCTCCGGCGCTGTTCTGCTTTGGGACGAGTTCGCCGGTACATGGAATCTTGATCCGGTTGCGCCGCGCCAGCCTGACGAGCTTGACCGGCTTCTTGGCGGTGCTAAGATTGTCCGGGTTCCGCATGAGCAGTTGAGCGGTTTTTATTACAAGCGGTGCGCGGTGAAAAACGCCGCCGACCGCGATCCGGTCAACTGCGGCGAACCGGGAAAATGGCGGCTGGCTGTGCCGGAGGAAACCGCAAAGTGGCGCGAGATGACCGGGTTTGTCGCTTCCTTTCTGGACGGCGGAGCCGACATCGCGGTTTCCGGTGCCCCTGACGGCCTGCTGGTTTCGGCGTTTTACGACGCGCAGCGTCCGGAAATGTCGCTGCATATCTGCAACGCGTCCGGTACACTGGTTCACCCCGCGGCTCCGGGCTTCGGCTCCGTCGATACAGTGGAGTTTCCGGCGCTTCCCGACGTTGTCGTTTCGCTGCGCAAACCGGAGGCGTGGCGCAGTCGCGTGTTTTTGCTGGCGGTGCTGTATGTCGAACAGCGCGGCGGAGACGGACTTGTCGTCCCCGTGCGCAACAACGGCGACCGGATTGAAGTGAAGATTCCAGCCGGACTGATGCAGGAGTTCGCTCTGGTGGTGGTCAGACCGTAAACAGCGCGTTGCAGTCGACCCGCACCCGGCGGGTCTGGTCGATGCACACGGTCGGCCATTCGTGGCCGAACTCAAGTCCGGAGGCCACAAAACCGGGCAATATCGGGAGCTGCGATTCAATCAGGAGTCGCAGCTCCTCGTCTTTGGCGCACTCGGTGAACTCTCCGAAAATGACGCCGGCGGCGTGCCGGAATATGCCGTTCTGCGCCAGCTGGGTGAGACAGCGGTCCAACCGGTATCCGGCTTCACCGATATCCTCAAGAATCAACAGTTTTCCGGTGAAGTCCGGCAGGTATGGCGTTCCGCACTGCGCGGCAAGCACCGTAAGATTGGCGGCCACCGGGAGAGCGGTGAGGCCGGAGCCGCCGCGCAGAATCGACAGGGTGCCGAGTTCGGACGGGCTGGCGTCAAACAGCGGAGCCAGTCTCTTCACCGCCTCCGCGTCGGAAAACAGCCGCTCCAGCCGGATGGCCATTGGCGCCGCCCACGGCCGGCCGGCGTGATTGGCCAGCATCGCCAGATGGAGACTGGTGACGTCGCTGTATCCCAGCACCGGCAGGTCGCGTTCGCGGAGCAGCGCGTAGTCGATCCCGTCCAGAAGCTGCGCGGCGCCGAAGCCGCCGCGGGCGCAGATCACCATGTCTACAGCGGGATCGTTGAAAGCGCGGTGCAGATCGTCAAGTCTGGCCTGACGCGAGGCGGAGAGCCAGGGCCGAGCGTCGTCTCTTTTGCCGACGTTAGGCATTATGCTGACTTTTACGCCGTGCGCTTCCAGCGCCGCGGCGCCGGAAGCCAGCAGTTCAGGATCGGCCGGACCGCTGGGCGAGATCACCGCCGCGTGGTGAATCCCGGTGAATATGCCGCTCATGATTCGGCGTCCTCCCATTCGGCGGTCGGGTTCATCGCGTAGAAAATGTTCCGTATGTCCATCGGCGGCGGAGCGGTAAACTCCATTATTTTTCCGGTCAGCGGATGCGGAATCTTCAATTTCCAGGAGTGCAGCATCTGCCGGTCCAGATGCAGGTGTTTGCATCCGCCGTAGAGGTGGTCGCCGAGAACCGGAGTCTCGATATATGAAAGGTGGACTCTTATCTGATGGGTGCGGCCGGTAAGGATGTTGACCTTCAGCAGCGCCACCGGCAGATCCTCATAAAGTCCGGTGCGTTCAACGTCATACAAGGTTATCGCCTCTTTGCCGTTGCGGTCAACCACCGCCATTTTCTGGCGGTTGACCGGATGACGGCCGATCAGCGTCTGGATGCGGCCGGAGCTTTGACGCGGCACGCCGGCGGTCACCGCAAGGTAGGTTTTGGAGACTTTGCGGTCGGCAAAAAAACCGGACAGCGCGAACTGCGCCTGCGGAGTTTTGGCCACGATCAGACAGCCGGAGGTGTCCTTGTCCAGCCGGTGCACGATTCCGGGGCGGCCGCCGGTGCCTTCAAATTCGTCGAGCATCTCCGGGTAGCGGCCGAGAACGGCGTTGACCAGTGTGCCGTCCGGATTGCCGGCCGCCGGGTGGACAACCAGACCGGCCGGCTTGTTGATCACCAGCATGCAGGCGTCCTCGTAAAGAATTTCGTAGTCGAAATTTTCGTCCGGTTCGGGAAATGGTTCGCCGCTTTCGGCTTCGGCTATTTTTAAGCGCAGTGTCATTCCGCCCTGAACCGTCGCGCGCGGCACGGTCTCAACCTCGCCGTCAACCGAAACTTCGCCGTTTTTTATCAGTTTTTGCAGGTAGCTGCGCGAGGCGTCGCGGATCAGTCTGGCCAGACAGACGTCAAGTCTTACGCCGGCAGCCTCCGGCGGCACCGTCAGCTCTATTTCACGGAGCGACATTTTACCGCTTTCCGCCGTTTTTCTCTTTGCGTCCTAGCGAGGCAAACGCATCGCTCCCGGTTGCAAAGAAGAGCAGCAGCACGGTTCCGAACGGAATCAGCGCAAGACACACCAGCTGCGAGGTGGAGAATATTCCCCAGACGCCGCGTTCGGCGTCGCCGCGCAGAAATTCAAGCAGAAAACGCAAGGTTCCATATCCGATTATATAAGCGGAAAACGCCACCCCGCGCCGCGCCCGGCGCACCAGCATGAACAACACGATTCCCAGCAGCAGGTTCAGCGCCGACTCGTAGAGCTGAACCGGATGCACCGCCGCTCCGCCGGAGATTCCCGCCTCCTTGGGAAAATGGACGCCGAGCGCGCATTGTGTGACCGCGCCGTAGCAGCAGCCCTGAAGAAAACAGCCGATGCGGGCAATCGCATGACCGATCGCCAGCGCCGGAGCCATTACGTCCAGCACCGCGATCATGCTGAGTTTGTTGCGGCGCGAATACAGGACGACCAGCGCCGCCGCCAGAAAAAATCCGCCGTAAAATACCAGTCCGCCCTGATCGATGCGGAAAATCGTTAGCCAGCCGCGTCCGACGTAATTTTTCCAGTTCAGAACTACATAAAAAATTCTTGCGCCGATCACGCCGCCGAGCAGCACGCAGTAAAATATCAGCGACGCCGCCTGGTCTTTGCTTATTCCTGCGTATTTGCGGTTGACGCACATTATCCGGTAGGCGGTGACCGCCGCCAGCGCCGCCATCACGCCGTACCAGTGAATCTGCAAAAAACCGAGATCAAGAAATATCGGATGCATGTTATTATGCCGCTTTCCGCTTGGCCGTCATCTCGATCGCCAGCACCAGCACCACGCCGAAGATCACCAGACCGGCGGTGGCGCAGAAAGTCCAGTCAAATGTCGCCGGAAGCACATTTCTGACTTCAAGCTGTTCCACCGGCAGACCTTGCGCCGCCGCGGCCAGATACTCCCCGTTTCCAGTCATAACGGTTTTCCCATCAGTGGTTTTCAACGTCCACTGAACAGTGTCCTGCCACGGCCACAGCCGCCATAAACTGCCGATCATAAAGCCGATCAGCGTTGACATGGTGATATTGCGCACCGTCTTCAGCAGATAATTCAGCAGATGAACAAATGCGCCAAGTCCGATCGCCGCGCCGATCGCCGTCCAGATCAGGGTGCTGAATCCGCTTAAACTGAAGTGGAGTTTGCTGAAGTCGGCCACCGCGCCCCACACATAGTTGTACTGCCCGAACAGCAGAAGCAGAAAAGACCCGGAAATCCCCGGCAGAATCATCGCGCAGATCACCACCACACCGGAGCCGAGCGACCAATACCAAGTGTTCGGCGTTGTTGCCGGAACCATGCTGACCAGCCAGCCGGCGAACACCGCTCCGGCGGCCATTCCGGCCACCGTTCCCAAACTCCATTTGCCAATGTCTTTGAACATTACCAGTACCGAAGCCATAATCAGCCCGAAAAAGAACGCGTATGTCATCGACTGATAATTCGCGAGCAGATAGGTGAACAGTATGGACGCGCTCCCCAGCGCCGCCCCGAGGCCGATCGCCAGCGACAGCAGAAAACGCCACGGCAGATTTTCATACATCTCCTTGAAGCGCAGCCCCATTGCCATTTTCAGCGTTTTACGGCTGGCGATCTGGGCTATCGCGTCCAGAAGTTCTTCAAAAATGCCGAGAATGAACGCCATTGTCCCGCCGGACACTCCCGGAATGACATTGGCGACCCCCATTGCAAAACCGGCTCCGCCGACCTTCAAATACGAGCCGATCCCATGACGATTATCAGACATATTTTATCCCCTGATTTTTGTCGTTCCACATTGTTGACTGAAACTTTTTTTAATATAACTGCATTTGACGTTTTTTCGCTTTTTTTTCACTTTTTTTCCACAAAAAAGTGGTATTTCCGGTAAAATGCAGTAAATTTAGGCTCATGCTTTTGTAACCCCATGGTGTAATGGTAGCACAAATGATTTTGGTTCATTTAGTCCAGGTTCGAATCCTGGTGGGGTTGTTTCGCGTTATGAATCCGCGCTTTGCCGGTTCCGCCGCAATAACTCCGGCACATATTACAGGCAGTTTGAAGAGCAAAGTGCAATTCCCCGGTTGAAAAAAGAAGGTCAAGGACGATATTGATGTTCTCGATTGCAACAACCGGAATGGCCGTCATGACATCATATCATCACTTGACCGAAGAACAAAGATACACGCTGGGCAAATCATATCAAGCCGGAAATACCCAAAGGATGATCGCAACATTATTGGAGGTGCACCCGTCAACGGTCACCGGAGAGCGTCAACGCAGCAGAAAATGGTCGTTGCATGTCTGAACATGGCATGGAGTCCTGAACAGATCGCCGGGAGATGGCGCATGGGGGAACCCGCGATAAGCATTGTCGCATCACCAGCTGGAACGCGGGACCAATGAAAATACCAATGGATTGTTGCGGCAATACTTCATAAGGAGTGAGTCGCTGAAGATAATAACCGGCAACACTGTAAAGCACGCAGTGGATGCATTAAATAATCGACCGCGAAAATGTTTGAATTTTGAAACGCTGAAAGAATGTTTTTATCGAGAAATTGAAGAAAACGAAAAATTGCATTTGAATATTTAAATTAGGTATATTATAATAATAAAAAGAATGTTGTTCAATAGGCAGAAAACCCAAATATGTAAATGGCGGCGCGGCGATTGCTGTCGCAGGTTGCAGACTCACTTGGAGCGTCTGGCGTTGATGCTGGTGATGATGCCGTTGAGTTGATGGTTCAGATCGGAAAGATTATCGGGCGGGACGAACGAGTGAAAAGGCCGTCAAAGCGACCGTTGCCGGCTTATATGTCGCGTGATTCATTTAGGGATTTTTCCAGCCGGATTGGCCGGAAACGTGTTGCTGAATTGCTCGGAGTGCGCGATCACCCCGTTTATCTTTGCCGATCAACCGGAATTGGCGGCGGATAAAATGCGGCGATATGCCAATCTGTGGAATTTGGATGATTTGTTTGGTGACGCCGGAGCTGACAATGGAAACAATACGGAGGGTTGAGCTATGAAAAAAACATACATGCTTACCGCGCTGATGTTGGCATCCGTTATGGTTGTTCCGTTTTGTCTTACAGCAGACAGCGGAACAACGGTTTATCGAAACAGCGAAAACAAAACCATTGGAACCAACACATCATCAACCGGCGCGTCCGGCACTGAAGAATCGACATATCGGGATGCGGACGGAAAAACCACCGGGACATCCACGGCCTCAACCGCCGCAGACGGTTCAACCACCACGATTTACCGCGATGCGGACGGAAAAACAGTTGCGACAAAAACCGAAAAGTGAAAGGATGGTGCCACCATGAAAGACTTTTTAGTAATGCTTTTGGCCTTTATCGGGAACTGCATACTGATTGCTGTTTGCGGTCTGTTCGTGCTGATTATCGGCGGATGTATGATGGTCGCAGGGCAGAAACATTAACCCGCCGGTGGATACGCAAACATGCCGACCGACGGTTATACACGCGCACGCCTGTAAACATGCTTACCGCGATTCAGTTATTCCGCGATATTTTTCGACGGCGTGCCGGTATGCATGACGCAAAAAATTGAATGTAATTTTTTCTGACTTGTCGTTTTCCGGACGGCTATTCTGCCATGATGCTGGTCGGGGCACGTCTTCGGCATATTTCTACAACTAAATGTGGGGCACGCCAGTATATGAATACTTGCAAACTCTATGACTGCGGTGTAATATAAAGAACGCGGCTGCGCCAATTCGCGTTTGATTTCTGTAATCAGTCAGAAACAAATGTGCGCAAAATATCGGACACTACCAAAACTGGAAAATTCATGCCAGCCTCAATAGTATGCGCTGTAGTTCAATATATTGTACCCATAGTAGCATGATACGACTAAAAAAATCAAAACCAGAAAAGCAAGCAGACTATTTTTCTTTTTTTGACTGGCCAAAGCAATCGCCCCCTCAAGGGCAATCACTCCCATACCGGCCCAAATCCCGTCAATCTGCCACGCGAAAACCGGAGTAAGAATGGGCATCAAAAGTAAAAAGAGACACCCGATGCCGACAACCTGAAACATGCCTTTTCCCTTTCCCTGTCTCACAACAGTAGACACGCCGTTCAGACGGCGCCGATACTGCCTGAACGGCCGTTGGTATAAACGCAAACCTTATGCCAAGACCGGCCCGCCGGGGAAGACGGGCGTCCGTCTCCCCCCCGCGAGTCAGTCTGCCGATTATTCCTTGTGGTCTTTATAGTTGTTGTAATAGGTCATAAACGTGCTGATGTCAAAATTCGGTTCGGAAACCGGCTCGCCCTTGATCTTCGCAATCGCCATACTTTCAAACTTGCCCTGAACATACCAGCCCATCGCCGCGGTCAACGTTCCGGCCACCGCGCTTGATACGACACTGCCGAACGGAATGAATTTCAACAGGCTGCTGACCGTCAGTTTACCGGCCATCTTGGCAAGGAACGGCAGCGCCGCCGTTTTCATCGCCTCGGTTTTCAGGCCGTACAAAGAGGCCAGATACGCGATCAGTCCGAGCTGGGCCGGCGTTATCAGAAGCGCGTCCGACAGCGGAAGCGGAACCGCTCCCACCCCGGTGGCGGTGGCTACCGCCGCGACAATAGCCGCATTCGCCTTTCCCTTCTTGGCTTGCACCGCTTTGATTTTCGCCTCCATATCGATTGCCTGAGCCGCCATGAAAGCGTCCTTATAAGCGTCGGGAATCATGCGATACGACAACTCCATCAGCTCTTTGCACCCGATGGAGCCACTTTCCGCATCGCTGGTGAACAGTATCCGCTCTTCGGAAATTCCGGTAGTAAGGATCTCCTTCTTCATTGCTTCGCGCTGGCTCGGCCTCAGGGTATCGCACTTCGTCAGGACGACTATCAGGTGCTTGGGGTCGAACACCGTACTAATTAGGTGCTTATCACAGTCGGTCACTCTGACGCCGGATATTGCATACCAGACCAGATGTACATGTTCTTCGACATCGGGAGCATTCTGACGCTCCCTCACAAAGTCGCTAATCTGATCATGGAACGCCGACTCATCCCCGCCCATCTCAAAGCCGCGCGAATCCCAGATACGGACATTTTCGTTTTCATAGACGTCAAATCCCCGGGTCACCGGCTTGCCCGCGCCGATTTTATCTTGTGCAACAAGCTCCTTGCCGAGGATCGTTTGAATCAGCGATGTTTTTCCGTTGCCGGTGTAGCCGCAAACCAAAATGTTCGGGCGTTTATAATTTTTACGATCGGCTTCGAATCGCTTCAGAATCTCCTGCTCCGCGTCTCTGATTTCCTGTTCCATCTTGCACTCTCCCTGTTTTTGTTTTTTATTATACCGTTTTACGGCCGTAGAATCCATTTTTTACGGCAGCATGTGCCACTTCTTATACTCTTTGCAATACTTCGCCGACTGCGCATACCCGGCCAGCGTGTTGCCTTTGATCGGACAGCGCCCCTGCGGATTGAAGCGGGCGATCACACCGTAAATTTTTGCACAGCGGATCGACAGCTCACGCTCCCCGTCCCAATATTCACAGGTACAGCAGATTTTTCCGAATGACAGCGGACATTCCGCAAAATTGAGCTTTGTCATTCCCTACCTCGCTTCATCTTCAGGCGCTCCGGCCCCTCTGCCGGAATGCGAGCCGGCCAGATAAAACGCTCCGCATATCGCGGCCGGTATCGCCGCCACCGCCAGCAGCGGCAAAACCACCTTATGATACCTGATAGCCGCAACAACTCCTCCAAGTATTACACCACAGGACACAACCTCACCGGTCGTCAGTTCGGAATCACTCTCTTCTGCTCTCATATTCGCATCCTCCTTTTCGGGTTTTTCAACAAATAAAAAAGGCGTTCCCTGTACGCGTGGTATCAGAGGCACGCCAATGCCCGAAAAATCTGCGCATACAGAAAACGCCCAATATATGAGCGCTCCCCTTTAAGCGGCCAGATTTTTCGGTCCTTACTTTTGGCGTTTTCTGATACCCGAAATCCTGCTTAAAAAAGAAACTGATCCGATTTTCAACTCAAAGTTTTTTTACTCTTTGTTCATCCTTTGGTTACCTGTTTTATAACAAGATAACACGGGATCTTCAATTTGTCAAATCGGACGGAGTTCTGTATGCTCACCATCTTTCCGGCATGGCGATGCCTCCGTCCTATTATCCGCGAAGATTACCGCGTTTCTGACACCATATTCAAATTATTTTTGGCTTTTCTCCAGTTTTCCAGCAATTCATTCTGCTTCTCGCCCAACTTCGTAATCCGGTCAAGAATTTTTGCCTGCTCGGCCATGGACTCCGAACGCAAAAACGCTTCCGCCTCGGCATAGATGTTCTCTTCGATCAAAAGAGCGTTGTAAATAAACAGACCGGCATGTTTTGACCGGTCGGTTGACGCCGCGTTGCTTTGAAAATAACTTTGCAGCGCATTGTTCATGGACATCCTGTACACCAGCAAATTATATTTCTCCGCCGAGCCGCCGACCGTTGTCGGCGAGTTGTCCGCAACCGCTTTCGCCGTATAAAAAAACGGGGTTTTCCACAGCACATCAAGAAGCGCCTTGATTTCAGCTTCAGGAACTTCGCGCCCGCCTGAAAGCGTCTTCACAAAAAACGGAGCATGTTCCGCGTCATCCAGCAAAAGGAACGAGTTCCATCGGTTGAAATCGTCATTACTGATTTTCAGCGGATCGCCGATTTGCAACTTGGGCAATTTCAGTTTATAATCGGAAGGCATCGGCAGTAAAAGTGCGTCCTTTTGTTCATCAGAAGTCTGAATGACCGGCCGGTTCTCCATCGCCGGCGGCTCTGCTGCCGGGTGACGTTTGACCAGTTTCCCCAATCCGATCGCGGCAAGAATGGAGAGGAAAATCGCGACCAGCGTTCTTCGTCGTCCGCTCCCGCCCCTGGCATTGACGGTGTTTCCGGCGGCGGGAGTTCTGAGGCCGCGCAGTTCGCAAATCCGTCTGGCAATTGGATCATCGGCGGACAGTCCCTGTGGAAAATCCGCCGGTCGATTCCCGGTGTACGCCTGATAAAGCGTCAGAGAAAGCGCATAAAAGTCGTCGGCTTTGCGCGGCGGACGCTTCCCCTGCAGCACCTCAACCGGCATAAACTCCGGAGAGCCGACCAGCGAAGCGTCAATCTCCGGCGTGACCAGTCCGGGATCGCCGAGAATTGGCTGGCCGTCCACAAAGATGATGTTGTCCGGCTTGACGTCGCGGTGAATTATCCCGTGATTGTGCAGCGCCGTCAATGCACCGGCAATATTGTCGGCAAGTCTCAAAATGTCCGGCGCGGAAATTTTGCCATTCCGCATGCGCCCGGCGAGCGTATCAGGCATGTAACCGTTGGAGACGGTGTTGTCGGCGGCCTCGGTGGTGTAGAAAAAGCCGTCTGGAAACTTTGCGACATGATAGACCGGCATCAGATTCGGGTGACGGCAGCCGCGATAGGCGACAATGGCGTCAAGTTCGCGCCTGACGCCTTTTCCGCGAACAATCTTCAGCGCCACCAGCTTGTCGTCCGCCCTGCTGCGCGCGCGATAAACCTCGCCGTAGGCGCCGCGGCCGCACTGTTCTATAAGTTCATAGTCGTCAGAGTTAAATTCCATTTTCCGACAATCCGAGTTCGCCGTCCTTTGCGTTGATTTCACGAATGATTTTTCGCAAATGTTTAAGCCCGCGACTCTTGGCGGTGTAAACCGCTCCGACCGGTATGCCGAGCAGTTCCGCGACATCTTCCGCCGGTTTGTCCTGACGCGCATAAAGTTCAAATGCGGTAAAGGTTGCGTCGTCTATCCTGAGTTTCAACTGTTCGAGCGCCTCGTCAAGCATCACTTGGCGGAACTCGGCAAGCACGGCGGCGTCAAAGATTTCGTCGGCTTCGTCTTCCGCGTCAAGGTGGTCAACAACTGACTTTTCAGCATAGCGTTTGCGGTAAATGTCGGAAATGCGGTCGCGAACGATCAGCTTGAAATAGGTGCGGAATTTTCCGAGTTTCGGATCAAAAACAAACTTGTCGGAGCGGTTGAAAAAGGCGATCATCACATTTTGAACCAGATCGTCGGCTTCCGGAGCGGAGAGTCCCTTCAGGCGGCCGAGCGATTTCACGACTCCGGAATAACGGGAAAAAAACTCCTCCCACGACACTTCGTCGCCGGAGGAGAGTTTATCGATCAAAGTTTTCGATGTGGCTGGAAAAAACATGGCCGTCCCCTGTCAAATATTACTGCGTTTATGAATATATTATTGCCGCGACCATGTTTTTCAACTGAAAAAAACAATAATGCCGCATCTTCACCGAGAATTATTGTTGCAGTTCGCTCAATTTGAGTTTTTGCACCGCGTCCTGCCCCTGATTTACGGGTTCGACTTCAATCGCCAGCGTGTCGCCATCGAGCGTCATGCTGCGCAGAAATCCCGGAGCAAGTTCGCGCCATGAAACAATGTTGCCATCCTTAAACTCGCACAGATACAATTTGAGATAATCCGGACTCATGGCGCATGGGCGGTCTACGGTAATAATTGCAAAATCGCGCCCGCTGCCGCTGAAAGTGTGTTGCGGAGAAAATTCCGCTTGCAATATGATATTGTCCCGGTTGGAAAAAATGGCGGTTCCGTTTTCGAATTGAACTTCATTTATACCGACCATGCCTGTTGCGCCGGCAATTTCCCGCCAGCGCGCGGCCGACTCGTCAGACTGCAAGAGTATTTGAATTTCCCGCATCATCAAGCCAGCGGCCTCAACGTTGCGCTGCATCGGTTCGGCGGACCCGGCATCCTCCGGCGGCGCGAAAACAATTTTGTCCGCTTTGCGGGTTACGGCGATTACGGAACGCATAATCATCATGCGTTCATCGGAATTTTTAGCCGCGGCAAGCCGAAAGTCTGCCGCCTCCAGCAGCAGCGACTCCGCGACCGAACGGAGCTTCCCGGAATCGGAGTTCATTTCCATCTGCGTTTCGCCGCCATTCTGAAAAGCGGTTATCGAGCTTTCATATTTATTTTGGAGTTCGGTCAATAATTTGTCGCGGTTTTGAGCAGCGGCGACAGTTATACATAATGTCGGGAAAACAATAATGGAACAAATAGTTTTGAGCATACTGATAATTTTTCTAATCACATTCAGGCTTGATGGTTAAACGCGGCGACAGAGCTAAACGCCTGTGTCATTAAGTGCATATCGGAATTGGAATTTTTCTCTTTCCCAGTCTCCGGCCGCATTTCGGACATTTCTTCGGCACTGTATCGACCGGTTCAAATTGGGATTCTTTACCGTCCGGCGCTGTGTACGCCGACTCAAAATCAGGATTTCTCAGTTCAACCATGCGCTCGCAGCCGCACTGCGGACAATGCAGATGATACGCCTTGATCTCTAATTTATTAAATCCCGGCACACAAAGTTTTAAAAAGTTTTTCACAGTCACGCCTTCCGTTGTTTTGCACCGTTCTCCCCTTTTGATTGGACAAAATATCGGTGTAAATGCCTTTAACTTACTGTAACCTTTGTCTTGCTGATTGCAAGCGTTGAAATTGATTTCATCCGGCGTTTTATAATCCAGTGCCGAATGCGGACTCACCGCATTGTAAAAATTCACATAACCTCTTACTCTTCTGCGTAATTCACCGCTTTCGCCAGCGGTGTACTCGGGATTTCACTTTTTTGAACCGCTTCACACATCTCGAAAAAATCCACAACCAACTTTTTCGACAAACGTCTGACTCGTTTGCGTTCATTGAGCAGCGCTATTTTCGAATCTTCCACCCCGGATCGTTGTTTGGCTTCCCGTTCCAGCACATATAAATTGCCCAGCAGGTTCAAAAAACTTCAGCTGTCGTATATTTCGCCTCGTTCGCCTCAATGAACTTCCGCCGAACGTGCGCCCGACACCCCGCGCATTCTGCTTTCCAATCGGCATATCCGGCATATTTGTCACCAATCAGCGTGCCGTAATAATTTTTATACAGCGCTTCTGCGACTCCTTTCTTCCTTGAATTGGCAGAATGAAAACTCACCAGTGGCGGGCCAAGTCCGGTTATTTTTACCACAATATATGCTTTCTTGCATTTGCCTTTGTCCGGCTCCAGCAATCGAATCGGCGTTTCGCTGTCGTGAACAATTTCGCACTGGTCAAGCACTCATTTGGGCGGTCATAAAGCACATCGAGTTGCTTTGCCGCCCCGAAAAACAAACTTTGCCATCGCGGGAGTGAAGGCGAGTGTCGCTCTTGCCGTCAGCCGTATGGTACAGGATGATCCCGTTTTCGGGAATATCATTTATGATTCCTTGTTTTCGCATATCTGCTCTCCATATCGTAATGTATGATTCATTTTGTCAGTTTCAAATTAAAAAGGTCACAGCTCAATGACTTTGCCCCACGGCGGTTCTTCATGGTCCTCCGGAACCAGCCACAAAATCGGATACGGCGGTTTTTTCTCCGGGAAACGGCTGCATAAATCTGACAAGCCGATGAAAACCCGGGGATAAAGATGATGTTCTCTGATATATTCAAAAACACAGACGTGATCGGTTCCGCCGCCGCCGCGAAATGCGCCGGATTTCAGAATCTCTTCCAGTCCGTCCAGCGGGATCACCTGATGGACGGCGCTGTCCGCCACAATCAGCGTAACATCCTGCGCGTTGGGAACCATGCCGCGAATCTCCGTGGCAACCTCCCGGATATTTTCCTCGGTCATGCTGCCGGAAGTGTCCAAGGCCACCACCAGATTGCTGACGCTTTCGCCGTAATGCCCGGGAATGAGCAAATCCTGCACCCAATAGTGTTTGTTTGGCCGCGCCAGCGAATAATCGTCGCCATTCAGAATTGCATCAACGTAATGGTGCAGCACGCGCTGCCACGGGATCTTCGGCTCTTCCAGCAAACCGGAAGCGTGCAGCAAATCATCCGGCAGGTCGCCCCGGTCGGAATTGGCATGAAAATTTTCCACCGCCGCCAGAATCCGTTCCCGCAAGAGTTCCTGTTGATCCGCGTCGAGTTCCTGCGGCAGATGAATGTCTATCCCGCCACGGTGATCGGAAACAACTGGCAACTGCATTTCACTTCCATTATCGCCGGGTAAAATAACTTCTATCGAAACCGGGCTGGTTTTCAACTCCTTGCGGCATAAATCCTCATAAATGACTTCGGCAACCCAGTCGTGATACTTCGGATTAAAGAGTCCAGCTTCCGGCATCTGGTACAGGCGGTTGTCGCCCCATTGCGCCGCACCGGGAATCTTAATGTCGGCAACCATGGCGTTGATGGCATAATCGGTAGCCATATTCCATTTGAATTCTTCACGCCCGTTCCGCCTTTCCATAGTGGCCAACACCTGATGGCAAACCTCATGCGCCAGCACAAATCCCAGCTCCCGGACATCCAAATCTCGCGTCAACGCCGGATTGAACCAGATGTGATTGATCGCATCGGTCGCGGCGAAAGTCGGCAGCCCCAGTGCCGGAACCAGCCGCATCTGCAACAGCAAATAGCCCCAGAACGGGTGCATTTCCAGCATCTGCATCCGCAAGGCGGCCAACCGTTCCGATTCGGCATTGATTTGTTGTGGCGTGATTTCAATCATGACAAGTACAGCGAAGCCCTCAGATTGACGATTTTTCCCGCCAGTTCCCGAAATTCCGGCAGAGCTTTCAAGCGGTCAAATAATTTTACGTTCCGATTGCGCAACTGCCGCAAAAACAAAATCTGGTATTCCGGACCGACTCCCGGCGAGGAAATAAAGGTGACAATATTGTCCAAATTTTTATCCGGCACATCGGCGGTCGCAAGATACCCGGCCACCGCGAAAATCGCCGCATAAATGAAGGATGGCTCCGACTTTTTTGTAAAGTCGATTTTCTCCTTGCCGGCAATGATTTTTGCGGCATTGACCTTGCGGTAAAGCTCCAGATATTTGCAGAAGCGATCGGCCATCGGCAATCCGACACACGCGGCGACGGCGCGGTTCAAGTCTTCGTCGTCCACCTGAGCCATGACCCGGCTTGCCATCGCCCAGCTGCGCGGCGTCGGGAAACTGTGCGCATCCGAAGATGCGAACAGCACCTCCTCGCCGTAGGTTTGGACAAATGCCATGATGTTTTCGTGAATCCCGTTGGCGGCGGCCCATTTGAGCCACGTTGCCGCGTCTGGACGCATTTCAAAGTGGGCGAAGCGGTTGCAGAGTGCGCTGGAGAGCGGTGTGACAATCGCATTGTCATCTTCGCGGTTACCGGCCGCCAAAACCACCGTTCCGGGGTGAAACTGAAATTCGCCGATGCGTTTTTCCAAGACGATCTGATAGGCCGCCGCCTGATGAAGTTTGGTGACGGCCGCATTGAATTCATCGAGAAACACCAGACAGGGTTCGGCGCAGGCGCGTTTGACCCACGCTGGCGGAAAAAGTTCCAGCGTCTGTGTCTCGCGGTTCGGGAAATAAACGCCGCCAAGTTCCGCCGGGTCTTTCTGCGCGAGGCGAATATCGATCAGCGTCTTTTTCATGACTCGCGCCAAATCCACCGCCAGCGTGGACTTGCCAATGCCGGGTGCGCCAAGCAGCAGCACGGAAATCCCGGCGTCCAGAGTGGAACGGATCAGCGGAAACAACTGATCGAACGTGTAGCCGGAAGACAAGCCTGTTTTGCTCATAAGAAAGCCTCCAGCAGTTGACAGCGGAACTCCTCATTGCTGAGCAGTACGCCGATAATATGCTTGCAGTAGCCGCGCGTGCTTTCTTTTGCGCGCTGGGCGGCGTCCGGGCAGGAACATTGCGGATTCGTGAGCCATTCCGGATGGATTTTGACCACATAGTCCTGCGTGCCGCCGGTGATGTCAAAAACGGCCAGTCCGTCTTCCGGCTTTTTGCGGCGGGTGATCTTGTACTTTTTCAGTACGGACTCCGCCGCCCGGAAAAACCGGTCATCCCGTGCCTTGAGATTGAACGTTTCTTTTTCAGCCATGATAATCAGGCTCCATAATTATTGAGTTATGCATATTTTGAAATTGACGCTGCAATGAAGTCCATGCGAATTTTTGTGCGCCCAATGCCAGCAACCGGGATAACCCGATTGTTTTTTGTGTCTTGCATTGTTGATCCAATACTTGGACTGGGAGTACATAAAATTCCCATTGCTCCAGTTGCAAAGGGTTGGCAGCGTTTCGCTCCAATGGAGTAAAAAGACAAAAAACATAGTAATCCGCCTGTCGTTTTATTTCAGACTGATACTCGCCCGATTCGGCATTCCAGCCGCGAGCAGGTTGAATGCCGAAACGGATCGTTGATGGTTTTTTCTGATGCCAATTCTGCAAAAAAGCGGCACTTTTGACTTCGATTTTTATCCCGGAAGATGTTGTCAAATCCCATGCGCTCCATTCCCGCCGGGTGGACTCTTGGGCGTCAATTGCAAGCGCGACCAAATATTCCGCCAACATCCCGCGCATTGTGTTGTCCAGGAGATTGGACGCACTCCACCGCCAGAAATCCGACAGGCTAAATGGCAACGCCTCATTACCATCAAAAAAGCATTCATTGCCTTGATATGTAACTCTTTTTGAATCAGTTTCCAACAGAAAGCCCTCCGTCTTTGATCCGCCATAGCTAAAGCGACGTGAGCGTTCCGTATGGCGAATAACGCTGGCGATATGTTTCAAAAACCGCTTCGGTCAGGTCGTCAAGATGATTCAATATCATAATGCCACGTCGAATACCAAGATCCTTGAAACTCAAAACATCGGGGCGACCGAGAGCAAAGATCAACAGCATTTCCGCCGTCCAAACGCCAACGCCTTTGAGTTTGACCAGTTCGGCAATGACTTCCGCGTCGGGCTTTTCCACCAAGGTCTCAAAATCAATCGCGTCGGAGATTTTGGCTTCGGCAATGCCGCGCAGATACTCAATCTTGCGCCCGGATAGGCCGCACACGCGCAGTTCGTCGAAGCCGACCGCCAACAGCCGTTCCGCCGTAACTTCGCCCAGCAGCGCCTCAATGCGCCGAAAAATGGCATCGGCGGATTTGATTGCGAGCTGTTGTGAAACAATACTCTGCCCCAAACCGCGATTATATCCTATCACACCTAATATACATAGAATATCACATACATGGTCATGTTTCAAATGTAAAATTCAAGTTTTAATACATTTTACTGATTTGAATAAAAAAACCGACCATTTCTGACTCCATGTCGGCTGGCGGGATGGGGAGCGGCAGGCGGAGTTTGTGGCTCCGCTTGCGTCCGGTGGACCACCTTTGGCTGGCGTGGATAATTAAGCTCATGTCCAAGCGTAAAGCGAGTGATTTATCACAAGATTTCCGCCTCTTTTCCCCCTTCAACGCGCCTCATTTATGCTGGTTCGCAGTACTTTGATTTCGGCTTCCATCATAGGGAGCTGCACGCATGCGCTGGTCAATTGCAATCTGGCGACTAATGCCGCGAACCTTGCCGAATTCATGGCGGCGGAAAACGTTTCTCTGGAAACCGTCTGGAATGCGCAACCCGGCAAAAATATGGAATTGACGCTGGACAGCAAGGCGATTGCGGAACTGTTTTTGCCCGCCGATCTGGACAAGCTGCGGGTTAAGCCCGGCGAACTGGAAAAGCTGATGGAATCGCCGTCGCAGACCAACCGGATACGGTTGTACGCAATGGTCTCCGCCTTGACCGATGCCCAAATCACCCCGGTGTTTACCGCCTTGAGAGCCATGAAGCAAAACCGCCGCGACTAAATTTGAAAAAAAATTCCCGGTTTGTTTCACAACTTGTCGGGGATTTTTCCTTAAAGACAACTTGATTTTTGATATTTGAGGCATATATTGGTACAAGAGCGGTGTTAATGGTTTTTCCGCTTTTACAGAAGGTGAATTATGAACCGCAATCGTGATAAATTGAGCAGAGAAGAATTTTGCAATGCCTTGTTTGAAGGGGATTGCCTGGATATTATGGAACATCTTCCTGACGGTTGCGTTGATATGGTTTTGTGTGATTTGCCTTATGGAACAACTCAAAATCAATGGGATTCTGTTATTCCCTTGGATAAATTATGGCCTCTTTATCACCGTGTAGTCAAACGTAATGGGGCAATCGTCTTAACTTCTCAAGGCATTTTTACTGCGAAGCTAATTATTAGCAATGAAAGTGAATTTAAGTACAAGATCATCTGGGAAAAATCCAAGCCAACGAATTTTCTCAATTCCAAAAAACAGCCATTGAGAAAACATGAGGATATTTGTGTTTTTTATCGGCAACAGCCGACATACAATCCTCAAATGAGTGTCGGGAAGCCTTATTCTAAGGGTGTCCGCAAAAGCCAATTGACCGGAAGTTATGGGGATTTTAAGCCGGTTTTGGTTCAAAATGATTCAGGAATGCGCTATCCTACAGATATTGTTCAATTTAAGACTCCGGAAAGCGAACTTGGCGGGCATGTATGGCACCCAACGCAGAAGCCGGTTGAATTGGGGCGATATTTAATTCGGACATTTACTAATCCCGGGGATATTGTTTTGGACAATACATTTGGATCGGGAAGTTTTTTGGTGGCTGCTCTTATGGAAAATCGTAATTTTATTGGTATTGAAAAGAATCAGGATGCACGGCTTTTTAAAGATAAATATATTGACTTATTGAGCGTAGCCAAGGAACGTATACGTGAGATCTATTATGATTTTACATGTAGGGTTATGTTTTCTTCGAATATATCACGAACCGGCGTTTTGAAGGAATTTTTAGATGATGACATTAAAACGACAAAAGCTACAATATAATGAGCGGTCGTGGGCTATTGATTTAATCTCTGCAATTAATAAAAACGTATCTTCTTCCAGCATTCAGCGAGCGGGCGGAGAGTTTTCTTTGGGAGGGAGCGGGCAAACGCTTTTTCCTGATGTGATTTTATTCGGAAGTTCTTCCAATGGAAGCATTCTGCAGGGCTGGGAACTTAAAATGCCAGATACAGCCATTGATGATCATGAATTGCTGAAGAACGCAGAGGAGAAAGCCCGCCGCCTCGGGTTAAACAGCTTTTTAGTGTGGAATGCGGTTGATGCTGATTTGTATATTCAAAATGAGTATGGGGCGTTTACCTTCTCTGAACGCTTACATGAAAATAAGGGCATTTCTTCCCGTTCTGATGTGGAAAACAGGCGTGATTTGTGGGACGAAGCCCTGCATATTATTTTAGGAAAACTTAATAATTTTTTTACTGGCGGTATTATCTCTGGGGTTTCCGCAGAACGTCTTTTCGGAGATAACAATTTTATCGAAAATATTTTGCAATGCCAAGCAAAGGTTAAACAATATATTGAAAATGCGGCACAGAAAGACAATCGGCTAAAAGCCAGGATTGAGACTTGGTGGAGATATGTCAAAGAGTCTTATCCGGATGAAAAACCTTATTCTCCCTTGGCATATTCCATTTTGTTACGTTGGATAAACCGATTTGTTTTTGCAAATATATTAAAGGTTTACAATCAAAAGGATGTCCCTAGCACCTTAAAACATGGAATATCTGTAAAAGAGTGTATTGCCCTTTTTACGCAGTTTTCAAAATCAAAAAATGTTTGCAATTTCTTTCAACCTACAGAGTTTGATGAGCTTATTCCGCCTGAAGAGTGGGAAATTTTATTATCCTTCAATGAATTCTTGAATAGTATTGAGTTTTCAAAAATAAGTCCCGCAATATTAACAAATATTTTGCACGCGACTACGTTATCTTCAATCAAAAACGCGGCTGGACTTTTTGTAACGCCAGAAGCATTGGCCTTTTTATTGGTATATCTTGCACTGAAGGATAAAACAGAAAATTCGATAGACCCATTCTGTGGGACAGGAACGATTTTAAATGCCATGTTGGCAGTAAAAACCGACGATAATATTCCTGGGACGGCAGTTCTCAAAACGACATGGGGAAGCGATAAATTTGCTTTTCCTATTCAAATCGCAGCAATGGCCGTTTTTTCGCCTCAAAATGTTGGAAGGCTTATGCGGATTTTTACATTTGATGCATTGAATTTGGCACCGGGAGAGAAAATTAGATTTATCGACCCCGCAACGGGACAAGAAAAGCTTATTGCGTTGCCATTGTTTGCGTCGATTATTTCAAATCTTCCTTTTATCAATTTTGAGCAAATAGAAGAACTTAATAAGCTCGTTTGGGATAGAATCACCGATTTTTATAAAAAATATGGCATAAGGAAAACCTTCCAGCTTTCTCGGCGGAGTGATTTTTACTCTTATATCCCTTTTATTCTGTATGATTTGTTGATGCCCAATGGAACGTTGGGCATAATTACGTCAAATGCTTGGCTATCATCTGATTGGGGCGCTGGCTTTAGACAATTGCTTCGTTCTTTCTATAATATCAATTATGTCGTAACATCGGCCAAAGGACGTTGGTTTAGTAGCGCAGATGTCGTTACAACAATTCTTGTTTGTTCTAAGAAATCACCTAATGGGAGTTGTGTAGACAATAGAACTGTTTTTGTTTCTACAAACCAATCCATAGATGACGACAACTTTTCACCTGATGAAATAGCTACATCTATTCTGGCAGAGGACGCAAATGATCGAAACGTTTCTTTGCACACGTGGGATTACTCGCAAATAGAGATGGTTGAAAATTTGAGGTTGGGGTGGACTTCTTTGTTTGCTGATTTGTCTTGGCTATTTGAAAACCAAGATAAATTTATCCCATTGAACAAAATTTGTAATATAACCAGAGGAGAACGCCGTGGATGGGATCCTATGTTTATTCTGCCTCAAGATGATGACAAGAATATCGATAGAAGATTCTTAATCCCCCACCTGAAAAATATCAATGGATACTATAACCTGACGATAGACGCTGCCGATTCTTGGGCCTTTGTTTGTGATTTAACACCTGCGGAGCTTGAACTGGAGAATAATATTTCGGCAAAAAAGTGGATTGATTCTTTCAAGGTAAAATCAAATGGAAAAGGAAAGCCATTAACTGAATCGCTGAAAATATCCAAAGGAGAATGGTATCAATTCAAGGTTAAGCCTTATGCTGATTTTGTATTGCCGTTGAATCCGGATACACGGATTTATGCCGTTCGAGCATTACAAAAAATGGTTTTAAATCAACGTCTTGTTTGCGTTACTCTTAAAGAGAAATATGAGGCTTCAGATATTGCATTTTTTCATGCATTGCTTAATTCGACCCTGTCAATGCTGATGATTGAGTTGCTGGGCTTCGGACGAGGTCTTGGTGTTTTAGATATTACGCCAACTAAAATTCAAACAGGTTTCCTGTGGCCTTCCCCGGATTTATTCGATCAGCATTCCCGGAAAATAGTCGTGCAAGCATTCGCTCCGTTACTTGCTCGGCAAGCTATGACCGTTCCCGATGAATTAAGGCAATTTGACCGGCAGGAGTTGGATAAAGCAATTCTTAATGCAATGGGGATTGATTATAAAAAATACCGCCCGATTATTTGTAAAGCACTGAAGACTTTATATGATATTAGAAAATCCGTCATAAGGGAAAGGTGATTGGAGTACTGCTGCGCGGCTGGTGAAATTGGCAGACACGCAAGACTTAGGATCTTGTATCGAAAGATGTGCGGGTTCGACTCCCGCGCCGCGCACCATTTTTACACCCGGAAATGGCTTTCTGAGTACCGCAGAGTACCATTTGAAAATTTACCGGAAAAGGTCATTAATTTATTTTTAGCTCCAGACGATACCAAAATCAAGGAGCTGAAAAATATGACCACGATTGCGCCGAACCATGAATTTTCCTTCAAACGATATGCTTATAATCCAGTAGAACAGATTTGGCAATGGCTGAAACCACGTGTTTGCGGACGTCCCAAAGCAATGAATGGAGGATGCAGCGAAATCGTTTCTTGTATCCGCAAAATCAGTAACGCATGGACTTTGGGGCGGCTGGCTACAAGTCAAAAGATCGGCATCGGTATATGGCAAGATTTATTGTTCTATTGTTTATGACGATATGCTTAATAACAAAATTTTTAATTTTTGATTCATTTCAATCCTTTTCCCATGATTAATCATGCTCTATATTTGATCACTCTGGCCGGGACTCCTCCGATAATTGCAAAGGGGGGAACATCATGCGTGACGACGGCTCCCGCTCCAATAACCGCTCCATCATTAATAATCACTCCCGGCATGATCGTCACGCGGGAACCAATCCAAACATCACTTCCAATCCTTACCGGCTTGTCAATTCCGCCCTGTTCTTGAATCAGTTTTGAGCGTTCCATATAACGGTGGGTGTGGGTATAGATGATCAATTCTTGCCCGATTAGTGTATTATTGCCAATGGACACCTCGGCATTGGCATTGCCGATCACCGAATCAGCTCCAATTCCGGAGTAATCGCCGATACTGATATTCAGTCCTTTTCCAAAATACACGCCACGCTGGATATTCACATGCCGCCCGCAATGCAGGAAGAAATGCCGACACAAAAATATGCGGAATTTTACAGTGAAACAACGATGGTCGTTGTATGACGGCAACCAGCGGGCAAAAACATAATACAGGAACAGAAAAATTTTTTGCTTAAATTTCATTTTACCTTGACCATTGGTTCGGGAGAGGAGTCCATTATCTTTATTGCACCCCAAAAAACTTCTCCATGCTTGGATTCAAGTATTAACAGCGCATAAGAATCCGGCGCGAAGTCAGAAACGTGTATCGATGCCGTATATTTCCGATTTTGCAAATCATCCAACCAACCTTTCGCAATGCGCCGCTTATTTTATTGAGCAATTTTCGTTCATATCGCGAATATACGAAAAGATATACATTAAATATGCTATCCTTTCGCCCCCCGACTTCAAACTCCAGGCTACGTAACAATTTTTCTGTAAAAATCCCGAATCATCGTCATCAACCTACGATACAAACCTTGTCCTCCGCCAACCAAGTTTCATCCAGTTCGATCAGAAGAGCCGAAGCAATTCTGAGCAATGATTCCCGGTTTGGAAATACTCTAATACATCTGGTTCGTTTTTTCAACTCCTTGTTTTGAAATTCCACCATATTTGTCGTGCGGAGTTTGCGCCTCGCATTCAGCGACTGGGCAGCGGTGAACACGGTAAAGCCTTCCGGAAGCTCGTTTTCAAGCCATTGGGCAAGATCGGAAGATTTATCTTTGTATTTGTCAATGGTTCGCTTGAGCAGAGACTTGGCCTCTTCTTTGGACGGCATGTTGAAGATGTTTCGGATGTCATCGTGAACCTCACCTTGCCGGGATTTCTTCGGCACATGCGCAGAAGCGTTTTGCTGCAAATGAAACTGACAGCGCTGCCAGGGAACCGAGGGAAAAACGCTCTTTCGAGCATTCTTCAAGCCGGGATGATTGTCGCTGGTGATCATCTCAAGACCATGAAGTCCACGCTCAACCAGCGACTCAAGAAAGTGCCGCCAATGGATCTCGGCTTCCGACATTTCCACACTCACACCGAGCACCCTCCGATGTCCGTCTCCCATAATTCCATAAGCAATCAGAAGCGCAGAATCAACTACATTCCCATCAGTTCGAACTTTCTCATATCTAGCATCAAGCAACATATACTCAACCGGATCTTTCAACTGTCGCTTCCGCCACTTTTCAAACTCGCAATCCAGCATTTGCGCCGCACGACTGACCTGCATCGCCGTCACCTCCAACCCGCAGGTTTTCTCCAGAATATCCCGCACTTCCCGGGTGGCGACGCCATGAATATACATTTCCGCTATTGCTATGCGAAGCGCACGTTCACTTCGCATCCCCCGTTCCAGACACGATGGATAAAAATCGGTATTCCGGGTTTGCGGGATGCTCAAATTAAGTTCGCCGTTCAGTGTTTGAATCGTGCGAGGTTTGTATCCGTTGGCATGATCTATGCGTTCGCTGATACGACTCCGCGTGAAGATACCTTTCACGCTCAATCTTCATTGCAAGATTGAAAATATTTTGCATCATTTCCGGCACTCCATCGAATCCTTTTTCCAAAATCAGTTGCAAAAGTTCCGGTTCCATGCTACATTTCATTTTGATAAGTCCTTTCGTTGTGTTGTCATTTTCCGCGAAGTCAATGACATTCGGAGAACTTATCACACTTTTTTCGCAATTTCCACCGAGTTACACACAGTTCGCGCTCCGACTCCGACGAGTTGGGTTACCCATTCTCGTCGGGGCGCGCCCTATGCCTAACTCTGGCTTGGCGTTCAATATGATTTTACAGAAAATTCGTTACACTCCCTTATCTTTCGTTCAGCAAGCCCTATAATACATTGTTTTTGTTGCGACATTTCTGCTATATAATTGCTATACAATTCGCACCTCAAACAGTAGCAAAATAGTGAAAGCGGGAGAAAATAGCGCTCTTGAAAAATAACCGAGGTGTAATTTCATGGTTCTTATGTATTTATGATTGGTGCTCCGGGATGATCTACCTCCTGACCAGCTGCTTAGAAGGCAGTTGCTCTATCCACTGAGCTACCGGAGCATCATTGCAATAATATAGCACGGATCAGGTGGAAAGGCAACGTCCGGCACGTGTTTTCCGCGTCTCCCTCTACAACTGATATGCCGCGCGATTTGCCCGAAATATAGACATGGAATAATTGTTGTCGCTCCTTGTCATCATCCGGAAAATCGGCGAGAACACCCGGTCTATGTGTATATCGGAACAGGAATGCGCATTTTCTTCAGCCGTCGGCCGCATTGCGGACAGTGCTTCGGCATCTCATCCACCAGTTCAAATTCGGACTTCACACCTCCTGACGCAGTGTACGCCACCTCAAAATCAGGATTTTTCAACTCTACCATGCGCTCGTAGCCGCATCCGGCACAGCTGAGATGGTAAACTTTCATCTCCACCTTATTGAAGCCAGGCACCCGAAAGTTAAAAAATTTTTTCACGACCACTACTCCTTTTCCTGCATGAACAAATCTATCATCAGCGACAATTTGTCCGGCCATACGGTTTTGCCACCGCCATGCCGGCCGAAAGCCGCAACCCCGCCGCCGCCGCAAACGCCGGCAGCAGCACCGCAGCGGCCGACAGCACGAAAAAACCAGGAATCGCCGACTGTTTTGACAGCACGCCCAACGTAAACTCCGGTATTGCAAAGATAATCCCGGCAGAAACGCCGATCTTTGCAAGAATTTCAGCCAGATCGGCAGAGAACCGCACCGGCAGAGCCAACCGCCGCCGCTGTGCCTCCGCGTCGGACGGAATCGTTTTTAAGTGCGTCTTCAACCGCATCGCCCGAAATGCGCCATCCAGCAATACGGCGTAGACCGCGACCGCATCAATCACCAACCCAACGGCCGCGGCCGGCGCCAGCATCCCGTTTGCTCCGATCATTTCCCAAATCTCCTTCATCTTCGTCTCTCTCCCGCCTTAGATATTTTGATCTGACCGGCACGACGCGCCGGTTGTTTGATCATAATGTAAAGCGGGAGGTATGACAAAAAGTGTCCTACCCAATACAGGTCAACAGTTGCTCTCCATAATATTTCTTCCGGCTTCGGCGATCTTCTTTCTCAACGACTTGAGGTCCAACACCTGAATGCGCCCGGCTTCCGCGAGTATCCAGCGGATCACCTCATGCTCAATCGCCGGATTCAGGTTTACGATCAGTGAATCGTCCGCCTGCCGCCCGATCCTGGACTTAAACACCTTCTGCTGTTCATATATATATAAGGCGATTGAAGCATCACAATGCAGTTTGATGCCGGAGACTTTTTCATAGTTGAACAACCCTTTTTTCCGAGTGTCCTCCAAAAGTTTTTTGTCCGGTTCGAAACAGTCGCCGCCGTTGTGCAGACCGACGATTCGTTGGACGGCGTAGAGTCGGACATCCTTCGTGCCGTATTTATAGCCCTTGGCATACCACGCCCCCTTGTGAAACGCGATCAGGTGCGGCTCGAACTTATGTTCGGAGACTTCGCCTTTGGGATTTTTATAGGTGAGTATGACCATCTGCTGTCGACGCCATGCCTCAAAAAGTTTTTCAAACGTCGCAGGATCAATGCTTGCCTTGATGCCGGAGGCGCACAGAATAGTGTCGATCATCGCGGAGTCGAAGAAGTCGGAGCACTCGTTGGCCAGTGTTATGGAAATGGCATCGTCCACGCTCTTTTTCACCGGGTCGGGCAGAATGTCCGCCGCCAGCCGGGTTCCGAGTACGGCCATACTCACAAAGTCATCCTCAAAAACCGGGCAGTCTAAATTCCACGAAGGGTCGCTCAGATAATACCCGCAGCTGTGCGGATCGTATTCCAGCGGAGCTTTATGCACTTCCACCAGCTCCCGGATATCCCGTGCGACGGTCCGTGCGCTGCATCCGAACGGCTGACCGTCTTCGTCCTCGAACATGCAAAGTTTTTTTGCAAACGTTTCCGCCGTCGGATAGTTGTTCTTTTTCAGCTCGGAGATAAACTTCAGCTTGCGCATCCACTGTTCACTTTTCTTGTCCATAACAGAAAAAGCTCCGAGTCAATGACAGTTTTATTCCGACAGAATATATCATGTTGCGGCGGAAAGACAATCACTCCGACAAGAAATTGTCGTGTTGTTAGTTCTGTGTGGACCACATTTTGTCAGGCCGTAAAAATCAAAGTATATGCAAATAAAGAAGATTTTAACCGTTTGCCAATCCGCCGGAACCGGAGTGTTCCCATGCGGAGTTTGCATTTTACGACGGTAGATTTCGGACGGGCGGGGGGCCTGCTTTTGAGAAATTGAGCAAAATATACGAATTTTAGGCGGCGCAATCAGAAAATTACGCCTTTTTGAAAATTGTTAGGACCGGCGTGCTCCGACGGCTTACAATAAACGCCGGAACGCCGCGGCATATGGAAAAACTTTTGAACACTCTGAACGACAATTCCTATTGAGCAACCGTCTTTTCATTATTGGTCTTCAAGTCGCCGCCTTTGATTTTCCACAGATAAAGCGACGCCCGCGTGCCGTCCGGCGAATAACGTTTGCGGTATTTTTCAAAATCGGCATTCCAATATCGGTTAAACTCATAATGTCGCCGCAGCCACGCCGATCGCAAGCTGCAGCTTGCATCAGCGCCTTGAACAAATCCGCCGCGCATTCAAACCCGTGTTCCGGCACAACGCCGACAATCCGTGAGAATTCCGGCGCTTACCGGCAATGCCGCGCATCGTCTTCCGGCGGTGACGACGAAACTCATTACGTGCCCTCCTGCACACTTAAAAGATGGCAGTACAACTCCAGATCAGCGGCGGAAAAACAGCAGAAAATAACTTTTTCCGGGAATCTGCCAGTCCACGACCGCACGCTGTTCATTGCGATCGCGGCCGCCTCCGGCTTGGGAAAATGGTATACTCCGGTACTGATGCACGGGAACGCCAGCGACCGGCATTGAGCTTCCGCCGCCAGTTCCAGTGAATTCAGATAGCATTTTTTCAGAAGTTCCGCCTCATTGTTTTCTCCGCCGCGCCAGACCGGACCGGGCGTATGGATGACAAATTTAGCCGTAAGTCCGAATCCCGGCGTTATCCGCGCCTCTCCGGTGGCGCAGCCGCCGAATTTGCGGCACGCCTCCAGAAGTTCCGGTCCGGCGGCGCGATGAATCGCCCCGTCCACGCCGCCGCCGCCGAGCAGCGAACAGTTGGCTGCGTTGACGATCGCGTCGACTTCGAGCTTTGTGATGTCTCCGGCGATTGCGACGATATTGTTCATTTTTCAGCGGCAGATATATTTCAGCAGCGTAAGCGCGCCGCGGACTGCTTTTGCGGTGACGCGCAGTTTGATGTAACGCACCGGCGTGTCGGCGGTAACGCAGGCCGGAGCCAGCCGCAGCAGATTGCGTTTTTCATTTTCCGGCGGCATCTTGGCGGAGCTCCGGCGGCTCCAGTCTTCGCCGTTCTCCGAAAAAGCTGCTTCGATCCGTTCCGGCAGCGCTACCTTCTGCAGTTTGCTGTAAAAGCAGCCGATCATGACGGTTCCGGCTGGTTTGACGCTTCCAAGATCGATGCAAAACTCTCGGACGCCGCCGCCGGACCATCCGGTCATCCCGTTCAGGTTTTGGGGAATAACTCCGGTGGTGGCCACAACGCCGTCGTCGTAATATTCTCCGCCGTTGTTCAAGGTCCCCGGATGCCAGCGGCCGCTGACAGCGGCGGCGATCCGTTTGCCGTCACGGAAAAGCTCGACGGCTCCCGTTCCGGTATAACCGCTGAATTGCAGACAAAGCGAAAAATTCTGTAAGACGACCGCTTCCGGCAGGTCGAAAATCATTTTTCCGCCGCGAACAGTTGCCGGAATCACGAGCGTGTCCTCCGGAAGCGCACCGCAGCCGGAAGCGGCGCAAAATTCCTTCTCCGCCGCCAGCAGGAGCGCCGCCGAGTCGGCCGGATTGGCGCAGGATATGACAATACGGTCGCAACGCTCCGGCGTTTCAAGCGTAAAAATTCTGACCGCTTCGGTGTGTTGACCGTAAATAAAGCGCATAAGCCCGGATTTCCCGCCGGTAATGGCGGTTTCCAGCCCGTCCAACTGTTCGGGCAGCGGTTCGGAGAACCGGCGGTCGTGGTCGACCGGCTCGGCGTTGTGTTCAAGCGCGATGTCGGAAATGTCCGGCACTCCTCCGGAGATTTCGAGGCGCAGACAAGTGGCCGACCGGCCGCCGCAGTCAAGCGGAACGGTCAGCGCCTGAAATTCCAGCTCATCCGGATTCGGATTGGTACGCGCTGCCCATCCGACCGGCCGGCCGTCGGCGTAGAGCCGGGCGACGCCATGCCACGCTTCGCCGGTTTCGTTGAAAAAAATATCGATGTTTCCGCTTTTTATCGGCTGCTCCAATATGCATTCCGCCGTCAGTGCGCCGCCGTTGCGCCGGATGTCCCAGTGATCCATGCGCGGTTCGATGATCTGCCGTCCGGCGATATAATCGCACAGCGACTGGTAAATCCGGCGCATTTCCACCTCCGGCGACGCATACAGTTCAAGCGCGCCGCCGAGATAATAAGCGGTCGGCGCCTGCTGATACCCGAGCCGTTCGGCGCCGCCGCACTCCAATGTGCGCAGAAAAAAATGACGCTGATCCGGCGTGAGACGGTAAGAGCTGGACAGCTCTATTTCAAAGCCGAGGCCGTATTTCCGGCAGCGTGCGGCATTGGCCGTCAGCCGGTTGGCTCTGGCGTTGCCGCCGGTGTCGGCGCAGTTGAAAACGTAGTTGCTCTGCATGATTGCAACGTCGACGCCGTAATCGCGCCAGCGGTCGAACCCGGAAGCCAGATAGTAGGGTATCCACAGCAGTTTCAAATCGTGACGGTGGATGATGTCGGCGGCGGCGCGGACGGCCGACGGGGTGCCGGATATATTCTCTCTCATCCAGTAAAATCCCCACAGTTCAAGGTGTTTGTAGCGGTTGGCAAAGCGTTCCTTCACCTGTTTGACATACCATTCAACCGCGGTGTCGCGGCCGCGCTGCGTGGCGAGCGACACCGGTTTGCCGTTCAGCGTTCCAAAGTTTGTCACCGCCGGATTAAGCCACGGGATAACGATGATGATTTTGCGTTTGGACGGCGGCAGGGCGCCGAGTTCACCGGTTATTTTTTCGATGGCCGAGTCGAGCGCGTCAAGATTGCGTCCCGGTGCGAAATACTGTTCGAGGATCGCCTGAAAATCGTCCATGGTGATCTCGCCGATCTCGGTGTTCATGCCGCGCACGTTGTGAGTGAGGAACAGAAAAGCGTCGAACACCCACTGCGGCTCCGGACGTCCGTCGACGATCTTCGCCACATAATGGCGGAATGAATCGGAATTGCGCGGCGGCTGTTCATATATCAGCGTGCAGTGATGAAACCCTGCGTCGGTCAGCGATGGATAGGACATCGGAAGCGTCTCCTTTTTTCTGGCTCAAGATTTTGTATAATATAACGGCATTTGCTTTTTTTGCAACGATTAAAACGGCGGCGGCGCTTGAAAAAAGCGGTTTTAGAGCTATCTTATAAAGATTGTAAAAACGATTGGAAACATAATGCTGGCAAAACGGATCATTCCATGTCTTGACGTAACCTCCGGCCGTGTGGTCAAGGGGGTTAATTTTGTCAATCTGGTGGATGCCGGAGACCCGGTCGAGGTCGCCCGCGCGTATGACGGGCAGGGGGCGGACGAGCTGGTTTTTCTGGATATTACCGCGTCAAGCGACCACCGGCACACCATGGTGGACGTGGTTCGCCGCACCGCCTCGCAGATATTTATTCCACTTACAGTCGGCGGCGGCATCCGGAGCGTCGGCGATATGCGCGAGCTGCTCAACAACGGAGCGGACAAAATCAGCCTTAACACCGCCGCGGTGAACGATCCGGCGCTTATATCCGCCGGTGCCTCCCATTTCGGCAGTCAGTGCATTGTGCTGGCAATCGACGCAAAGCGGCGCGGAGCCGGGCGGTGGGAGGTCTTTACTCACGGCGGCAGAACGCCGGCCGGAATCGATGTTCTGGCTTGGGCGCGCCGCGGCGTTGAACTTGGCGCCGGAGAAATTCTGCTGACCAGCATGGATTGCGACGGCACCGGAAACGGATATGACTGCGAACTGACCGCCGCAGTGTCGGCGGCAGTGAACGTGCCGGTGATCGCCTCCGGCGGCGCCGGAAAATTGGAACATCTGGCCGATGTGCTCGAACGCGGCCGCGCCGACGCGGTTCTGGCGGCCAGCATCTTTCATTTCGGAACCTTTACGGTTCCCGAAGCTAAAAGTTATCTTGCCTCCCGCGGGATAACGGTGCGAATGTGAACGGAAGTTATTTTTAAGCGACTTTTTTAACATAAAGAGGGCTAAACAATGAGCAAAAAGTTCAGAGTCGACATTGCTTTCGACCAGTGCAAGGGATGCGGACGCTGCGTTATCGCGTGTCCGAAAAAAATCCTGAAACTGGGCGAAAAGCTCAATGTGCAGGGTTATCCGGCGGCCTATCAGGCCGCGGACGGCTGCATCGGCTGCGGAGGCTGTTTCTATCAGTGTCCGGAGCCGGGCGCGGTTACGGTTCTTGAGATTGTGGAGGATTGACGGATGGAATACAACAATCGAGTTCTTTTGGTGGGCAACGAAGCGGCCGTCTACGGCGCGCTGCTCGCCGGTTGCGACAGTTATTTCGGCTACCCGATCACCCCGGCCAGCGAAGTCGCTCAGGAAGCGGCGCTGCTGTTCCCGCGGCTGAAACGCGTGTTCATTCAGGCCGAGAGCGAGATCGGCGCGATCAATATGGTGATCGGCGCGTCCGCGATGGGCAAGCGGGCGATGACCGCCAGCTCCGGGCTGGGCATCAGTCTGAAGCAGGAGGGTGTCAGCTATCTTGCCATGTACGAGCTTCCGGCGGTGATTGCCGACATAACCCGTTCGGGTCCGGGGCTTGGCAACATCGGCCCCGAGCAGTCTGACTACTTTCAACTGACCAAGGGCGGCGGTCACGGCGGTTATCACTGCCCGGTGTTCGCCCCGGATTCGGCGCAGGAGATGTGCGACATGACCTATGCCGCGTTCGACATCGCGGAAAAATACCGCACTCCGGTCTACATTATGGCCGACGGCGTGATCGGGCAGATCATGGAGACGGTGACGCTGCCGGAGCCGCGTCCGCCGCGCAAGGATTCACCGTGGTCGATCGCCGGAAAGCGCGAGGACGACGGCACTCCGAACTATTTCACCACTTTGTATCTTGAACATTCCGAACTGGAGCAGATTCGGCTGCGGCTTGAGGCGAAATACAAGGAGATCGAGAAGAACGAACAGCGCTCTGTGGCGTATAAGCTGGATGACGCCGAGCTGGTGCTTTGCGCGTTCGGCGTGTCGGCCAGAGTGGCGCTCCGTGCGGTGGATGTGCTGCGAAGCCAGGGCGTCAAGGCCGGGTTGCTGCGTCCGCAGACGGTGTGGCCGTTCCCGAAAGATGCGCTTCGCGGAACGCTCAAGACCGCCAAGGCGTTTCTCTCCGTGGAAATGAACTGCGGACAGATGATCGACGATGTGAAGCTGGCGATCGACTGCAGTCGTCCGGTGCATCTGGTCAGCCGCTGCAGCGGAAACATTCCGAGCGTGGCCGAGATCGTGGCCAGGGCGCAGGAAGTGATGAAAGAGGTGACCAAATGAGCAAGGAAATCGTCAAGTTCGGCAAATCTCCGGTGTTTTTTGACAGTTTCACCCGCCGTCCCGGTCCGGTGAAAACCAATATGCATTACTGCCCCGGCTGCGGCCACGGGATTCTTCATAAGCTGCTGGCAGAAGCCATTGCAGACCGCGGGATTCAGGAAAAGGTCATGCTGGTTGCGCCGGTCGGCTGCGCGGTTATGGCCTACTACTATTTCAACTGCGGCTGCATTTCGGTGCCGCACGGCCGTGCGCCGGCGGTGGGAACCGGCATCGCCCGCGTCGCGCCGGACAAAATGGTGATTTCGTATCAGGGTGACGGCGACCTCGCGGCGATCGGCTTCAACGAGTTTATTCAGGCGGCCAACCGCGGCGAAAAGATGTCGGTGTTTTTCGTGAACAACTCCAACTACGGAATGACCGGCGGCCAGATGGCGCCGACCACGCTGCCGGGGCAGAAGACCACCACCACTCCGTATGGGCGCAATGTTGAAGTGGACGGCTACCCGATGAAGGTGTGCGAACTGCTCAACTCGCTGGACGTTCCGGTGTATATCGAGCGCTGCGCGCTTACCTCCACCGCCAACATCCAGAAGGCGCGCAAGTCGATCGGCAAAGCGCTGGACAATCTGCGCGACCGCAAGGGGTTCTCTTTTGTTGAACTGCTTTGCGCCTGTCCGATCAACCTGCGCAAGTCGGCCGCCGACATGAACAAGTTCATCGACGAGGAGATGACCAAATATTATCCGCTCGGCTGTTTCCGCGACCGGTCGGCGGAATCCGAGTCCAAGCCGCTGCCGCCGCCGCCGATTCACGATCCGGAAACGGTCCGCAGTCTGCTTTATCCCAAGAAGCTCGACATCGGCGTGGCTCACACGTTCCGCAACGAGTCCAAGTTGTTTGACCGCGAACTGCGGTTGAAAATGGCCGGATTCGGCGGACAGGGCATTCTGAGTCTGGGCATCATGCTGGCGAATATGGCGAAGCTGCGCAACTTCAACGTCAGCTGGCTGCCATCCTATGGACCGGAGCAGCGCGGCGGTTCGGCCAACTGCTCGGTCATCGTCAGCCGCAACAAGATCGGTTCGCCGATCATCGACAGTTCGTGCGACCTTCTGATTGCGATCAGTCAGACCGCGCTGGACAAGTTCAAAGACGAGGTCGTTCCCGGCAGCGTCCTGATTTACGACAGCTCGACCATGACGCTGCCGCCGCTGCCGGAAGGCGTAATCATCTGCGGAGTGAACGCCTCGGAGATCGCCCTGAAACTCGGCAATGCCAAATGCGCCAACTCGGTGCTGCTCGGCGCGCTGGCCGCGGTGCTCAAGAAGAACAACATTCTTGAAGGCGGCGACAAGGCCGACTTTGACAAGGTGTTCAACGAAGCGGTTTTTGAAAGCTTCAGCAGCAAGCCTGAGGTGATTGAACTGAACCGTCTGGCGTTTGTCGAAGGCGAGAAGGCGGTCAACGCATAACATTGCGCGGACTGACGGAAAGTCAAAGCGCATCCGTTTTAAACGGGTGCGCTTTTTTGTCGCGGCCGCCGGAGCGCGATTGCGGCGCGGACAGGTCAATAAGAGTTAAGTGTGATCCGCAGCAGCCGGTCGAATTCCGGCGTGTCGGTTTCCGTTTCCGGAGTTCGTCCGGACATGGCCAGCAGTTTGCGCCACAACTCCGGCAGCCGGAGTTCAAAGCGGTGCGGTATGGCAGTGACAACCGCCTTGGCCGCCGACGGAGTGTGACCGGCAATAATTTCGGCAATGGCGTTGACCAGCGAAAAAACGTCGATCAACTTCAATTCCGCGTCATCGATTCGCTCCGGCGTTGCGCCGTCGGCCGCCATTTTGCAGAATGTCGCCACCACCGAATTGAAAAACGGCCGGCTGTACGGACCGAACACATTGGGCATCAGCAGGGTGGTTACGTCGAAACCGGAGTGTTCAAAAAGGGTTTGCGCGTCACGTTTCGAGGCGTGATACGGCGTTTCTTTGGCGATATGGGTGGTGGAGCCGAAAAAAAGCGCCGGCCGGCGACCGGACGGCAGCGCGTTCAGCGCCGCGTTCAATTTTTCCGCCAGTTCCATATTCACATGGTAGAGCCATGCGCCGTCTTCATGACGGCTCAATCCGGCCAGATGCACCACTGCGCTGCAGCCGTCAAGCGCCGCGGCGAGTCTCTCGGCGGACTCGAAATCCCGGCGCTCGATGGCGACCGGTTCAAAACGCCGGTCGCAGCGCAAGCGTCCGAAAAGGTGGCCGCCGATGAATCCGCGGTTTCCGGTTATTGCGGTCCGTATCGGCTTCATCAGTTTTTCAGGCTGTGGATCGGCGCCGGAATATGGCCGCCGCGCCCGATGAATTTTGCCGGAGAACCGGTGTTGACCCGCATGACCGGCGCCTCGCCGAGCAGTCCGCCGAAGCTCACCATGTCGCCCACGGAACAGCCTTGCGCCGGAATCAGCCGGACGGCGGTGGTTTTGGTGTTGGCGACGCCGATGGATATTTCGTCGGCGATAATACCGGAGATCACCGCGTCATCGGTGTCGCCGGGAATGGCGATCATGTCCAGCCCGACCGAGCAGACGGCGGTCATCGCTTCAAGTTTTTCAATGGTCAGCGAACCGCACTTTGCCGCCTGGATCATTCCCGCGTCTTCGGACACCGGAATGAACGCCCCGGAAAGTCCGCCGACCTGGGGAGACGCCATGACGCCGCCTTTTTTCACCGCGTCGTTCAACAGCGCGAGACAGGCGGTGGTTCCGGCGCAGCCGCATCGCTCCAGCCCCATGGACTCCAGAATATACGCCACCGAGTCGCCGATTTCCGGGGTCGGCGCCAGCGACAGATCGACAATGCCGAACGGCACATTCAGCTTTTCGGCCGCCTCCCGCGCCACCAGCTGGCCGACGCGGGTTATTTTGAACGCGGTCTTCTTGATGAGTTCCGCGAGTTCGAGCAGATTGCAGTCGCCGGCGCGTCTGATGGCCGACGCCACCACTCCGGGGCCGGAAACTCCGACGTTGATGACCGTCTCCGGCTCTCCGATGCCGTGAAACGCTCCGGCCATGAACGGATTGTCCTCCGGCGCGTTGGCGAACACCACCAGTTTCGCGCAGCCGATAGATCCGCGGTCGGCGGTCATCACTGCGGTCTTTTTGATGATATGGCCCATTTCCGCTACGGCGTCCATATTTATTCCAGCCTTGGTACTGGCCACGTTGACCGAGGAGCAGACCAGATCGGTGACGCTCAGCGCCTCCGGGATCGACTCGATCAGCGTGCGTCCGCCGTTGGTCGCTCCCTTTTGAACCAGCGCGCTGTAGCCGCCGATGAAGTTTATGCCGAGTTCGCGGGCGGCGCGGTCGAGCGTTTTTGCGATTTTCACAACTCCATCGTGGTCAAGCCGCCCCGCAAGCAGGGCGACCGGGGTGACCGCCACCCGTTTGTTGACAATCGGAATGCCGTATTTCTTTTCAATCTCCATTCCGGTGGAGACTAAGTTGGCGGCGCTGTGCATGATTTTGTCGTAAACATTGTCCGCCAGGCGGTTGGGGTCTTCGCTCAGGCAGTCGTAAAGGGAGATGCCCATCGTTATGGTCCGGATGTCGAGGCACTCCTCCCGGATCATGTTGATGGTTTCGATGATATTTTCAATGGCGAGCATTTTATAATTGAACTTTCACTTTCGCGGATCACGGAAGGTTGATTAAATCTTGTGCATCGAATTGAAGATGTCTTCGTGCATGGCGTGGATTTGAAGGGATGATTCGCGGCCGAGCTTGTCCATCCGGTCCACAAACTCGCTGAAAGAGACGGTCATCCGGTCGATGTCGGTGATCATTATCATGGTGAAATAATCTTCCAGCACCGTCTGGGAGATGTCAAGGATGTTCACGCCGCATTCGGCGCAGCTGGTGCTGACTTTGGCGATGATGCCGACCGAGTCGCGGCCGATTACGGAAATGACTGCCTTCATAATGAAAAACTCCTTTGAATTTTTCTATAATATACCACGTCCGTCGCGGTTTGGCAAATTTTCCCGGCGTTACTCGTCTTTTCGTTCGGCTGGAAACGGAATGATCCTCTGAACCAGCGCGGTCAGCAGCGCCAGCAACAGCAGACTGGCCGCCGCCGAAGCGAAAACCGAACGCGTCCCCCACAGTCCGGTCACCGCCGCGCCGACCGCGCCGCCGATCAGCCACCCCAGACTGCGCGCGCTGGTGGCGTAGCCGAACATCGCGCCGCGTTCCTTCTGTTCGGTGGTGAGTGACAGCCACGACTGCATGACCGGACTTAGGCCGGCCACAAAAAATATCATCGCCATGCGTTCAGCGAACAGCCAGTCAAGCGACGAACACCAGCTTTGCGGCAGAATGAACACCGCGCCGAGCACCGCGCAGGCGATCCCCACAATGTGCCCGGATATCCGGTCGGAGATATAGCCGATGGCGAATCCGCCCACCATTCCGGCCGCCGCCGCCGCGCCGCCGAGAAATCCGTTCCATTTCATCGCTTCGTGATTGCCGGACTGCAAAACGTCTTTGACCAGCAGCGGCAGAAACGGCGCGTCGATCTGCTGAACATATCCCATCAGCAGCGTCAGCAGCATGATATACCAGACGTTTCCGAGTTTCGGCAGTCCGCCGGGCAGCCAGCGCATTTTCGGCCGTTCCGACTTCGGCGGCATCTTCCCGCGCACCAGAAAGTGCGAGATCGCCGCAGCGGTGAATCCGAGCGCGCCGCAGAGCACGAAGGTGTTGTTGTAGCCGAGCGAGTTGACCGCGAAGCCGCCGATGACGATTCCGGCCAGATTGCCGCTGAAAATCGCCGAACTTACCACGCCGAGCGCGGCGCCGCGGTGTTTTTCCGGCGTGGTGCACGCCACCAGTGCCATCGCCGCCGAGGCAGAACCGGACAGCGAACCAATGAAAAAACGCAGTGTGATCAGCGACCACACTCCGGGCATCCATGCCAGAAACGGCAGCAGACAGGCGGCGCAGAAATTGGCGCGGGTCATCATCATTTTCCGGCCGTAGACATCGGCCATTTTACCCCACAGCGGCGCAAAGATGAAAAATCCGAGATTGCCGGAAAAGGCGAACAGCGAGATGAACATATCCAGTTCACGGGCGTCGCTGACTCCGTAAACGTCCTCCAGCATGAACGGCGCGACCGGATAGGCGAAGGCAAAAGCGCCCATCGCCAGAAAAAGACTGGCCCACGTCCAGAACAGATTTAGTTTCCAGTGTTCCATGATGTCGATTAATATACCGCCGGAACCGGACGAAAACAAGCCGCGCAACCGATCGCCTGAAACGGCGTTTGCCGTGTTGTCCGGCGTTACTTTTTGCGATATATGGTGATGCGCGGCGCGACGGTTTCATAGAAATAATTTATTCTGAAGTCGCGCCGCGGACCGAAGCCGGCAACCGGGGTGTGGCCGGAAAACTCAGGACGGCGGTCATCCCACTCAAATGAGCAGTCGATGTAATAGTCGGCGTCAAGCGCGGCGGCGCGTCCGTTTTCAAGCTCGTTGCGGAGGTCGTATTTTTCCGGGTCGAGGATCAGCGAACGGTAAGCCACCGGATAGCGCCGCATGCCGACCGCCGTGCCGGATGGAATATTGGCGTTGACCCAGCGCGTTGCGGAGAGCCGGGGATTTTCGGCGGCGCACATCGCGTCCCAGCGCATGGAGTCGCAGAAGGCCGCCGCCGGAAATATCAGCGCCGCAACCGGAAGCAGCGGCACCCGGCGGGCAAAAACCGCGAACGGCTGGAAAAACAGCAGCGCCCCCGCGGCATAACCCGGCAGCAGATAACTTTCCGAATGCGGCTGCCCCAGGCAGGTGACGCTGAATATCACGGCGCAGAACGCCAGCAGCGCCGCCGCAAAAACGTCAAACCGGAAAAACAGCCGAATCAGTGTAAACAGCGCAGCCGCTGTAAAGAGGGCAAATTCCACACCGGTGAGTCCGGCCTGATTGCGAACGGGAGAGATCAGATAGTTGAGTCCTTCGCACCACAGCTGTTCATACCACGGCCGGGCGCCGGCGATGCCGGAATGAATCCCGAGCAGGTCGAACTTCCACAGTGGAAAGTCGAAAAACAGCGCCGGCGTCAACAGCGCGAACACTGCGGCTGCCGCGGCGGCGCAGCCGGAAAGTTTTTTCCAGTCGCGGAATCCCGCTGCGCAGCAGATTGTAAATGGAACCGCCGCGGCGAGAACTCCGGTGTATTTGGTGGCCGCCGCCGCGCCGATCGCCGCGCCGCAGAGCAGATAATATTTCCATTCCGGTTTCCGGGTGAGGTTCACGGCAAAAAAGAGCGCAAGAACCGTCCAGAACGTCACAGGCATGTCCGGCTTTATGCTTTTTCCGGCAAGCGCCGCCACCGGCAGCGTCGTGAATGTGGCCGCCGCCAGAAATCCGAGCATGCGGCCGTGCATCATGGTTCCGGCGGCGTATAGAAGCAGCGCGGTCGCCAGAGTAAAAAATACCATGCCGCCGCGCAGCCAGAGGTAGAACGGCGCAAAGGCGGAGGGATGGGTGAGAAAGTAGGTTTCACTGTGTGGTTCAAGGATGCCGAACATCCGGCCGGCCGCTGCCAACGTGCCCATTTGATAAAAATAAAAATTGCCGTAGGCGTAGGAACCGGGCAGGGGGGAGCGCCGTTTATACATCGAGGCGAGCACTTTCAGAGTGTGGAATTCGTCGGGATTGTAACTGCGCACCGAATCGAAATAAGGGGAAAGCGCGGCGAGTTCACCGAAGTTTTCGATGGTGTCGCGTTCACGGAACTCCGAGCGCTCGGCGGCTCCGGACGCGATCGCCGCCGCCAGAACGCCGGATTTTTCCGCGACTTTTTCACCGCTTCCGAAACTGGCTTCAATCCGGTCGTCCGACGGCAGACCGATGGTTATTCCACGGATGGTCGCCGTCAGCGACAGAACTGTTATAGCCAATATTGGAAACAGGTGTTTCATGGTTTTTTATCTGGTCTCCGGGTTGCCGGCGGCGCTCAGTCCGAGCAGATAGATCGGCGTTTCTCCGCCGTTTGACTTCAGCGTGACCGATTTTACCGGAACCTCAGGCTTTGGATTGCACCAGCTCTGATACCATATCCGGCAGGTTGAGCCGTTGTCTTCCCAGCTGTAAGACTGCAGTGGCGCGAGCGAGAAGTTGACCGTGCTGAAGACGGAGCCGATGGTTTTTCCGTATATTATCGGCGCCGAATCTGCGGTTCCGTCGGCGTATTCAATTTCATAACTGCCGATGACCGCATCCTTTTTCGCGGCGGTCGACGCGGTGGTGTGCAGAAAATAAAGGTCGGAAACTTTCAGATTGACCGGCAGCTGAGCCGAGGTTTCCGGCAGCGCCGGCGAAGTTGCCGACCGCACCGAAACGGCGGCCGCGGTATGATCGTATTCTGCCACCCGGAATTCGACCGAGCCGCAGCGCAGACCGGACGGCAGCCGGTCAAATTCGTTCAGCGTTCCGGTAAGAAACGGATCGGTTCCCGGCGCGAAGGCGATGCTGGAGAACTGGGAAAGGTCAAGCGCCCAGCCGGATTTGGTTTCGCGGTCGCGGATACTTTCCATCAGATCGCAGAAAATTGTCGGAGAATCCGCTTCGTCCAGTCCGATGTCGGGATTCCATGACGACATGGCCAGCTGGGCATACGGGTGCATCTGCATGAACTCCCTGTCGATCGCGTGGCGGTTGCCGTTGTATCCGGTCCAGGTGGTCTGCAGCATGCCCTTGAGCCGTCCTTTGCCGAACCGGCACAGCGCCGTGATGTTCGACCGGTCGTACCATGTGGCGCCGAAAAGGTTGTGGAACCCCTCGCCGTAAACCTTTTCAATGTCCTTGAAGTCGAATCCTGCGCTGTACCGCCAGAATGCTATGTTGATGTCTTTTGGCAGATCCTTGCGGATTTCCGAGATGTGGTCGGGTTCGCCGCCGGCGCCGTTTTCAGGACATTCCTCCTGCGTCACCAGCATGTCGTGCCACATGATGATCTCAAAGTCAAGTTTTTTGCCGAGCGTGTAAAAGTGCATCACGTCGTCAAAGAAAAGTTTTTTCGCGGTCTTTGCCACGTTCTCCGGCTGATACGGCCATCTGGCGACCGGATTGTAGACCTCGTCATGACCGATGTGGACATAGCGCGGACGGTTGAACGTCTCAAGAACCTCGGCCAAAATCGCGTCGATCAACGGATACAATTCCGGGTTGGACGGGTCGTAGGCATAGGGGAAATCGGGGTCTTCGGCGAGGCCGCGGTTGTTGCCGTTGGCGAACAGCCATTCGGAATGGCCGAGCGTCTGGAACAGCGGGTAAACGTCGATATAATTGTCGTTGGCGATCTCGATAAGTTTTTTGACCTGCTCTTTGGACGCACCCCATTTCTGATGGATGTTCCCGGTGCTGTCCCATTTGACATATTGACACTCGGCGACGATGGCGTTGATGTGGAGCGGCGCGAACAGGTTTTCGATCATGGGGCCGGTAACGTCAAGCGAATCTTCGTCAAGCAGGATATGGATGCCGCGGAAGGCGTATTCCGGATAGTCTTCTATGGTCATTGCCGGAATTTCGCCGTTTGTGACTTGGGTTTTCAGGGTTTGCATGGCGTGGAACGCTCCGCGTGCGGACGGGCTGGCGATGGTTATGCCGCGCTCGGTCACTTCGATCTTATAGGATTCCGGGTTGTCGTCATGATTTGCGGCGGCGGCGATATTGACGGTGATATCCGGCGGCGTCCGCCGGTCGGGTTCAAATCTCAGGCGGGGGAAGGAGGCGGACAGGGTGCGTTCGGCGGCGCGGCGGAAGCGGTTGAGTTCGGCGGCGTCATGCTCAATGCCGGTGATCCGCATTGCCGAGGCCGACGGAATCGTGAACGGCAGCCCGGCGTTTTTGACGATGCTGCGCGGCGGCGGCAGATGCGAATAGTCGGGCGCCAGCGGGGTGTAAAGGCGGTTCATGGCCAGCGGACGCGTCGCGGCGCCGAGCTGCGGCGGAATGACCGGAGCCGGCGTCATGGCGTTTTCCTTGAATTTCACTTCGATGACGCTTTCAATCGGCTTGCCGAATTCCACGTCCCATCTGGCGCCGACCTCAAATCCGCGGATCGGATTGTAGATGGAGTCGGCGCGCCGCTCGAAGAACACCAGAACCGGGCCGGACAGCCGCCTGATGGTCAACGTTCCGCGATATCCGGTGAAAGTTATTTCGCTGAATCCGGAAAAAAGCTCGGCGGCGTCCTGAACCTCCGGCTGAGCGGGGATTTTTACGGTTTTTTCGGCGCCGTCCGGGAATTTCACCGTGCAGTCGGCGCCGGCGAGCAGATAGTCGGGGATCATCAGCGCCTGATAAAACATCTTGGTGGGGACAGCGTTGACCAGTCCGCCGCGAACCGTTATCAAAGCGGAGTCGCCGTCGATTGCGCATGAATATTCGTCAAGCTGAAAATCTTTGAATTTTTCATTCGGAAGTTGAACGGCGGTGACGGAACCGTTTTTTTTCTCAATTTTCGTCGGCGTTGAAGAATTGAACCGTTCACCGCGCCACGGCGGAATGACCGCGATCAGGTTGGAGAACAGCGAAACGTCGCAATATTTTCCCTTGATCGACAGCGATGAATTGCCGGTGATGTCGCAGGTTAGCGGCGACGGTTCTGATCCCAAAACGGTTAAAGCGCCCGCCAGCGCGGCCGCAGTTATCAGCGCGGAAACGATATGTCGCATGAGGCTGTTCCTTTCTATATTTTGCAGCAGTTGATAAAATTACCGCGTCAAGCCGCCTTTTTCAAGTTTTGAATTTGAAAAATGGCGTTTGACCAGTTATTTTTATCTTGGAAAATAAAACCGTAAGAAGGGAGCGTTTCTGTTGACCGGATTATCCTGTATTGTCCGCGGATTGAAAATATTTTATTCAACACCGTCTTACTGGCGCAGTCTGATTGCTCCGCTTGCGCTGCTGCTGCTGTTTTATCTGGCGGTGCTTGCCGCGGCGGTGCTGTTCGGCCGGACGCTGCTGAGTTTTCTTCCCGACCCGGCGGCGTGGAACGAGTATTTGCGCTGGCTGGCGGTGGCGCTGCGCTGGATCGTTGTGGCCGGATTCGCACTTACGGTGGCGGTGGCGGCGGCGCTGCTGTCCAACAGTGTGTTCGAGGCGTTCGGATCGCTGTTTTTTGACGGGCTGGTCGCCAAATTTGAGCGGGACTTCTACCACCGGAGTTCGGAGCGTCCCATCTGGCGGGCGAATCTGTACTGCGTGTGGAAATCGTCGCGTTTTGCAGTCGGCACGCTGCTTGGGGCGTTGTTCGGCGCAGCGGTGGGGTTGTTTGTTCCCGGATTTGGTTTTCTGATTGCGCCGGCGCTGATCGGGTGTCGGGTGGGCTGCTCCTATTTGTGGAGTCCGCTGCTGCTGCACGGCGGAATTGCGGAATACCGGAAATTTTTTCGGCGCGGCGGCGGCGAGTTGTGGTGTTTCGGCTTTGTCGTTTCGCTGGTGCTTTCGCTGCCGGTGATCGGAATTTTTGCGGTTCCCGGATTTGTGATCGGCGGAGCGATCTTTTACAACGAGCGGCTGGACGCGCCGCCGGCGGACGGAGTGTGCGGCGAATGAACCGGCTGCTGGAACTGCTTGTCGCCGGCGGCGTCAGAAAATACGGAGCGAACACTGCGTGGCTGTTTTTTGAAAAGGCGGTGAGGGTGGTCGCCGGACTTTTCGTCGGTATTTATGTGATGCGTCAGCTTGGTCCGGAAAAATTCGGTGCGCTCAGCAATATTTTGAGTTACGCGGCGATGCTGGCCAGCGTGGCGCCGCTGGGAATGGCGGAGATTCTGGTGCGCGAACTGGTGACCCGCCCGGATGACGGGGAGCGCCTGCTGGGAACAGCGTTCCTGCTGCGAATGGCTGCTGCGGTTTTTGTGCTTTTGGCGGCGGTGCCGGTCTTTGTCGTCACCGGAACTCCGAAGGCGACGGCGGTGCTGGTGATGATCGCGCTGAGCGGAGTTTTAGTTCAGTCGCTGGCGGCTCTGGAACTGTATTTTCAGGCGTTTGTCAAAGGTAAGTTCATCGCGATGTCGCAAATCGCGGCGGTGACGGCGTGTTCGCTGGTCCGTCTGGTTCTGGCATGGAAGAATGCGCCGTTGACGCTGTTCGCCGCGGTCGAGCCGCTGCTGTGGATGGTTGAGGGGGCTTTTCTGCTGTGGTTTTACCGGAGAGACGGCGGCCGGTTGGAACGTTGGCGTTTTGCGCGGACGGAAGCCGCAACGCTGTTGAAGGCGTCGTGGCCGCTGCTGCTCTCCGGCATTGCGGTTACGGTCTATATGCGGATCGACCAGCTGATGATCGACCGGATGCTTGGAGCCGGGGCGCTAGGCGTTTATGCGGCGGCGGTAAAAACCGCTGAGGCGTTTTTCTTCATACCGCTGCTGGCCGGCGCCGCGCTTTTTCCGGCGCTGCTCAACGCAAAGAAGACCGATGAACGACTGTACCGGGAGCGTCTTGACGGGTTCTGTTCGCTGATGTTTTACGGCGGCGCCGTTGCGTCTGGGGTGCTGACGGTCTGCGGCGTGGCGATGGTCTGGCTTTACGGCGATGCCTACCGGTCGGCGTATCCGTTGTTCGCGGTCATCGTCTGGCGGTTGCTTTTCCTGTCGTGGGGAACGGCGATGAATTATTATCTTTATACGGAGAATCTGCAACTGTATTCGCTGTTTTTTGCGCTGTTGGGCGCCGGATTCAATATTGCGGCCAATCTGCTGCTGATCGGGAAATTCGGGGCGTTCGGGGCGGCGTGGGCGGCATTGGCGACCTCGGCGTTTCTGGTAATGGCGATGCCGCTGATATTCGGCCGGATGCGGATTTTTGTCGGCATATACTGGCGGTCGCTCAATCCGTGGACGATGGTGCGCGCTCTGCGCGGAGCGGAGGGAACATTGCAATGACCGGACCAATGGAAATGCCGGTGCTGTTTCTGATCTTCAACCGGCCGGAAAACACCGCTGAAAGTTTTGCCGCGATCGCCGCAGCAAAACCGCGACGGCTGTTTGTGGTTGCCGACGGTCCGCGGCCGGAACGCCGCGGCGAGGCGGAACGCTGCGCCGCGGCCAGAAACATTGTGCTCTCCGGCGTGAACTGGGATTGCGAGCTGAAAACCTGTTTCCGCGAAAAAAATCTCGGCTGCGGCCCCGGTGTTTCCGCGGGGATCGACTGGTTTTTTTCCGAGGTCGAATCCGGCGCGGTCATTGAGGACGACTGTGTTGCCGGACCCGACTTTTTCCGCTTCACCTCCGCCATGCTGGATTATTATCGCACAGACGACCGTGTGATGCATGTCTCCGGCGACAGTTTTGTTGATTTTCCGTCCGCCGACCGCGCCTCCTATCGTTTTTCCCGCTATCCAATGCTGTGGGGGTGGGCCTCCTGGCGGCGGGCGTGGCGTCATTTCGATTATAATTTGGGCAGCTATCCCGGTTTCCGGCGCAACGGCGAACTATCCGCCATTTTCCCGGACAATCCGGCGGTGCGTCGCCGTTGGACCGCCATTTTCGACCGGGTGCGCCGCCAAGCTCCCGGCTTCGACACCTGCTGGGGATTTCAATGGCTCTACGCCATCATGCGCCGCCGCGCCTTCACTGTGGTTCCAAAATTCAATCTGGTCACCAACATCGGAGTTGACGCCATACATGAAATGCGTGACGGAGCGTTGAATCTCGAGCGGTGTTCGCTGCCGAATCCGGTCGTGCATCCGCCGGAGCCGGAATTTGACGACCGGTTCGACATGGCGTTGTTCGATCTGCTTTACCGCAATCGGCCGCTTTCCGAACGGCTGCGGAAAAAATTAGCTTCGTGGCTGGCAAAAATACCGGTTGGCCGGAAAAACGTCGATGCGCAAGGAGTTCTCTGATTATGGCAGAATATGAATTTTTCACCTGCTTCGATTTCAATTACGCGGCGACCGGAATAACACTTTACCGGTCGCTGAAAAAACTTGGTATCGACTTCCGCCTGCACGTCTGCACGCTGGACAACGGCGCGTTCAAAGCGGTGTCCGCGCTGGCCGCCATCGGTGAAAAACTGAACGCGATACCGCTGGCCGAGGTGGAGCGTTTTGATCCGGAATTTGCCGCCTGCCGCCACAACCGCAGTCGCGCGGAATATATTTTCACTTTGAGTCCGGTGCTGCCGCGTTATATTTTTTCCGTTGCGCCGGACATCGGTCGGCTGGCATGGCTGGACGCCGACCTCTTTTTCTATGCGTCACCTGAACCGCTGTTCCGCGAATTCGAGAGTTGCAACGCGGCGGTTCTGCTGATGGAGCATGGGTTTCCGCCGCATTTGATGTGGCGGCTCAAGTACGGAAGATTCAACGTGGAGTTTCAAATTTACCGCCGCGGCTCCTCCTTCGCCGCGCTGGACTGGTGGCGCAGAAAATGCCTCGACTGGTGCGGCGACGTTCCAGAACCCGGCCGGTTTGCCGACCAGAAATATCTCGACGAGTTTCCGGAAAAATTCAGCGGTGTCATTGTCGGCCGCGATCCGCGGTTCGGCATCGCGCCGTGGAACTGGCCGCTGCGCCCCTGCGACGATCCCGGCTTCTATCATTTTCAGGGGTTCCGCTTCATCACCCGCCATCTGGCATGCAGCAATCTCGGCAGTTACGGCAACCGGATGCCGGAGGCGCTGCTGACCCGGTTTTACCGTGGTTACGCCGCCGAACTGATCGCCTCGCGCGCTTTGCTCCGGGAACGCTGTCCCGAACTCGGCGCCGGACTCAACGGCGTCGACCGCCGCACCGGGCGATCGCGTTTCCGGGAACTGCTTTCCGCGCTGAAACACCGCAATCTGATGGTGATAAAATGAAGTTTTCCATCATCACTCCGGTGCTCAACGGCGCAGCGACCATTGAGCGTACGATTGAAAGCGTGCTGTCGCAGCGCGGTGCGGAGATCGAATACATCGTCATCGACGGCGGCTCGACCGACGGAACGCTGGAGGTGATCGACCGTTACCGCGACCGGATCGCCGCGACCGTGAGCCGCCCGGACCGCGGGCTGTATGACGCAATGAATTCCGGAATCGCGCTTGCCACCGGAGAGGTGGTCGGCATCATTAATTCCGACGATTATTACTTCCCCGGCGCTTTCGCCGCCGCCGCCGACATTCTTGCACGGAGAAAGTCGGACGACGCGATTTTATGGGGTGACGTTGAATATCAGTTCCTGGGCCGGGTGCGCGGATTCCGGCGCGCCAATCTCAAACGCGGCGCATTTGCGCCCCATCCGTCGATGTTTGTGCCGCTGGCGCTGTACAAACAAATCGGCGGCTATGATATTTCACTGCGTTATCTGGCCGACTATGATTTCATGTATCGTGCCGTCAACGTTCACGGCGTTGAAGTGCTGTACTGCCCGCAGATTTTCGCATGGTTCGCCGAGGGAGGGCTGGCTGACCGCCACGTCCGCGACTGTCTGCGCGAAGAGCTGACCGTGAAGTTGCGTTACGGTCAGCCGGCGTGGCTGGCCGTAACGGAATATTGGCTGAAACTGCTTAAAAATCGCCGGCGAATTCGCGGCTGACCGCATCGGCCTCCGCCCGGTCTTCAAGCAGCGTGACGGCGGTCAGCGCCACGGCCGCTCCGGCGCGGAACGCCTGATCGAACGCGAACGGCTGTTTCGCGCACTCCAGAAAATCCTGCGAATGCAGCGCCGCCACTTTGCCGCCGCCAACCGTGTCGAACATCAGGTTGACGCCGGGGCAGCGCAGTGAAACGTCCGCGAAATCGGTCGATATTTTCTGGGTGATTTCGCCGAGTTCAAATCCGGCCGCCACCGCCGTCCGGCGCGCCAGATCCTCCAACGACTTCACATGGCGGTTGGCGCTGTAACTGTTCGGATATTTGTTAAGTTCAAGCCGGCATCCGGTCATCATTGCCGCTCCCTGCGCAATCTGTTCAAAACGCTCCTCCATTTTTTTCTGGGTGGCGTTGTCAAGACTGCGGACGTAGAAGAAACTTGATGTACAGTCCGGGATGATGTTCGGCATGTCGCCGCCTTTCTGGATGACACCGTGGACGCGGGCGCCCTGCGGCATCTGCTGGCGCCACATGCCGATTGCGTTGAACAGCAGTATCTGCGCGTCAAGCGCGTTGACGCCAAGCTCCGGCGACACCGCGGCGTGGGCGGCCTTGCCGTAAAAAACAACGTCATAACGGCCCACCGCCAGATTGCCGGGATCAACATTGGTCAGATAAAACGGATGGGTGATCAGTGCAAAATCAAGATCGTCCAGCACTCCGGCGTGTATAAGATCGATTTTTCCGCCGAGCGCCTCCTCCGCCGGAGAACCGACCAGACGCAGCGTTCCCGGCAGCTTTTTCTTTTCCATCAGTGTTTTTATCGCAACGGCGGCGGCGAGCGCACTGAGGGTTATCAGGTGGTGGCCGCAGGCGTGACCGATTCCGGGGAGGGCGTCATATTCGGAAAAAACGGCGATGACCGGTTTGCCGCAGCCGACTTCCGCCGCATACGCCGTGTCAAGTCCGCCGAACCGCCGGGTGACGCGGAATCCGGATTTTTCCAGATAGTCGCACTGAACGGCGGCGGCCGACACCTCGTGGTGTCCGGTTTCCGGGTGGTTGAGAATGTGTTCGGACACAGCGGTCAGCGCTTCGCGTTCGGCGGCGATCGCCCCGTTTATTTCAGACAGGCAGTAATCCTTCATCATCACGCTCCGATTTCAACCGATGCTCCATCCAGACCAATCGACCGGTCGACCGCCTCAAGCATGGCGGTGACTTCCAGCGCCGCTTCGGGGGAGACCGGCGCAACGCCGGTTTGGAAAAACTTTTCGATCTCTTTTATTGTTGAACCGTAAAATTCGGCATTGGGGGCGACGACTTCAAACTTGTCGCCGTCCGCCGTGCCGCCGTAGGCATACCGGCCTGAGCGCAGCTCGACTTTCGCGGTTCTTCCGTCAATATAATGTACCACGCATTTGACGCCGTTCAAGTCCTTTTTCGCCGACAGTCCGGCTGCTTTGCCGTCCATCATCATCTGCAGCAGTTCAAAGGTGTGGACTCCGTACCACACCACGTCGCTGCCGCGCCGCGCCGTGCCGAGCGCGCCATAGAGCGAAAGCTCGCGCGGCGACGGATGTGCGCGGTGAAATGCCGCCGCGTCGGCCGCGAAACGCAGCGGCGACGTGGTGAAGAACGGGATATTTTTCCGCGCTGCCAATTCCAGGATTTTCCGGCCGTCGGCCACAGTGGCGGCCAGCGGTTTGTCCAGCCAGACCGGAAGCGCGCAGCCGGAGCACTGTTCCATGTAGAACAGATGTTCCGCCGGATCGTTGGCTTCCACCATCACGGCGTCGGCTCCGTCAAGCGCCGGCATTATGCCGGTGGTGATCCGTTTTACGCCGAGGCCGCGCAGGATTTCACAGCGGGCCGCGATGCCGGCTGCGTCCTGAAACGCGCTCGGAACCGCCATGCAGCTTATCGGCACAAGACCGTAAACGCGCTGTTCGGGTGCGAACGATCCGTCGCACATTCTTCTGGCGTATTCAACGGTATGACTTGAATCGGCTCCGATCATTGCCACTTTTATCATAATTTGCCAACCGCTCCTCCGGGTTGTTTCATTCCGATCAGCGCGAGCGCGTTGTCCCGCCCGACCGCGACAAGTTCCTTTTCAGAAAGCAGTTCGAGCGCCGCCAGAAACTCCATGCACTTCGACAGCGTTGACGCCGACCCGACCAGACACTGTTTCTCCGGGTTGTAAAGCCGTCCCGACGCTTCCAGTATCGCATCGTTTCCCAGCACGTTGTAGCGTCCCGGCGGCAGACCGGCGGCCGGCGAAGCGTCGCTGACGATCACCAGCTTTGCGGCGCCCTTGCAGCGGACGAAGCATTTCAACACCTCCGCCGGCAGATGGTGGCCGTCCGCGATCGCCATGGCAGTCAGGCCGTCGGCGGACAGTCCGGCGAATATCGCGTTGCGGTGACGCGGCAGAAAATTCGGCACGCCGTTTCCGAGATGGGTCAGCGCCGTGGCGCCGTGACGAGCCGCAAAGCCCAGACTCTCCGGCGTGGCGTTGTGATGGCCGACCGAGACGGTTACGCCGAGCTTTACCGCGTGTTCGATCAAATCACCGCTGTCGGCCGAAGCCGCCAGTGTCAGCAGTTTTATTTTTCCGCAGGCCGCGTCGAACAGCGCGTCGAAATTTTCCGGCGACGGTTTTTGAACAAACTTCGGATCATGACAGCCGATATAACCGGGTTCCGGCGCCAGAAACGGACCCTCAAGATGAATTCCCGGTATCTCTTTTTCCAGCCCGGCACTTTCGACCGCGTCCGCGATCAGCCGGAGATTGCGGCGGTACATCGCCATGCTTCCGGTGATTACCGTGGGCAGAAAAAGCGCGGTTCCGGAAGTGAGAACGGCTTCGGCGGCGCGCAAAAAACCGTCGCGGTCAAGCGCGGCCGATGAAAAGTCGACGCCGATCTGTCCGTTCACCTGGAGATCGACCCAGCCTGAATGTTTTATCAATTCAATACACTCCTTCTTCAGTGCGTTGCGCAATGTATTCCCGAATGCGTTTGAACGCCGCTCCGCAGGCCGCTCCGTCCGCTCCGGCGGCGGCGAACTTCAGCGTTGGCGGCTCCCGGCGGGCGGGGAGGGCGGACTTCAACGCAAAAGTCAACTCGTCCAGAAACCCAGCGCCGAGCTGTTTGAACTTTCCGCCGAAAATCACGGTGTCCGGATCGGTGATCGCCGCCAGCATTCTGACCATGTCGGTGCACACCGGGATATAGAATGCGGCGGATTCCGGCGTTGCACCGTGTTTTTTGTAAAGATCAAGAATCGCCGGTTCCAGACGCGAAAATCCGGTGTCGGAACTTCTGACGATCATGTCCCTTATTTCGCCGGCCGAATGATTTTTGCCGTTGAGCATAGTGCCGTTGTGGTGGATGACCGAGCCGATGCCGGAGCCGAAGGTGACATAGACAAAGTCCCGATAGTCCGCCGCCGCGCCGCCGCGCCACTCCGCCGCCGCCGCCGAGCGCGCACGGTTGCGCAGCAGCACTGGAAGTCCGGTGGCAGACTCCAGTGTGGACGCAAAGTCCAGCTCCCCGCCGGCAAGTTCAAAATTGGCGCAGAACAAAATCCGGTTGCGTCCGGCGTCCACCACGCCGGGAACCGCCGCGCCGATGCCATTGACACGGTGGTGAGGCGAGCGTGCGACCAGAAGCCGGGTCAACCGCTCAGCCGTCCGGCAGACCGAGGAAAAGTCAGAGGCGACTTCGGCTTCGGCGCGGTCGATCACCTCGGCGTTGCCGTCAAGCAGTACCGCGCGCATCGCATTTCCGTCACCGATGTCCAAGCCAACCGCGCACACTTCCTGCGGCGAAAACTCCAGTATAATCGGCGGTTTGCCGCCGGAAGAAACGCCGAAACCGCCTTCGCGCAGCAGTCCGGCGGCGAGCAGTTTCTCCACCGCCGCGGATATCGCCGGACGGCTGAGCTTCAATTTTCGCGCTAAATCCGCGCGCGACGTCCGGCCGTTGTCAAGCAGAATATTCAAAATGTTTTTCGCACTGTCCGCCATATCGCCTCCAACTTGCTCCTTTGTAACTTATTCTTACAAAGATAAATTATCACTTTTTTGTGCGTTTACAACCCCGCGGCGCCAAAAAGATGGAAAAAAACGCTTTGCACACCGCAACGGACGATGCTATATTAAAAGGATAACAGATTAAACAGTAAAACACCCCAAAACGGAGAAAAACAGTTATGCCATTTGACCATGGGTCGGTTACGCTGACCATTTTTGAACTTGGAAGCCGGCTGCCGGAAGATTATGTTGCAAAATTCGCCGCCTTTGCCGCCGGAACGCTTGACAGCGTGACCGATGAACTGCAGGTTGGATGGGTTTCCGGCCGCCATCTGCTTGAGAACACCATCGACGCTTCCACCGTGATTCAGGGTGACGCCTGTCTGGTTACGCTGCGCAAAGCGGTCCGCAAGATTCCGGCGTCGCTTCTCAATTCCATGCTGCGCCGCGAGGAGCTGATTTGGCAGAAAGCGCACGAGGCGCAGTTTGTTCCCGGCAAGGTTAAGCGCGAACTGCGCGACGAAATACTGGAGAAAAATCTTCAGAAGTTTCCGCCCGCCGTTTCCGGAATTCCGATTGCGATCGACCCGGACGCGAATCTGCTTTACGCCGCCACCGGGTCGCAGTCGCAGACCGACGAGCTTGTCGGCGCATTCATGCGCACGCTGGACGTTGAGCCTTTGCCGTTCACTCCGCAGCTGATCCTTCAGCGCGACTTCGATACCGCATTGGCCGATTTTCCGACGCTGGAACTGAAAAAAGGCGTTGAGAGCTATCCGACCATCGGGCGCGACTTCCTGACCTATCTCTGGTTTCTCAACGAGTCCGGCGGCAGAATTCCGCATCCTGATTTCGGTGACTTCGAGATTGCGCTGGACGGTCCGCTCTGCTTCGCCGGAGACGATCCGGCGTGCAACGGCGCCGCCGAAACCGTGGTCAAAAAAGGCGAGAATCCGCTGCGCAGCGCCGAAGCCAAGGCCGCGTTCGCCGTGGGTAAAAAACTGAAAAAAGCAAAACTCATGGTGGTTCTCGAAGATAAGGTGTGGACCTGCACGTTCGACGCCGACCGTTTTGTTTTCGGATCACTCCGTCTTCCCGAGGGCGAAAAACTTGACGCCGACAGCGTGACCGCCGAACGCATGGCCAATCTGTACGAGTTCAAATGCGCGATCGAAGCGGCGTTCAAACAGTTCGCCGCCATGATGCTGGGCAATGACGCCGAGCGCGGAATGGAGAATATCCGCGTCTGGGCCATGGATCGCGAAGGCGTGTAGAAAATGTGGAGTCATTTCGCCGCGTTTATCGGCTCGCCGGTGACCCGTGCGATTCTGCTGCTGATCCTGTCGAACGTCTTCATGACGTTCGCCTGGTACGGCCATCTGAAGCATCTGGCCAACAAGCCGTGGTTTATCGCGGCGGTCATCAGCTGGGGCATCGCGTTTTTTGAATATATGCTTCAGGTGCCGGCCAACCGGATCGGCCATCAGCCGGGAGTATTGACTCTGCCTCAGCTGAAAATTCTTCAGGAGGTTATCACTTTGAGCGTATTCGTGCCGTTCGCGCTGTTCTACATGAACGAGCCGCTGCGCTGGAATCATTTGGCCGCCTTTGTCTGTCTGATACTGGCGGTGGTGTTCGTTTTTGCATTCAACCCCTCACATTAAGGAGCTTCCGATGGCATTTGCAAACGAAATGGAAAAGATGAGCTACACTCTCGGGCTGGACATGGCGAATTACATGGCTCAGCTGCCGGTCAAGGTTGATTTGACCGTGGCGGCGCGGGCGATGATGGACGCGGTGGCCGGAAAACCGGAGATTACCGAAGAGGAATATCACAAGAACATGCAGAAGTTCCAGCAGGAAATGCAGGAAAAAGCGCAGAGCCGCCTGTCGGAGGTCGCCGCGAAGAACCTTGAGGAAGGCAACCGGTTTCTGGCCGAGAACGCCAAGGCCGAAGGCGTGAAGACCACTGCGTCGGGACTTCAGTATGTTGTGGTCAAGGAGGGCGACGGCGCGACTCCGGCCGCCGACAGCAAAGTGAAGGTTCACTACGAAGGAAAGCTGATCGACGGTCGGGTGTTCGACAGTTCGGTGGCGCGCGGCGAACCGGCGGTATTCGGCGTCAATCAGGTGATTCCCGGCTGGACCGAGGCGCTGCAGCTGATGAAGGCCGGTTCAAAATACAAGCTGTTCATTCCGTCCGGGATCGCCTATGGCGAGCGCGGCGCCGGGCAGGTGATCCCGCCCAACGCCACGCTGGTGTTTGAGGTGGAACTGCTCGACGTGGTCAAATAAGTTTTTTGACGTACGAGCGCGGCGGAATTTCTCCTGAGATTCCGCCGCATTTGTATTTTTGCGGCAACGAGGTGTAATTCAGCATGAACAACGCCTTTTCTCCATTCGGACTTTCCCACAGCGAATGGAGGATGACCGGCATATGCCTGGACACGGTGCGGTAACTGCCTTCCTCGGTGAAGATGAAGCGGATGATGAATGTAACGTCATGCTTCCCGCATTCAAGCAGCGGCGGCCGGAGCATGGCGCCGTCGAACAGCCACTCGCGGTTGGCGTGATAAAGTTTTGCGGTGTCGCAGATGAATTTATAGCGGTCGGCCAGCTTGGGGTCGTCAAGATGTTCCTGGCGCAGATTGGCCACCATCGGCTGCTGACCCCAGATCAGCGAACGGCCGAGTTCCACGAAAAACTGGTCGGGCGCGATTTTGTTCCAGTCCATCTCATGTTTCCATTTGCCCTCCTGCGGCCACAGCGAGTCGAACGGCGGAACGCCGTCGATATGGGCGCTGGAGCCGTACATGGCGCAGTCGCCGTGATGAACAGCGGAGAAGGCCGGAACAAATTCAAACGGCGGCAGCACGCCGTAGCGTTCGCCGGAGGGGGACATCACGGAGATCACCGAATCGACCAGATCCATGTAGGTTTCATTGCAGTCCTCGGTTGAAATCAGCAGGGACGGCAGTTTGGCGTGAAGGTCGCGCAACAGCCGGCGGTATCCCCCGGCCATATAGGAACCGCCGCCCGGAGCGTGCGGATGGTCTGGATTGTAGCAGAACTGCATGGTGGCGCAGCCGATCATATCCACATAGATGCCTTCGAGTCCGCAGGCGGCGAGCAGTGATATCTGTTCAAGCAGTTTGGCGCGGAATTTTTCGGCGCAGCCGCACATGTACGCCATCGGATGCTTCATGAAAACGTTGAAACTGGTGGCGACCATTTCGCCGTTTTCGTCTTTGATCACGCCCTCGGAACCGCCTTGAGACCAGTCGTCGTTCAAGGTGTCCCAAAGAAAGCCGTTGGTATAGACCTGGGTGAAGATGCCGGAGCGTTTGAGCCGGGCAAGGGCGGCAGTGAATTTTTCCACGCCTTCGCGCGGGGGATAGTAGTCGGGATAACCGGTGTCGTAGGGATTTTTGTGATACCAGTACCAGTCGAGGGCGACCGGGACGCCGGAGTCGGCCTGCAAGCGCTCGGCCGGCGGAATGACATTGTCGGCCCGGTCGCGGTTCCAGAGCCACATGGCGATGTCGCGCAGCGGCGTGGATGCGCGGAGTTTTTTGAGCGGCCGGCAGTTGTGCTTATAGAGCATGGCGGCGTCAAACCAGTTGCCGGAAAACGGTTTAAGCTCAACGGAAAACGGCATTTCAGAAGAATATGAAACAATATCGAAATGCAGGGTTTTGCGGTCAGCCGAACGATAGATGTCGGCCGACTTGGAAAAGCATTCGCTGTCGTTGATTCCGATATAGAGATGCGGATTCATGACCGCGGCGAATTTCATGGATCGGAACCGGGTTTCGTAAATATAGTCCGGATTGTCTGGTCGGAAGGTGAATTCCGGAGTGGAGACAAGTCCGGTGACCAGCAGTCCCTGACTTTCGGAAAGCAGAACGGCGGTGTCGTCGGTCATTTCCAGCTCGATTGCCGGAAACACGATCCGGACGATGGAAAGTTCCGGCGGCACATTGCGGCAGACCAGCCGCCGGCCGCCGCCGCACTCTTCGATTGCAACGTCAAAAAGCGGTGCGCTCTCCGGCGTTATCTCGGTTGTCGCCCCATTTCCGTTCCGGACGGCGATTCTCCATGAACACTTCATGATGGTCATTCCTCCCTGATTTTCCTGGTAATTTAGCTTGACAAACGGTTTTATCAATGTTCTATTAAATAAAATTAACCATTTTGAAAGGGAAACTATGAACAGGATATGTCTTGGCGGCATGCTGCTCTTCGGGCTGAACGCGGCGGTCGCTGGAGCGGAATATTTCACACAGTATGAAAAAGACACTTTTAGAAAGAAGGACGATACCTCTTCGGCGCTCTCCGTAGTGGTGACTCCGGAGCGTTCCGGCGCCATTTACCGGTGCGGCGAGACCGCGGTGATGAAAATCGCGGTCACCGGTCTGGACGAAGGCGTGGCGGCGGTGGACATCCAGCGGGAAGCGCGCGGCGTCGAACAGTTTGAACGCCGTTTCACCGACGGCGCATTCACCGTTGACATAACCTCGGAAATCCCGGAGTTCGTCACCTGCGCGGTGACGGTTGAAAACAACGGAGTCAAAACGTCAAAGGCGGCGACGGTGGGATTTTCTCCGGAGGAGATTGTTCCGGCGCAGGTTGAGCCTGATGACTTCATGAACTTCTGGACCTCCGCGATTGCCGCCGCCGGACGCGACATTCCGCTGGACGCCAAACTGGTGAAGATCGACCGGCTTTCGGACGAGTTGGCCGACACATACAGCATCAATTTCGCCAACATCAATTCCACCCGCATGTACGGTTATATCTGCGTACCGAAGAAGCCGGGCAAATATCCGGCGTTCTTCGCCATTCCCGGCGCCGGCTCCGGGTTTACCGACGTTCCGGCTGAATTTCCGCGCGGCAAGGCAATCGCCATGGTGGTCAACGTCCATGATTTTGAGATTGAGCCGGCCACCGCCGAACAGCGCTACGCCGAACTCAACCGCGACGGCATCTATATAATCAAAGGCATGGAGAGCCGCGAAAAATATTATTATTACCGCACAATCATCGGTCTTGCCCGCGGCGTCGCCTATCTTGCCGGACGCGACGAATGGGACGGAAAACATCTGCTGATATGGGGGTCGAGTCAGGGCGGCGCGATGGCGCTTGCCACCTGCGCGCTGAATGCCGACAAGGTCACCGCCGCCGCGCTCAATGTTCCGGCGATGTGCGATTTTGCCGGCTGGAAAGTCGGCCGACGTCCGGTTTGGCCGACGCAGCTTTATTTGGCAAAACAGTTTGATGAAACGCTGCAATATTATGACGGCGTGAATTTTGCGCGTCATATTGAATGCCCGGTGATCTGCGGCGTCGGACTGATGGATGTCACCTGTCCGCCGGCTTCGGTCTTCGCCATGTACAATATCCTAAAGACGCCGAAATCGATGTGGGTTTCGCCGTGGATGGGTCATGATTTTGACCCGGAATATTCAAAATTCCGGGTGGACTGGGTACGCGAACATCTGCTGGATGAAAAATAAGAGCTGAATCTGAAAACCTGAAAAGCAGTCCGCGCCGATATTCCGCGCGGACTGCTTTTTTATGGCCGTGAAAGAATGGCGGGCCGTTATTCCGGGCGCGCCGCCGCGGCTCCGGCTCTGGGCAGCTGGATCTTATAATGGAACGCGGTCAGCCGGATCGCCGTAACCAGAAACGACACAATGAGAAAATTTGCGTAATGCGGCAGTCCGGTGTCGATCAGAAACAGATAAACCACGCCGCCGATCAAACTGGCGGTGGCGTAGAAGTCGCGCCGCAAAACTTCCGGCACTGTGCCGACCAGCACGTCGCGCAGCATGCCGCCGCCGACGGCGGTCAGGGTTCCTGTAAGCACCACGCCGACCGGCGCCAGGTCGTAATTGACGCCTTTTGCCGCGCCCAGCACGGTGAAAACCCCCAGCCCGACAGCGTCGCAAACCGTGATGATATGGCGGCTGTCCATGATTTTTCCGGACATGAAGAACACCGTCACACCGGCGGCAATGCAAAGTATGAGATAACTTTCGCTGGTCAGCGCGGCCGCCGGAGTGGCGCCGATGATCGCGTCGCGCATCATGCCGCCGCCGACGCCGACCGCGCAGGAGAGCACCACCACTCCGAGCAGATCGAATTTCGCCTTGACGCCGCGGACCGCGCCGGTGACGGCGAAAACCGCGGTGCCGAAAAGATCAAAGATCGTGATCAGCTGATCCATGTTTTCAGGCTCCGGGAATTACTTTGGACGGATTCAGGAGATTGTCCGGGTCGAACGTCTTCTTTATTCCGGAAAGCAGGCGCAGGGCGGCCGGCGACAGCGTTTCGGCAAAGTAGTTTTTTTTGGCGAAGCCGATGCCGTGTTCGCCGGAAACCTGGCCGCGCAGTTCGCGCGCTTTGGCGTACAATTCTTCGAACACCGCAGACAGCGTGCGCGTCCACTCCTCCGCGTTGAGTTCATCGCGCAGAACGTAGATGTGCAGATTGCCGTCTCCGGCGTGGCCGAAACTGCGGATGCGCACGCCGTAGCGCTTCTGAAGTTCGCGGGTGAACAGCACCAGTTCGGCCACATGGCCGCGCGGCACCACAACGTCGCATTCGTCCATTTCGGTGGTCGAAGCCTTGATCGCCTCAAGGAAGGCGCCGCGGGCGGCCCAGAGCGATTCGTTGCGCTCCGGCGTGTCGGAGATGAATGCGTCCGGCGCGCCGCAGGCGATACAGGTTTCGGCGGCGGCGCGGCAGGCGGTCTCCACCTCGGCTTTTTCCGCACCGTCGAAAGTCAGCAGCAAATAGGCGTCGGCGGAGTGGTCGGGGAATTTGCGGAGCAGGAATTTTTCGGCGGCGAGGATCACTTCGCGCTCCATAAATTCCACCGCGGTCGGGGTCGAAGCTGCCCGGATCACCTTCGGCACCGTTTCAATCGCGGTGACCAGATCGGGAAACGGGATCAGCAGACTGACCCGGCATTTCGGCAGCGGCAGCAGCCGCAGCACCGCCCTGGTGACGATCGCCAGCGTGCCTTCCGAGCCGACGATCAGGTCTTTCAGGCTGTATCCGGAACTGTTTTTCACCACTTTTCCGCCGAATTCGACGATTTCGCCGGACGGCAGCACCGCCTCGACGCCGCGCACATAGTCGCGGGTGACGCCGTATTTGACGGCGCGCATTCCTCCGGCGTTGGTGCTGATGTTGCCGCCGATGGTGGCGGTCTTTTCGCCGGGATCCGGCGGATAGAAAAAGCCGCGTTCCTCAACATATTTAGCCACATCCATCAGCAGTACGCCGGGTTCAAGCGTCAGCGTCATATTGGTTTCGTCGAGTCCGAGTATCCGGTTCATGGAGCTGAGGTCAAGCAGGATGCCGCCGCAGAGCGGAACCGCGCCGCCGACCAGTCCGGTTCCCTGTCCGCGCGGTGTGACCGGGATTTTCCGCGCGGCGGCAAAGCGCATCACCGCCGAGACTTCGGCGGTCGACTTGGGGCGGACCAGCACCTCCGGCCGGCTTCTGGTGCCGGAGAGTTCGTCGTGACAGTAATCTTCTCCGACTTCGGCGCCGGCGACAACGCGGCGCTCATCGCATATTTCAACGAGTTTTTCAATGTCTTCGCCGGTTATTTTCTGGTAGATGGGATTCATTTCGCCGCAGCTCCTGTTTCGATTTTTGCGATGAGTTCTGGGACAATCCGGTAGATGTCGTCCACAATCGCCACGTCGGCGATTTTGAAGATGGGGGCGTCCGGGTCGGAATTGATCGCCACGATCAGCTCGGAGCCGTTCATTCCGGCCGCGAACTGGATGGCGCCGGACACGCCGCAGGTGATGATGAGTTTGGGTTTTACGGTGCGTCCGCTCAGCCCGATCTGCATTTTCGGATTGCACCATCCGGCTTCCACCAGTGCGCGGGTCGAAGCGAGGCGGCCGTTGAGCAGTCCGGCCAGTTTTTCCAGCATGGAGAGGTCTTCAGGCCGTTTTACACCGCGGCCGGCGGCGATCAGCACATCGGCCTCTTCAATGCCGGTCTCGCGGCTTTTTTCCGTGGCGGCGAGGATGGCGACCGCCGATTTGAGCTGTGCGGCGGCAAGCGTTCGCATGGTTACTTTGCCGTTCGGCTCGCGTTTTGGCGGAATCGGAAATATTTTGTAGCGGACGGTGGCGAACTGCGGCCGGCGGTTCGGCGTGCCGATGTGAGCCATGATGTTGCCGCCGTAGGCGGGACGAATCTGTTCGAGGTCGGTATCGGGTGAAATGTCCAGAAACGTGCAGTCGGCGGTCAGCCCGGTGCGGAACCGGGCGGCGGCGCGCGGCGCCAGACTGCGGCCGGACTGGGTGCCGCCGACCAGCACAACCGCCGGACGGCGGAAGTTGATGAAATCGGTTAAAGCATTGGTATACGGTTCGATCAGAAAATTTTCGAGTTCAGGCGCGTCGTAGCACACCACTTCGTCGGCGCCGTAGGACAGAAGCTCGTTGGCCAGCGGTTTGATGTTGTGCCCGGCCAGCATGCAGATTGTCGGCTGACCGACTTTCCCGGCCAGTTCGCCGGCCTTTCCGAGCAGTTCAAATGTGACCGGATGTATGCGCCCTTCGACCAGCTCCGCAACCACGGCCACGCCGCGCCATTGCGATTTGTCGATCGGCGGCTCGGCGTCGTCCTCCACAAGCTCGAACGCGCCGCCGCCATTTTTGACGCAGATGCGGCACATCCGGCATCCGGAGTTGATTTCAAGTGTTCCGTCGCTGTGACATTCGATTGCGCCGAACGGACACAGCGCGGCGAGTTTTTCCGGATCGGTTGCTTTTTCCCTGATTATTGCGATATGCGCGGACATGATGCACCCTAAAGTTGTTGAAGAAATTTATGAGCGGTCAGAAGTTGATGGAGTTTGTCCGCCGGAGCGTCATTGCCGCTCCATACGATGCGTTCTCCTTTGGCCTCGGGCGGAAATATCCGCTTGACCCGGGTTGGAGAGCCGGAGAGTCCGTAATGTTTTTCGTTTTTGTCCGGCAGGTCGTCCATTCCGATGCGTGTAATCGGCTGTCCGGCGGTGGCCAGCTTCAATTTGAATGACGGCAGCCGCGGCTCGAATATATTTTTATCCACGGTAATCAGGCACGGGAACGGCAGACGGCATCTGGCGGTCTGCAGCGGCCAGTCGATGTCCGCCACGATGGCGTCCTGAGCAATTTCGCAAATGGCGCAGACGTTGGTGACATGCGGGATGCCGAGGAACTCGGCAAGCTCGGCGCCGACTTGAGCGGTGTCGCCGTCTGTGGTCTGCCGGCCGCAGACGATCAAATCGAAGTTTCCGGCGGCACGCAAGCCCTGACTCAGGGTATAGCCGGTAGCCAGAACGTCGGCGCCGCCGAAGCGGCGGTCGGAGAGCAGTACGGCGCGGTCGGCACCCATCATGAACGCCTCGCGGAGCACGGCCTCGGCCTGCGGCGGCCCCATGGTGACGGCGGTGAGTTCGGCTCCGGCCGCCTCTTTGATGCGCATCGCGGTCTCTATGGCGTAGAGATCGAACGGATTCATTTTAGTTGAGGCGCCGTCGCGTTTCAATGTTCCGGTCTCCGGATCGATTTCAACCTGAGCGGTTCCCGGAACCTGCTTGATGCAGACTGCGATTTTCATGACCGATATTCCCCTGTTTTATACCGCGTTTTAATGTCTTGCACGGATAAATTATCACTTAAAACAACTGTTTTCAAGCCGGAGCAATTTGATTTCAACGGTTTTAGGCTGTAGTTTAAATGGCTGTATGAAGACAAAAAACAAAAAAATTCTTAAAGTGATTCTCGCGGTCGTCGGAGGATTGCTGCTGATTGTCGGAGTAATCTGCGTTGAACTCTGGCACGAAATGGGGGAAACTCCGTCCGCTGCGGCTGCGGCGGAATTTGAAGGGTTGCCCAACTATGCGGACGGCAGGTTCCACAACACGGAGCAGATGGACCAGTCCACTCCGCCGCCGGAGGGCGGAACGGCGGTCGGAAAACGGCCGAAAATCTGGCGGATGATTTTTGCCGGCAATTCGCCGGAGAAAGAGATCCCGACGGTAAAACTTTCGGCCTCCGATTTTTCCGCCGCGCCAAACAAGGATGCGGCCGCGGTGCGCTGGTTCGGCCATTCGTCGCTGTTGTTTGAACTCAACGGCGCCAGATTCATGGTTGATCCAGTGTTCGGCAACGCGGCGCCGATACCATTTGCCGTCCGGCGCTATGTCGATCCGCCGCTGGTTCGTCGCGACCTGCCCAAACTGGACTTCGTCATCATCACACACGATCACTACGACCATCTTGAATATCAGACCATAGCCATGCTGCGCGGCTCGGAGACCGAGTTCATCTGTCCGCTTGGCGTCGGCGCGCGGCTGCGCGGCTGGCTGATCAAGCCGGAGAAGATTCATGAACTCAACTGGGGGGAAAGTCTGGTGGTCAACGGCGTGATGGTGGCGGCGCGCGAGGCACGCCATTTTTCCGGCCGGACATTCGAGGATCGCAACCGGACGCTGTGGGCGTCCTTCATTGTCGCCGGCGGCGGTAAAAAACTGTTCATCTCCGGTGACGGCGGCTACGGCGGACATTTCAGCAAAATCGGCGAAGCCGACGGCCCGTTCGACTATGTTTTTATGGAAATCGACGCATGGAACGGCAACTGGCGGAACAATCATATTTTCCCGGATGACGCGGTGCGCGCGGTGCGCGAACTGCGCGGCGCAAAAATGGTTCCGGTGCATTGGTCGGTGTTCAATCTGGCCGATCATCCGTGGGATGAGTCGATCGGCATGGTCGCCGCCGCCGCCGACCGTGAAGGCGTTGAACTGGTCACCCCGGTGATCGGGGCAAAACTTGACCTGAACATCCCGGAATCCGAACGCTGGTGGCTTGACCGGTGAAGCGCAATCGCATGGCGGAACAATAGCGGTTCAGCGCTCGTCGCCCGCTTTTCCGGAGGCGGCCGCGTTTCTTACCGCGGCGACCGCTTCGTTCTGAAATTCCGTCATTCGATTGACCTGAAATCCGAAGTCGCCAGAAAAATCGCAGAGATTGACAACCAAACACCACGCCAGATCAAGTTCCGGATTGTAATAAACCATGGAATAATAGCCGTTGAAAGCGCCGTCATTGCCGAATCCTGATCCTTTGCTCATCACGCCGAGACCGTAACTTTCGCCCGGCGGCGGCAGCATCGAATATCCCGGACCGCGGTTGAACAGCAGACGGACGAAGCGCGTCATGTCGCGCGGGGTGGAGATCATGTCGCCGGAGCCGATGAACACCGTCGGATTGCGTTCGGTGGCGGAGACGACCGCGCCGGACGTGCGGTCGCTCCATTTGTATCCGCGGATGAAAGGTTCCGGCAACCCGCGGTCATCGCCGCCGGCCGGAAAAAAGGTGGAGGGCAGATCGAACGGCTCGATAATGTGTTCATTGATATATTGTCCGGCGGAACAACCGGCGGCTCGCTCAATGATTTTGGCGAGCAGCGCGTAGTTCATGTTGCAGTAATTTCCGCCGCCCGGAGGGGAGGCCTGCAGCCGGAGCCGACCGATGAGTGAGAAATATTCGTCGCAGGTAAAGTTGTGGCAGGGATCGCTTTCCTGAACAAAGTCGGTGTAGTCGCGCCCGGCGAATGCGACGCCGGAGTTGTCGGGAATCGCGGAATTGGTGGGATCGAAAATCCCGCTTTTATGATTGAGCAGCATGTGAACGGTGATGCGGTCGCCGTCCGGCACGGCATAGTCGGGCGGAATCAGCGGAACAATGTTGCCGTCCAGCGCGAAAGCGCCGTCCGCGATCAGCTGCGCGGCGGCGGCGGCGGTAAACATCTTGGTACAGCTGGCAATGCGGAAAAAATGATCGGGGCCGCATTTCCGGATGTTGCCGGAAATGACGGACAGTTCTTCGCCGCGCATGGAAAAATACCCGAAAGCGCCCACGCCGTCCGGGATGCCGGTGTCGCGGAAGATGTCGACCAGCGCCACATTCAGCCGTTCCTGAAGATACGCCGAGCAGCATTCAAGCGGCTGCGGCGTCCAATCCGCCGCAGCCGCCGGCGACAGAAGAAGCATGACGGCGGAACCCGCGGCGATGAGGCGTTTCATTTGAACGGCCATGCGTCAAGCAGGCGTCCGCGGATATCGTCAACCATCGTCCGGGTTATCCGGCAGCCGGCGGCAATGGCGGAGGGCAGCGGCGGATTCTTAACCGCGTCCTCCAGATCAAGCGGAGCTTCGGGCAAGACCGGAAACGCCGAATAATAATCGTCATATTTGAAGTCTCCGCCGCGCACTTTCCCGGAATGGCGGATGCGGCGGTTTGGCACTCCCAGCGCGTCCGCCGCGATCAGCCCGTGAAGCGAAGATGAAACCACGGTTTCGCATTCGGCGATTTCCCGGATGATCTCGTCCACCGGGCTTAACACGCTGATCATTTTTGCGCCGGGAACCGCGGCGGCGATGTTTTTATATTCGGCCATGTCCAGTTCGCGGTAGTGCGGAATCACGCCGAGAGTGTATTTTTTTTCAACCGGAGAATCCAGCAGCCGGTCAAACAGCAGTCCGGCGTCACCGGTCGGCACCGGAAACTTTTTCCCGGTCACCCGCTCAAGCTCGGCTTTGGAAAGTTCTCCGCGCAGTGCCGCCACTTTGAACCGGCGCACCGGCAGCACGCCGGGCGCCGGCCGGTACATGAATCCCGATCCCCAGATCACAATTTCCGGGAGCAGGTTTTTGAGCATGGCCTTCAACCGGTTGTGACGGTCCGGCGCAACTTTTCCCAGAATGCTGCCGATGGCGAAAAGCTCGGCGTTGCGGTAATGGGCGTGTTCGACCTTGCAGTTGAAAAGCCGTTCGATCAGCAATGGGCAGGCGGCGTCTCCGAAGTTGGGATGCCGGGCGGAGTGGTAAAGTTTTATGGTTCGCATAAAAGGATTCCGTTCCTGAAGATAAAAAAATGGTACCGGGTATTGGATTTGAACCAATGACACGTGGATTATGATTCCACTGCTCTACCGACTGAGCTAACCCGGCACTGCGCTATTAAGATAATCCGCTTCCCTCAAAATGCAAATCGGAGCGGAAATTTTTTTTCAAAAAAGTTCAAGCTGTTCCGGTCGACCGGTGTCTCCGGCGCCGCCAAGCTTGTTTTCCGGTGCGGCTCCTGCGTCATCCGGATTGTTTTCCGGCGCGGCTCCGGCGCCGACCGGTTCAGCGGCGGATTCCCCGCTCTCCGCAGCATCGTTCACCGGAGTTTTTTCCAGCGACGTAAGAAAATCCGGCAACTCCATAATCTTCACGCCAAGCTTTTTCGCCTTTACTGTCTTGGAGCTTTTGCTGCCGATGTCGTCCGTTACCAGCAGGGAAAGCGACGAAGTCACCGAATCTGCCGCCGCATAGCCGTGCTTTGCGGCCAATTCTTCGTAATATGAACGCTTTTCCGGCATTTTTCCGGTGAAGCACACGGTTGGCCGGCCGACGTCGCCGGCGGACTCCAATGCGGTTCGTTTCAGGTCGACCGCCGCGAGCAGTTCGGCGATGAGCGGCGCTTCGGCGTGAAGCACCTCGGAGACCGCCCTGGCACGTTCGTCGCCGATTGACGGAACGGTTTTCAGTTCGTCCGCCGACAGTCCGGAAAGTTTTTCAAGCGGATAATGGCGCAGCAGAACTTTTGCCACATTCAAGCCGATGTGCGGAATGTTCAGCGCGGCCAGAAAACGGTAGTCGGGCGCGGTGCGGGCGCTTTCGATCTCGGCGGCAAGATTGGCGGCCGACTTGTCGGCAAAACTGTCCAGTGTCAGTATCTCGGCCTTGGTCAGCCGGAAAATGTCGGCTAAAGTGCGGACGCGCAGCGCCGTCATCATTTTTCGCAGCGTGGGTTCGCCCAGCCGTTCGATGCCGAAGTTTTTTACCGCGTCGGCCAGTTTCTGAAGGTTGGTTTCAAAACACTCAGGATTGACGCAGCAAAGCTCCGGACCCTTTCGCACCAGCGGCGATCCGCAGCCGGGGCAGCGGTCGATCATAATGTTTCGCCGGTTGCTTCCAGCTTCGCGGCTGACGATATAGGGTATCACGTCTCCGGCGCGTTCCACGGTGACGATGTCGTGCAGTTGCAGGTCCATGTCGATTATATTCTGGGCGTTGTGAAGCGTGGCGCGCCTGATGGTCACGCCGCCGATCTCCACCGGGGAAAGCTCGGCCACCGGAGTCAGCGCGCTTTTCCCGAAACTCCATTCAACGCCGACAAGTTCGGTTTCGCGTCTGATCCCGGAAAATTTGAAAGCAATCTGGCCGCGCGGATGGTGACTGGTGGCGCCGAGCGAATCGGAATAGACGGCGTCGGCAAGTTTGAACACCACCCCGTCGGTCGGATACGGAAGCGCCTCGACTTCGGCCACCAGATCGGCAAACCGCCCGGTTAATTCCTCCATCCTTATTTTGTGCGACTTCAGCCCGTAGTCCGCCAGCGTGATCTTGGCGTGCTGGCGCACCATGTCCGAAATGTCCTTCAATCCCATGATGCCGGCCACGGCGTTGCGCGAGTTCTTGTACGCGCCGCCGCCGCGTTTGACGATGTTGCGGTAGATTGTGGAAAAGTCATCGTCTCGGATCACAAGTTCGCCGCGCGCCGGGCGGTCAAGCGGACCGGTGTAGCCGGGGGACTCCAGCTCGATCAGCGGAATTTTGTCGGTAATGTCCTCGCCGTAGGTTCCGTCGCCGCGGGTGGCGAGAATGCGGCCGTCGAAATACGCCGAAATGCCGTCGTATTTCGGCTGAACCAGCAAAGGTTCGTTTTTGTCGCGGACACACTTCTCCGCCCAGGCGACAACCTCGTCCAGACTGTACGCCTTGTCCAGCGACAGCATCGGCTCGGCCAGTTTTATTTTTCCGCCGGCGGTCTCCGCGTTCACTGCGTGAACGGCCTCCAGCAGCGGATGGCCGGGAACGCGGCGGCGCAGTTCGATCAGCAGCGCGTCGTATTGATCGTCGCTTATTTCCGGACTGTGCAGCTCCCAGTACAGCCGGTTGTGGTGTTCAATTTCGGCGGTAAGTTGGTCGAGCGTCAGTTTTTCAAGTTCGCATTTTTCCATAATGCACTAATATATCACCGTTGAGCGCGGTTTTCAACCGAACAAAAACCGCATGAGGACGGTCTAATATCAAAAATATCCGGTTAATTTGCCCTCGCCATGCTTGCGGCGACGGCGAAATATGTATATATTACATAAAAACGCAGAATAACGGAACGCGGAGATTATGAGCAAACGGTGCTGGGCAGTCAGCTGGGATCACCAGTTCAGGGTATACGCGGTGCGGCTGGAGGAGCGGCGCGGCGGTCAGCTTTTTATGCTTGACCACCGGTCGAATTCCGCCGGAACGCTCGCTTTGGGCGACCGCCTCCGCCTGCTGCTCAACGATATTCAGATCGACGAGGATGAATTTCTTTCACTCGGCGGCTATATGCCGGAATGCGTTGTGTTTGAACGGGCAATGCCGCCGCTGCCGGACAGCGAACTTGCGCAGGCGCTCAACTTTGAACTGGCCGACGCGCTTCCGGAGTCACCGGACAACTGCGTTCACACTTTTATCCGCATGGGAAATCTGCCGGACGGCCGGGTGAGGGTGCGGATCATGGCGGTCAACCGCGCCAGACTAAACGCGCTGCTGGACGAAATCCGCGACTCCGGTGTAAGACCCGACATCATGCTCCATCCGTTCATGGCGATCGGTCCCGAATTCGACCGTATGGAAATTTATATGCCGTTCGTGGAGCCGGACTGTGTGTTCAAACCGGTCGGACAGTCCGGGCTGCGCGAAGCGGCGATGCTTTCCGGCTATGCCCAGTCTCCGGCGCTGACCCGGTTGAACGATCTTGCCGTAAAACTCAATCTTGCCACCGGCGATCTGCCGCTGTCCGGCGCTTATCCCACCGCGGTTCTGCTCGGCGCCGCGCTGTTGCGCGATTCCGCTTTCCGCGGACGCGGCGCCGCGCTGCTGCCGCGCGATATGGTCAGGCGGCGCTTCCGCCGCTATCGGCACAGCATTATCTATCTGGGCGTATTGTGCCTGCTGGCGATCGCAGCTTTGCTGGTCAAGGCCTGGGTGCAGGAGCGCGATCTGGTGCTTGAAACCGCCGCCAAGGTGGTGGTGGTTCAAAATGAGCTTGACGCGGTGAGACGCGAACGCGCCACCATCGACCGCCGTCAGCTTATCATGCGCAAATTCTGCGAGAATATCACGCCGGACGCCGAAATACTCGGCTTCCTCTACCGGTTGACTTCGGCGCTGCCGGACAATATGTACGTCACCAGTTTCGCCTGCGCCGCCGGAAAAGTCAGCGTTACCATCATCTACGCCGGCGAGCGTATCGCGCTGCTTGACCTGCTGGGGACTATTCCCAATTATAAACTTGCCGAGGACACCAAGACAACCCAGAATGCCGACAACAAGACGTCCACCGCCCAGGTCGTATGGATTCGCAGCGGCGCAACGGGAGGAGCGGCCGGAAAATGAACGGACTGGGCAAACTTCACGCCGAACTTCACAACCCGGACAATCGCAATAAAGTGATCGTTCTGGCCGGGCTGGTGCTGGTGCTTTTTGTGGTGCTGCTGTTGAATATCGACTGGCGCAACGCGGTGCCCGATCTGCGCAACTACCGGCTGAGAATGCGTGAATACGAGAATCTCCGGGCGCAGCTGGCCGAGGAGCAGGCCGATCTGATTGCCGCTCAGATGAAGTCGGTGCGCCGCAACGATGTGTGGAGTTTCAATTCCGCCGAGGACCCCCGTCTGGCGGTGCTCCAGAAACTGGAGACGATTTCCGCGGAATGCTCGGTCAATCTGCGAACCACCGGAAATCTGAAGGACGTGCAGTTGGCGGACGGAGTGATCGGTTATGAGGTGGACGTCAACGCCGATCCGGCCAAACTCGGCGACGTATGCCGGTTTGTGATCGCGCTGTCGCTGTCGCAGCCGAAATTTTTCTGGGACAGTCTTACTTTGAAGCCGTCCGGCGGAAAGGTTGTGCTGGGCGGAAAACTTAAAGTGATCGTGGCGACCAGCCGCGCGGCGCTGGCCGGATATTGGGGGGACAAAGATGCGTAACGTGCTGATGCTTCTCCAATTCGCGCTGGCCGGCATGCTGCTGGTGTTCTGCCTGATGCTGTTTTTTCACGACTTCGGCAAGCCGCTGCAGACCGACGAGTTTCTGGTGCGGCACCGCATCGGCGGCGACGGCGTGGTCAGCTTGGAGCAGCTGCGCACCTGGAGCGACTTGATTGTGCAGAAAGACCTGTTTTCGCCGCGGCGCGGCCAGAGCGCCCCCCAGGCCGCCGAGCCGTGGACCGATAAGGCGCCGCCGTTCGAGCTGGTGGCGGTCATGGGGCGGGATGGCGGCCGGACCGGTGTGTTTATCCCGGCCGGAGCCGACCGCAAAGTCACTCCCGGCGTGATTATCGGCGCCGGCGGCACATTGATGAAGGATGTTACGGTGGTGGAAATACGCGAAGGTTCGGCGGTCGTCCGCAAACCTGACGGCCTGTTTGAAATAAAACTTCCGCAGGACGGCATGCGGGATCGGGTGAAAATATCAACGCCGCGGTGACGGCCTAAAACATAACCGGAGGACAAAGTGTTGCTGCCAAAGATTGCAAGAGTTGTAATGACGTGCGCCTGTGCCGGACTTTTCGGCGGCTGCAGCGCCGATTGGATACTGAACCATGAGGCGGACGAGAAGTCGAACGCCGACAATACGCTGAAACCGTCGCCTTTCGGCATCATCGGCGAAACTCCGATCCGCAACCAGCGGCCGGCGGTCGGCGACGGCAGCGCCTCCGACCGGACCAAGGACGTGGTCACCGAACCCGTCTATCAGGACATCACCATTACCGACGACAATCTGCCCAAAACCGGTTCATCCGACGGTCTGAGCCGGATTGAGGAAAAAAGCGGCGCCGGATTTGCCGCGGTCTTTCCAGACCGCAACCCCAACGACCGGCTCCGGATCGACCTTGACGCCGACAACCTCAATATTATGACCATCGTCGCCCGGTTCGGCAACGACATGAAATTCAACTACACCGTGGAGTCCGGCGTCTCCGGAACGGTAACAATGTCGCTGCACGCCGAATTTTCCGCCGCCGAAGCGTGGGAGATGTTCAACCGTCTGCTCTGGATGTGCAAAGCCTATTGCGATTTCCGCGACGGAGTGCTTTACATCCGCCCGCTCGATCAGGTGGCGCGCGAGCGGCAGATCCTTGATGAAGGCAGCAGCGTGATGCTCCGCACCGTGCGCATGAAGTATGTTCCGGCGGCCAACATCATGGAGCAGCTCAAGCCGTTTCTTTCAAGCGAATCGACCTGCAAGGTGCTGGGGCAGAACAATTCGCTGCTGCTGATCGACACTCCGGACAACATCAACCGGGTGCTGGAGATCATCACCGAACTGGACAAAAATTACAAGCAGGGATGGTACCGGGTGGTGATGCAGTGCAATCAGGTGTCGTCACGCAAGATCGTCGGGGAATTGAAGCAGATTATGCCGGTTCTGGGTTTTTCCGTCACCGACGTCGGCAATGTGGACAGTCAACCGGGCGCGATTCATCTGGTGAGTCTGGACCGGCTGCAGGTGCTGATTGCCTCGGCCAGCGCGATAGAGCCGCTGGTCGAGCTTCGCAACTGGGTCAACGTGCTGAACCGCACCGACGCGGAGGAGAAGAACAACGCTTATATTTACCGGGTTGTCAACGGCGACGCCGAACAGCTGCTGGCTGAATTTTCGGTGTTGTTTCCGAATCTGGTCGGCATAGTGATTCCGTCCAAGGGCGGCAACGTGAAGAACGTCAACGGAGTGGCGGCGCCGAACACGGAGAAAGTGGTGGCGGCGCCGAACTCGGTGTTTGAATATCCGGTCCGCATTTCCGCCAATTTGGAATACAACCGGCTGGTTATCATGACCACGCAGCGGGTGTACGGCATCATCCGCGCACTGCTCGACCGGCTTGATTCGATTCCGCCGCAGGTCATATTGCAGGTCATGGTGGTGGAAATTGAATTGACCGACAAGAACAGTTTCGGCGTGGAGTGGAACACCCAGACCACCGTCAACGGCGAAAAAATGAATTTCGGCACGGATTACTCCGATCTCAAGCCCGGAGCGGACAATCAGTTCGGCGGCAACATCCATGTGTTCGATCCGAACAATCCGAATGAAAAATTCCTTTATGTCAAGGCGCTGGCCGGAAAAAGCAAGCTGAATGTTATTTCCAGTCCGCAGATCATGGCGCGCAGTCAGTACAAGTCCACAGTGAACGTCGGCAAAAAGGTGCCGGTCATCAATTCTCAGCTGACCGACACCTCAAGCTCCACCGGAACCAACACTTCGTTAGTTCAGAATTACAAATACGAGGATACCGGCATCATACTGGAAGTCACGCCGACCATCAGCGAAGGCGGTCTGATCTCGCTCCAGATATCCCAGACCATATCCGACGCTATGGCCAACACGCTCGGCGGCGTTTCCACTCCGATCATCAAGCAGAATCTGCTTTCGACCAATCTTTCGCTGCGGTCCGGCTCCACCATTGTGATGGGCGGGTTGATCCGCGACCGGCAGGAGGAGTCGCTGGACAGTATTCCGATGATCTCGGAGATACCGATGCTGAACTGGCTGGTCGGCAATTCGTCGCGCAGCAATGAGCGCTCCGAGATACTGGTGCTCATTACCGCCACCGCCGTGGACGAGCGCACCTCGCTTGAGGAGATGGTGCGCCGCTACAGCGACTCGCTGCGTGAAATCAATGTGTTTGAAAACAACGTCTACATGCCTTATCAGAAGCGGCGCGGCGAGTTCCGCGAGCGCGGCGGCGTGATTGTGAAGCCCGCCGACGTCGATCCGGACGCCCAGTTGCGCACCGACATTATGGAGTATATGGATCCGGACGGCGCAACCGAGGCCGACGGCGACACCTTTGCACCGACGCCGATCGCCGACATAGCCTCCGGCGCGGAAGGCGCACCGGAAGCAGGCGGAAGTGCGCCGGAAGCGGCGGACGACTCCGCCGCGGCGACGACAACGGAAGGAAAGTGATTGCAAGATGGCGGTCAATGAAAAACGGATCGTTGAACAGCTTTCGGCAATCTATCCGGAATACGCGGTAAAAGCGGCGGACACCGCCGATCGCGGCAAACTGGACTGGGAACTGGTAACCACCGGTGTATTCGCGGAAAACGAACTGCTTCAGGCGTACAGTCTGGCGTCCGGCGTGCCGATCGCGGAGGAGAGCGAATTCAAGCATCTGACGCCGATTGCCGAAATCCCGGAAAGTTATTGTTCCGCCTGGAATATCGCCGTCGGGCGGCGGGCCAACTTTTCGGCGGTGCTGCTGGTCAGCGACCCCTATCGGCTGGACAGTCACGTTTATCTGATGCGCAAACTTCTCAGTCTGGTTCCGGAATGCTATCTTCTGCGGCGCAACGCGATCGAGCAGCTGCGGGCGCCGGGCGGCGCGGCGGACGACGCCGGCGAGGACAATCCGGCCGCCTCCGCCTCCGAGCCGGAACTGGAAGAAACGCTGCGCAGCATGGCCGGCGAAGCGCGTACCGTACGCTTGGTCAACGACATATTGATGGCGGCGGTTGAGCAGAAGGCCAGCGACATCCATGTGGAGCCGGACGAGGATCGCACCGTTGTCCGGCTGCGGGTGGACGGGTTGCTGCGCGAATATCTTTCGCTGCCGCTGGCACGTCACGCGGCGATCGTCTCCCGGATCAAACTGCTCGGAAATTTGAACATTGCGGAAAGCCGGCTGCCGCAGGACGGCCGCACCAATGTGCAGCTGGCGCGAAATTCAATTGACATAAGAATCAGCACTATGCCGACGCTGAGCGGCGAAAGCGTGGTGATGCGTCTGCTGAACAAGGGCGCGGTCTCGTTTGAACTGGCCAACATCGGCATGCTGCCGGAAATGGAGGAGGTGTTCGACCGGCTCATCCGCATCCCATACGGCATTATTCTGGTGGTGGGGCCGACCGGGTCTGGCAAAACGACCACGCTGTATTCGGTAATTTCAAAACTGTCCGACGCGTCGCGCAAAATCATCACCATCGAAGACCCGGTGGAATATCAGATGCCGCATCTGACGCAGATTCAGGTCAACCCGAAAATCGGACTGAGTTTCGCCTCCGGGCTGCGCCACATTGTCCGTCAGGACCCGGACATCATTCTGGTCGGCGAGATCCGCGACCGCGAAACCGCGGACATCGCGGTGAACGCCGCGCTGACCGGCCACCTGGTGCTGAGCACGCTGCATACCAACGACGCGGTCGGCGCCATCGGCCGTCTGCTGGACATGGGGGTGGAGCCGTTTCTGCTTTCGGCGGTGCTGTACGGCGTACTGTCGCAGCGGCTGGTGCGGCGCATCTGTCCGGACTGCGGCGGCAAGGGAAAAATCAACGACATGTCGTGCGGCAACTGCTCCGGCTGGGGGTACAGCGGCCGTACCGGGATTTTTGAACTGCTGAGAGTGGATAATGACATCCGCAGCGCAATCAACCGCTGCGCTACTTCGTCCGAGCTGGAAAAACTTGCAATCGACAACGGGATGAAACCCTTGATTGATGACGGGATGAAAAAAGTTGAACTTGGAATAACCACCGCCGAAGAGATCCGCCGGGTGGCGATCGAAATCTAAGCCGGATTCACTGGAATGGCAAAATTCAAATACAAAGTGGCGGATTCCGCCGGAAAGGTGTGGCTCCAGACCGTTGAGGCGGAGAACGCCGCCGACGCCGGGATCAAACTGCGCGAGAGCCGTCTCACCATTCTGAAACTGGTGACGCAGGGCGAAAGCTCGTGGCTGGAAAAATTGCGCGATTTCCGGTTTTCCGGGAAGAAGTTTGACGTCTGTGAATTTACCGGCAAACTGGTTCCGCTGCTCCAGGCCCATGTCCAGCTCTCCCGCGCACTGGCAATTATTTACGGCGGGTCGGAGGACGAGGCGGAGCGCGAAGTCGTCGCCATGCTGCAGCGCGGACTTCAGGAGGGTAAAAAATTCTCCGAACTGCTGCGGGCTTCGGGAAAGTTTCCGCAAGCCTATGTGAGTTTGACCGAGGCCGGCGAAGAGGCCGGCGAGTTGACCGGAGTTCTGGAGGAGGTCTACCGGTTTCTCAAGGAGGGTAAGGACACACGCGATTTTCTGGTGACCAGCAGCATTTATCCGGCCATTCTGCTGGCGGTGACGTTTCTGGTCATCATGGTGGTGTTTGTTTTTTTTCTGCCGTACTTCGCCAATATTTTCACCGACATGGGGCGCGAACTGCCGGGGCCGACCAAGGCACTGCTCAGCGTCAGCGATCTGATACTGGACTACTGGTGGCTGTGGGTGATGACGATTTCCGGCGCGATATGGTATTTGAGAAAAGTCATGCATGATCCGGAAAAGAGTCTGGTGCTGGAAAAATGGGTGTTCAAACTTCCGGTGGTCGGCAAACTGAGGAACGCGGCGCAGATGAGCAATTTTTTCCGCACGCTGGCGATATTGTTTCAGAGCAACGTGCAGCTGCTGACCAGCATCAGGATTGCAACGGGCGCGGTGTCGAGCGAACTGGTTCGCCGGTCGTTCGAGCATCTGCCGGGCGAACTGCGATCCGGCGGAACGCTGTCATCCGGGCTGAAAAAGAGTGAATTTGTGCCGGCGGAAGCGGTACAGCTGGTCGAGGTTGGCGAGGAGTCCGGCGAAGTCGGCCGGATGCTGTCGCGGATTGCCGAGCGGCAGGAAGCGGCCTTGAAGATCGCCATAAAAAGACTGCTGGCGCTGTTTGAGCCGGCGGTGATCATTGTTTTGGCGCTGGTGATTCTGGTGGTTGTCCTGACGATTTTTATGACGATTCTTGAAATGAACGATTTTTAACGCGGAGGATATCAAATGAAGAGAAAAAACGGTTTTACCCTGCTGGAAGTCATGATTGTTCTGATGCTTCTGGTGATTTTGGCCGGAGCGGTCACGCCGGCCTATCTGAATTATCTGAAAAAAGCGCGGGTGCAGACCGCGAAAAGCGAAAGCAAGCTGTTGAGCGACGCGGTGGATCATTATTATCTTGAAGTCGGAGTCTATCCGTCGTCGCTCAAAGCGCTGGTCGGCAATGCCGACAACAACGAGAAGTGGGACGGCCCCTACATCAAAGGAAAACTGCCGGTTGATCCCTGGGGCAACGCCTATATTCTGGAAGTTCCCGGCAAAGAGGGCGACTTCGATGTGATCTCGCGCGGGTCGGACGGCAAGTCCGGCGGCGACGGCGACGCGGCCGACATCTTCAGCAGCGACATCGCGGCAAACTGATATTTTTCAATGATTCACGGTTCAAAGCGGCATTTTACCCTGATCGAGTTGCTGATCGTGCTCCTGATAATGGTGCTGACCGGAGCTTTGGTGATGGGAAAACTGGCAGCGCTGCCGGGCGGGGCGGTGATGGGAAATCTGGCGTCGCGGATCGACGGACTTTTCCGCTTCGCCGCCGCCGCCTCAACCGCCTGCAACCGCCCGGTGACGGCGGTTTACGACCCGGAGGCCGGAGCGGTAATGATAGCAACCGCGCTGGAGCTGGACGAACCGGACTATGGAGAACAGACCGCGCTGCCGGATTCGGATATGTCAAAAAATATTGCGGTCTACGCCGCGTCCGATCTGGTGTTGCCGAGGCACGGCCGGACGGTGAAACTGCCGGACGGCTGTGCGCTGGAACTGGAACCGCAGGGAGAGACCGCCGAGGAACTGATAGCCAGAGCGTCAATGACCGCGGCGGAGACGGATGACGCGGAGCAGAACGCTCCGGTGACGCTGGCAGTGTTTTATCCGGACGGCGCGGCGGAGGCGGTTCGCTGGCGGTTGCGGTCGGGACGGGCGACGGTCTATTGCGAGTTGTCCGGAATGTCCGGCGAGCTGACGATAAACGATGCGCCGCTTTCCGAATGGCGCCGGGAGGAGGAGTGATGAGGTCGGGAATCCGCCGGTTCACACTGCTTGAAGTGGTTATCGCGCTGACGATATTCGCCGTCGGCATCGGCATCGCCTTCGGCGTAAGCGCCGCGGCCAGAATGCGGACCATGAAAGGTCGCCAGCTGCTTGAAGAGTCGCACATGCTGGCGCAGGCCGTCGAATATTATCTGCTTGATTACGACGCCGAGGAACTGCCTGAGGACGTTTTTCCGTATCCGGAATATCATGCGAATGTGAGTTACTCCGATCCCGATCCGGAATCGCTGCCGGATAGGGCGGACGGCGAACTTGGTATGTGGAAGCTGCGGGTTATGCGGGTTGAACTTTTCAACTCAAAGGAGGAATCATGCGGATTTCTGGAAATGGAACGCATCATGCCCGCCGGAAAATAAGTTGTAACAGCTTCACGCTGCTGGAACTGATGCTGGCGGTGGTGGTGCTGGTGGTGGTGCTTTCGGTGGTGTCGCTGAGTTTCCGCACCGTGGTGCTGGCGTGGCGCAATATGTCCGGAACCACCGGGAAGGTTGAGCGCATGATGGCGCTGGAAAAATTCGCGGACGAATATCTGCGCGGTATTGTCGCGGACACCTGGGAACATCCCGATTATAGAAGTGCCGAGCCGATATTCAAGGGCGATGCTTCCGAACTGTTCGCCGCGGCGCGGCGGCGGACCGACTCGTCGGAAAACCCGGGCATGGTGTGGTTCCGGGTCTTTCCCGGAGAGGATGACGGAATTTTGTGGCTGGAGTCCGCGACCTCGCCGTTTTTCCCGGAGATGGAAACTGAAATGCCGCGACGGCTGGAAAAATTGGCCGACAATATCGAGGAAGTCGTCTTTTCATATGTGGATTATGACGCCTTTGGCGAACTTGACTGGCACGAGACATGGCTGCCGGAAGATCATCCGGGCGCGCTTCCGGCCGCGATCATGATGACTCTGACCTGGAAAAACGGTGAAAAAAATGTGTGGCTGCGCCGCCTTGCCGGAGTCCAGCAATATATGGAGGCGGGAAAATGAACCACGACCGGAATGAACGCGGCTCGGCGCTGATGATCGCCATGCTGGTGCTGCTGGTTATGGCGCTGCTTACCGCAACCATGACGGTGTGGTCGCTGAATCTTCTGCGTGACAGTCACACAAGAACCGACATGACGCGCGGAATGTACGGGCTTGAAAGCGCCGCGCACCACGCCTTGTGGCTGTTGTTTTTTGACGCGTCGAGCTTCCCCGGCAAAGTGGAACTTGACCGGGTGGACTACTCTACGGACGAGCGCTTTGTCGCCGACGGCCGGCCGCATTATTTCCGGGTGGCCGGAATGCCGTGGACGTTCGAGTTGCGGCTATTCGACCTGTACGGCGGAATTCAAATGGAAAATGACGGCGCCGCCGCCGCGGAGAAATTGATTGAGAATCAGCCGGAGACCACCATCGCCCAGCAGGAGCGCGCGCAGGTTCTGCTCAATCGGCTGCTTGATTATGTTGACGCCGATGACGTCGCGCGTGACGGCAGTTTGGAGCGCGAAATATTCACCGAGCTGGGCAAGCCGCTGCTGCCGCGCAACAGTTACGCGCCTCATCCGGAGGAATATGCCGCAATCCCCGGATTGCTTGAACTGTTCCCGCCCGACGAATACGGCCGGATGGCGTGGTTCATGCCAACCGGATTCCCCGCCGCTAAGCCTAACATTTTTGCCGTTCCTCGTGAACTGGTCTACCGGGCGGCCCAAGCGGGAAAACAACAGAAGGAATACATTGACGAGGCGTTCAAGAATATCGTCAAATACAGCTATACGCTGGAGTTCTCCATGTCGCTGGTTGATTCTGCGATGTGGCAGACGCTCTCCAAGTACTTTTCAATTGAGGAATCCGGCTATTACCGTTTAATGATAAGGCCAATGGCTGAAAGCTCGCTCCGGGGCAGGGCGGTCGAGGCGCTAATCCGGGTGGAGCGCGGCGGCGTTCCCGACGGCGACGGCCGCATCACGCTGATTTCTTTCCGATATCTTTGATCCGGCGCTTGAAAAAACTCCATTAATGGTGCACATTAATAGACCTTATTGTGTATTTGAAAGAAAATGGAGTGAACCCAATTGGCGTCAACTTTTGAAGAGCGGCTGATCGCGGCGTCGAGCCGTGAAATATTCAATGCCGGAAAACTGCTGCTGAAACAGGGTAAGCTGTCTGGCGCCTTCCGGGGGGCCGACGGCGGCATCCGCGCGATATTCAATGACAACAAACGCTATGTGCGCTGCATGGTCAGAATCGGCGAAAACTTTGTTTCGGAATGCGACTGCGAGGCGGAAAATGATTCCGCGGTTTCGCTTTGTCCGCATGCGGTGGCGGCCATTCTTTACAACGCCAACTTTGCCTCCGGCCGGCCGGCCGAAACGCCGGACACCTCCGGCGCCTACGCCGGAATGCGCCGCGAATCGCTGACCGAACTGCTGAAACGCGCCGGAACAGCGCCGAAAGCGCAGGTGTTTCTGCGCGCCGAGTCGGAATTTCCGCATGTGCCGAGCAAATGGGAAAACTCGCTGCTGAACGTCCGGCTCAAGTCGGCGCAGCGCGAATATGTCGGAAGCATCAACAACTTGAGGCAGCTGTATTTTGACAAGGCGCTGGCCATCACTTTGAAGTTTGACGATTTTTCGCTTCAGGACCGCCAGATCATCCAGTTTCTCGCCATCAACGCCGAGGCCGGGGATTCCCATCTGATGATGAATTCCGAGGTCACCGCCGAGTTCTTTCATTGTCTCGGCGGCTTTGACCGGTTCACCCGCAACGGCCGCCGTCTGGTGATTCATGATATTCCGGCCCGGGCGGCCATTCTGCACGTCAAAAATAATAAAGACGATTTCTACACTCCGGGACTGATTTACAATCGGGTTCCGCTGCCGCTGTCGGCGGCGAAGGTGATTGTCGGGCGCTCCGGCTGCTGGGTCGGGCGCGACGGCGAGTATTTTTTTGTTCCCGCGTCAATCGAAGTCAACTGGCTGCGCAATTTTTTCCGGCTCGGCGAACAGCGCGACGGGGATCAGGCCATGCTTTCGCTGCTTGACGGCAAACAGGGAACTTTGCCGGTGATCGAAATCGACTCGGCCGAACTGGTCAAACCGCCGCTTCAAAGCGTTATCAGCGGCCGGCGCGACGAAAACGGCGCGCTGCGCATTTGTCTGCAGTATTTCTATGACGATGTGCTGCTGCCGGCCGACGGCGGACATATCGCCGTCGGCGGCGGGAAGTTTTTTCAACGCAACGAGAAATGCGAATTTGAACTGGAAAATTCGCTGAAGATGCTGAAATGCGAATGCGCCGGTGACGAATTTGTGATCTCCGACCCGGAAGTTCAGGGGATGTTTCTGGACGAAATGCTGCCCGACTGTGTGTTGTCCGAACGGCGCGTGATGATCGCCGATTCCATCCTTAAACTCTGCGGACGTTCGTTCGGCGTGGCCGAAGTCGAGTTCCATGTCCGTTTTCTTACCGCGCTGGCGGACGGATTCCGGCTGTCGTGTGAACTTGCCGGCGGCGACGGTGAGAAAATGGCGCTGACAGCCACCATTCGCCAACTGCGCCGTCAACGCCGTTATTTCATCAACAGCGCCGGACGGGTGGTGAAGGTGACCGCCGAACTCGCGGCTCTGCTGACCGCGCTGGACACGGTCGCCTCACGGATCGATGAGAAGAACAGCACTTTTGATCTGCCGTTCCATCAGGTTCATTTTTATCGCTATCTGGCGGAGAAGCTGCCGTTCGCGGTGCCGCCGGAGCTTTGCGGTTCCGGCACTGGCGTCCACGCTCTCGCCGCCGAGCCGCCGGGATTCAAATTTGAGGGAACGCTGCGCGCTTATCAGAGCGAAGGCGTGGAGTGGATGCGGTCAATGGCGGCAAATAACTTCAACTTTATTCTTGCCGACGAAATGGGCTTGGGAAAAACCGTCCAGCTGCTGGCGCTGATCGCCGGACTGCGGCATCGCGGAGACGAGCCGGCTATGGTGATCTGTCCTGCCAGTCTGGTCGAGAACTGGGTGCGCGAATGCAATCGCTTTGTGCCGGAGTTCCGTACCGCCGGTCTGGCCGGCGGCGAACGGGAACAAGTATATGAAAACATCGCGGAATACGATTTTATCGCGATCAGCTACGCCACCGCCCGGCATGACGCGGAACGGCTCAGGAAGCTGAGATTCAGTTTTCTGGCGCTCGACGAAGCGCAACACATCAAAAACGCCGACACCGCCAATTTCCAGAGCTGCAAGGCGTTGACCGCCGTTCACCGGGCGGTGCTCACCGGCACTCCGCTGGAAAACTCTCCGGAAGACCTGTGGAGCCTGTTTGAATTTCTTCATCCCGGATTTCTCGGCAGTTTCAACTCCTTCAAGGCACGCTATGCGAATCTGCACGGCGATTCGGCGCGTCAGAAGGAGTTGGCGGCCAGAGTCGCCCCATTTATCAAGCGTCGCCTGAAAAACGACGTGTGCCGTGAGCTGCCCCCGAAACACGAGCAGTTGCTGATGTGCGAGATGGGGAGTGCCCAGCGTCAACTTTATGATGAGGTGCGCGAACTCGGACGCAGCCAGCTGAAAAATCTCAAACCCGGAGAAAAGCGGGTGCCGTTTGAAATATTGACCACGCTGCTGCGGCTCCGGCAGATATGCTGTCATCCGCCGCTGGTCGGGGCGCCGCAGGTGGAGTCGGCGAAAATGGAGCTGGTCAGGGAGCTTATTCTGGAACACATCGACTCCGGCAGCCGGATGCTGCTGTTCAGTCAATTCACCTCGCTGTTGAGCTACATCCGGGCATGGCTGGAAGAGCAGTCGATCAAATACGAGTATCTGGACGGCGCCACCCGCAACCGTCAGCAGAAGGTGGACGATTTTAACAATTCACCGGACATCCCGATTTTTCTGCTCAGCCTGAAAGCCGGCGGCACCGGACTGAACCTGACCGGAGCCGACACCGTCATCATCTATGACCCGTGGTGGAATCCGGCCGTGGAGGAACAGGCCAGCGACCGGACTCACCGGATCGGACAGACCAAGCCGGTAAGCAGTCTTAAACTTCTGGTCAAGGACTCGATAGAAGAGCGCATTCTCGCCATGAAGCGGCAGAAACAGGAGATTTTCGACAGCGTGATCGAAAATCCCGAACTTTCCACCGACAAACTGTCGGTCAAAGAGCTTGCCTATCTGTTCGGCTGAGGTTTGCCGTAATCTTTCGGGATCACCCGCATCGCCGCAGCAGTGGCCGCGAAACTCACCAGCGTGGCGATCATCACCCAGACAAAGAAGTGGAAATAGTCTCCGCCGCAGATGTTTTCCTGAATGTCGCCGGAATAAAATCCCGGCACCATCAATCCGATCGCCTGAAGTCCGGTCATGATCGCAAAATGGCTGGTGGCGAATTTGCCGGAGTCGGAGGCGAACCACACCATGAACATCATGTAGGCCGAAAAACCGAATCCGTAACCGAACTGCTCCACCGCCACGGAGAGATAGACCGGGAACCGGTCGACGGGCTGATAATGCGCCATCAGAACATAGACAATGTCCGGAATATTCAGCGCCAGCGCCATCGGAAGCATCCAGAAACGCAATCCCTGTCGCGACAGAGCCCAGCCGCCGGCGATTCCGCCGAACACCAGGCATGAAATCCCAACCACGCCATAGATGGCGCCGTATTCACTGTTGCTCAGGCCGAGGCCGCCCTTGCTGACCGGGTCGATCATAAAAGTGCTGCCGATCTTCAACAGCTGCGATTCGCCGAACCGGAACAGCAGAATGAAGATCAACGCCACCACCACATTTCTTTTGGTGAAGAAGCTGACAAACGCCTGCGCAAATTCCCGGTAGAACTTTCCCATGTCGGTCACGCCGGAAGCGCTGCCGGAATCGGAGGGCAGGGCGAAGAAATGATATACCGCCAGCAGCGCGTAAAGTCCGGACAGCACGCCGAGGGCGACCATCCAGGCCACGATGAAGTTTCCGCTGTCCACCCGGAAACTGGTCATACTGCCGTCGGCGCCGTTGGCTACTGCGGTGATGCGGGCAAGCCGGGGAAGGTCGAGAGTGTCCCGGGTGAAAAGCAGCCGCTCGGCGCCGACAAACGAGACGTCCTTGTCCCGGCTGTCGGCCGTCCGGACCAGCGCAAGCTGCCGCCGGTCGCTGTTTCCGGTGTCGCGCAGCGTGATAAAGGCGAGCGGGGCATTCTGCGCCGCGGCGGTGATCCGTGCCAGTTTTTCGGCGGAGGGATCGGCGTTGTAGTCGGCGATCATCGGGTCAAGGTGTTTTGCGTCGCTGCTTCCTAGCGCGCACTTTGCGGTGCTGACGATGAAAAACTCATTGGCCAGTTCAACCGGCTGGACGGCGGCGTTTTTGATCTCCAGCGAAAATTCCAGCGGCCGCAAACTGGTGTGCTGTTGAACCAGACCGGCCAGCAGCACCACTCCGCCCTGCGCCGTAATCATTGCAATCCGGTAGAACGTGCCGCGAATTCCGGTGAAAAACGCCTGAAGGTTGGGCTTGAGCGAAACCACATAGATGCCGTCGGCCGCCGCGTCATGGGTGGCCGAGAGCAGCGCAAGAACCGAAAATATCGCCAGGAGCGACCGGGTCGCCGCGGTAAACGGCATGGCGAACACCGCCAGCAGAAATGCCGCCGCCATCGCCAGCTGCATAGTGACAACCCACCATTTCTTGCTGCGGTAAAGATCGACGATCGGCGTCCACAGCGGCTTTATCGCCCACGGGAACATCAGAAAACTCGTGAAGCGGGCCACATCGGAATTGTTCATGCCAAGCTGTTTGAAGATAAGGATCGACACGGTTGTCACGATTATGTACGGCACGCCTTCGGCAAAGTACAGACTGGGAACCCAAAACCATGGTGAACGTGTTTTGTCCGAGTTTTTCACGGTAAGTTACACTCCTGTTTTATATTGAAATCTAAAATATTGCCGTCCATATCTCGTCATAATAGTCATCAAACAGCGGTTCAGCTTTCAAGTCGCGGATATATTCCGACCGGTCGTTTTCATATTTGTCCGGCTTGATGCGGATGATTACCACCACCGGCGCGCGGTCTTTTCCGGCAATCAGCTTGATCAGGCGCGGATAGCTGTAAAGCCGGTCGCCATATTCGGAGTTGAAGGTTTTCTCCACGCTGTCGGCCAGCTCGCCGGCTTCGGCGCCGAAGAACCCCGGAGCCGGGTCCATCAGATAGCCGACCGCGTGCATTACGTTGCTGTCCGCCACCACCGTTGCATTATACGGAATCAGCCGTGCGGCATGGCGCACGCCGCGTTCCTGAGCTTTGCCGGCCAGTATTTCATCCGGTATCACCCACTGGCCGATCGCAAACACTATCGCCAGTCCCATAAAGAAATGGGGCAGTTTTTTCTCCGATATTCCGCCGCCGGCTTTCATGGCAAGACACCAGAGGCAGACCGCGGCCAGCATCGTAAGCCATTTTGCGTTCTCATGGCCGGAAAACACCGGATATATCGCAGTCTGAACAATGATAAACCCGAATCCGGCAATCAGCAGCAGAATGAAAAATATTTTCAGCGGAACGGTCAGCCATTTCCGTCCGCCTTCGTCAAGATAGCGTTTCGCACCGAGCGCCAGAAGCATGGTCAACGGCGGAAAGCACGGCATGATATAAGTGGCGAGCTTGCCGGTGGAGGCGGAGAACAGCAGGAACGGCAGCACCGTCCAGCACAAGAGAATCCGGATGAAATCGCTGCGCAGCAGCTCGCGGAAATGACGCTTCAGAACCACAAACGCGCCGAGCGCGGTCAAAGCTCCCGGGAACACGCCTCCGGCAAGCGGCGGCAGCAGAATCCAGAACGGCGAAGCGTGCTGTCCCGGCGTTTCATGAAAGAAGCGCTGAACGTGTTCGACCCAGAAAAAATAGTTCCAGAAATACGGTTCGCGCAGATGTATCAGCAGCGACCATGGCGCGGCGACAACACAGGCCGCCGCCAGTACCGGCCACGGAGTGGTGTAAAAAAGTTTGAATTTCCGGCTCCAGATCAGGTATGGAACCACCGTCGCAGCGGGAACGGCAAAGGCAAGGAAGCCTTTGGTCAGAAACGCCAGACCGCAGCAGACGCCGGAGAGCAGGAGCCACCCGGTCCGTTTTTTCCACGCCGGATCGTCGATCGCCGTAAAATAAAAGATCAAACAGCCGGTGGTGAACAGTGTGGTCAGACTGTCCAGCACCGCGAACGTGCCGATGCCGAAAACAAAACCGGACGCCAGATACAACAGCGAGCCGAATGCGGCGTCTTCTTCGTTGCCGGTCTTGCGGCGGACGAAGCCGTAGATAAGAAGCGCCGTCAACCCGGCGGCCAGAGCCTGCGGAAAACGCGCCGCAAACCGGGTGTCTCCGAACAGCGCCATGCTGACCGCAGTGATCTGATAGCCCAGCGCCGGCTTCTCAAAATACCGCACTCCCAGCAGCCTGGGCGACACGAAGTCGCCGGATTCCAGCATCGCCCGCGGAATTTCCGCATAGCGGAATTCGTCCGGCGTTATCAGCGGACGCAGATTGAGCGGCGCGATATACGCGATCAGAAAAAATGCCAGCGGCAGATATTTATTAATTTTCATCGATTGTATTCCTGATAGAGCAGTCCGCGTTCATCCCATATTTTTATCGGCGAGGACGGCAGTTTTTTCATCCGGCGCTCCGAGTCCATGACAACAACAACGTGATTGGACGGATCGGCAACCATGAGCCTGAACGCCTCCGGCGTCAGCAGCCGGCCGCGACCGGACTCGCGCTCCAAGCCGTAGGCAAGCTCACCGCCGGACTCGTAGACCAGAATATCGTCGCGCTTCAGCATCCAGCAGGTCGCTCCGACCAGTTTTTTGAACGCGGCCACCTTGGTCTCCGCCGTCACATTCTTGAAATACGGCGCGTAGAACACCTCCGGAGCGATTTTTGAGACAAACCGATACGGCATTACAAAATGAACAGTCAGCATCACCGCGGCGGTTCCGCCGGCGGCTAGCGCCATTTTTGCGGTCAGGGAATCCATCTTCGGTATTTTCTTCCAACATCCCATCATGATGATCGCCCCCAGCGCGGCGAAAAAGAACTTCATTTTTTCCGCCGGCAGATAGACCTGCCATTTTTCCGGCGTCATCCGGACAAAACCGCACGCCTGATAGATAATGAAACTTATCAGCGCCGCCGTCAGCAGCAATGAAAACCAGCGTGCCGCCCGGTCGATCATCGCCATTTTTGCGTCAATTTTCGCATAATTGCTCAAGCCGACGGCCATGACCGCGGCGAAAAAAGGAAAAAGCGGCAGAATGTAAGTCGCCAGTTTTCCCGAACATGCGCTGAGAAAGATGAACGGCAGAATTATTGAACAGGCGCAGAACTGCATCGGCGGCGCTGAAAATTCACGTTTCCATGCCCGGTGGAAGCCGCGGAACGCCGCCGGAAAAAACAGTGTCCACGGCATCATGCCGACCGGCAGGATCAGCAGGAAAAACCACGGCCCCTCCGGATGCTGTCCTTTTTCGTCGCCTAAAAAACGCTGGACATGCTCAATCCAGAAAAAGTAGTTCCAGAAGTCCGGCGAACGTCTGGCGATCAGAATGCTCCACGGCAGAACCGCCAGCACCGCCACCGTCAGCGGCAGCCACGGCGCCAGAACCATCTCCCGCCATGAACGCCGCCAGAGCAGATATCCAGCCGCCGGCAGCCCGATCAGCGCCAGCGCCACAAACCCCTTGACGAGAAATGCGCCGCCGATCGCCAACCCGAACAGCGTCAGCAGGCCGCATTTTTCCAGACGGCTTTGCGACTCGAACGCCGAAAACGCGCTCATCAGCGCCAATGTGGTGAAAAAACTCAACTGCGCGTCCAGCACCGCATAGGTTCCGACGGCGAAAACCAGTCCGCTGCTGAAATAGATCATTGCGGCGATTCCGGCCAGCTCCGGACTGCGAAACGTCTTCTTCATCCAGAAAAACAGCATCATCCCGGTAAGAATGGTGCAGAACGCCGGAAAAAACCGGACGGAAAAACCGTTTTCACCGAAAACCGTCATCGCCGCCGCGTTCATCCAGTGGCCCATGACCGGTTTTTCAAAGTAGTCCAGACCGTTAAGTTTGGGCGACACCCAGTCATGACTGACGATCATTTCGCGGGCGATTTCCGCATAGCGGGTCTCATCCTCCACGAACAGCGGCCGGGTGGCGATGGTTCCAAGATAAACCGCCGCGATCACGAACAGGGCGGTGAACAGATTTTTTTGATTCATTTTCAGCGTTTCCGTAGTTGACCGTCAACCAGTTCGCAGGAGGCGTCTCCAAGTTTTGCGAGGTCGGGGTTGTGGGTTATCATGATGATGGACAGCGGAATGCTTTTGTCGCCGTGCAGTTCGGCCAGCAGTTTCATGATGCCGTCTCCGGTGGCGGCGTCGAGATTGCCGGTCGGCTCGTCGGCCAGCAGCAGCCGCGGCGAGTTGATCAATGCGCGGGCGATGGCGGCGCGCTGGCATTCGCCGCCGGAAAGTTCGCCGGGACGATGCGCAAGCCGGTCTTTCAAGCCAACCCGTTCGGCAAGCGAAAGCGCGCGCGCCTTACAGGAAAAATTCTTTCCAAGATAAGCCGGAAGCATGATGTTTTCCAGCACGGTCAACTCCGGCAGCAGGTGGTAGCTCTGGAATACAAAGCCGATCTCGCGGTTGCGAAGCGCCACCTGATTGAATTCGGAATACGGTCTGCCGTCAAAATTCAGTTCCCCGGAGTCGGGCCGCTCAAGGGTGCCGAGGATGTTCAGCAGCGTAGTCTTTCCGCTGCCGGAAGCGCCGAGCAGCATCAGCCATGAACGCTCCGGCATAACCAGATTCACGTCCTTCAGCACCGTCAGCGTCTGACTTCCGATTCTGAAGTCCTTGCGGATATTTTTACATTCCAAAATGATTTTTGACATTTGCGATGTTTTCTGTTTATGGTATTTCACTTATTCGTCGCGAAACGCCTTCGCCGGATCAAGTTTCGCCGCGCGCCAGGCGGGGATCAGCCCGCCAACGGTGCACAGCGCCACCGAGATAAGCACGATCAGCATCAGGTCCTGACCGACGATTTCAGCCGGCAGTTCGTCAAACTGATAAAGCGACTTGGGAAATATCTCCCGGCCGGTCGCTTTCGCCAGCGCGTTCATAATCGCCATCCGGAAAGTCACCACCAGCGTTCCCAATCCCACGCCGGCGCCGGTGCCGATCATCCCGACCAGCAGCCCCTGAAAAACGAACACCCGCATCATCTGGCCGTTGGTTGCGCCGAGCGCTTTCAGCAGCCCGATCTCCCGCGTTTTCTGATATACGGAGGTTATCAGATTGTTGCTTATGCTGAATGCCGCCACCAGAACGATGAAGACCAGCAGGAAGAACATCATCTGTTTTTCGGTGTTCAGAACACTGATCAGCAGTTGATTGCGCTCCTCCCATGTGGTGATGTCATAGCCGGGGAGGGCGGCGCGGAGCTGCTTTGCCGCGTCCGCCGCCTTCGCCGGATCGTTCAGCCAGCCGGCGACCTCCGAAGCGCAGTTCCACGGCAGGCGGAACAGATCGGCGGCATCGTTGAGATCCATGAAGATTATCTGCGAATCGAAGTCATACTTCCCGAAGTGGCAGAGCGCCGCCACGGTGAATTCGGCTGGAAGCGACACCTCTTTGGCATCCTTCACTGATATTTTTCCGGACGAGGAGATGTTCACCATGTCCGCCAGTTGAACGGTGGAGTGCACCTGCACCCGGCTTCCCAGCCGCAGGTCGAGTTTTTTCGCCAGCGTGCTGCTGATGATTATTTCGCCGGGCAACAGTTCGAACGGCGCGTCCGGCCTCAGATGCGCCACGATTGCGTCGCGGAAATCCATTTCCTCGCGGAACCGGTCGAATTCGATGCCGAGAACGCCCTGCGGCTCAAAAACATCGCCGCGCTGAATAAACACCGGAGCGGTGATCATTCTGGCCGCCCGGCCGCCTGCCGAACGGATCGCCTCCTCGGCTTTTTCGGTGTCGGTGATCACATAGCGATCACGGGAAACATGAAGATGCGGCTGGGTCTGGAGCATTTTGTTTCTCATCTCGCCGCTGAATCCGGTCATCACCGCCAGAACCACGATCAGCACCGCCACGCCGAGCATCACGCCGACTATTGAAATCAAAGTTATTATGGAAACTTCATTGCGTTTGGGGCGCAAATAGCGCCGAGCCAGAAACAATTCAACCCGCATTGCCGACATCCTGTGAAATTTAATCGTCTTTTATTCGGTTAATGTACTATCTAAACCGTTTTTTTAAAGTATATTAATATTGAAATATTGATAAAAAAGACAGGAGGCGTTCTTTTGAACACTATAAAGACTCCCGAATTGCTGGCTCCGGCCGGAAATCTTCGCTGCGCATTGGCCGCATTCGACGCCGGCGCCGATGCGGTTTACGCCGGACTCGGCAAATTCAACGCCCGCGAACGCGGTGAAAATTTCGAGTCCGAAGAGCTGCTCGCACTGATCGAATACGCTCATGCGCACGGTAAAAAAGTGTATCTTGCGTTCAATACGCTGCTGAAGGAAAGCGAATTGGAAGAAGCCGCCGCCATGCTCGGCTCGTTTTATGACGCATTTCCGGACGCGGTGCTGGTGCAGGATCTCGGACTTGCAAAAATAATCCGCGACTATTTTCCGGAATTGACCATGCACGCCTCCACGCAAATGGGTATTCATAACCTGGAGGGTCTGGAGATCGCCGCAAAACTCGGCTTCAAGCGTGCGGTGCTGGAGCGTCAGCTTACTCTTGATGAAATCCGGCTTATCGCCGCGAAGTCTCCGATTGAGCTTGAGGTGTTCATTCACGGAGCGCTGTGCTGTTCGCTTTCCGGCGAATGTCTGTTTTCGTCATGGTCCGGCGGCTGCAGCGGCAACCGCGGAAAATGCAAACAGCCGTGCCGCCGCCGTTACTTTTCCAAGCAGGGAAACGGCTTTTTCTTCTCCACCGCCGACCTGTGCGCCACCGGAGTCATATCCGAACTGCGCAAGCTGAATATCGCCAGCTTCAAGATTGAGGGCAGACTGCGTCAGGCCGACTATGTGTTCAACACGGTAAGCGCCTACCGGAAACTGGTCGACGCGCCGGAAATCGACCGCAAAGTCACCGGCGAGGCGCGCAATCTGCTGGCGGAGAGCTGCGGAAGGAAATGGTCGGACGGTTTTTACTCCGACTCTTCAATGCGCGAATTGATTCAATACAAGGCGCTCGGCGCCTCCGGCGCGCCGTGCGGCCGGGTGGAGGACGTGGCGGACAACGGCTTCGGCTTTATCGCCGCCCGGCGGATTCATCTTGGCGACCGCGTCCGGGTGCAGCCGGCGTCCGGTGACGAAGGGCCGTCGCTGACCATCACCAAAATGTTTGTGAACAACGCTCCGGCCACCGTTGCTTCGCGCGGCGACCGCTGTTTTATCTGCTGCGACAAACCGGTCGAGTTCAAAGGTCTGGTATACAAGATCGGCCGGGCCGCGCCCGATCCGAAACTCCGCAGACTGCCGGTTCCGCGCCGCAAACTCAACGCGTCATTCCATTTCAGCAGCAACGGCGGCTTCTCCGGTAAAGTGACCAATACGGTTCCCCCGATAGAATTTTCCTGCCCGATCGAACTGCGTCCGGCGCTGAATCAGGCGTTGACGCCCGGCATGCTCGGCGCCGAACTGGCGCTGCGCGGCGATGACGCCTATGCCTCCGGCGCGCTCTCCTGCATGCTGGACGGCAATTATTTTCTGCCGCTCAGCGAATTGAAGAAACTCCGGAATAAGTTTTGGGATCATGTTCTGTCGTCGCTCGGAACGGTGGAGCTTCCGCCGCCGGGAGCGTTGAATCTGGCGGCGTTCCGCGCCGCCGTCGCCTCGCGTCCGGTCATTGAACCGGATGAAGGCTATCGTCGTGAAACGGTGGCGGTGTCGCCCTCAAGCGCCACTTTCGGCAATCCGAAAGCGCGGATGGCATCATCGATTTTCAGCTATACCAAGCACGCTGAAGAGCTTATTCTGCCGGACTTCTGTCCGCCTGAAAAAATCGAGAGACTAAGAAGACTGATTGCCGAAGCTGTTGCTTCCGGCGTCCGCCGTTTCCGGGTCTGCGGGCTGTATGCGTTCGCACTGTTCAATGGCGACCGCGAACTGGTCACCGGATACGGTATTCCGGTCTGCAACTCGTGGGCGGCTGAGCTGTTGCGCGAACTGGGAGCGGGGCAGGTCATGGCGCACGTCGAGCTGGAGAAAGCGGCGCTGGAGCAGCTGGTCTCCCGTTCTCCGCTGCCGGTGGAGATCTACCGTTTCGGCCGGATACCGCTCTTGTCCACCCGGGCGGCGCTGCCGGTTGACGGTGAAATACGCGACGCGCACGGCGCCGGATTCATGATCCTGCGCGACGGCGCGTGCGGATTGTTCCGGCTTTACAGTTCAAAAGTAATGAGCGTTCCCCGTCTGCGCGGCGCTTCCGACTTTTACGATCTCACCAACGCCCACTGGGGCGCAAAAGACACTGGCGATTTTAATTTCTATACTGAACTGACATGAGCTTTGAGAAATATTTCCGCGACGCCGTTCCGGTGACGTGGGAACCAGCTCCGCCGCCGCTTGGAACGCCCGGCGCGGCGGTTATTCCGGTATTGGGCGAACTGGAGACACTGCCGGAACTTTTGGCGTCTCCGGTCTGGCGCCGCATTGTTCCGGTGCTGGTGGTCAATCAATCCGCCGATTCGCCAAAGTTGTATTGCCAACAGAACGCCGAACTGCTTTCAAGACTCCGGCGCGGTGAGTTTCCCGGCGTCTATTGGCTGGATTTCACCGCCGGACTGCCCGGCGGCGGCGGCGTCGGCGGAGCGAGAAAAATCGGCATGGACGCGACACTGGCGGCACTCGGAACCGACATCGTTCTGTTTTCGCTCGACGGCGACACCATGATCGAACCGAATTACGCCGACGCGGTGCTGGCCGAATTTTCCGCCCGGCCGGAACTGGTCGCGCTGACCATTGACTTTTCCCATGTTTCCGACGATCCGGCGCTTCTTGCCGCCGCCCGGAAATATGAACACTATCTCCACAATTACCGCGACGGTCTGGCTCGCGCCGGGTCGCCCTACGCCTATATTCCGCTTGGATCGGCGCTGGCGGTGCGCGGCGCGGCATATCTGCGATCCGGCGGCATGCGGCGGCGCGAGGGGGGCGAGGACTTCTATTTTCTTCAGGCCGTGCGGAAGCTGGGAGAGATCGGCGAATTGCATACGACCCGGGTGTATCCATCGGCCAGACCGTCCGACCGGGTCCCGTTCGGCACCGGCCCACGGGTGCGGCGTATTATCGCGGAAAACGGCATTGACTGCGAACCGGATTGGGTGTTCGACGAACTTGCCGCAGTCCTGTCGGCAATCAACCGCGCCGGCGACTGCGACGAACTGGCCGCTCCGGCGTTTCCGGCGCGTTCGGCCGCTTTCTTTGATAAGCAGAATTTTCCCGCCGCATGGCGGAAGATAATCGCCAATACGCCGCGCAGCCCTGAACGGCTGAAGCAGGCGTTCGCCGTCTGGTTTGACGCGTTCAGAACGCTGAAGCTAATTCATTTTCTTCTGCAGCAGGACCACCGCTTCAGCGGCGATTCCTTCGCCGCGCCCGGCAAAGCCTAATTTTTCCGTGGTGGTGGCTTTGACCGACACTTGATCCGGCTCCGTTCCGAGCACGGCGGCAACCCGTGTCCGCATTGTTTCGATGAACGGCGCCAGCTTGGGAGACTGGGCGATCACCGTAATGTCGGCGTTCGCAACCGCGTAACCTTTTCCATCGACCAGCGCGGCGACGGCGGCGAGCAGTTTTGTGCTGTCGGCATTCAGATAAGCCGGGTCGCGGTCGGGAAAAAGCTTGCCGATGTCTCCGAGGGCGAGGGCGCCGAGCATTGCGTCCATCAGCGCATGCAGCGCCACGTCGGCGTCACTGTGGCCGAGCAGTCCCTTTTCGTACGGTATCTCCACGCCGCAGATCACCAGTCTGCGCCCTGCCGTCAGCCGGTGAACGTCATATCCCTGACCAATTCTGAACATCGTTGCATTTCCTTCTTGAAATATTTTTTTCCGCCATTAAATTAACCCGGAAAACGGTTAAATCAAGGAACAACCATGAAAATAAAAATATCGATGTACGACGGCTGCGGCGACCTGTTCCCGGCCAAAGCGCATAATGACGACGCCGCTTACGACCTGCGTTCGCGGACGGACATGGAGCTTCCGGTCGGCAGAAGCGTATTGGTGCCGACCGGTGTGCATATTGAACTGCCGCCGGATTTTGAAGCCCAGATCCGGCCCCGCAGCGGTCTGGCGCTGAAACACAACCTGACGCTTACCAACTCCCCCGGCACCATCGACGCCGGTTATCGCGGTGAAATCGGCGTGATCGTGCTGAACCTTGGCGACAAGCCGTTTCCAGTGCGCCGCGGCGACCGGATCGCGCAGATGGTGATCTGCCGGCTGCCGGAGGTCGAACTGATCGCGGCTGAAGAGTTGAATGAAACCGGCCGCGGCGCCGGCGGCTTCGGCTCCACCGGCCGCGCCTGATTGACCGCGGCGGTCCGCACCGCGTTATACGGTTCCCGTCATGAGGCGGATACCCAACCGGCGCCGCATTTCCACTTTGGCCATGCGAACCGGCTGAAATCAGTAATTCCGCTCCGGTTCGTCCATTTTGCACCTGCGGCGCATGCAGTTCAGGATGGTTATCGCGTTTTCCGCCGCGATGCGGTACAGAACCAGCCGACCGTCGCGGCGGCAGGCGACGACGCCGGCCATTCTTAGTTTATTGAGGTGCTGTGACACGGCGCCCTGCGCGCCGCTGATGCCGGCGACAATGTCGGAAACCGTTGATTCTCCGTTGATGTCAAGATATTCCAGTATCCGCAGCCGCTGCGGATTGCCGATGAGTTTTATGACGCCGGCCATCGACAGGATAAAATCCTCCGGCAGATATTGTGCTTTTTCCGTATTCATTTTTCGCTTTCCGTGTATTCGATTCCCGGCTCGACGCCGGAGATTATTTCCAGAAGTCCGTTTCCCAACGGAACGGTTTTCACCAGCGTCCGGACGGCGCGGCCGTTCTGATCCTTCACCGCCAGATATTCCAGCTGTCCGATCCTGCGCACGGCGGATTCCGGGACGGCGAGCACGGTTCGGGTTCCGGTCGGTATTTCGCACACGGCGAACATGCCGGGCATAAGCTCATCCGTTGCGCCATCCAGCCCGGCGTTGACGATAAACGACCGGCTTCCGGCGTCCACCGCCGGAACGATCTCACGCACCGTCGCGGTGTATTCCCGGCCGGTAGAGCGGATGGCAACCCGCAGCTCATCGCCGTTTTTCACCTTGGAGTACAACCCCTCGCGCACCGGTATCTGAACTTGAAGTTTGGACGGATTGAATATCTTCATCAACGGATTCAACGGCGTCGCCAGATCGCCGGGATCGCTGCCGCGCTCCGAAACCACACCGTCAAACGGCGCCCGGATAGTGGCGTATTCAAGATTGGTCTGCGCATTGAGCAGCTCATGCTTCATCATGGCGGCCTGAGCCCGCGCCGCGTCCAGATTGCTGGTGGACTCCTCATAGTCCCGCGCCGCCACAGCGCGACTGCGAACCAATGTGGCGTTGCGTTCATCCTCGGCTTCGGCGAATTTCAGCCGGCTCTCGGCACCTTTCAGATTTTCGGCGGCGGCGTCCACCTTGGCCCGGAGGTCGCGGTCCTCCATTTTTATCAGCACATCGCCGGACTTGAACCGTTCGCCGTTGCGGAACGGCACCTCCGTCACTCTGGCGGTGATAAGCCGGGAGATCACATCAATCTCCTCGCGGCTGCGGACGGTGCCGACCGCTTTGAACACGGTCGGCTCGGTCCGCGGCTCAAGTTTGCGCCAGACGTGCTCCTCCGGCGGCGGCGGAGTCTTTTCTCCGGCCGGCGTTTTTTCTCCGGCGCCGACAGTTCCGGACTGATACAGCATTGCCCAGACGATGAAGCCGGTCACCGCCGCGCCAAAAATAATGAATGATGTTTTTTTCATGAAGCAACCTCTTTTTTATCGCCGGTAAGCAGAAGATAGATCGCCGGAATCACCACCATGGTGAACAGCGTGCTGGCGATCAGACCGAAAATCAGCGCCCACGCCAGTCCGGAAAATATCGGATCAAGCGTGATCGGCCACGCGCCCATCAATGTGGTAGCCGCGGTCAGCATGATCGGCCGGAACCGCACGGCGCCGGCTTCGGAAATCGCCTGTTTCAGCGGAACGCCGCGCGCCTCGCTCTCCTGAATGAACTCAATAAGAACGATCGCATTGCGGATCACTATGCCGCCCAGCGCGATCATGCCGATCATGCCGGTGGCGGTGAAGAAGATTGGACTGGAATAACCGCCGACTGCTCCGGCGCCGAATACGTTCAGCAGCCAGAAGCCGGGAGCGATGCCGATCACGGTCAGCGGTATCGCGCACATCATCACCAGCGACAACCGGACGCTGCCGGTCTGGACGATCAGCAGCAGCATGATGCCGCCGAGCGCCACGGCGAATGCGATGCCGAGATCGCGGAACACCCGGAGCGTCACCTCCCATTCGCCTTCACCGGCCCATTCCACTGAAATTCCGCCGGGCAGCGGCCGTTCATTCAGCGTTCGGAACTGTGTCTCCAGCACCATTTCGCCGGGCGCACGACCAACGGTCTCGGCGGTAACGAATGCCACTCTCCGCAGATTTTTGTGCATGATCGGAGTTTCCGGCGCCGCCGGAACAAATTCGCCGAGTTCGGCCAGCGGAACCGCATTTCCGTTGCGGCCGCTGACCGTGAGTTCGCCAAGTTTGTCCGTACTGTTGCGGTCGGCGTATTTCAGCCGCAAGACAATGTTAAGCGGCTGGCGTTCGCCTTCGATCCGCAGGTCGCCCAAATGGGCGCCGGAGAGCGCCGCGCCAAGACAGCCGGTGATGTCGCCGACGGTGACGCCGTTAAGTGCCGCCTTGTCGGGATCGATGCGGAACATCAGTCGGCCGGGCGAAGGATCGTTCAGCGAATCGATTTCGGCAAAATGCTCCGGGTCGGTGGTTTTCAGCCGCTCCTGAAGAATTTTTGCGCCGTCAAGCAGCTGACTGTAGGTCATGCCGGGCGCCGCATAGACTTCGGCGGTAACTGTGGACAGCACCGGCGGCCCCGGCGGAACCTCAACGATATTGAGTATCGCATTGTATTTCGCCGCAATCTTTTCCGCCCCGGAACGCATCCGCAGCGCCATGTCATGCGATGACATTTCGCGGCTTGCCTTGGGTACAAGATTTATCCTGATGTCAGCCTGATTTGACGACGTGCGCATTTTGTAATGCCTGACCAGACCGTTGAAGTCGATCGGCGACGGCGTGCCGACATAACTTTGAAAATTCACCACTTCATTCTGTGCCGCGAGAAAATTCTCCAGTTCGCCGACCAGTGCGGCCGTCGTTTCATCCGTCGTTCCCGCCGGCAGTTTGACCACGAATTGAAGTTCGTCACGGTTGTCGTACGGCAGCATCTTAAGCGGAACCTTGAACACCATCAGCGCCGTCGAACCGATCAGCAGCACAATCACCGTGCCGATCAATATCCAAGCGTTGCGCCGCGACAGAAACGGCCGGATCATGGCTCCGTAAAGTTTACGCACCCAGAGCGGCGCGCCTTCGTCCGGCCCGGCGGCGGCGCCGCCGCCAAGTTCACCGGAGCGGCGCTTCAACAGTTTGTAAGCCAGAAACGGCACGAACGTCAGTGCGCAAACCGTTGAAAACGATACCGTCAGCGGAACGTTTACCGCCATCGGCGCCATATACGGCCCCATCATTCCGGTAACGAAAAACATCGGAGCGAATGAAATGATGATCGCCACCGTTGACATGATGACCGGCGGCAGAACTTCGCGCACCGCGTACAGCGTCGCCTCCATGGGCTTGAGCTTGCCGAGCCGGATATGACGTTGAATGTTGTCGACGTTGGTTATCGGGTCGTCCACCACCAGACCCAGACTGAGAATCAGCGCAAACAGCGTCACCCGGTTCAGCGTGAACCCGAAAACATAGTTGGTGAAAAGCGCAAGCGCAAAACTTACCGGCACCGAACAGCCGACCACCAGACTTTCACGCCATCCCATGGTCAGCGCGATCAGCAGAACCACTGTGACAATGGCGAAAAACATGCTTTCAACCAGATTGTCAACCCGATCATCGGCGGATTTGCCCTGATTGCGGGTGACGGTCAGTTCAACGTCGGACGGAAGTATCTCCGCCTTGGCTTTTTCCGCCTCCGCAATGATCCGGGCGGCCAGCGGCACCGCGTTGACGCCTGCTTTTTTACTGAACGCCACGGTCACCGCCTCGGCGCCGTTGTGCCGGACATAGGAGTCCGGCCGTTCAACCGCGTCCACCACGGCGGCCACGTCCGAAAGCCGGACCAGCCGGCCGTTTTCAGATTTGACGACAATGTTCCCAACCTCGGCCGCACTCTCCGGCGACGGATCGGACAGCACCAGCACCTCACTGCCGTCACGGACGATCCGCCCGACGCTTCCCGACGCATTCGCCCGTTTCACCGCTTCGCCGATCTCGGGCAGACTGATTTTCATCGACCGCAGGTTTTCAATCACCGGCTCAATCCGGACAACCCGCGGCTGGCCGCCGATTATCTCGGAGCGCGAGATGTCGGCCGTCGCGTCGAGTCTGGCGGCCAGCTCCTCGGCCATGCGGCGCAGCTGTTCGCCGTCATAGTTTTTCCCGGACAGCGTCAGCGTTACGACCGGCACATCATTGATGCCGACCGGAATAACCCGCCACCCGGACACGCCGGAGGGAACGATATTTTTGTTTTCCTCAATCTTGTCGCGGAGTTTGACCATGGCGCGGTCGCGGTCTTCCCCCACAAAGAAGCGGACCGTGACCAGCGCTCCGTCACGCGAACTGGATGAATAGACATGTTCCACTCCGTCAAGCTGCCACATGAGCCGCTCCAGCGGACGGGTGACCAGCTGCTCGGTCTCCTCCGGCGAATGACCGGGATACGCCACCTCCACATCGGCCATCGGCACGACGATCTGCGGGTCCTCCTCACGCGGAGTGGCAATCAGCGCAATCACGCCGGCAACGATGCCGGCGGCGATGAATATCCCGGAAAGCGGACCGGTCAGAAACGCCTTTACGATCGTCAGTATTCCGCCCGGACGGTATTCTTCCATTGTCGCACCTTTCCGGGTCAGCGTTTGTCGCCGCAGCAATTGAACGGGGAGCGCGGGCAGGGGGCGGTCTGAAGCGTTCTCCAGGTAAGATAACCGCCGGAAAGATTGGCCGCGTTGAAGCCGTTCTGCTTCAGTATCCGTTCGGCCAGATAGCCGCGCAGTCCAACCTGACAGCACACCACGATCAGTCGGCCGCGGTCAAGTTCATTCAGCCGCCGGCGCAATTCGCCGAGCGGAATGTTGACGGCGCCGGGAATCGAACCGAGCCGGTTTTCCGCGTCCTGCCGCACATCGAGCACCACGGCGTCCGCCGGTATCGCGTCGGCATAAACCGGCGTGGTGTCGCCGTTCAGAACGTTCTGCGCAATCATGCCGAGAAAGTTAACCGGGTCTTTGGCGGAACTGTAAGGCGGAGAATAGGCAAATTCCAGTTCGGCCAACTCCGGAGCGGTCCGGCCGCACTCCATCGCGCAGGCGATGGTGTCGATGCGCTTGGCCACCTTGGACGGGCCGACGATCTGGGAACCGAGAATTTTCCCGTCCGGCGCAAACATGAATTTGATGTGCAGCTGTGCCGAAGTCGGATAATACCCGGCGTTTGACGCCGGATGGGTGTATATCTTATGATAGACGATGCCGAGCTGCTTCAGCCGCGACTCGTTCAGCCCCACCGTGGCGGCCGCGATATTGCCGACTTTTATGACGGAGGCGCCGTAAGTTCCGCGGTAACGCGAATCGCGTCCCGCGATATTGTCGGCAACGATTCTGGCCTGTTTATTGGCCGGTCCGGCCAGCGGAACCGCCACCCGGGAAGACGACACCGGATCAATGACCGCCACTGCGTCTCCGGCGGCGAAGATCGCCGGATCGGAGGTCTCCAGCCGGTCGTTGACCACAATATGGCCACGTTCGGCAAGTTCCAGTCCGGCGGCGCGCGCCAGCTCGGAATTGGGTTTGACTCCCACGCTCAAAATAGCAATATCGCATTCCACGCCGGAGCCGTCTTTCAGTTCGGCGGTCAGAGTTGAGCCGCTCCTGCTGAATCCGGAAAATTCCGCGTTGAGCCGTAAATCAATGCCGAGCGCGGCAAGTTCGTTGTGAAGATAGGCGGCCATTTCGCAGTCCAGCGTGGGGAGGACGTGGCCGGAGTGCTGAATCACGGTGACCATCAGGCCGCGCCGCTTCAGATTTTCCGCAGTCTCCAAACCGATAAAACCGCCGCCGACCACCACGGCGCGTTTCGCCCCGGCCTCGATCGCGGCGTTGATGCCGTCCATGTCCGGGATAGTCCACAGCCGGAAAACGCCGGGGTCGGAAGCGCCGGGAAACTTGGTATCCAAAGGCGACGATCCGGTGGCCAGAACGAGCCGGTCGTAGGATTCGGTGTAGATCGTGCCGTCGGCGCGGCGGATGTCGAGTGTTTTGGCATCCCGATGAATGGCGGTCGCCTCGTTTCCGGTGCGCACGTCCACATTGAACCATGCGCGGAATTTCGCCTCCGGCATAACCAGCAGATCGGAGCGGTCTTCGATCACTCCGCCGATATGATACGGCAGTCCGCAGTTGGCGAAACTGATGTATTTGCCGCGCTCAAGGAGAATTATCTGAGCTGATTCGTCGAGTCTCCGCAGTCTTGATGCGGTTCCGGCTCCGGCGGCCACGCCGCCGACAATGATTACTTTCATATTATTCTCCTCCTCCGGTCTGCGCGGCCATGTTCAACAGCGCTTCGGAATTTTGAACGCCGCTGGTTCTGAAAACTTCTTTTCCGTCCCGGAAAACAATCCAGGTGGGAACGCTCTGAACATTGAAGCGTTCGGCAAGGTCGCGCGCTTCGTCGATATTCACTTTGGCGATTCTTGCGCCATCCGGCAGCCGCGGAACCGTTTCCGCGATGATCGGCATCTGCATCTTGCACGGACCGCACCAGGAGGCCCAAAAGTCCACCAGCACCACGCCGGACGCAATTCCGGATTCAAAATCGGCGCCGATAAGCTCCGTTACCCCGGCGATGTGTTCCACCGGGGATTTTCTGGACTGGACAAACCGACCCACCGCCCAGATTACCACCAGCGCCGCCACAACTATATACCAGTAGCGGATAAACGGACATACTGTGCAATTCTCCATTTTACACCTCCTTTTATATTTCCCCTTGAGAAAAATATCACGACAACCCGATAATGCAAGCGCAAAATAATTGCCGCTGTTATTAAACGGCATTTCCATAATGCGCCCACCCGCAACACCCGGATCAAAGTGCATTGTCGCCACCAGAACCGGGAACAACACTGCCGCGACCGCAACCCGCATTAGAACGGATAATATCGCAACTGCTATCAAAATATCATGATATTATTATATGTCAAATGAAAAATGACAGTTTTATTGATTTTTATTTTTCATGGGGGTAATCTGGCGGTCGGCACGGGCAGAATCAGGCTCTGACCGGCGGTGATGCAAAGTGCGTCGGCGGAGAGAGCAGGATGGTGAAAATATTCCGCGGTCAAATACTATTTAGCCGCGCTGCCGCCGTTGGAATGAAGTTCATTGAGCAGCATTCCTCCGGCGTTTTTCCTTTTGTTGACGGCGATGAACAGCCGATTGAGCTTTTCGAGTGTCAGCGGCTTTATCAGCACACCGTCAAAGGAGTCAAGATTATGGCCGGTATCGGCGTAAATGTCGGCGGTGACAACAAATATTTTCGCATCTTTTCCGCCCGGTATGTCGCGAATGGCGGCCGCCAGATCGCATCCGCTCATTTTAGGCATTTTCAAATCGGTCATCACAATATCAAACGGGGTGCGTTCAAATAATTTCAGCGCTTTCCGTCCGCTGTTTGCCGTTACCGGGTCAAGTCCGAATTTCCGCAGCATGCGGTCCAGCACCGTCAGATTAAGCGGCTGATCGTCCACTATCAGTATGCTGTATTTCAGCGAATCAAGCAATGCCGCTTTGTTTTCTCCGGTCTGTTCGTCGCGAACCGATGAGGTGGCGACACCGGCCAACTCAAGCGTGAAGCAACTTCCTTTGCCGTAGACGCTTTCCGCCTTCAGCACACCATTCATCGCCTTGGCCAGCCGCATGGAGATGCTCAGTCCAAGCCCGGTTCCGGTTTGTTTTGCATTGGAGTGCTCATCATTTGCCTGAGTGAACGGCTGAAAGAGTTTGCTCAGGAACTCCGGACGCATGCCGATACCGGTGTCTTTGACCCGAATGGTCAGGACACCGGCGCCGTTTGCCGCCGGAGCATATTCGCCGCTCAGTTCAATCGAACCATGTTCGGTGAATTTAAATGCGTTTCCGACCAGATTCAGAATGATTTGCCGCAGACGAACCGGATCGGTCATCACCGACGGAATTGCCGGCGGCAGCGACACTTTGAATTCGATCTTCTTTTCTTTGCTTTGCCGACTGAAAATCGCTTTTATCTCGTGAAACAGCTCGCCAAGGTTGGTGCTGTCGTTTTTTATTTTCAGTCTTCCGGCGTCGAGTTTTGCCAAATCGAGAATGTCGTTTATCAGATCAAGCAGGGCGTTGCTGGAAAACTGAATGGCTTCAAGATAATCGAACCGTTCATCCGGCGGCAGAGAGTCGTCCCGCAGCAACTCGGAGAATCCGATCACCGTATTGAGCGGCGTTCTTATTTCGTGGCTCATGGTGGAAAGGAAGTCGGTTTTCGCGCGGTCGGCGGCATGAGCGTCTTCAAGCGCCGTTTTCAACTTTGCGGCGTATTCCTCGGATTTCTTCTGGTGGCGTATCATGCGCAGCATTACAACGAACAGCAGCGCGGCCAGCATAAAAAAGATCAGTCCGGCAATAAGCAGAAACTCATTCTGATAGACCGTCCACCAGCTTGGAGGCCGGTTTTCAATAATCGCGTCCGTCGGAATCAAATCCGTCGGAACGTTGAAGGATGACAGAGCGCCCCAGTCCAAAATCATCCGCGGCGGAATATTTCTGTGAACGGCGGCATTATTGCCGCCGGACTGCCCGGACAACGCAGCGAAAACATCCGCCGCCGCCGCCGCGCCGATATCCCGCCCGGATATGACCACGCCGCCGATCGCGCCGAACGTTATAAGCGAACGTCTTGTGACAAATATCGGAACCCTGGCCGTGCCGGACAATTCTGAAATCATGCCTACTTCATCCGGACCGTTCCGCCGGCATGACCAGCGGAGAAAAAAGACGATGGCGTCTTCAGCATGATTCTTTATAAAGTCGATCACCTCGCTGTCGCTTGTTTTCCGGCAGAAAAAGACGTGGAGATTGATTCCGGGAACGACCGAGGAAATCTGCCGGATGCCATCGGGCGTTAATTGGTCAGCGTCGGCATCGTCGGTCAAGATTATAAAATCACGGCGTTCCGGAAACAATGCTGCCGCAAGTTCCAAGGTTCCGCGCAGCGTCGGGCGTATCGCGTTTCCGGATATTTGCAGCGGAAGTTTTTCCTCTTCCGGTGCAGTCACCACCCCCATGTTATAGATGAATGTGGACTCCGGTATTTTGTCGTGATGCTTTTCGATTATCTCCACCGCCTTGTTGCCGATGGTGATCACTGCGGCGAATTTTCCGGCTTCAAGCGACGGCAGCAATGGCAGCAGCGACGCGTCGGAAATCCGGTCCGGCCAGACATCGGAATGCAGTTCGACCTGATAATAAACAAACGGTTCCGCAGTCAGCCTCAGCATTGAGCGCATAAAACTGCTGGAAACATCCGTTTCCCGGGACCTTTCGATACTGGAGGAATGCACCAGCAGTATCCGGCGGCCATGTGTGTTGTCTTTTTCGTCTTCCGTCGCTGAGGCCGGCAGCAAAAGCAACAACAGCAACAGAACCAGCAATCTCACCAATCCTTTGATCCTGAAATCAATGTCCAGCGCCATTTTCGCAATCTCCAAAATGATATATAATGACGTAATATAGCATTTCACCGCATTTTTTCAATTAAAACATCTTTTTTAGCGCACGCCGTCCACAACGCGGCTGTTTTTTACGCCGGCGATTGTTTTTTATTCTAAAGAAGCTATATTATTATTTATTATGAAAATTCAAATCGCACAAAATAAATCGATGCGGGACATGGTGCGCCATATTCCGTTCAAGGCGGTGGCAGACGCCGTCACTAAATGCTGTCTGGAGGCCGCAACCCGGCTTCCGTCCGACGTGCTCGCTAAAATCGGCGACGCACTGAAGGCCGAGACTTCAGAACTTGGCCGCGACTTTCTTCGGCAATATCTTGAAAACGCCGAAATTGCGGCGACGCACAATCTCCCGCTTTGCCAGGACACCGGATTCGCGGTGTTCTTTGTGGAGATGGGCGCATTCACCGTAATCGACGGCGGAACGATCACCGAGGCGATCACCGCCGGCACCGCGCGCGGCTATGAACTCGGGTTTCTGCGCAAGTCGATAGTTTCCGACCCGATATTCAAGCGGGTCAACACCAAGGACAACACTCCGCCGATCATTCATCTCACTCAAGTCCCGGGCGACGGGCTGTCGGTGATTCTCGCCCCGAAGGGCGGCGGCTCGGAGAACATGAGCGCGCTGAAGATGCTCACTCCGGCGGCCGGCGAACAGGGTGTGATCGATTTTGTGGTTGACAGCGTGATCCGGGCCGGCGGGAATCCGTGTCCGCCGACCGTGGTCGGCGTCGGCGTTGGCGGAACTTTTGAAAAGGCGGCGTTTCTGGCCAAAAAAGCGCTGATTCGTCAGCTCGGAACGCACAATCAGGATCCGCAGTACGCGGAGCTTGAGCGCAAGATTCTTGAAAAAATCAACGCGTCGCATGTCGGTCCGCAGGGACTGGGCGGAGACATCACCAGTTTTGCGGTTCATGTCGAACAGTTCCCGTGCCACATCGCCAGTCTGCCGGTGGCGGTGAATCTCAACTGTCACGCGGCGCGCCACGCCGGATTTGAACTTTAGGGGAGGGGAAATGGACGCAATAAAGATTTCCGCTCCGACCGACCGGGCGACAATGAAAAAACTTCGCGCCGGCGACCGTGTTCTGCTGTCCGGCGTGATTTATACCGGACGCGACGCCGCACACCGCCGCATGGTGGCGGCGCTTGACGCCGGAGAGCCGTTGCCGGTGGAACTTGAAAATCAGATAATTTATTTTGTCGGTCCCTGTCCGGCGCCGCCGGGAAGACCGGTGGGCAGCGCCGGACCGACCACCAGTTACCGGATGGACAGTTACTCGCCGCGGCTGCTGCGCGACGCCGGGCTGCTCGGCATGATCGGCAAAGGCGACCGGTCGGATCAAGTCATCGCGGCGATGCAAGAGGTCGACGCCGTTTACTTTGCCGCCACCGGCGGAGCCGGCGCGCTGATTGCCGAACGGATCAAGAAATGCGACACGATCGCTTATTCCGATCTGGGACCGGAGGCGATATTCCGGATGGAAGTCGAGGACTTTCCGCTGGTGGTCGCCATTGACGCCGATGGCAACGACCTGTACCGGCGCTGAGATTCAATCCGAATGGCCAAAGTAATACACGATCTCAAGCCTCCGCACGACGGCGAAAGCTGGTTTGGCTATTTTTTCCGTCATTCCGGCGCGGACACCCGGCTGCTGTACTGCGCGGTTTACGGTTGCCCCCGCCCACCGACATCGGCGGCGCCGATGAACGACGATGTCTCCGGACGCCGCTTCGTGGCGCCGCTGTGCGCCGAACACGCCGGAAGCAGCGAAGAGTTGGTCATCTACCGTTTTGCGCTGACTGCGGATTTGAAATGACATCTTTTTCTCGGCGGCCTGGTTGCCTGATCCGCATTGCGGATGTATATTATTCCTCATAGACTGCCTGGGTGCGGGTGAAGCCGGTCAAAGTCCGGCGCTGTCGCGCAACTGTTGGAAGAGGAAGACGTCTTCACTCTTCAAGCCAGATCCCCGCGGGCGGTTCTCAAACAGCTTACGGTGCGCAGGACACCGGGAGGGAACGTTGTTGCAGATGGATTGTCATTTTTTCTCAAGCCGCGGCCGCTTCACGCTGGTCGAACTCCTCGTTGTGATCGGAATCATCGGAATTTTGAGCGCCATGCTGATGCCGGCGCTCGGCCGGGCGAAAATGGTCGCCCAGTCAACCGACTGTAAAAGCAACATCCGGCAGCTTGTGGCTGGAAATCTGCTGTACGCTGACACCTTTCACGGGTATCTGGCGCCTTATGCCTCCGACATGATGGGGGCCAACAAACACCGCTGGCACGGCACCAGTGAAGAACCCAGCAATTCCGGCGGCGCCTCATACGACACCTCAAATGGACTGCTGGCCGAATTCATCGGCGGAAGCGGTCAGATCAACCGCTGCGCTTCGTTTATCGCTCCGGACGCGATGCAGGCATTTGAAAAGGGCTGCGGCGGCTATGGCTACAACACGCTGGTCGGGACGCTGGCGGAAAACTGGTCGCCGGAAGCCTATGCATCGGGATGCAAGATCGGACTGATCAACGCCACCGAACGCAAGGTGATGTTTGCCGACTCGTCGATCCCGATCGGGAAGGGCGGCGGCTGGGGAAACGACCTGCTGGGTTACAGTTCATCAATCGAAGCTCCCGGCGGCTACTGGCTGATGTTCCCCACCATGCACTTCCGGCATCTCGGCAAGGCAAACATCGGCTATTGCGACGGTCACGTCGGGGAGAGTCCACTGATTTCCTCACATGAAAACTACGATGTTTTATGGAATCTCGGCCATCCGTGCGAGAACAATGACGAAATGCGTGACCGCTATTATCGTCCGCGTACCAAATAAGCAGTACGCGATAATTTACTTCTCCACCGCCGTCGCCTTGCTTTCGATCACTTCGACGCAGACGATCCACAGTGAAAACGCGCCGGCAAAGCGGCGGCTGTGGCTGAAGTTCACCGCGCCGTCGGCATTCAGCCATTTTTTCGCCGCCTGATCCAGCATATATTCGTTGCTGATTTCCGAAAGCTGGTCTTTGAACACCGTGTAGTCTCCGGTGTTCGGCCGATAGGGATTGCCGCAAAACAGCGGAATCAGATTGAACAGATAATAGCTGGTGTTTTCGCCGCTCATGCGTGCTACGACTTTTTCGCCGCTTTCCAGCTTCTCCGGGTTCTCCGGACGCGTAAAGGTTACGCTGGATGTCCGGCATCCGCATAAGACCAGCATTGCCGCAGACAGCAGCGGAACAAATATTTTTTTCATGACGGCGCTCCTTTTTTCGCGTTAAGCCACGCAGTTTATCCAGTTGAAATGAATTGCGGCGCACCACGCCACCGACAGAACCACCCACAGAACGACCCCCTGAATCACCGGCTTCAGACCAAGCTCCTTAAGTTTTTCGCGGCTGAGATTGGCGCCGATCAGAAACAATGTGGTTATCATCAGATATTTTGACAGTTCCTTGACAAATCCTCCGGCCGGCGCCAAACTCGGAAGCCAGGTGACCACCGCGGCGGCCACAATGAATCCGGGAATGAACCACGGCACTTTAATCTTTATTTTCCGCTTTTCGCCTTCCCCGCACCCCGCCACACAGCAGGATAGAAACAGCGTAACCGGAATTATCCACAGTGCCCGCGCCAGTTTGACGGTGGTTCCCACCTCCAGCGCGGTCGGCCCGTACTGGAACGCGGCGCCGACTACGCTTGACGTGTCGTGAATCGCCAGCGCCGACCAGTATCCGAACTGCACTTCGCTCATGTCCAGCATGTGGCCGACGGCCGGAAACACCAGCAGCGCCACCGCGTTGAGCGTGAATACCGTGGCCGACGCAATGGCGATGTCGTGCGCCTTCGCTTTAAGCGCCGGCGCGGCGGCGGCGATGGCGCTTCCGCCGCAGATCGCGGTTCCCACGCTGACCAGCCATGTGATATTTTTGCCGAGTTTAAGTTTTTTGCCGAGCGTCACTCCGATGACCAGCGCCGCGGCGATGCCGATCATGGTATAGACAAAACCGTTGGCTCCGGCGTGAAGCACCGCGATAAGATTCATGCCGCACCCCATGCCCACGATGGTGGCGCCAAGCAGCGTGGATGTGAGTTTTGCCGTGACTTTACTGAACGGATTGCCCCAAGTCACCGAAAAGGCGATACCCAGAATAACGGCGAGTCCCGGCGCATAGTCGCGGGTGGGTTTGAATATCCACGGAATGACGAAAAAAGCGGCCGCCGCCGCGACAAAGGCGATTCTTCTGAGTTGTTCTTTCATAATAGAGGCGCGGTCTCCGGGAGTTGTCGGATTTCTGTTGTAAATGACGTCTTATTAATATAGCATCTCAACCGCGATTTTTCCAGACCGGGTCGGGCGCGTCTGAAGAATCGCAGCCATTAACAGAAAAGGCATTTATGATAGCGTTTCGCGGCGAGTTCCGGCACCGTCATCCGCGGCAGAATCATTTTGCGGTTCCGACCAGTTCGCGCAGCCGGGGCAGGGCGTCTTTAAGCGCGTACTGTTCACCGCGGCCGCCTTCATAAAGCGTTTCGCCCCGCAAAAGGGTGCGCAGCATCGGGGCGTCATCCGGGCGGCGTTTTATCCGGCGCTTCACGCCGTCCACCGTGATCTCCCACCACACCTCCGGCGGAATGTCGGCTTCAAAAAATGTTCCGTATTCGATTTCTCCGATGTTTTCGAGCTTGCAGTGCCAGACGGTGCCTTGCAGTCTGGTCCAGTCCGGCGGATCATCGGGGCGACGTCCGGCGGCCCACACATCGCGCCCCTTCAAATACACATCCAGCGACGCATAGCTGGTGCCGGGGCCGTTGCGGACCTGCGCATTTTTGAGCAGTTGACCGTCCGAACCGATCAGCGCGGAATATATCCACATTTCAGTCTCGACCAGAATATCGCCGTTCCGGACGGCGATTTCCAGCCGGGTTCCGGCCGGAGTTCCGTTATTTTCTGCGCGCAGAAGCACGCCTTTTACCGGAAGTTGAACCTCGCGGAAATTATGGCCGCAGGGGGTGCATTTCCGGCAGAATTCCCGCACGTCGGCGGCAATGTCCAATCCGAGACCGGTCAATTCCGCGGCTTCGCGTTCTGCGGCGGTGGCGGCTCCAAATCCGGCGTTGTCCGGATAACAAGTGCGTTCGCCGCAGACCGGACAAATGAATTCTCCGGCTTTCGGCATCATCGCAATAATAGTATAGCGGGTCGCGCCAGGCGCAAGTTCGGCCGGCGCCGGCGAAGCCGCCAGTTCGGCAAGTTTTCCATCCAGCGCCGCCCGGTCGAAACCGGCGCCCTCCGCCGTCAGAACCAACAGCAGCGTCGGCCACAGCAGATACACCTTTTTCATTTTAACAGAACTCTCCCGCAAAAAGATTGAAATCCTGACCGGTTTCGAAAAATTATGAAACGGTCTTCCGGTGTTTTACTATTGCGTCCCAGCGGCGACATTTCAAGTCCGGAGCGAAAAAAAATCTGCGGCGAAGGGTTGACGGCGGAGGGTTTCGGGTGTACATTCTTTCCAAACTAAGGAAGGAATGTCCGTTTTATGAAACACACACCGGAAACCGTAGTCCTGCTGAATTTCGTCTGCGGCGACATTCAGAAACTCGCCCGCGCGGTGCGCGACAAACATATTTACACCATGGTGATGCCCTATACTGTTCCGACGGAACGGCTGATGGCTGAAAAGCCGGTCGGGCTGATCGTTTGCCGTGACAAAGCTGCAACGGCGCACCCGGCTGAATTGGCAAAATTCGCCGCTCTCGGCGTGCCGCTGCTGGAACTTGAGGTGACGGATACCGCCGCGGCGGCGCAAAAGGCGGTGGATTTTTGCCTGAACGTCTGCAAATGCAGCGGCAACTGGCGCATGGACCGCTTTATCGACGAAGCGGTGGCCGACATCCGCGAACTGGTCGGCAATGAGCGGGTGGTGCTCGGACTGTCCGGCGGCGTCGATTCGTCGGTGGTGGCGGCGCTGATCCACAAGGCCATCGGGAAACAGCTGACCTGCGTCTTCGTCAACCACGGACTGCTCCGCAAAAACGAGCCGGAAAATGTGCAGGAGATATTCGCCCGCAACTTTGATATGAACCTGTGTTACATCGACGCGTCCGACCGCTTTCTGGACAAACTCAAAGGCGTGGCCGATCCGGAGCGCAAACGCAAGATCATCGGCAAAGAGTTCATTGATGTGTTCGCCGAAGCCGCCGCAAAGGTCAACGCGCCGTTTCTGGGGCAGGGGACCATCTATCCGGATATTCTCGAAAGCATTCCGCTGGACGGCAACCCGGCCGGCGTCATCAAAAGTCATCACAACGTCGGCGGACTGCCGGAAAATATGAAATTCAAACTGGTGGAGCCGGTCGAGCGGCTGTTCAAGGACGAAGTCCGTCAGGTCGGCCGGCTGCTTGGATTGCCGTCAGAACTGATCGACCGCCATCCGTTCCCCGGTCCGTCGCTCGGCGTCCGGCATGTCGGCGCCATTGAGCGCGACACGCTGAAGATGCTGCGCGAAGCCGACGCCATCGTCACCGAAGAACTTCTTGCCGCCGACTGGTATCACAAGACATGGCAGACTTTCGCCATCTTCGTTCCGGTGAAGACCGTAGGCATGAAAAATCAGCACCGCACCTATGAATATGTTATCGCGATACGTTCGATAAACAGTGTGGACGCCGTCACCGCCCAGGTGGTTCGTCTGCCGTGGGAGCTGCTTGAGAAGATGGCCGACCGGATCGTCCGCGAGGTGGACGGCGTGAACCGGGTGGTTTACGACATTACCCAGAAACCTCCGGGGACCATTGAATGGGAGTAGAGAAAAAGACCAACGCGATGCGTCTGCTTGAGGCGGAAGGCATCGCGTTCGAGGCTTTTCATTACGACACTGCGGACGGCGAAATCGATGTCCGCAGTGTCGCCCGGAAAATCGGTCGGCCGATAGGTCAGGTGTTCAAAACACTGGTCACCGTTTCGCCTGAGAACGAGCTGTTTGTCTTTGTGGTTTCCGGTGAGAATGAGCTTGACCTCAAAAAAGCCGCCCGCGCCGCGAAAGTCAAAAGCATCGCCATGCTGCATGCCAAAAAACTTCTGCCGCTGACCGGATACATCCACGGCGGCTGTTCGCCGGTCGGCATGAAAAAAAGCTATCCGACGTTCATTGACGAAAACGCTGTTCTGTATGACCGTATATTCGTTTCCGGCGGCATGGTTGGCCTGAATCTGGCGGTTTCCCCGACCGCGCTGGCCGAATATCTGCGCGCCGATTTTGCCGACATCGGCGAATGACCGCACAAAATTACCTTTTATCGCATAATTTTCCGCTTTGACGCATCGGATTTGCATGATAATGTAATGCGCAGATCAGGATAAAAAAACCATAGGAGCATCGGAGCGGAAATGGACAATATTTTTACAGTTAGCACAAAAAACATACAGTGGAGTTTCCGGACGGTCAAAGGAGAAAAACTTGAACAGTCCGGATTCGCAATCGGGGAGGGGACGGCAACTGCTCCGTCCGACGCGGTTCAGGCCTATCCCCGTTATCTTTATTCGCTCGATCCGAGCCTCCGGATAATTCAGGCCGACGGTTCGCACAACTGCATGCCGGTTTTTGACGAAATGACAACCGTTCCGGTGCGTGACGGCGTTGTCAGCCATGTTTTTCATCTTGTCGATCCGGCCTATCCGGTTAAAGTCCGCCTGATCGTCACCGCGTTTTTTGAATCTGACGTGATGACCTCGCAACTTGAAATCGAAAACAACGGCAACGCTAAGATTACGCTGATGAACCGCGATGCTGTGTGTCTGACACTGGCCGCGCCGCCGGAAAGCTGCATCACCACCTTTCAAGGCGGCTGGGGCCGGGAAATGACCGGTGTATGCGAAGACGCAATCCCGTTCGGCGTTCTTAAACATCAGACCCACTGGATGATCCGCACCACCTGGCCGGACTGGCCGGGATGCTTCATCGCTCTGGGCGGACACGCCGGCGAGGAACACGGCAGGGTTTTCGGTGCGGCGCTGGCCTGGCCCGGCGCGTGGCAGTACAAGACCGGGCGTCTGCCGTGGGACAACGACCGGATATTTTTCAGCGCCGGGGTTCAGGACGATCCGTCCGAGCTGGCCGCCGGAGCGGTTTACCGTTCACCGGAGGTGGTCATGACCGGGTCGGACAAAGGCGTCGGACAGGCGTCGCGCAATTTCCACAAATTTGCCCTCGGCGGCGGAATATACAATCCTCAGGCGCCCCGCCGGGTGGTGCTGAACAGCTGGGAAGGCGTTTATTTCACCTTTGACGAGGCAAAACTGATTTCGATGATGGACGGCGCCGCCGAACTCGGCGCGGAAATGTTCGTGCTGGACGACGGCTGGTTCGGCAACGGCGAATTTCAGCGTAATCACGACCGTGCCGGGTTGGGAGACTGGGAGGTGAACACCGAAAAACTTCCCGGCGGACTCGAAAAGTTAATTGCCGAAGCCCACAAACGCGGTCTGGAATTCGGATTATGGGTCGAACCGGAAATGGTCAACCCGGGCAGCCGGCTGTTCACCGAGCATCCGGACTGGGCAATGGCCATCCCGAACCGCGACCGCATCGCCATGCGCAATCAGTATGTGCTCGACCTCAGCCGGCCGGAAGTAGAGGAGTATATCTACAACGCGGTAAGCTCGATTCTCGCCGCCCATCCCGGTATTCATTATATCAAGTGGGATCACAACTGCGAGTCGCACAATCTGGGCAGCGCCGCGCTGGGCAGCAATCAGGGTGCGCTCTCCGAACTGCACAACTCCGCCTATCTGCGGATAATGGCGAAACTGCGCAGCGAATTTCCAAACGTCACGTTCCAGCTTTGCAGTTCCGGCGGCGGACGCGCGGAATTCGGAGCCATGCGTTATCATGAAGAGTTCTGGGGAAGCGACGAGACAAACGGCCTGAAACGCATCGCCATTCAGTGGGGATTCAGCCACTTCTTTCCGGCCGAAGCCATCGCTTCGCACATCGGACGCTACGGCGACGGCGACTTCAAATTGCGCTGTGACGTGGCGATGACCGCCCGCCTCGGCGTCGAGTTGTCGCCCGACGCCATAACCGCCGAAAGCCGCAATGTGGTCGCCAAAGGTATTGCGGAATATAAAAAGCTGCGCAAATTCCTGCATTCGGCCGAGCTTTATCGCGGACGGTCGCCGCATAGCTCGGAGGTAACCGAGCTTACGTTTGTCGCCGGCGACAAACACGAAGCGGTGCTGTTTGCGTTCAAACGCAACTGCGAAGCCAGAACCGAAAAGATACACGCCTCCGGACTTGATCCTGAGTTGAAATACCGGGTTTCCGAAGTCAATGCCGACGCCGACGAGCGTTTTAGCGCCGGAGTATTCACCGGATGCGAATTGATGTCCGGCGGGCTTGAGATTAAATTCCCGGCCAGATTTGCCAGCGCGGTCGCCCACCTGACCGTCGAAAAATAAAATACGCAACAAAAGTCCGGCGGCCGGGGCAATACCGGCCGCCGCTTTTTTATCACTTACAAGTTTGACGCAACAGAAAACCGCGATTTCTATTGACGAAAAACCGGCGAGCGGTCAAGATCGCGCGGTGCCGAGTCGCCATATTTTATCATATAAAATTTCATTATTGCAGGGCAGGGGGAATGTTTTCACTGCAGAGCAGAAAACACGGAAAATATAAATATGGGTTCGGCATTACGCCGGAAATCAAGTTTTTAACAATACTTATAAGTCTGAGATGCGTCCGCTGATCTCCAATATTCCGGTTGAGGGGGGAGACATAAATTTTTCGGCAGGTTTATTTCTGATTTGTAAAAACCGTTAATGATATTTGTAAACTTGCGCATCAGGGCCAACCATGATTCCGCTTTTGTGGTTTAGTTTTTCTTTTCAAGACCGGCCCATTTAAACATGGCTTCCGCGAGTTTTAAGGCTGTGTCGGTTTTTGCCGTATCGGAGCCGGTCTTGTATCTTTTATCGATCACAACCGCCTTCCCGTAACGTTTTCCGCCACACATGCAACGTCGCATAATATATGTTATGTTAAGTTTTATATTGACAGCCGGGGAGGGATATACATTGATAAAATCATAATGACAATAATGTTGCGACTATTGACAATGATGGATGTTGATAACTTTTCAATAAAATTTAATATCTCGACAGGCAAAATGCGTCATAGATGATATATTAAGCATTGGAACAAAAATAAAAACAGTTAAAACGTCGGGACGGCGGATAAATATTGCGGAATACAAATTCTTGCCAAAGGGTTTTAACTTTTGCAAGAGTCGCCACATGACCGATGTTTTGACGTTAAATATTTTTGCGGCAATGCGTCAGCTGAAATCCGGAGGTGTCCTGTGACTGCAACAAAAATATTGACCGCAACAGTCATTTTAGTTGCGGCAACCATGATCTCATACTGGATATTATGGCGGAAACCTTCTGCTGACGCGGTGAAAGATGAAGACGGATTTTACCGGCTGCACGCAATTGCATGGCTGCGCCCGGAATGGTTTTTTCTTTATTTTCTTCTTCTGCTGACGGCATGCGGAAACAGTTGGATAATAGCCGGCACGCTTTTCCTCGCCGTATTGATGGCGTGCCATCGGTTAAACGAATGGATTCGCCGACCGCCCCAAGTGGCGATCGACCGTCCTTTTGTAGAATACGGCGAACTTTTTACCGTAAGAATAAAACTGACCGCCCTGCCCCGCCGCCCGCTCAATGTAAAAATCGGCGCGGTAACTCATCGGATCGAATATCCTGAAATCACCAATTTTATTTACGCTGAAATACCGTTGACTGCAAGAAAAAAGCGCTGGAATACCTGGCGGATTACCGTCAACGGATGGTGGTTCAAGCTGCCGCTGATTGATGGAAAAACCGCAAAAAACAATATTGAATTTATTAAGGCGAAGATCGAAACAATACCGCATGAATCTTAAACTTTATATAAATAATATGGAACGGATGAGATGAAAAAAAAACTTGCAATCATCTTCGTATTTGCCGCTATCGGCTGTATGGCGCCGGCACGGGAAGTGTCGGGTACGGTGAAAAAAAACGATGGTGCTCCGGTTCCCGGCGCATTGGTGACTGACGGTATAGCGTGGACGCAAACCGGAAGCGATGGCGAATTCAAAATCGATGTGCGCAACGGACAGAAATTTCTTATTCTCCACGAGGCTTCCGAATGGCGCGCCATCTCCCGTTATTTGCCGTTGACCGAAACCGCAAAGTATTCATTTACGGTCACTTCTCTGCAAGAATCCGGCGGCGGTGCGCCGGTGCGCTTTCTTCAGGTGGCCGATACCGAAACCAGCACATTCGAGTTCGTGCCGGAAGTTCGCCGCATCGCCGACGAATACGGCGCCGACTTTGTGGTGAACACCGGTGACCTCTGCCGCTTTCCCGGCATTGCCGACCATGCCGAACATTTTACCGCTGCGGCGCTTGGTCGCGAAGTTTTTTTCACTGTCGGCAACCACGACATTGTCGCCACGCCGGAAGACGGACGCAACTATCAGGACTATCTCGGCCCCTACTGGTACTCTTTTGAGCGCGGCGGCGTGATGTTCATAACCATGGCGATGAATTACGGCGATGTCGCCCTCCCCTACGCTCTTGAGGACTACGGCGACTGGCTGGCCGGACTGCTTAAACTGACCGGCGATAAGCCGTATATTCTGCTCGGCCACAATTTGCCGGGTCAGCAGATGCCGCCGGTGATACCGTCGCACAATGGACCGGTGCAGCTTGACAACCGTCTGCTGGGAATATTTTTCGGCCACTGGCATTTGAATATGGAACTTGGATGCGCCGAACTGAAGGCAAAAGCCTATTGCGTGGCACCGCCGAACAAGGCGGGGATTGACCACGATCCGGCGTCGGTCCGGCTGGTCACCGTTTCACCCGGCGGAATCTCCGACGCCAGCATCGTCTATCCTCACAGTCAAGTCCCGTATTTTGAGATTACCGGGGCGCCGGTGACGGTCGACGGCGTCAGCTATTTCTGCGACCCGCGCGGCGAAACCTCCGCCGTTGATTCCGATGGCCGGGTGCTGTGGACGGTTCCGCCGGTGCGTTCCGGCGTTCCTCCGAGCCGGACCGGATGCACCTTTGCCGACGGTGTTTTATATGCCGGCTTCGGTCTCGACCTCAAGGCGATAACGCCGGACGGCCTGGTGCTGTGGCGCAATACCGAATGGAATGGCAGTCACTCGTTTATGGGCCGGATCACCGTGGCCAATGGCGTGGTCATCTCCGGATCGCAGTGGCAAGGTATTTTTGCCAATGACGCCGCCACCGGAAAACTGTTGTGGAAATCCGGGATTGAAGACCTGCGCTTCACTACCGCCACGGTGACTTATGCCGACGGTTCACTGTGGGCCAAGGGATTTAAAAAGGTATACCGCATCGAGCCGAAGACCGGCGAGATTCAAAGAATATACGATATCGGCGTGGAAATTCAGACCGCCACTCCGGTGCTGGTGACGACCGACATGCTGATCGTCGGCAGCGCCCGCAGCGGAGTTTATGCGCTGGACAAGTTTTCCGGTGAAACCAAGTGGCATTTTGACGGCATGACCGCCGGAATGGTATCCATGGCTCCGTACGGCGGAACGGTTCGCGGCATTGAAGCTCCGCTGGCATTGCAGGACGGCGAACTGTTCATTCCGGCGCTGGATGGAAATATCTATGTGCTTGACGTGAAAAATGGCACCATGAAGGAAAAAATAAGCGTCGGAGCTCCGATGCTTGAAGCTCCGACGCAAATCGGGAAAGATCGCGTCACCGTTGCCACCGTCAACGGCCAGGCGACGGTTAAACGTTTCTGACCGCGAATGCGCTCCTGAGTTTCCAGATGACGGCGTCAAACAGCGCGAGCGCAGCCAGAACCGTCCAGAAAATCCGGAACGCTTCGTGATTCACAAAGTCGAAGCCGTAGATTATCTGGTGGAAGAACAGCAGTACGACCACTGCGTAAACCAGATAATGCGTCGGTTTCCACTGCTGGAATTTCATTTTCTTCAAAATGAACAACAGACAGAACGTCAGCACTACGATCAGAAGCACGGCGCCGGCGATGGCGGCGCTGCCCCATTTTCCGTCGGTTGCAAAACCAGAGACCAGCGTGAAAAAATTGTCGTCGTACAGCTTGCTCTTCGCCGCAAAGACCAATGCAAAATGGAGCAGGACAAAAAACAGCACTGTTCCGCCGAGTTTGCGATGGATTTTGACCAGCAGCAGCTTCGGCAGCAATTTTTCGCTGAGCCGCCCCTTCCCCATCGTCACCAGCAAAAATACGAACGACAATCCGGCCAGCAGCCCGGCCAGCCGGCCGTAAACCAACATCTGCGTTGCGCCGGAAGCCTCAAACTGATTGCCGTGTGGAGAATTGACGTTTATCAGAACCCACCAGATGATCACGGCGACGGTTATCGCCGCCGCCGCGATTATCCCGCACCATTTTTTCAGGGTGTCGGACATAATGGGCAGACCTTATTTGAAGACTTCAAATTTGTCGCCGGGCGCCGCGCACAAAATGCAGGCGGCAAGCGGTTTGTCAGTGGTGTAGCCGCACACCGAGCAAACATAGAAGGTCTTGCCGGCCGGTCTCCACTCTTCCATGGCGTTGACCGCCTCGGTGTAGAACTTGGCATGCTCCTTCTCCGCCTCAAGCGCGAAGGTCAGCGTTTCGATTACTTCCGCCGGTGCGCCTTTGGCTTTGGCGTTGGCGATGAATTCAGGATACATGGTGGTCATCTCATAGGTTTCGCCCTTGATCCCGTCGCGCAGACTGGCTTCCACGTCAACATATTCCGGCAGCTTCACTTCCGCCTTCGGCTCAACTCCAAGCGACTTCAGCACTCTGGCGTGCCGGGCCGCATGCAAACTTTCGGCCTTGTGGGTGGCGCGGAACAGCGCTGCAACGCTCTCATAACCATTCTCAGCGGCCTTGGCCGCATACAACTCGTATTTGGCCGCGGCGTTCATTTCGCCGTTATAGGCGGACTGAAGATCGGAAACAACCGACGCATCGACTTTTTTCGCCTCGCCGCATCCGGCAAACAGCGCACCGGCGGCGATTACCATACCCAACCAACCAATTTTTTTCATAATAAATTTCTCCTTATGAAATTTTTGGGAACCATTCCCGTTTATCCATTCAAATTATCACGTCTATTTTAAAATGCAAGCTGGAAAAAATTGACTTTAGGTTATACTTTAAATAATTATGAAAAATACTTACGATGTTATTGTAATCGGAGCCGGACATGCCGGATGTGAAGCCGCTCTGGCCGCCTCCAGACTCGGCGCAGAAACGCTGTTGTTCACGATCAATCTTGACCATATCGGCCAGATGAGCTGCAATCCCTGCATCGGCGGCATTGCCAAGGGACAGGTGGCGCGGGAGATCGATGCGCTGGGCGGAGCAATGGGGATGGTGGCGGACGCCGCCTGCATCCAGTTCCGCATGCTGAATCGCTCGAAAGGACAGGCGGTGTGGTCGCCGCGCAGTCAGTGCGACAAAACATGTTACCGTACGGCGATGAAACTTACGCTTGAAATGGCGAAAAACCTTGATGTCATTCAGTCGGAAGCGGTGGATTTCATCGTTGAAAACAACGTTTTATGCGGCGTGGTCAATCAGTTCGGCGAAGAGTTCCGCTGTAAATCGGTCGTAATCACCACCGGAACTTTCCTGAACGGACTGTTGCACTTCGGCATGAGAAGTTTTTCCGGCGGTCGCGCCGGAGACCCGGCGGCGACCGAACTGTCAAACGCGCTGAGTGGCCGTCTCGGACTGCGGCTCGGCCGGCTGAAGACCGGCACTCCGCCGCGGGTTTTGGCCAAAACCATTGATTTTTCGGCAATGGAGGAGCAGGCGTCGGAACACGAAAAAGAAATGTTCAGCCACTGGCAGATACCGGACGCCATGCCCTCCACCATCCGGCGCCGCCTGCCGTGCTATGGCGTGTATTCAACCGCCGAAACCGCAAAACTGGTGCGTGACAATCTGATGGAGGCACCCCTTTATCAAGGTAAAATAAAAGGCATCGGAACCCGCTACTGTCCGTCGTTTGAAGACAAGGTGGTGAGGTTCCCGCACCATGAACGGCATTTGCTCTATCTTGAGCCGGAGGGCGAATACACCGGAGAATATTATCTTAACGGTATATCCACCAGTTTGCCGCCGCGCATTCAGCACATGATGCTCAAAACAGTGCGCGGTCTGGAAAACGCGGTCATCAGCCGCTACGCCTATGCCATAGAATATGACTTTGTGTTTCCGGACCAGATGCGCCGCACCTGCCAGAACAAGCGTTATCCTAATTTGTTCACCGCCGGCCAGATCAACGGCACCAGCGGTTATGAGGAGGCGGCCGGCCAGGGGCTGGTGGCCGGCTTCAACGCCGCCAGATTCGCCGCCGGACAGCCGCCGGAGGAGCTGCCGCGCTCGACCTCCTATATCGGTGTGATGCTGGACGATCTGGTCACCAAGGAAATTACCGAACCCTACCGGCTGTTCACCAGCCGTGCGGAATACCGGCTCCACATACGGCAGGACAACGCCGACCTGCGGCTTTGCGAATGGGCCCATGACCGCGGACTGCTGCCGGATGAAAAATACCGTCTTTTCGTCGCTTACCGCGACGGGCTTGAGCGGATAACTCAGATGGTGAAAACGGAAAAATATCAGGGCCGCACGCTTTGGGATCACCTCAAACAGACCGGCGGAGACTTTGCGCCGGAAAAGCTGGACTGTCCGCGCGAACTGCTGCATCTGCCGGACGGCGCCACGGGAGAGCGCATCTACCGCGAACTCGTGATCGCCGCCCACTATGACGGCTATCTTGACCGTGAGGCCGAGGGCATCCGCAAACTTTCCGATCTTGAGATGTGGACCATTCCTCATGATTTCGACTACGATGCGGTGACCGGACTTGGCAGCGAAGCGCTGATGAAGCTGAAAAAAATTGCGCCGGTGTCACTGGCGCAGGCGTCGCGGATTGACGGAGTGACGCCGGCCGAACTCGCATTGCTTCAGATTCACCTGTCCCGGCAGCTCCGGGAAAAGGAGGCCGGACCGCGGCAATGAGACGGAGACGACGGGAGGAACACGCGTCCGGCTTCTTCTCCGGACTTCTGCGCAAAGTTGTGCATGACCGCATGGCGTTTGCCGCTCTTCTTGTGGTTTTATTCTATCTTCTGCTGGCAGTGACGATGGAATGTTACGCCGTTGGCTGCCGTATCGCCGGAACCGTGCCGGTATATGCCGTCGGCAACCAGTCGGAACGGTTCATGCCGCCGTGCCAAGAACACTGGTTTGGCACCGATTATCTGGGCCGGGACGTGTTCTGGCGTTCGCTGGCTGGAACGGCCACTGCGGTAAAAGTCGGCGTCGTGGCGGCCGGAATTGCCTCGCTGCTTGGCGTTCTGCTGGGGGCGGCGGCCGGATATTACGGAGGAAGGGTGGATAATTTTGTGGTCTTTTTATACAGCGTTTTCGCTTCAATGCCGACGCTGCTGTTTATTCTGGCGTTTGCACTGCTGGTCAACAAGGGATTTCTTGCCGCCGACCTCTCCGGCGTGGTGGCGTTTTCGGAAAAATATCTGAACACCGATCCGGGAATGCTCGCGGTGTATCTGGCGATCGGCCTAACCGGATGGGTCACGCTGTGCCGGGTGGTGCGCGGTGAAACCCTGCGGCTGCGCGAAGGCGGATACGTTCAGGCGGCGCAACTGGCGGGAGTCGGCTCATGGCGGATCGTCATGCGGCACATCGTTCCCAACGTGATGCACCTGATAATCATTTATTTCACGCTGAGATTCGCCTATGCGATCATGACCGAGGTAATCGTCAGTTATCTCGGCCTCGGCGTTCAGACGGCGCCGAGCTGGGGCGTGATGATCTCCGACGGCCAGGAGCGTTTGTGGCGCGGAATCTGGTGGGAGGTGGCGGCAGCGACGTTTCTGATGTTCTTTCTGGTGCTCGGTCTGCACACTTTGGGCGATAAATTGCGCGACCTCACCGACCCGCGCGGCGAACAGTTGAACAGCCGGTGACATAAGGAGGGAAACGGAAAAATGCAGGCGGCAAAATACATTTTCCGGCAGTTGGCCGAATGGGGCGTCAAAGATGTTTTCATGGTCACCGGCGGCGGCGCGATGTATCTTGACGCGGCGCTGGGTGACGAGCCTCGTCTGCGCTACTTTTGCTGTCTGCACGAACAGGCGTGCGCCATGGCCGCCGAAGGACACGCCAGAATCACCAACCGGCCGGGAGTGGTGCTGGTCACCAGCGGACCGGGCGGCGTCAACGCGCTGACCGGAGTCCTTGGAGCGTGGCTGGACTCGGTGCCGATGCTGGTAATTTCCGGTCAGGTCAAACGCGAAACGATGGCCGGCAGCTATCCCGGTCTGCGGGTGCGCCAGCTCGGAGATCAGGAGTTTGACATTGTGTCGGCGGTGCGAAGCATGACCAAATACGCCGTCTGCGTTACTGATGCGGCGAAACTCAAACCTGAACTTTGCCGGGCATGGCATGCCGCGCTGTCCGGCCGCCCCGGACCGGTGTGGCTGGACGTGCCGCTCGACATCCAGAATTCCGAAATCGACGGAGCATTGTTTGACGAGCCTCAAAAGTCTCTCCCATATCCCTCTCCCGCCCAGCTTGCCGCCGCCGAGACGATGCTTGCCGTCGCCGCCGCGCCGATAATCGTGGCCGGCCGCGGCATACACTGCGCCGGCGCTGAAAAAGAATTTGCGCGACTGATCGAAAAATTTAACATTCCGGTACTGGCGACGCCGTCTGGAATCGACCTCTTACCGGGAGCGCACCCGCTGAATTACGGGCGGATTGGAATTATGGGAAATCGTGCGGCGAACATCATCATGCAGAACTGCGACCTGATGCTGGTGCTGGGAACCCGGATGAGTCTGCGCGCCGTCGGCTACAACTGGGACGATCTGGCGCCGAATGCGCGGCGAATCATGGTGGACGTGGACGAGGCGGAACTCGACAAACCGTCATTCCGGGTCGATCTTCCGATTTGCGCCGACGCCGGAAGTTTCATCCGGTCACTGACGCTTGAACCGCCGCCGCGGCCGGACTGGCTGGCGTACTGCGAACGGATGCGCCGGAAATATCCGGCCGAGCCGGACGGACACGACCGGCAAACCGGATATGTTGACAGTTATGTGTTTCCACGTCTGCTGATGCACAGTCTGCCGTCCGATTCCGTGGTGGTCTGCGGCAATGGGACCGCCTACACCAGCACCTTTCAGTCCATATGCCTGCCGGCGGGAACGACGCTGTTCGCCAATGTCGGATGCGCGTCGATGGGCTACGCGCTTCCGGCGGCGATCGGAGCATGTCTGGCCGCGCCCGGACGCACCGTGGCTGCGCTTACCGGCGACGGCAGCATTCAGATGAACCTGCAGGAGCTGGCGACTGTGGCCGGAGCGAAACTTCCGTTGAAACTGTTTGTCTACAACAATGACGGGTATCTGTCGATCAAATCGACGCAAAAGGCGTTCAACCATGGGAAATATGTTGGCTCCAACCCGGCGAGCGGCGTCTATCTGCCCGCGCTTGAGCAATTGGCTCCGGCGTTTGGGTTTCGTTATTTTCGCATCGCCAGCCATACGGCGGCGGAAACGCTGCTGCCGGAGATAATGCGGTGTTCCGGGCCGGTGTTGTGCGAAGTGATGCTGGACCCGGAGGAAAAACTTGAACCCAAAGCGGCTACCGCCGTTACGCCGGACGGTCGGCTGGTGTCGCGCCCGCTGGACGACATGACGCCGTTGCTCGACCGCGCCGAATATGAAAACAACCGTTGGAATAAAGGACGTTAAACAAATGAAAGAACTTTCCGGAAAATCGATCTTTATGACCGGCGGAACCGGATTTTTCGGCAAAAGCCTGCTGGACTGGCTGCTGGAACGCCGTCTGTTTCCGGAAATCGTGACGGTCTGCCGCGACCCGGAATCTTTTTTGCGGCGCTATCCGCGATTCGACCGCCCGGAATGGCGTTTCCTGCCGAGCGCGCTGCCGGACGCCGTTCCGAACCTCTCCGGCAATTTCGACTATGTTATTCATGCGGCAAGCACTCTAAGTTATGCTCCGAACGTCGAGGAATTCGCGGTGGCCAGCGCAGCAAAAATGATTGATTTTGCCGCGGCGCACGATGCGAAGTCGCTGTTTATGAGTTCCGGCGCGGTTTACGGCGTCATGACTTCCAAGGTGACGGAAGAAGCTGCGCCGTCACCGGTATCGCCGTATGGTCGCGGCAAACTGCGCGCCGAGGAGCTGTACCGGGAAAGCGGACTGCCGGCGGTGACCGTCCGGGCCTTTACGCTGGCCGGGAAACATCAGGACCTCAACCGCGAGTACGCCACCAGCAATTTCATTAAAGCGGCGCTCAAAGGCGAACCGCTGGTCATTACCGGCAGCGGCGACACCGTTCGCAGCTATCTTTCGGCCGATGACTGGGTGGAATGGAGTCTGGAACTCATGCTGCACGGCTCCGGCGTCTACAATGTCGGCAGCGAAGAGGCGATTACCATCCGGGAGCTGGCCGAACTGGTAAACCGGTTTTTCGGCGGCGGCCTTAAAATAATCGACCGCGGCGCCGGACCGGGATCGTTTTATCTTCCGGACACCGGAAAAATCAGGCGGGACTTCGGCTTGTCGCCCTGCTGTTCCGGTGGGGAAATATTGAAAAAAGTTATAGATTATCATAAACCTGAATCCGTGAAAGAAACACCGTGTTTCTCTCATTATTGTTATTATGCTATAAATTTATAGCAACTTTATTTGATTTTCAAGTCTTTTGATAACAAAATCGATGATAAGTTCACTTTTT
>JAQUTL010000017.1 GCA_028709805.1 Victivallaceae bacterium
ACAACCGAAGTATTGAACCATTGTGAGCCTCAGGGCCGCAGACCGAAAAAAGCAATCCCCATACCCCGCGTCCCAGTTCAAGAAAGCAGATTACGCGGCAAGCGCGTAATCAATCCTGATTCCTTGTGGAGTTACTGGTGGTTATTGCCATCCTCGCCGTTTTGATGGCAATGCTTCTGCCCGTTCTGAGCAAGGCAAGAGCCATGGCCCAAACAACGGTTTGCACCAACAACCTGAAGCAGACATTGACGATGATTCAGCTGTACAGCATCGATTACAATGAGATTCCGATCAAATATTGGTCAAAAGCGTTGCAGGCCGCCGGATATATCAACGGGGACAACTGGTCTTATCTGCTTTGCCCGACATGGGATACCAGAAGCGAACTTGGCGACCACCACCAGATGTACGGCATGCGGCAGACAGCAGAGGCCGTTCATGCCTTTGCGGCTCAGGAACGCCCGTCCGAACACGTTTTGCTGGCGGATTCCATTCGGCTCAATCCGACGGACAAACGGGACGGAATGAAACAGTATTTCTGTTTTTACGGAACCGCCGGACAGTATATGAATCGCGTGCATTGCCGGCACGGACAGCGAGCGAACGTCGGCTTCATGGACGGGCATGTCAGCTTATGCCACGGCGAAGAACTGTTTGACCTCGGCTGCACGAAATACTGTTTCTGCCCGGAGCCGTGTTTTGAACACGCGCTGACTGATTAAACATTATATTTATTATGCATTGCCGCAAAAACAGGAACAGTCAAATATGGACCTGGAATAAGATAAGATTATGAAATTCGGAATAAAAACAGGCGTTCTTCTGTTTTGCTTTTTCTATAAAGCGGTTATATTTGCGGAACCGGCCATTGTCATTGCCGATGCGCCGTCTTCGCTGGCTTTTCCGTCCGGTGAAACAGTGCGCTATGCGGCAGCATTTTTGCAGCGCTATATTCAGGAGGCTACCGGAAAAAAGCTGTCCGTCATCAAGGAATCGGAAGCCGGAAATTATCAGCCGCGCATCTGGCTGGGAAATACCGGATTTGCCGGCGAACACCTGAAGGGAATAGTTTTTCGCCCCGAAGAACTGCTGATCCGTTCCGCGGAAAACGACCTGATTTTATGCGGAGAAATTTCGTCGGACGGCACGGATCGCGGAACCCTGTTCGCCGTTTATGAATACCTGGAGCGCGCACTGGGAATACGCTGGTTCTTCGCCGACATTCCCCAATATTATCCGGACGGGTTGGGCACCGTGATTCCCAAAAATCAGACATTGAATCTTTCCGGCTGGAATATTCGCGATTATCCGCGCTGCCGCCAGCGCGAAGGCGGCATCAGTTACTACTACGAACCGCTTGATATTCAAAAAAAATGGCATCCGGTGCTTCGCTTCGGGAGTTCATTGCCATATCGCAACGCCAATCACACGCAGATCAACTGGTATAAGCTCTATCACGAAACACACCCGGAATATTTTGCCAAAGATATTGATGAACAAATCAACTTCAACACCCGGTTGCCGCACCGGAATTATATCTGCCCCGGCACACCCGGCGTACTGGAACAAATGATAAACAATCTTTCCGACGCCGACAACGGCAATCCGCCGGAAAATGGCTGGGGACCGTGTCCGCCGGACAAGAATTTTGTTTACTTCGCCTTTAACGACGGCATGACCCTGCAAAAGACCTGTCATTGTCCGCAATGCGTCCGGCTGCTTCGTCCGGCGGCGCCGGAACCGGGACAGGCCAGTGAACTTGTGTTTGATTTTGCGGCCCGCTATGCCGAGGCAATCCGCGCACGCTGGCCAGAACGCACTCTGGTGACGCTGGCTTTCAATCACTACCGGAAACCGCCGGAAACAATAAAAATTCCGGAAAACCTGAATGTTGTCTATGTGACAAAACTGATGCATTATGCCAACGATCAGTCCATTTGGAACGAGGAAACCGGGTATGTCCAACAATGGTCGCGACTGCTGAAAAATGATCCGAACCGGCTGCGGATTTGGCTGAACATCGTCAATCCGGCTCAATACACCTCCAGAGTGCCGTTCATCTATCCCCATCTTTTTCAGAAATGGCTGCGCACCAACTTAAAGTACAGCAACGCCTATTTCATCAATGGCCTGAACCCCTATTTGACGCGGCTGGACGATAAATCAAGGATGAAAGCGCTCGCAACTTTTCCCATGGTCTACTGGCAAAGCCGTCTGCTTTGGAATCCTGATACCGATGTGGAAGCGCAAATCGCGGATTATTCGGACAAACTCTTCGGTGAGGCGGCAAACACGATGCAGAAGATTTTTCTCCTGTTGACCGAACGCTGGGAACAGCTTCCGCTGCCGCCGGAAACGGATGAGGCAACATTCATTCACACCGTCCGTTATCCACGGGAAAAGGTTGCGCAAATCACGAACCTTTTCGATCAGGCGCTTGCCGAAACCGGAAACGACACCATGGCACATCGCCGGGTGGCGTTCTTTTACAATCACCTCTGGCAGCCGTTCGCGGCGGAATCCCTTCAGCGGCACCGCGGACAACAGGAGCAATAATGCCTTCAGCCGACATTCACCGTAAATTGACGTCTTTGGCGCTGACCGTTGCGCCGGAACTGTTCGCCGGCCTGGATACGACCGCGCTGCGGACGGAGTATTGCCGTTATCCCGATCTTGCCCTGACGGGCGACCCGGAGGCGCAGCGCTTCATGTTTGAACTTGACGGCATGCAGTTCCATTATCTGCCGGACGCGCCGCTGGAAAACCTCTATCGCCACTATCGCCGCGAGTCGAACGGATGCTTGCGGCGGTCACGCCAATTCGTCAATCCGCATTATGAATTCGCCCAGGCGGGAATCAAACATTATCTTGAGCTGATTTTACACCTTCTGGAGGCAGACTGCCATGCGGACGCAATGAAGGCGACCGGAACCCTGCTTCATGTTCTGCAGGATAATTCATTTGGAGTTCACACCCTTGAGGGGCCGGGAGGAACCGATGCTTTCTTTTTCGACCGGTTGCGAATGTGGCCGGAATCGCCGTTCCAAATACTTAGCCGGCTTGCCTGCGATGACAGGCTGTCGCACGGACGGCGCGCGCCGTTGATTTTAGGGGATTCCGTGGAAGAGGCGACCCTGCGCATTTACCGGCATTGGTGCGACGCCATCCGGATCGGACGTAATATTTGTGTGAATTTTCTTTTTAATCGCAATATGGCGGATATTGCACCGATGACCTCCGCGGCGGCACTTTTAAGCGCGGATGTTTTACATACGCTCCACGCGCTGGCGCGCCATCGGAATACAGCGGCGGCGCACTTGCCGCTGAACGAATTTGAACCCTATGAACCGCCAAGTCGCGGACCGGCGAAGCTGCCTGACGGCACGCTGACTTTCCCGGTCGCGGCCGAGGAACATTTGCTCTACCGGTTTCCCGCCGGGATATTCAAGCTGCTTTGTATCGCGGCGACCGCAGCGGATAAGCAAACGTTGCGTTATGAACTTGTCAATGACAGCAAGGTCGAAGGCCGGGGTGAGTTGAATCCCGGAACCGTTCAGAAATTATACATCGCCGCTCCAAAGAATGAGTGCGGCTTCAAATTTTACGCCGACCGCGGCGCTGCCGGGATTATTCTTGAGCACACGGAGCTTCAACGCCGGCCGACGCCGGAGCATTCGCCGTCGCAGCAATAATCGGCGGAGCGCAATCCGCCGCATCACCGGCTTTCAGAATACCGGAAAAATAGGCGGCGGCGGCCTCACCGATGCGCATCGGACAAAAACCGATGGTGGCGATTCCAAGTTCCTCCGTCAAAAGCCGCGAGGGGGAGGAGTTCACCAGCAGGCGTTTTGCCGCGGTTAAGTCGACACCGTGATTTCGGAATCCGTCATACAGGCCAAGCCCGACAAAGTCGTCCGTCGCCCAGAACGCGGTATCTTCCGGCTCGCTCAAAAATTGTTCGGCGTAGGCACGACCGACCTCCACCGAGGGATACTCCTTTAACTCAACCACATCCACACCGTCCGGCGGTCTAATGTCACGGTCATTGCGCAGCATAATGATCCTCCGGCAGCCACCGCGTTGCAGAAATTCGACCGATTGGCGGACAATTCCGTCAAAATCGTAGTACACGGGATGGAAGTTTTCCGGCAGAATGATATTCGCCGGAGGATTGATCACCATCACCTGCCGCATCCCATGCGTTTGACATGCCGCCAGCACCGCGCTGACCATGGAGTTGCCGCAGACAATGCCGGTGCTTAAATTCCAATAAAACGCCAATGTGTTTTCATCTTCAAGCGCCTCCCGGTAAATAACCTGGGAGGCGACGTCACGCACGGAAAACCCCTGACACAGAGCGCTCAGCCGCAATTCAAAAAAATCATTCAGTTTTGTGCGGTAATGATGATGAAGCAGAAGCACCCGGCAGCGCAGCGAAGTCATTCGGCGCAGCGACTCAATGTCTTCAATGATGATGCCCTCTCCGGCCTTGCACGAAATAATTCCCTGCGCCGTCAACAGCGCAACGGCCTTGCGAACCGTGGTTATTGAGGCAATATATTTTTCACACAAATCATTAAGCGTGCAAAAAAACTTCCCGTTTTCCGGCGCTTCCGCCAGAATTTGGGCGGAAACCTGCTCCGCCAGCCTTTTATAGAGCGGGCGGAAAGAATGGGATTCCTGATTGTTCTTCCCCGGTTTTATTTTCATAAAATAGCCGTTCCAAAATTATAGCTTTAATATACTTCTTGAATATTGAAAAACAAGAACAAAATTGCAAAAAATATAAAAATAGCTATTTTGAATATTATTGCCCTTGACATCTTCGTTTTCGTGGGTATATTTTTTACAGGAAGGCAAAATAGGAAGCGAAAGGAGCCGAAATGAATACACGACGGTTATTTCTCCTGTCGGCAATGCTGCTGGCCGCGATATTTGAAGTTGCGGCAGGCGATCTTTATGTGTCGCTCTCAACCGGCAGCAACAAGAACGATGGAACGCGGGAAGCGCCGCTCAAAAACTTGTGGAAAGCGCTTGAAATTGCGCAGGCCGGCGATGCCATACACATTGCCGAGGGAAATTATCCCGGCAAAATGAAATGCGGCTGGTTTCTGATGTCAGTTCCGGTCTCTCTTATCGGCGGCTATTCGGCGGACTTTTCCCGGCGCGACCCGCTGAAATACCAAACCATGTTCCAGCCGGCCAATGAAAACAACGATAAGAAAGGCAATGGCCTCGGACTGCTGCATATTGAATTTGAAAAATCCCCGGCAAAAGCGCCGAAGGATTTTGATATTACAATCGACGGAATTATCTTTGATGACGGGTTTGCCTCCAGCTATCATGCGGAAAAGGGAAAGCCCGAGGGCTTTGACACCGGCATGTGGCTCAATCCTCCGGCCAAGAATAAAAACGACAAGTCCCCCAGCGCCACCCGTTATTCGATTTATTCCGCAACCGCTTCGCGCGGCGAAGGCAACCTCACCATCCGCAACTGCACCTTTGTCAATGGTTCGAACATGGCGCTCTGCCTGAATTGGTACAAAGGCCGGGTTGCCACGGTAAACAATGTTTTTTGCAACAACCGCATAATCGCGTTGAATGTCTGCTGCACCAACAACGGCGCCCCACTGGAGTGGGAATGCGCCAACAATACGGTGCTGTTCACCTGGAGCCGCCTGAACGATCTCGGCGATATGGGATTCGGCGTGCGCACCAACACCGGCGTCAATGCCAATATTCATGATAACATCATCGGACTCAATGTTTTGACCGGCTTCGACAACACCAAGGGCGATGCCAGAAAAAAACGGACGAAACTTGATAACAATGTGTTTTTCCTGAACCGCGAGTCAGATGTGCAAATGACCATTTCTCCCTCCATTGCCAAGGTGCGCGTTGAGGGATTTGAAGAGCTGGAGGGAACCGACGGGATTGAATCGATCAGCGACAATGTCGACCTGAAAGATCCCGCCGTCTTTGCCGGACGCATCAACGCCCAATATTTAAACGCCTTCCTGTCAATGAAATATTCCGAGAGTACAAAGCTTGACGAGGACAAATGCAACGCTCTCCGCAGTGTTCTCGGATTGCCGCAGCAGGGGACGATCACCACTGCGTGTGATATGTATGCGAACCGCTATCCGATGGAGGACGCGATCAAACTTTTCGGCGCAATGAAAAACGTCGGGGCTCAAATTCCACGATGCGACCAACAATAAACAAGGGGAAAAACAATGACTGTCCAATCTCTCATCATCAACGCCAAGGAAATCGTAACAAAAAAATATTTCTGCTTTGAGGGCCGCGCCGGACGCGCCGAGTTCTGGCAGTTTGTACTGGCGGTATTCATTGTCAACATGATATTGGGATTAATCGGCATACAAGTTCTGTCCGGACTGTTCGCGCTGGCGATTCTCCTGCCGCAGCTCGGCTGTACGGCGCGACGGCTGCATGATATCGGGAAATCCGGCTGGGTTCAGCTGGTTGCATTGATTCCGCTGATCGGTGTAATCATTCTTCTGGTGCTCTGCGCCAAGCCGGGAGACGCGGCGGAAAACAAATATGGAGAATTTGTAAAATAATTGAATGCGGGATTCGCCCGGATTCAATATTTAATCAAACGCATAAGGAGCGTTAAAATGAAAAAAAGTCTTCTTTTCGTCGGCAGTGCGCTTTTCGCATCGGCAATTCTGTCGGGATGCGCCACCCAGAACACCAGTCAGGGAGCCTATGCGCCTGAGGTCAAGGTTGAAAAGTCCTACGAGGCCGTGATTCAGAAGCAGGACAAGGCTGTTGCCGGCGATGCCACGGTGAACTGCCTGTTCGGTATTTTCACCTGGGGCGTCAGCAACTTTGCGGACGACGCCTTTGTCATGCAGCAGAACAGCAATTCGTTCAGTCTGACGATGAATCCCGCCGACGTGGCCAAGCGCGGTGCCACCTATAACGCTTGCGCAAATGCCAAGTCCGACATGCTGCTCGGTGCGAAGTATGTTGTCGACACCAAAGACTACTTTGTTTTCAAGACCATCAAATGCACTGCCACCGGATTCCCCGGCGTGCTTCAGGCTGTAAAGTAAGGTTTTAAGCATCGCTGCCAACGTTTAAACTTGGTCTTATGCGTATTCCCTCCCGCACGAATATGCGCGGGAGGGAATACGTTGATGTGATTGAACAGATCTTCGGCAATTTGACGATATTCCCCGTCAAAAGAATGAGCAATCAAGCCGCTTTTCTTCAAGAATCTTACAACTTCGCCACGATGCGCCCGACCGCCTCGGCCGTGCGGTTGCGATCGCCGAACGCGGTGAGCCGGAAATACCCCTCGCCGCATTTGCCGAACCCGGCGCCCGGAGTACCGACCACCTGAACCGTGTTCAGCAGCCGGTCGAAAAAATCCATCGACGATTCGCCGGCCGGCAGTTTCAGCCAGATATACGGCGCGTTTTCGCCGCCGAACACCGTCCAGCCGGCGGAGCCAAGCCCCTCTCGGATGATCCGGGCGTTTTCCATATAATAGGCGACTTGAGCGCGCACCTGCGGCCGTCCGGCGGCAGAGTAGACCGCCTCGGCGCCGCGCTGAACGATATACGGTGCGCCGTTGAACTTGGTGGTCTGCCGGCGCAGCCAGAGCTGGTTCAACCGATGGAGAGAACCGTCGGCGCCGCGCACCGCGACAGTGTCCGGCAGCGTCACATAAGCGCAGCGGGTACCGGTGAACCCGGCGGTCTTGCTGAACGAGCGGAACTCCACCGCCACCGTTTCGGCGCCGGGAATCTCATAGATTGAATGGGGACAGGAACGGTCGGAAATATACGCCTCGTACGCCGAGTCGAACAAAATCAGCGCCTGCTCCCTCCGGGCGTAGGCGACCCAGTTCTCCAGTGCCGGCCGGCTCATCACCGTGCCGGTCGGATTGTTCGGCGAGCACAGATAAACCGCATCGACGTGGCAGGCGGGCGGTTCCGGCATAAATCCGTTCGCTTCGACGCAGGGCAGATAGACGATTTCGCGGCCGGCCATCAGATTGGAGTCGCGGTAGACCGGATACACCGGGTCGGGAATCGCAATGCGGCACGACGCGTCGAACAACTCCTGAAAGTTCGCCACATCGCTCTTGCTGCCGTCGGAGACGAATATCTCTTCCGGCGAAATGTCCACGCCGCGCGCCTGATAGTCATTTTCCGCGATCGCCCGCCGCAGAAACTCGTACCCCTGCTCCGGACCGTAACCGCGGAACGCGTCCGCGTCCCCCATCTCGTCCACCGCTTTGCGCATGGCCTCGACCACCGCCGGAGCCAGCGGCCGGGTGACGTCGCCGATTCCCAGCCGGATAACGTCGGCCGAAGGATTTTCCCTGATATAAGCCGCAACCTTGGCGGCGATCCCGGAGAACAGATAGCTGCCTCCGAGATTGAAATAATTCATGTTAAGCATATATTGTATTTCTCAATCCCAGTTTCCGGTAAACACTTCCGACGCCGGCCCGGTCATCATCACCACGCCGTCCGGCTCATAACGCACATTGAGTTCGCCGCCGTCCAGCACAACGGTGATTTCACGGCCGGTGCGGTGGGTGAGGACTCCGGCCACACATACGGCACAGCTGCCGGTGCCGCAGGCCAGCGTTACGCCGCAGCCGCGCTCCCACACCCGCATGCGCACCCTGGTGGCACTGAGACGCTGGACAAATTCGATGTTCGCCCGCCGGGGAAACAAAGGATGCTTCTCCAGACGCGGCCCCCATTCCTCAACATCAATCTGTGCGAGGTTGTCCACAAAAATCACAAAATGTGGATTGCCCATCGACACGCCGGTGCCGGACCAGCGCCAGTTGTTGACCTCAAGATTGACGTTGATCGCGGTGTCGTTCGCCTCCCCGGTCATCGGGATTTCGGAACGCAGCAGTCTGGCGCGGCCCATATTGACCTCAACCAGCTTGTCCTCGCCGGGAAGCAGACGCGGTTCAACGATGCCGGAACCGGTCTCAAGCCGGATCAGGTCGGAACGGGTCAGGCCGTTCTTTTCCATATAACGGGCAATGCAGCGGGTGGCGTTGCCGCACATTTCAGCGTAGCTGCCGTCGGAATTGACGATCCGCATCTGGGCGTCGGCCACATCGCTGGGGCCGAGCAGAACCAGACCGTCCGCGCCCACGCCGAAATGACGGTCGCAGATTGCAGCCGCCAGTTCGCGCTCGCTGCATATCGCCTCTTCAAGCGTATTGACAATCACAAAGTCGTTGCCGAGTCCCTGCCATTTTGCGAATTTCATGGTCTGCCGTCCTTTCCAAGATAAGCGTCGGCGGCAGCGGCGGCGTCGCGGCCGGACGCGATCGCCCGGACCACCAGACTGGGTCCGGTTCCGGCGTCGCCGGCCACAAACACGCCGGGAAACGACGCGGCGGAATGGCCGTCAGTCTCAAACCAGTGTCTGCCGTTGAGTTTAAGATTGAATTTATTCTCCGCCTGCTCCAAAGAAAATCCCACAAATCCGAGCGCCAGCAGCACCAGATCGGCCTCGATGGTGTATTCACTGCCGGGGATCTCGGTGAATTTCAGAGGTTTGCCGTCCGGCGAAAACTCCCAGTTCACCCGGACCGCGCGCAGTCCGGTGACTTTTCCGTCCCGCCCGTCGAACGACTTGGTGGCCACACACCAGTCGCGCACACAGCCTTCCTTGTGACTGCTGCTGGTGCGCAGCAGATACGGCCACTGCGGCCACGGCGTCGAGGCGCTGCGGACTTCCGGCGGCTTGGGCATGATCTCAATCTGGGTGACCTTGACCGCCCCCTGCCGGTTGGCGGTGCCCACGCAGTCGCTGCCGGTGTCGCCGCCGCCGATAACCACCACCTGTTTTCCGGCCGCGGAGATCGGCTCGCCGGAGAAACCTTCGCCGGAGTCAATGCGGTTCTGCCGGGTCAGAAATTCCAGCGCCGGATAGATGCCGGAAAGTTCGCGCCCCGGAACCGCCAGATCGCGGGCGACCGGAGTGCCGACCGCCACCACCACCGCATCGTAATGCCGGCGCAAATAGGCCATGGAAATGTCATCGCCGATCCGGGTGGAACAGACAAATTCCACCCCCTCTTCGATCATGATCGCCAGACGGCGGTCAATCACCTGCTTGGCGAGCTTGAAATCGGGAATGCCGTAGCGAAGCAGTCCGCCGGCCTTTCCGTTGGCCTCGTAGACGGTCACCAGATGGCCGCGTTTATTGAGGATGTCGGCGGCGGCGAGTCCGGCCGGTCCGCCGCCGATCACCGCCACCGTCTTTCCGGTGCGGAAACGGGGCGGACGCGGCTGAACCAGTCCGTCGGCAAACGCCTGCTCAACCGTCAGATACTCAAGCTGACGGATGGTAACCGCCTCCAGATTGAGACCGTTGGTGCAGGCTCCCTCGCACAGGGCGGGACAGACCCGGCTGGTGAATTCGGGAAAATTGCTGGTGGAGCTGAGCAGCGCCCACGCGTCGGCCATCCGGTTTTCCGCAACGGCCCGGTTGATCTCGGGAATCGCGTTTTTCAACGGACAGCCCATCGCGTGACAGAACGGAATGCCGCAGTTCATGCAGCGTCCAGCTTGGACGGCAAGCACATCACGGCCGGGATGCACCTCGACCTCGGCGTAGTCACGCAAGCGTTCCGCCGCCGGACGGTATGAGGCGTCAACTCTGGGAATATCCAAAAAATCTCTGTTTTTCATTTTATACAACTCCTGCTTCTGCGGCTCACACCGTCTGAATTTTACGGTCAACGGCGGCGGCGTCGGCCTGACTCATGCGGCCAAGCGCCTTGCGGTATTCAATCGGGAACACTTTTACGAACTGCGCGCGCTCGGCCTCCCAGTTTTTAAGTATCCGGGACGCAAGCGGACTGCCGGTGGCAGCTTCATGCTCGCGAATCAGCGCAAGAAGTTCCGCTTCGTCAGCCGACCCTTCGATGATGCTCTCAAGGTCCACGGTGGCGGTATTGCAGCGCAGATCGAAATCGCCGTCCGCGTCGCGCACATAGGCGATTCCGCCGGTCATGCCGGCCGCAAAGTTCATCCCGGTGCGTCCGATAACCACCACCCGGCCGCCGGTCATGTATTCACAGCCGTGGTCGCCGACCCCCTCGACAACGCAGACTGCGCCGGAATTGCGGATGCAGAAGCGTTCGCCGCCCAGCCCGTTCACATAGAGCCGGCCGCAGACCGCGCCGTAGCACACCACGTTGCCGACCGCCACATTGTTTTCAGGAACCAGCTTCGACTCCGCCGCCGGACGCACGATGATGCAGCCACCGGACAATCCTTTGCCGACAAAGTCGTTGGCGTCCCCCTCCAGCCGCAGCGTGATCCCTGAAGCGAGAAACGCCCCGAAACTCTGCCCGGCACAACCTTTGAGGGTGATGTTTATCGTTCCGTCCGGCAGTCCGGTGTGACCGTAGCGCCGGGCGATTTCGCTCGACAGCCGGGTCCCGACCGTCCGGTTGACATTGCAGATCGCATGCTCAATCTTAACTTTTTTGCCCTCCTCAAGCGCCGACGCGGCGAGCGGGATCAGCACCTCGTCATCAAACGAGCCTTCCAGCCGGTAACCGGCCGCCGGGTTGAACCGGCCGGGCGCTCCGGGCGCCGCGTCGCAGAACAGCGCGGAGAAGTCAAGGTTCTTCGCCTTCCAGAATCCGATCGCATGGTCGGTCTCCAGAAGATCGACGCGGCCGATGGCTTCGTCCATGCTGCGCAGTCCGAGTTGCGCCAGATAGCCGCGCACCTCTCCGGCCACAAACATCAGGAAGTTTTCAATATATTCCGGTTTGCCGCTGAAGAATTTGCGCAGTTCCGGGTCCTGCGTGGCCACGCCGACCGGACAGGTGTTCTCATGGCATTTGCGCATCATCACACAGCCCAGACAGACCAGAATGGTGGTGGCAAAACCGAACTCCTCGGCGCCGAGCAATGCGCCGATCATCACATCGCGCCCGGTCTTGAGCTGACCGTCCACCTGAAGCCGCACCCGGTCGCGCAGACCGTTCAGCTTCAGCGTCTGCTGCGCCTCGGACAAGCCAAGCTCCCACGGCAGCCCCACATGCTTGATGCTCGACAGCGGCGACGCGCCGGTTCCCCCGTCATGGCCGGAAATCAATATCACGTCGGCATGGCCTTTCGCCACCCCCGCCGCCACCGTTCCAACCCCCACTTCGGAGACCAGTTTGACCGACACCCTGGCCGAATTGTTCGCATTGCGCAGATCGTAGATCAGCTGTGCCAGATCCTCGATCGAATAAATGTCGTGATGCGGCGGCGGCGATATCAGCGACACGCCGGGCATTGAGTGCCGCACCCGCGCGATTTCGTCGTTCACCTTGTGACCCGGCAGTTGACCGCCCTCGCCCGGCTTCGCACCCTGGGCAATCTTTATTTGAAGTTCGCGGGCGTTGACCAAGTATTCGGCGGTGACGCCGAACCGGCCTGACGCAATCTGCTTGATCGCACTCGAACAGCTTATCTCACCCGCCCGGGTGATGTAGCGGGCCGGGTCTTCGCCGCCCTCGCCGGAATTGCTCATGCCGCCGAGTTTGTTCATGGCACGGGCGATCGTCAGATGCGCCTCCGGGCTGATCGAGCCGAAACTCATGGCGCCGGTCACAAAACGCCTGACAATATTTTCCGCCGGCTCCACCTCGTCAAGCGGAACCGGAGTCGTTTCACGGAACTTGAACAGACCGCGCAGCGTGCAGAGATGGCGTTCCTGATGGTTGATGTACTCCGCATATTTTTTATAGGCTTCGGCGTCTTTTTCACGCACCGCCCGCCGGAACATCGTGATGGTTTCCGGATTCCAGAGATGATTCTCGCCGTCGGCGCGGAAGAGATACTGGCCGCCGGATGGCAGCACGCCGTCCGGATCAGCCGACGCCGCCGCAATCCGGGACGCGACTTCGGCCGCCACCGCGTCCAGCGCGATGCCGCCGATGCGCGACGCGGTTCCGGCGAAAAATTCGTTCACGAACTCCCTGTCCAGCCCGACCGCCTCGAACGTCTGCGCGCCGCGGAAACTGCGCAGCGTTGAGATGCCGAGCCGACTCATCACTTTGAGCAGTCCCTTGCAGATCGCATGAATGTAATTTTCGGCTGCGCCGGAGCCGTCCACTCCCGGCAGACGGCCGTCCGCCGCCAGCCGGGTCACGCTTTCCAGCGCCAGATACGGACAGATCGCCGTGGCGCCGTACCCCAGCAGCAGAACATAATGCATGACTTCACGCGGTTCGCCGGACTCCACCACCAGACCGGCCGACGTCCGCAGATGGCAGGCAATCAGATGGCGGTTGACCGCGGCGGTGGCCAGCAGCGCCGGAATCGGGGAAAGCCCCTCCGCCAGTCCGCGGTCGGAAAGCACAATCACGCTGCGGCCGTCGCGAATGGCGCGCTCGGCGCGGGCGGCGAGTTCGGTCAGCGCGCCGCGCAGCGCGGCTTCGCCGCCGGAAGCATCGAACCCCATCGGCAGCGTGGCGGCCTGAAAAGTCGGTATCGCCGAAGAGCGCAGCCGCTCCAGATCCTCCGCCGTAAGTATCGGATGCGGCAGCTTCACCAGATGGGCGTGCCGCGGCGACTCCTCAAGAATATTGCCCTGATTGCCGATATAGGTCATGGTGCTCATCACCAGCTGCTCCCGGATCGGATCGATCGGCGGATTGGTGACCTGGGCGAACAGCTGCTTGAAGTAGTTGTAAAGCAGCTGGGGTTTGGCGGAAAGCACCGCCAGCGCCGCGTCGTTGCCCATTGAGCCGACCGGTTCAGCGCCGGTAAGCGCCATTGGTTTGAGAATTATGTCGATGTCCTCGCGACTGTATCCGAACAGCCGCTGGCGACATTTGAGATCGGCAACCGGAGCCGGAGGCGTGACCGAGTCGAACAGACCGTGCAGGGAAATCCGGTTCTCCTCCACCCAGCGGCGGTAAGGCTGACTGCGGGCGACCGAGGTCTTGATCTCGCGGTCATTCATGATCCGGTGTTTTTCGAGGTCGAGATAGATCATCTCGCCGGGACCGAGACGACCTTTGCGCACCACTTTGCGCTCGTCGAGGTCAAGCACGCCGGACTCGGAAGCCAGCACGAATATTCCGTCATCGGTAATGGAGTAGCGCGCCGGACGCAGTCCGTTGCGGTCCAGCATCGCGCCGGCGGAAACGCCGTCCGAGAACGCCACCGCCGCCGGCCCGTCCCACGGCTCCATCACCGCCGAATGGTACTCAAAGAAGCCGCGCACGTCGCCGCCCATATGGTACAGCTTGCCCCATGCCTGCGGCAGAAGCATAAGCATGGCGTGCGGCAGCGAACGGCCGCAGGAGACCAGAAGCTCCAGCATGTTGTCCAGCGAGGCGGAATCGCTCTGCGCGTCCTCGATCAGCGGCAGCAGTTTCCGGAGGTCGTCACCGAAAAGCGGCGAAGCAAAGTACGGCTCGCGCGAGCGCAGACAGTTGAGATTGCCGCGCAGCGTGTTGATCTCGCCGTTGTGCGCCAGATAACGGAACGGGTGCGCCAGACTCCAGGTCGGAAAAGTATTGGTGCTGTAACGCTGATGGACAAGAGCCAAGGCGCTTTTGAAGTCGGGACTGTCGAGGTCGGGATAAAATCCGCGCAGCTGCGGCGCCAGCAGCAGCCCCTTGTAGACGATCGAACGCGACGAAAAACTCACAATATAGCACCCGCTGCCCGGCTGTTCGCGCCGCAGCGTTTTTTCGATCAGCCGCCGGATCACGAACAGCCGCCGTTCCAGCTCCGCGCCGGAAACGCCGGGAATGGACACAAACACCTGACGGATGTCAGGGCAGCCGGCCTCGGCGGTGCGGCCGATTCTGGTATGATCGGTCGCCACCGTCCGCCAGAACTCCAGTTTCGCCCCCTCTTCGGCGATTATCCTATTAATGGTGATGATGGAGGAATCGCACGCGGCATGGTCGCGCGGCAGAAAGATCATTCCCACGCCGTATTTCCCGGCCGGCGGGAGCGACGAGCCGCCGGACACATGACGCCGGAAAAATTCGTCCGGCAACTGACAGTACACTCCGGCGCCGTCGCCGGTCTCCGGGTCGCTGCCGGAAGCGCCGCGGTGCATCAGCCGTTCAAGCACCTTGACGCCCATTTCCACGATGTCATGTCCGGCCCGGCCGTCCATTCTGGCGACCAGTCCCACTCCGCAGGCGTCGTGTTCGTGTTCAAAACTGTAAAGTCCGCGATTTTCCGGGGCGCCGACCGGCGGAAAGCCGCCGGCCGGCTGCCGGGGCTGTTCCTGCTGCTGATTAAGTTCCTGCATAAATATCGTCCAAGCTCCTTTTAAGTTTTTATTTTGCGTGTATATTTAGCAAATGCCGTGCCAAATCCGCAACAAGCTCACACCGATTGAGCCGCGGGGCGGCGACCGACACATTTTTGTATATGGCTCCGGAAGTGTGATACATTTTTTTCACACTTTTAGCGATAAAAAACGGGATTGCAACGGCAGTCACGCTCGAAAAACGCTTTTGGCACGGCAAATGCTTGATGACATGGCGAAAAACAAACAACCCGAAAGGAGTTCAATAATATGAGCAACGCACCGAGAATGGCGGCGATCAGCACGATTGCCTCCCGTCCGGCCGGGGAGTATCCTCCCACCAACGTCCCGGGAACCGAAATCTACGGCGAGGACGTGTTCAACGTCAACAGCATGCGCGACGCCCTGCCTAAAAGTGTTTACAAGAAGCTGATTGCCACCGTGCAGTCCGGCGAGCCGCTCGACCCGGCCATCGCCGACGACGTGGCCACCGCGATCCGCCAGTGGGCGATCTCCCGCGGCGCCAGCCATTATACCCATTGGTTCCAGCCGCTCACCGGCGGCACCGCCGAGAAACACGACGCGTTTCTTGAACCGGACCGCAATGGCGACGCAATTTTGAATTTCTCCGGAAAAAATCTCATCGTCGGCGAACCCGACGCGTCGAGCTTTCCCTCCGGCGGCCTCCGCGCCACCTTTGAAGCCCGCGGCTACACCGCATGGGATCCGACCAGTCCGGCATTCATCAAACGCGGACTGAACGGCGCCACGCTCTGCATCCCCACCGCGTTCTGCGCCTATACCGGACAGGCGCTCGACCAGAAAACTCCGCTGCTGCGCTCCATTCAGGCGCTGGACAAAGCCGTTGTCCGCATGATGCACGTCTTCGGCGAAAACGGCGGCAAAAAGCCGGTCATCACGCTGGGGCCGGAGCAGGAGTATTTTCTGATTGACAAGACGTTTTATCTGGCCCGTCCCGATCTGGTTCAGACCGGACGCACTTTGTTCGGCGCTCCGCCGCCGAAGCATCAGCAGCTGGAAGACCACTATTTCGGCGCGATCCGGCCGCGCATCCTCGCTTTTATGAGCGAGGTGGAAGAGGAGCTTTGGAAGCTCGGGATTCCGGCCAAGACCCGTCACAATGAAGTCGCTCCAGCCCAGTTCGAACTTGCTCCGATGTTCGAGGAACTAAATCTGGCGGTTGACCACAACATGCTGGTGATGGAAGTGCTCCGCCAGACCGCGGAACGGCACAGTCTGGTCTGTCTGCTCCACGAAAAGCCGTTCGCCGGCATCAACGGATCGGGCAAACACAACAACTGGTCGATCGCCTACGGCGACATCAACCTGCTCAACCCCGGAACCGATCCCCACCAGAACGCGATCTTCCTGACCACGCTCTGCGCGGTGATCCGCGCCGTGGATATGCACAGCGACATGCTGCGGGTCGCCACCGCCGGAGCAGGTAACGACCACCGGCTCGGAGCCAACGAAGCGCCGCCGGCCGTGATCTCAATCTTCCTCGGCGAACAGCTCACCGACGTCATCGAACAGATTGAAAAGGGTGAAGTGAAGTCCAGCCGCCACGGCGACATGATGCGGATCGGCGTCGATACGCTCCCGCTGCTGCCGCGCGACGCGACCGACCGCAACCGCACCAGTCCGTTCGCCTTCACCGGCAACAAGTTCGAGTTCCGCGCCCCCGGCTCAAGCCACAGCTGCGCCGGCCCGAGCGTGGTGCTCAACACCATTGTGGCCGAGTCGATCGACGCCATGTGCGACGAGCTGGAAAAATTTGAAGCCCAGGACTTCAACGCCCAACTCCAGGCTTTGCTGCGCAAGGTCATCAGCGCCCACAAACGCGTGATTTTCAACGGCGACGGCTACACCGCCGAATGGCTCAAAGAAGCCGAACGGCGCAAGCTGCCGAATCTGCCGACCACGCTCGACGCGATCAAGCCGATGCTCGATCAGAAAAACATCGACCTGTTCAACAAATACGGCGTCCTTTCACCCGATGAAATGAAGTCGCGCTACGAAATATTCCTTGAGGAATATGAGCGTAAGGTCCGTATTGAAGGCGAACTTGCCCTCACCATGGCCCGCACCATGATCTATCCGGTCGCCAACCGCCAGATCAACCGGCTGGCCGGAACCGTGGCCGGAATCAAAGCGGCCGGAATCAAGGCCGGACTGGAAAGCAGCATCCTCGCCATGGAGAAAATCGGCGAGTTGGCCGACCGGATGTGCGCCGACTCCCGGGCGCTGGAAACCGCGCTTGCGGAAAGCCGCCCGGAAAAAATACTTGCGGCGTTGCGGCAGTTGCGCGAAGGCGTCGACCACCTCGAAAAACTGGTGGACGACGAACTCTGGCCGCTGCCGAAGTACCGCGAAATGCTCTTCATCTACTGATAAGGAAAAAGGCCGGACCCAAGCCCGCGAGGACGGCGGTCCGGCGTTCTCACCCGGTGTCGGGCCGGACGGAAACAGACCGGCGGATCCGGAGACGGGTCCTCCGTCCGGCCCGATGCATTTTCAACCGCTGCCCGGTCTCTTAAATTAATCATTTTATCATGAGCGATCCAGTCTTACACGAATGCGGCATCGCGCTGTTGCGGCTGCTGAAGCCGCTTGATTACTACCGGCGCAAATACGGGTCGCTGTTTTACGGTTATCAGAAACTTTCGCTGATGATGGAAAAACAGCACAACCGCGGACAGGACGGCGCCGGACTCGCCGGACTCGCGCTGGACGTACCATCCGGGTTTCCCTACTTTTTCCGCGAACGGTCCAACTCGGCCACGCCGCTCAAGAGCCTGTTCGACACCGTGAACACGGCTCTGGCCGACTTCGCAGCTAAGAACGGCGACCGGATGGACGACGTCGCCTTCGTCAAAACCCACGCCAGATTCTGCTCCGAAATCTACCTCGGCCATCTTCGCTACGGCACCTTCGGCCGCAACGACCTCGAAGCCTGCCATCCGTTTGTCCGCGAAAGCGCCTGCCGCTCGCGCACACTGCTGATCGCCGGAAATTTCAACCTGACCAACGTGGCCGCGCTGTTCCGCCAACTCAACCTTTCCGGCCACCACCTGATGCGCTATTCGGACGGCAACGTCATGCTCCACCAGATCGGGCATTACCTTGAAGAGGAAAACAATCTACGGCTCAACCGCTGTTCACGCGGCTGCAAACTTGCGCCGGACGAAATCATGCGCCGGGTGGAGGATGAAATCGACACCGCCGCCATCCTCCGCAACGCCTGCGCAAACTGGGACGGCGGCTTCGTCGTGGCCGGCGTCATCGGCAGCGGCGATGCCTTTGTGATCCGCGACCCCAACGGCATCCGTCCCTGCTACTATTACTGCGACGACGAAATCGCCGTGGCCGCCAGCGAACGCCCCCCGATTCATACCGCATTCAACGTTCCGTGCGAGCTGATCCGTGAACTGCCGCGCGGCAGCGCGCTGATCATAAAACGCAACGGCAAAGTCGCCGTGGAGGAGTGCATTCCGCCCGCCGCCCCCGCCGGATGCTCGTTTGAACGCATCTATTTTTCACGCGGAAACGACCGCGATATCTATCAGGAACGCAAAGCGCTCGGCCGTCATCTCACTCCCGCCGTACTCGACGCGGTGGACAATGATATTGAAAACACCGTTTTCTCATTTATTCCCAATACCGCGGAGGTCGGCTTCATCGGTCTCAAGGAGGGGTTGCAGGACCGCCTTGCCGATCTGCAGTACGAACTGATCCGCAAACTCGCACCGGGCGACGACGCCAATCTGCGCCGGATACTCGCCATGCGCGTGCGCTGTGAAAAAATAGCGGTGAAAGACGCTAAACTGCGCACCTTCATCGCCGACAGCATCAACCGCCATGAACTGATCGGACACGTTTACGACACCACCGACGGCGTGGTCCGCCCCGGCGTGGACAATCTGGTGGTGCTGGACGACTCCATCGTCCGCGGCGCCACCTTGCGCGACTCCATCCTGAGAATGCTCGCCAGACTGCGCCCCAAACGCGTTGTCGTCGTTTCAACCGCCCCGCCGATCTGTTACCCGGACTGTTACGGCATCGACATGGCCAGTCTGGGTGAATTCGTCGCCTTTGAAGCCGCCGTCCGCCTGCTCCGCCGCCGGGAAAAAGCCGACATGCTGAAAAACATCATGCTTGAGGCGCAACGCCAGCTCACCCTGCCCGATCATCAGCAGATAAACGCGGTGAAACCGCTTTACCGGACATTCTCCGTTGAGGAGTTAAGTTTGGAAATCGCCGACATTCTGAAACCGGAGGATTTTCCGGCACAGCTGAAGATCATCTATCAGTCGCTGGAGAACCTGAAGCTGTGCTGTCCGAACCATCGCGGCGACTGGTATTTCAGCGGAGACTACCCCACCCCCGGCGGCAACCGCGTGGTGAATCAGGCGTTTGTGAACTATATGAACGGCGTCTCCGGCCGCGCCTACTGACGCCGTCCGGCTACCGACGCCGGCCGCGCCGCGGTGTAGTATCCGATTATGCGCCCGGCGAGATCGCGTGTGCATGTCCAGGAAACGTTCACCCGGCTGCCGGCGGCCGCCACTTTAAGACTGGCGGCGGTCAGCATGGCGAGGTCGCCGTCATCCGGCATCAGCACCGGAAGCATGGTAACGGCGAATATCTGAAGATTGACGGCCAGACGGGACGCAGTCTTTTCGTCCGAGCAGACCACATTTCCAGCCGCCTCCACCGCGTCGGCCGTCGAGAAACGCGCCGTCAGCAGCACCGAGTCGACGCCGCGGGTAAACGCCGCCGCCGCCGGTATCCGCGCCGGAGCCACCGCCACCGCCAGAAACGCATCGGCCGGCGCGCCGGAGAATTCAACCGGAACCAACGACGATCCGGCAACGCCGGACAATATTCCGCTCCCGGACGTCAAATCACCGACAAAACACACCCCCGGCTCAAAATAGATCGCGGACGGTTCAAAACTCCCGCGAAAATTGCGATTGACACTCTCCGGCGGAAACACCGCCGCGGCCATTTCACCGACATTCGTCCGCCGCAGCGCAACGCCGGAGGCGCGTTCAAGCATTGAGAAAAAATCCTCCGGCTCCATAGCCGTCCGCAACAAAAGCCGCTGATTTTTCGGGTGAAACGGTTCATAAGCCGCCACCGCAACACTGGAAAATTCGGCAAAATCACCGGAAAAATCATAGGCGCCGTCCGCCGCCGCGGAAAGTCCGGCATTCAATCTGCGCAGATCGGCCTCCAGCCAGCTGCCGCGAATCGCGGCAAGATCGGCGTATCCGACCATAACCGGCGATGCCGCCAGATACTTGAACACCGCATCGGACTCAATGCCGCACAAAAACAGCGGCAGACAACTCAGCACAAGAAAAAATTTCACCATCCTTCGTCCTCCAGACCGGAAAGACGGTCGTCCGCCGCCGCTTCAGCCATTTTTTGCTTTAAAATTACGACCACACGGTCAGCCAGTCGGCCGTCAACCGTCATTTTCCATCGCAAATATCCGGCGCCGGCCTGAATCTCAGGCAACACCGTAAGTTCATCGACCAGTGCGCGATCACCGGAAAAAAACATAGTCACCCCCAAGGTGTAAAACGCCTCCAGCACGCCGCGCAGCGCCTTGGGGTCGGAAGTATGCCATGTGCTGTCCACCGTGAACGAGTCGTTGGAAAACGTCACTTCAGCGTCCACTCCGGACGTGCCGCCAAAAAGCGCGGCGAACTCGCGCCGCTGTGGAAAAACCAGATGACAGGCACCCGTCGCGTCATGCGCCGGGCGCTCAGGGAAGAACCGGCCGGGGCCGTCGGCGCAACGCAATTTCCAATCCTCAACCGCCGACTCCTCTCCTGCCCAAGCCAGATCAGAAGCAGAGAACATCAGCACATACGGCCGAACTCCCGGCTCCGTGGTATTTAGACAAACAATTGCTCCGCCGGTTCCATTTTTCAGCAAAAATTTTTCCTTGTCAGCGGCGGCCGCCGCAGCGACAAGCGGTTCAACCGGTGCGAAAAAGCGCAGATGCAGTGCCGAAGCGTCGCCGTCCTCCCAGTCGAGCAGCAGCGTGGCCACCAGCGGCGTCGCCGCCGGATCAAGTCCGAAGCGGGCCGCCTCCCGTTCGATTCCGCCGATCAGCGGAACGTCACCCTGCCAGACTCGGTACAACTGCCGGAACAGTCCGCTGGAATAGAGCCGGCCGGTATCGATCTGAATATACGACACCTCGCCGGCGGCGGCTCCGGCGCCGAGCCAAAGCGCCGCCAGTACGGTCAGCATAATCCGTCGTCCGGCCGTCATATCATTCCGGCCGGGTTACTGCTGCTGTTCTTTTTCCTGCTTGTCGCGCTCCTTTTTGGGGAGAACGACCTGCAAATGCAGTTCGCGCAGCTGCTTGATCGTGGCCTCGGCCGGAGCGTTCATCATAAGGTCCTGCGCCTGCTGGTTGAACGGGAAGGCGATGATTTCACGAATATTCGGCTCGTCAGCCAGCAGCATAACGGTACGGTCCACGCCGGGGGCGATTCCGCCGTGCGGCGGCGCACCGAGCTTGAAAGCGTTGATCATGCCGCCGAACTTCTCGTCAACCACGCTGCGCGGATAACCGGCGATCTCGAACGCGCGGTACATCACCTCCGGCAGATGGTTGCGGATGGCGCCGGAGGAAAGCTCAATGCCGTTGCAGACAATATCGTACTGATAGGCGAGAATGTCCAGCGGATCGCGATTCAACAGCGCCTCCATACCGCCCTGCGGCATGGAGAACGGGTTGTGACTGAAGATGATCTGATTGGTTTCCTCGTCCAGTTCAAACATCGGGAAATCGACGATCCAGCAGACCTTGAACTCATTTGGGTCGATCAAATTGAGCTGACGGCCAAGTTCCGGGATGACCGCGCCGCCGATCTTGCAGACCGTCGCTTCTTTGTCGGCCAGGAAGAACAGCGCGTCGCCGTCTTCGACCTTGCAGAAGTCGTGCAAACCGGAGACCACTTCGGGAGTAAGGAACTTGACGATCGGGCTTTTCACCTCCGAACCGTTCCAGATGATGTACCCCATTCCTTTGGCGCCGTTGGCCTGCGCGAACTTAATCATATCGTCGAAAAATTTACGCGGCTTGCCGGCGACTTTCGGAGCTTTCATCGCCCGGACCACACCGCCTCCGGCGACCACTCCGGCGAAAGCGGCGAATCCGCTGTTCTCAAAAAATTTCGAGACATCGATCATTTCGATCGGATTGCGGAGATCCGGCTTGTCCGACCCGAAACGCCGCATCGACTCCCGGTAGGGAATCCGCGGGAACGGCGCCGAATTGAATTTCTTGGTGCTGAATTTGCCGAAAATGTCCATGAACAGCCCTTCGATCACCTCGAAGATCTCGTCCTGGGTAACAAAACTCATTTCAACGTCAAGCTGATAAAACTCGCCGGGAGAACGGTCGGCGCGGGCGTCCTCGTCGCGGAAACACGGTGCGATCTGAAAATAGCGGTCAAATCCGGCAACCATCAGAAGCTGTTTGAACTGCTGCGGAGCCTGCGGCAGCGCGTAGAATTTGCCGGGATGAAGACGGCTGGGCACCAGATAGTCGCGCGCGCCTTCCGGACTGCTCGCGGTAAGAATCGGCGTCTGATATTCATTGAACCCGATTGAGGTCATATAACGGCGCATCTCGGCGATAACCCGGGAACGCAGCAGTATATTCTTGTGGAGCCGTTCGCGCCGCAGGTCGAGAAAACGATAGCGCAAACGGGTGGCTTCCGGAGCCTGATCGTCCTTCGCGACCTGGAACGGAATCTGTTCGGCCTCGCCGAGCACTTCCATGGTCTCGGCCACCACTTCGATTTCGCCGGTTTCCAGACGCGGATTCACCGTGCTCTCGGTCCTTGCCACCACCGCTCCTTCAAATGAAACGACGGTCTCCAAGCGCCAGCGGTCAAGCTCCTGATAAAAATTCTTTTCAGGGTTGATGACTATCTGAGTAAGGCCGTAATGGTCGCGGAGGTCGATGAAAATCACGCCGCCGTGGTCGCGGACGCTGTGAATCCATCCGGCCAGTTTCACCGTTTTGCCGACATCTGTTTTGCGCAGTTCCGCGCAGTTGTGAGTTCTGTACATTCCCATTTGACTGCCACCTGTTTTAGTTTAAAAAGTCATAACCAATAAGTTAGCATACAAAATCGAATTTTCAAGGTTGCCGCCGATCTTCAGCCGTGCTATATTATCGGCACGAAAAAACAACCGGAAGGAACGCCTTATCATGAATGGATACAAAATCGAGCGCACGGCGGAGAATTTCTGCTGCGCCAGTCTGTTGAGTTCAAACGCCTGGAACGGAGCCAATGTTGCGGAGCTTTCACACTCCCGGCCGGAGTCCTCGCCTGAAGCGCCGTCCGCCTCGGTGCGAATGCTTTATAATTCCAAGGGACTTTTCGGCCGTTTTCAGGTGCGCGGCGAATATGTCCGCTGTGCCGCGGAAAAATTTCAGGACCCGGTCTGTCTGGACAGCTGCGTGGAATTTTTCGTTGAACCGGCCGGCAACCGCGGCTATATCAACTTTGAGTTCTCCGGTTCCGGAGTTTTCCTCTGCTCGCATATCACCGACTGCAAACGGACGCCCAACGGATTCGCCGCCTTTGAAATGCTCAGCCCGGACGACGCTTCCAACATCGTATCCGCCCCCACCCTGCCGCGCAAAACCGACGGATTCGGCATGCCGGTGGACTGGGAGCTTGGCTTCTTCATCCCGTTCACCGTCTTTGAAAAACGCGGCTTCAAAGCCCCCGGTTCCGGCGACGTCTGGCGGGCCAACTTCTACAAATGCGGCGACAAAACGCCGTTTCCGCACTGGCTGGCCTGGCGGCCGGTCGATGAATTGAATTTTCACCTGCCGCGCTGCTTCGGAGAGATAATCTTCGCCTGAACCAACCCGCAGACAGGCAAATAAAAACGCCGGCGACCGGGAAACATCCGCGGTCGACCGGCGTTTTTTCACATCCGCGCTGCGTCACACACTGTACGAAACCGCCAGCGAACCCGAACTGCGCGTAAGGCGCAACTCGCCGGCGGCGAAGGCAACCGCCTCGTCAATGCCGAATCCGGCCAGTTTGCCGCCGTCATAACTCCATAATTCAACGGTGGCGCCGTCAAACACTCCGGTATTGTCAATGTCCAGCAGCATGCGGTCGCCCGCCGAATTGAAGTCTTCAATATCAACGATCAGTTTGACCACCGCCGTATCGTAGAACGACAGATCGTCAAGCCTTGCAAACGCCGAAGCATCCAGATTTTCCCGCTTGGTCAGGTCGAAACACAACGACCCGAGCGACAGAGGACAGTTCAGAACCGCCTCGGTCTTTCCTCCGAACACCAAATCATCAAAGTTGATCGCAGTGCCGGAAAATTCGCCGGTGAAATCCTCAAAGTCGAGCACCCGGTGACCGCTCACCGTTCCAGCCACCCGGCCGTCGCCGGAAACCACGCCGACATTGAGCCGGTCGCCGCTGCCGCTGAATACCGTCAGCGTTCCGCCGCCCACCGTGGAGCTGCCGCCCCGCGTGGAATGCGACGGATTGGCGCCGCCGGCATAGATATTGCCATGAACCGACACCGAACCCTCCGTGGTGTCAATCTTCAGCGCAGTCGAACCGGTAACCGTGCTCTCTCCGCCGTCATAAGCGTAGCCGCCGCCATAAACGTCGGAGACGATCACCGATTTGGCGATATACAGCGTCGTCGCGGCAACCGTCGCGCGGCTGCCGGCATTTTGCGCCTGCGCTCCGGCCACCACCCGGGCAAGACGCGTGGCTCCGACAATAGAAATGTTGACGTTTCCAACCACCTCCGCGGCGCCGCCGTTCAACGCCACTCCGCCGCCCACCAGCCACGCCGAATGCTGACCGGTCAACAGCATCTTGAGATTGTCGTCATGCGTGACCGCGCCGACCGTCACATTGACCGCGCCGCCCACCTTGACTGCGGAAGCGTTGTCCCCCGACCGGCTGCCGCCGTAAATAATGCCGGAATATCCGCCGCTGCCGAGCGTGAGCCAGACCGCGCCGCCGACACTGACACCATTGCCGCCGCCGTAAATATTGCATGGATTAAGATCGGAAAGTTTGACCACGGCGTAAACGCTGCCTTCGACATTCTCCGCCGCACCGGTCAACATGCTTTTGACCCGGCAGTTCTCCGCATACAGCACCGAGTCGACGCCGGTCGCCCGGCCGCTGAGCCGAATGAATTTTCCGTAGATGTCCAGCCGCAGATTCCGCCCGTCTACCGTATAAGTGTAGGTTACCTCTCCGACACTGTGGCCGACGCCCGGCGTAAGCAGCGTCTCCACTCCGCCGACAGTCAAATTCAACCCCAGCGGCGGCGATGCCGCGCCGCTGGCAAGCACATATTTTCCGGTCAGCGCGCCGTCGCCGGACACACTCAACGCCGCCCCGGTCAGATTGTCCAGATTGACGATCATCGGCAGGCCGGACGACGGCGTCGTCGGATTTATCACCAGCGTTTTTGCGTAACTTACCGCGCCGGCCGCCTCAATGGTTCCGCCGGTCAGCAGCAGGGTTCCGGCGATTTGCGCTCCGCCGGACAGCGTCACTTTTCCTCCGGCAGCAGTCAGCGTTCCGGACAACACCGAGCCGGATTCCAGCACGATCCGCCCGCCGTTTGAAGCCGCGCCGCCATCCAGCACCGCACCGGACAGCACCGCCGCGCTGCCGCCGCCATAAACGGTCGTTCCCGACGCATACCCTCCGGAATGCACCGTCTGCACCCCGCTCCCGGCCACGTTCACTCCAGTTGCGCTGCCGCCGGAGGATACCACCTGACCACCGCCCTCGACATAACCGCCGAAGGCGTATCCGCCGGACAACACAAACTGCCACGCGTAAGCGCCGGACACGCCGGACGCCGGCGACAGCACCGTGTCATAAGCCGCACCGCCTTCATAAATCAACTGCGCGCCGTAATCAATTCCGGTGCCGGAGGTCATGCCGCCGTAATAGACATACTGTTCGCCGCCGGAGGTCACATAGGTGTCAAGCGCCACGCCGCGATAAGGCACATGCTGAAAACCGCCAATAAGAAACGCCGACAGCGATATGCCGCCGGTATAAGCCCAGCCTCCGCGCGAATAGTCAAAATATCCGAGATATTGCGTGCCGCCGGACAAAACCCGGGTGCCGAGCACGGCAACGGACGAATAGTCGGACTGACTCTCCGCCATGAATATCTGCGCCGCGCCGGAACCGATGACCGCGTCCACCGCTCCGATTGTCACCCCGGAAATACCCGGCGTGATATAGATAGCCTGAATTCCGCCGGCCACCGCGGTCGTTCCGTGCGCGGTGGCTCCGGCATAAACGGTCTGCTGCGCCAGACCGCTCAGCACCGTGCCGCTGGCCATCGCGCCGGCAAACAAAAGCTGGGCGCCGCCGGTCATCAATGTGTTGTACGCTTCGCCGCCGGAGTAGATTATCTGCGTTCCGTAACCGCCGCCGGACGAAGATATGCTGGTAAGATCGGCCAGACCGCCCGGCAGAACATGCTGCGTTCCGCCGGAATTTATCACCGTTTCCCGCGAAAAGGCGCCGCTCCATATCTGCTGCACGCCGCCGGAATTTATCACCGTCGAACTGGCGATGTCGCCTGAACTAAGAGCCATTGTGCTGTTTATCAGTTTTGTTCCGCTGTATACCGTCATAATATCATTATTCCTTTCGCCATTTTTAAGATTTCATCAATAACCCGTCATCCCGGCCGGCGCGGTTCAAATCCGAACCGCCGGAACCGCTGCGCCAATCGCCAATCTCCCGGCATATTTCGGCAAGTTGAAACGGCATGACCGGTTTGGTCAGCACCGTGTCAAAAACGGACATGTCAAAATTCCGGCCATTCTCCACGTCGGCGGTGACCGCCGCGATAAACAGTCCGGAGTACAACGGATTGCCGCGCAGCGCCAACGCCAGTTCGGCGCCGTTCATGCCGGGCATCCACAGATCGGTCAGCACGCCATCCACACTCCGGCGGCCCAGTATTGCGAGCGCCTCCGCACCGCTTCCGGCGGAAACCACTTCCGCGCCAAGCCGTTTCAGCATCGCCGCCTGAACCTTCAAATTCATCGCGATATCGTCCACCAGCAGTATCGAGATCGGCACGCCGTCCACCGGGGAGCCGTCACCGGCGGTATGCGCCGCGCCGCGTGGAGCCGCAACGCAACAAACGCCGCGAATCTCTATTTTGAATTCACTCCCCCGCTCCGGCGCCGATTCAACGCCGATGCTCCCATTCATTTCGGCAAGCACGCGCCGGATTATCGCAAATCCGAGCGCGGTACCATCCACACCGCCGCGCAGCGACTGACCGTAGGCCAGCGGATCGAACAGCTGACGCTGCTCTTCCGGACCGATGCCGTGCCCGGTGTCTGCCACGCTGAAAGAGAGCCGTCCGACATCTCCGCCGGCGTCCGGACGGAATCCGGCGCGGATCGCCACCCACCCGGAATCGGTCCACTTCACCGCGTTGCCAATAAGATGGACCAGCATTTGCCGCAACCGCTCCGCATCGATCAACAGCACCGGCATGTCGTCCAGCTCATATTTCAGGACAATGCGCTTCCGGCGGCATTCGGCGGAGAAAAGCTCTCCGGCCGCGCGGATCAGCGCGGGAAAATCGGTCTCGGCGCGATTGAAACTCAGTTGTCCTGACTCAAGTTGCGACATGTCGATCACGTCGTTTATCATTGCCAGCAGCGCGGCTCCGGAATTATGGATGCAGTTTAAATAGTCGCCGCGTTCATTGTCCGGGACCTTCCCGTCGCGCAGCATTCCGGAAAATCCGATGATCGCGTTCAGCGGCGTCCGTAATTCATGACTGACTCCGGCCAGAAAAACACTTTTGACCCGGTCGGCCTCCTGAAGCCGGCGCATAGTGTCGGTAATCTGCCGCCGCGCCGATTCATGCGCCAGCAATATTTCAAGTATCCGGGCAAATGAACTGAGGAAGTTGACACTCCATGACGAAAGTGTAAAAGTGCGCTTTTCAAACGCCAGGCCGACATAGCCCCACAGCCGCCCCTTGAACTGTATCCGGTTGGCATACAGCGACCGGATATTGCCGGCATGCAGAAAACGCATCCAGTCCTCCGCCAAACCGACGGCGGCGCCCTCCCGGAATACATCGGCAATAACGATCTGCTCATCCCGGGTGAAGACGCTTTCCCACGACGGATCGGTGGAATACGGCCGGTTCACAATCCCGGCAAAAAGCGGGTTGCGCCCGTCGGCGGAGGACTCGGCCACGCAGGATATCGTTTCGTCTTCAGAATTGAACCGCATGACATACGCCCGGTCGGCGCCGATATGCCGGCAGACCGACTCAAGACTCTCCATCAACGTCCTGAGCATATCGTCGCTGACCGCCACGGACTGCAGGCAGTTGTTCAATATTTTTTCATTGGCCAGCATCGCGTTCCAGTCGGTGACATCCATGGCCGACTCAAGCACGCGAATCAGTTTTCCCCGTGCATCAAGCACCGGACGGGCTTCGACCTTGAATGTCCGGTCTCCGATGCGATATTCAAAAGAATTGTCGGTCAAGCTGCGCATTGTCCGACTGACCACGCAGTCCGAGGAACCGCCGCGTCCGCAGGCGAACACCTCGTGGCACGGCTGCTCCAGAATATCCCGCGACGACTTGCCGGCCATTTTCACCAGACAGTTGTTCACCCGGATTATCCGACGGCCGGTGTCGAACAACGCGACCGGAACCGGCAGATTGTCCAGAATCAGCTGATTTTCCTCTTTGCCGAGTTTGCGCGCCAGCACAAGTTCAAACAAATGCACCGCCGAATGCATGAACTCAAGCTGCAGTCCGGAAAAATCGTCCACTCCGTCATCCTCGTACGACACGCCAATGATTCCCCAGGGAGACCCGTTGCAAGTGAGTTCCAGCACGCATACCGACTTGATGCGGTTCTCAAACAGAAACTCATCCCAGTTGCGGTTCGGATGTTCCCGCCAATATCGGATCATATCCGGCTCGGCGAACATTCCGCCGCTGCCGGCGGCCTCGCGAAACCTTGCCACTGAAAACAGCCCGCCGTTTTGAAATCCATTGAAAATCGGCACCTTCCACGAGGCCGGATGTTCAATCGCCGCCATCAGGCCTCCGCTCTCCGTGTCATACTCCGCCAGAAACGCCCGGGAAGCGCCCATAAATTCGCAAACCACGCCGAGCGCGTCATTGAAATTGTCATCGTCGCGCCCGGAATGAAACAGCATATCCAGACAGCGCCCGAGCATTCGGCACGACCGCTGAAGTTCAGTCAATTCAGTGACATCCTGAATCAACCCGACAACCCGGCTCACGCCGCCGTCGACATACAATCCGGCGCGGACCCGATAGGTGGACTGAAATTTTTCTCCGCCGCGATACTCAAGCGACATTTCACCGCTTTTCCGCCGTATCAGCTCAACAAACGCCGCAAGATATTTTTGGCGGTCCTCCGGATGCACCCACTCCTCAATGGACAGCCGCCGCCCGTCACGAGTCGGCCACAGCTTGTCCAGCGCGCCGGTCCCCTCCATGGTCTTGCGCTCGACATCAACGGAAAACGCCGCCGCATTGTTCAGCTCAAGCGCATAGTCCAGCAGTTTTATGGCATGCTCAAGATGTTCACGCTGGGCATATTCGCCGGTAACGTCCCGAAAAATCGCCGCCGCGCCGACAATCCGCCCTGACGCCTCGCGAATCGGCGCCGCGCAACTGGAAACATGATAAACCCCGCCGGTCGCCGCCATCACCTGCAACCGGTCGCCGGACTCAACGGCTTTTCCGCTTTCCAGCGCTTCGGCCAGCGGAGACTCCGCCGGCGACGAATCGGCGCACCAGGTAAAACGAACCACTTCACCGTGTTTTTTGCCGACCGCTTTTTCGGCGGTCCAGCCGGTAATTTTTTCCGCCTCCGGATTGATGACGCCAATCACGCCGTCGGCATCGGTCAATATCACGCCGTCTCCAGTCAAACGCAACGCCAGCGACTGTTCGGCACGCAGCCGCGCCACCTCGTCGTAAGCAGCATTCAGCCGCCTGACCGCGCGACGGCGACCAACCGCCACCGCCGACAGCACACCGACAATCAACAGCGCCGTTACTACGGCAAAAGCCAAAATGTATTCCGGATAACTGTAAAAATAGTCCTTGATCGCCGGAGCCTGAAGCATCGGCTCCGCATAACCGTCCAGCATCCGGCGCACCGTCTCCACCTCAATTCCGGAACTGGCCTTGGCCAGCACCGCAGCCAATCCGGAGTTTCCCTCCGTCTTCACCGCGATGGTGAAATCCTCCCGCATGCCGGGAACGATACGGGCATTAAGCCGGTGATTGGAATTTCTCGCCACCAGTTCGGCGATCCCGCTGTAAATATAAAACACGCTGTTTTTTCCAGACACCACCGCACCGACCGCCTCATCTATCGAGTCGTAAAAAAACACCGGACACCCCGGACCGGCCAAACTCTTCAGCTCATCCGCCGACAACTCTCCACGCACCGCAGCAATAGAGCGCGCTACGCCGTCCACATCGTTGCCGCTCACGCCGGACACCGGAGAGGAAAAATATGGCCGGGTCAGAACGTAGCCGGCGGACTCCGCCTCGTTAAGACCGAGTCTGGCGCCGAATATAATGTCCGCGCCGCGTTCGGCAACAATCTTCTCGTACTCATCCCGGGTCTCCGGCATAATCCAGCGCACCGCAAGACCGCTGCGGCTGAACACCACATCGCCGAGTTCACGAAATACGCCGCTCAATTTGCCGCCGTCCCAATATGAAAACGGACGGCAGTCCGGATTGAGCAGCGCGGTAAAAACCCGCCGTTCGGAATTGGCGGTCCAAATAAACTGCCGGTCGCTCAGGCTGAAAGTTATATGCTCCCGGACGGACGACGGAAAATACTTGTTATAAAGCTCCGCCACGGCGGTCGCCTCATTGCGGTTAAGTTCGGCAATGGCCGCGTTGAGCGCGGACAGCAGCTCCGGATTGCCCTTGCGGATCATGATGCGGAACGGAGTGCTGGAAAAACTGTCGAGAATCCATTCATTTTCGGCATAACGGAGCGATTCGGTCAGAATCGCGTCTATCCGGCCGCCGCGCTGGAGATCCTTCGCCATTCCGTCATAGTATTCATACATGACCGGAACAAAATCAAACCCGTTTTTCCGGGCGAAAGCGCTAAGATGTTCATTGCATTGAATCCCGCGGGCCATTCCGATGCGGATGCCGTTCCAGTGCGCATAGTCGCATGGCAGATAGCGGGTGTCGCCGGAACGCACGGAAAGCACGCAGCTGAAGGTCCCGGTGGGATCGGAAAAATCAAATTTCAACGCGCGCTCTTCGGACACCTGAGCGCCGGGCAGAATGTCAATTTCGCCGCGCTCAAGCATTTCCATATTCTGCGCCCAGCTCTTGTCATTGCCGCAGTATTCATAACGGAAATTGCCGTAAACCGCAAGCATTTGAAGATATTCATAGTCGAACCCGCCGCGAACGCCCCCCGCGGACTCCATATTGAATCCGGCCTGCTGATAAAAGCCGACCCGCAACAACCGGCCGCCAACCGCGCCGGCGTCGGCGGCGTCCGCCAGCCCGGCTATTGCAACAACCAGCGGCAGCAGAAGCCTTTTCAGAATGGACAACATGATTTTCATATTCCACGCTGTTTTTCGGAAAGATATTTCAGGCAGATCATACGCAATTTCTCCAATGTCAGCGGCTTGGCCACTGCAAAATCAACCGGGCCGTGTCCGCCTTCGGCCGCCGCGTCGGTGTCGGCCGTAAGCAGGATTACCGGGACGGTGGAGTTTTTCTGTTTTATTGCCGCCGCCAGCTCTTCGCCGGTCATTCCCGGCATCCGCTGATCGGTCAGCACCAAATCGACGCCAACGCCGAATTTTTTCAGCGCCTCATCGCCGCCGGCGGCTTCAATAGTTCCAGCGCCAAGTTTGTCCAGCATCGCCGCCAGCACCTTCCGGTTCAGCGGCATGTCGTCCACAATCAGCACGTTCCGCCCGGCTGGAATCGCCGCCGCAGTGCGTTCCGCCGACACGCCGTCCGCAACCGCAGCGCCGCAGCGTACATTGCGCAGCGTAACCGTAAACGTCGATCCCGCTCCGAGGCGGCTTTGAAGCGAGATTGACCCGTTCATCCGCTCCAGCATCCGATTTACAATCGCCAGTCCCAATCCGGTGCCGCCGCTCTCCACCGCGGTACCGCGAATCGAAGTTGCCTGGACAAACGGTTGAAACACCAGTTTCTGCTCGACCTCCGGTATGCCGCATCCGGTGTCCGCCACCCGGACGGTAAGTGTTCCGGACTCCGCGTCAGCATGGACAAAATCGGCCTCCAGCGATATTTTCCCGCGATCGGTGAACTTCACCGCATTGCCGATCAGATTGAAAATTATCTGACGCATCCGCTGCCGATCGACGAACAATTCCGGCATATCCCCGATCTTGAGTTCCAGCCGGATCGACTTCGCCGCGCAGCGCAGCTTGAATATCGCGGCGGCTTCGGCGGCGAGCGCGGAAAAATCGGTTTGAACCGGTGTGAAACGCATCTGGCCGGCGTCAAGTTTTGAGAGGTCAAGCACATCGTTGACCAACGCAAGAAGCGCGTTGCCGGCGCTGGAAAGACAAGACAGATAGTCCTGCCGCAACTCCTCCGAAAGCGTTCCGTCCTTGAGCAGTTCGGCAAATCCCACCACGGCGCTCAGCGGAGTCCTTATCTCATGGCTCATCGAAGCAACGAACGCCCCCTGCGCTCCCTCCGCCGCAGCGATCCGCTCCTGCGCCGCAGCCATCTGCTCACCATCGTGAATCTTCTTCAGCAGCAGTTCCATGATGTGAATCACCGACCGGATAAATCTCATCCGCATATCGCTCAAAAGTTTAGGCTGTCCGGTACGGTAAAGCAGCATCAGTCCTCCCCAGAGCCGGCCGGCCGGCGCGATATCGGTGAGAAAAATCGCCCGAACTCCGCAGCGGCGTATTCCCGGCGCCCAATCCGTCACCGCCGCCTGCTGCTCCGGCCGCTCAAGATCATCCAACACCACCGGCTCATGCTGCTTGAGTTTCCGCACCCATTCCGGTTTGGCCAGATAGCGGCGGCCAGTCTCGAAGAAATTCTCAAAAGACGCAGTGCAATACCGTGCAAACACCTCAACTTCATTCGGAGTCTTATCGTCACGAAGCCGGATCACAGTGCAGCAGTCGGCGTCCATATGCACGGCGACCGCGGCGAGAATCCCCTGCATCGCCGCCAGCGGATCGGCGGTCTTGAACAATGTCTCCAGACAGGAAGTAATGACATGCTCATGCTTGAGCATCAGCGTCTGGGCGGTAGCGTCGCAAACCACGCCGACCAGATACTGATCGGCCGACTCGCCGGATTCCAGAGACGCGATCATGCGGTAGTCGCGTAATTCACCGCGGTGGTCCGCTCTGAACTTCACAACGCCGGTTCGGCCGACATGGCGGCTTATCCGGTCAATCGCGCGCTCCACCACTCCCCGGTCGGGCGGATAGACAAACGCCGCCCATACCGGAAGACGTCCGTCCTTTACCGGAAGCAGGCGGCCGATCGCGCCGCCGCCGGATATTTCTCCGGTTCGGACATTCAAGCGGAAATAAGTCGCTCCGGTCAATTCGGCGCCACATTCAAGCATCAGCTTAATTTCAGCGAACCGCGCCCTCAACTCGCTGCGCTCGGTCATATCGCGGAAAATCAGCACCGTCCCGCCGGCCCCGCCGGACAACGGCGTAGAATATGCCGCGATCTTCAACCGACGGCCGCCGCGAGCAGGCAGCTCAACCGTTTTTTCAGCCGCCGGCGGCGCTTCCAACGGCGCGCCGTCAACACAACTGCACAGCGGCATCACCTCGCGCCAGAGCTGCCCGACGGCGGACGCTTCCGTCCAGCCGGTCAAGGTTTCCGCCGCACGGTTAAGACACACAACGCGTCCGGAGCGGTCAATCATCGCCACACCGTCGCCGATCAGCCGCAACACCAGCATCAACCGCTCCGCTTCGGCAGCAGCACGCATTCTCGCCTGACACAGCTCACTGGTGTCGTGTGACATCCACACCGCAACCGGCACATGGAATGTTCCATCCGGCAACCGGGTTATCGTCGCCGTCCGCTGCAAACCGGAATACTCGAAATCAAACGACCGGGATTTACCGTCGGCAATAGTCAGCGGAATCAACTCCTTCATCTTGCGGTTCACGTCGCCATCCGGCAGCTCGTCAATATGCTGCAGCGGCCGCCGCGCCGCCCCAAACTCATGTCCGCCCCACGACGAACTCAATATCCGGCCGGATCCGTCGCAAACAAAGAAACGCAGCGGAAACGCGCCGACCAGTTCGCCGTAATTTCTCATCCGCCGCGTGGCCCACCAGAATGCCGCAAACCCGGATACGGTCAACAGCAGAAGCGTCAACATAACGCCGAACGTCCGCAGCGGATATTGGAGACACAGTTCATAAAATGACCGCCGACCGCCGACATGGTCGCCATATCCGGCTTCAAACCTCCCGACATCCGCCATCCGGATACCGCCGACCGCCTTGTCCAGCACCGAAAACAACTCAAGATAGTCCGCCCGGCCGCTCTTCACGCCGATCGCGTATTCAACAACCCCGCCGGCAACCATGTCCTGAGCCAGCAGTGCGCCGGCGGCGGCCGACATCACTTCCTCGGCCCTTCTCGTGCTGACAAATCCGGCATCCTGCCGGCCGTCCTCCACCGCTCTCACCAGCGAAGCGCTGTCTTCATAATATACCGGCACGGCTTCGCCGAGGCCGTGCTCCAGCATCACATCGGCCACATACGAATTGCGCACCAGCGCAACCGTCCGGATCGGCCCGGAAAAATTCTTGCGCATAATGCGGGAAATTGACGTGGAAAAATACGGTCTGGTCAGCACATAGCCGTTGTTTTCGGCGTTGGACCAGTTGTTCCATGCGTCAAACACAATATCGGCTGTACCGCCGGCGGCCGCACTTAAATACGCCGCACGGTTCGGAGTGGATACCACTTCAAAATTCAGCCCGGTGCGCCGGGCGATCAACTCAATCATGTCACCGAATAAACCGCCGGGAACACCGTCATCAAACCGGGACAGCGGAGACCCGTCCGGATCCATTAATATTCTGAACACCTTTTTCTCCGTCCGGCAGCGGTCGATAAAGGCCCGGTCGGACGCGGTATACGGAATCTGCTCGTCCGCCGTCATGGAAAAATACCGCGCCTGCAACTCTTCGGTGAATCCCGGAGCTTCACGGGTGAGCCGTTCCACCGCGTAATCCAGTTTGGCCAGAAGATCGGTGCGGTCTTTGCGGACAATGGCGTAGAACGGCCGCGGCGCAAGCTGCTCATAAACCCATTCATTTTTCAGCTGCCGCAGATTTCCGGACAGAACGGCGTCGATCCGATATCCGGCCTGAAGAGCGGCCAACATTTCACCGATATCGTCAAAATATTCCACGCGGTATGAAAAACCCTTTTCAGCGGCGAAAGCGGCGAACAGTTCATTTTTGGAGTTCTCTTTGAGCATGCCGACCCGGATGCCGTCCCAGTTCCGGTAGTCTCCGGGCAAATAGCTCGGATTGCCGGATCTTACGCTGAAAATTGCCGACGAACTGCCGATGGGAAGGCGGGAAAATCCAAATTCCGCCTCGCGCTCCGGAGTTTTGGACGCGCTGGTCAGAATATCGATTTCACCCTTTTTCAGCATGTCGAGCATTTCCGCCCAACTGCGGTCATAACCGACATATTCATATTCCCAGTCGACATATCGCCGCAGCGCCTGCAGATATTCATAGCCATAGCCGCTGTGCGCTCCGGAAGAGGAAAGATTGTGATAGCCGTCAAATCTGAAAAAACCGACTCTGATTTTCTCCGCTGCGCCGGCGAAAAGCTCCAGGCCGGAAAATAACGCCGCTGCCGCGATCACCATAAGAAATCGCGGCAAAAACAATTTCCCGATCAGATCGTTCATCATTTTCCGCTTTCCGATTTACACCTGTTCTGTACAATACTTCATACTTGAGTTAAAGTACAACGTATTTCTAAAGATTCAACCCCGCGGCGCGCAATGTTTCGACAAGGTTTTCAAATGTCACCGGCTTAAATATCACGCCGTCAAAGAAGTCCATTTGAAAATCCTCGTTCACTTCGATGTCTGCGGTTACCGCAACGATCCGCGCGTCGCACAGTTTCGCATCGCCCCTTATCGCCCCGCCAGTTCTGCACCATTCATCCCCGGCATCCACATGTCGGTCAGAATCAGATCGAACCTTTGCTCCGCCATTTTCGCCAACGCGGCGGAGCCGGTGGAAGCAACCGCGATGTTGTGCAAGCCGACACGGCGGCACAGGGCCGACATGACACGGAGATTCATTTCCACGTCATCGACCGGCAACACAGAAAAATCCTCCGGGGCAGACGCCGTCGCCGCGGCCGACGAACGGACCGGGACCGGCTCCGACGCGCCGTCACACTGCCGCACCGATCCGATCGTCACCGTAAACACACTCCCCTGCCCAATTCGCTGTCCACCTCAATCCGCCAGCTTTTCAAGATAATGCGCGCTGTCGCCGGCCTCGGCGGAATTTAGCTCAACGATGTTGAATGCCAGTTTGCCGTACCACTGCCGCAGTTCGCGCCGGAAAGCGTCAACCGTTGTTTCCGTCCTGGCGTGCGCCAGTGAAAACGTGGTAAGGATCATCACCTCGCGCACTTTTGCGCCGTCAACTGCCGGCACACTGAAGGACGACGCGCTGCCGGCGCAGACAAAAAACACCGCGATCAACAGTAAAAAACATCTTTTCATTCGATTTCATCCATTGTTCCGGCGGATGCGAAGACCCTCTTCAGCACCGCTCTCCGCCGGATTTCAGCCAAACGCCCCCAGCAGCCAGACCGCGGCCGATCATTTTCCGGCTCCGAGCTCCAGAAACATCGAACGAAGTTTTTCCATCGTCACCGGTTTTGTCAGCACAGCGTCAAATCGCGACATATCCAGCGACGCCACGCCGGCGACGTCAGCAGTGACCGCGACGATCCGCATGTCTTTATTCCCGGTGTCGCCGGACCGGACGCGCAACGCCAATTCGTCGCCGTTCACTCCCGGCATCCATAAATCGGTCATCAACAGTGAATATCTGCGCAAGCGCAATTTTTTCAGCGCCGCGTCCGCATCGGCGGCGGCGTCCACCGGCATGCCGAGCTTGCGCAGCATGGCGGTCATCACCTCAAGATTCAGCGGCACATCGTCCACCAGCAGAACCCCGTCCGGGAAGCTGTCCAACGGCAAAACCGCGGTCTCCGCCCGCCCCGCGCCGGAGGTGGAAACACCCGAAGCTGCCGCCCCATATGAAATGCCGGAAATTTCGACCAGAAACTCGGTTCCCTGCCCAACCTCGCTCTTCAGCTCAATCGTCCCGTTCATATGTTCAAGCAGTTTGCGCACCAGCGCCAGCCCCAGCCCGGTGCCGCCCGGTTTTGCGGTGTCGATCTGATAAAACAGTTGAAACAGCCGTTTCCGCTCTTCCGCGCCGATCCCGATTCCGGTGTCGGCCACCCGGAAGAACAGGCGTCCGGTGTGCCCGGTCTGCTTCTCAAAACCGGCCGACACGGTGATCCCCCCGACATCGGTGAACTTCACCGCGTTGCCGATGAGATTGAACAATATCTGCCGCAATCTCAACCGGTCAATGAAAACCGTCGGCATATCAGGCTGTATGTCGAGTTTTAACTTAAGATGCTTCTCGGCCAGCTTCAATCGGAAAATAGCGGACATTTCATCGGCCATATCTTTAAAACTCACCTCGTCGGAAGCGAATTTCATCTGTCCTGCGTCAAGTTTTGACAGGTCGAGCACATCGTTTATCAACGCCAGCAGTGCATTCCCGGCGGCAAACACCGACGCAAGATAGCCGTTGCGTTCCGCCGGAGCCAGCGTCTCGTCCTGCAGCAGTTCGGAGAACCCGATCACCGCGTTCAGCGGCGTGCGTATCTCATGACTCATCGTAGCCAGAAACATGCTTTTGTCCCGTTCTGCCGACTTCGCCTGTGCCAACGCCGCTTTCAGCGCATTGGAAATCCGGTCGCGCTCCAGCAGCAGTTCGATCATGTGTGCCGCCGCATGCAGAAACTTAAGGTCGTGTTCGCAGAACGGCACCGCCGCCGTATCGCGATAGACCAGGCCGAAATCGCCCCAGAATTCGCCGTTCACAAATATCCCGGCGATAAAGCAGGCGCGCAGATTGTTCGCCTTGCACAGCGGAACCCACGGTTTGATGACCTCCTGCTGTTCAGGACGGGTCAAGTCGTTGAGGATGACCGTCTCGTGCCGGCGCAGCATACATACCGCCTGCGTGTTGTCCGGAATCACGAATCCATGCATGCCGCGAAGTATCGGCTCAAAACCGTCGCCGGCGTATTCCGCAACGGTGTCGACCGACTCCGTTCCGTCGCCCGCTGCGGCGAACCGGAAAATATAGCTGTGCTGCGCCCTCATATGGCGGCAGACCGCTTCCAGAACCTGCTCAATCGCCTTGCCGGAATCGGCGGCGTTGAACACCGATTCCAGACAGGAGTTGACCACATTAAGATTGGCGATCAGCGAATTCAGTTCGGTCACGTCAAAACTCACGGCCAGCAGCAGCGGCCGGCCGTCCGCGTCAGTAAACGGCATTTTTGTAGTGCGGAAAACATGCGGCAGACCGTCGGCTCCGACAACCTCCTCGCTGAAAGTTTCCGCCTTTCCTCCAACCATAATTGCGGAATCCCGCTCCTTGAACTGCTTCAGATCTTCGGGCCGATTGAACAATTGAGCATCGGTTATACCGATAATCTCGTTTTTCGCCTTGCCGCAAAACAGTTCAAAGGCACGGTTGGCAAGCGTGTAGCGAAATTCGTCATCAGCCCGCTTTGCGAAGATCATCACCGGAATAAGATCAAGCACAATATTCCACAAATCGCGCGCCTCGCGGAGCTTTCCTGACTGTCGGGCAATGTCGGTTATATCCTGAACAACGCCGAACAGCCGGAGTCTCTTGGGATCGCTGCGATCGGGTGACGCGCTCATCCGGTAATATCTGGTTTCACCGTTTTTGACCGCCCGGAACGTGCAGCTGCGAATATCCCCGCCGCCAAAAAAGAAACGGCTGCGCTCACTCAGCATGGTCGGCAGGTCTTCCGGATGCACCCACTCCTCCATCGGCATTGCGATACCGTCTTTGACCGGCCAGAGTTCGCCCAGCAGTTTTGAGCCGCTGATTTCGCGGGTGGCCGGGTCCACCCGGAAGGTCGCTGCCAGCGTCATTTCGGCTCCAAGCTCCATCTGGGAAACCGCCGAGCGGAGATTGTCCCGCTGGAGATACTCCTCGGTAACGTCGCGGAACACCAAAATGGCTCCGGAGATTGCGCCGGCGTCGTTATGGATCGGCGCCGCGCTGTCGGCGATATGGAACCGACGACCGTTGAATCCGAGAAGATCGGTATGATTGGCCAGTTCCACAACATTTCCGGTGCGCAGCGTCCGGGTTACCGGAGAGGACATCGGCTCGTCGTTCAACGCGCTGACGATTCGGAACACCTTCTCGTGCGGTTTGCCAACGCCGTCGGCCGATTTCACGCCGGTCATCCGCTCGGCAACCGGATTCATCAATGTGACAACGCCGTGTTCGTCCGTTACGATCACGCCGTCGCCGATGCTGTTCAGCGTAAGGCGGAAGCGCTCGGCCAGCCGTTCCGCGCCGCGCCGTTCATTTTCGATCCCGGTAATATCGTCGACCAGCATAAACAGCCAATGCCGGCCGTCGGAAAGTTTCAGCGGGAAGCGGTAGGCATGCCCCTGATGCAACATTCCGTCGCACCCTGTAAACGGTATGACCTGTTCGGTCGACATGTTTTTTTCCACTGCCACCATATCGCCGCCCCGGAACAACTCCACTTCGTGCGGATTGGGGAAAAACTCGCATTCAAAGTGTCCGATTATCCGTTCGTCGCTCAGTCCGGTCATCTCCAGAAACAGCCGGTTGCACATGGTGTACCGCAGCCCGTCATCGATGTCTTTGGCGACAACATAACATGGCAGATTGTCGATCAGCTGCCGGAACATCGCCAGCGCGTCCTTAAGTTCGCCGTTGAGCCGTTCCATCTCACGGTGCGTCTGTTCGGACTCGGTCACGTCCTGAATAACTCCCAGTATCTGTTTGTTGCGCAGATCGCTGTCGTCCAGCGTCATCTGACAGCGATAATAGTGCAGTTCACCATTGCGGTCGGCCCGGAACGCCACGTCGGCCAACTTCAATTCCCCGGAAAGCACCCGCCGTCTGGCCTCGACCACACCGGCGACATCTTCCGCGAACATCCACGATTCCGGCTCGGCCAGCCGGCCGCCGCGCACCGGCCACAGCTTGTCCAGTGAAACCGAACCGATGCACTCGCCGGTTGCTGCCGAAACCCGGAACGCGGCCGATCCGGTGAGCTCCGACCCGTATTCCACAATCGCATTGACCGCGCGCAGGGCGTCGCGTTTGCGATATTCCTCGGTAACGTCGCGGAACACCATGATGGCGCCGATCAACCGTCCGGAAGCGTCGCGGATCGGCGACGCGCTGTCAGCAATATGGCGGCGCATGCCGGATTTGGATACAATATCGGTATGATTGCTCAAGTGTACGCTGCGCCCGCTTTCCAGCGCCTTCCGCACCGGAGACTCCACCGGCGTATCGTCGCGGTAGCTGACCAGAGAACAGACCGTCTCGTGGGGGCGGCCCACCGCGTCGGCGAATTTCCAGCCGGACAACCGTTCCGCCACCGCGTTCATAATTGTGATCCGGCCCTCGGCATCCACCGCCAATACGCCGTCTCCGATGGAGTGAAGTGTAAGGTCGAACCGTTCGGCGTTGAGTTGCGCCTCGCGCTTGATCCGCTGCAGCTCGTCGGTGTCCTGCGATATCCAAATTACGGCCGGAACGCCGAATATCCGCTCATTCAACGGCGACACCACCGAAGAGCGCCACCGCCCGCGGTACAGATATTCAGCCCGTCCGGTCTGGCCGCTCTTCCACACTTCGGCCACCGAGCTTCGGACAATGCCGGCAAAATCGGCGTCCGGCAGGTCGTCGAGCATTCTGGCCTCTTTCAACCGGTCGGACGGGAACAGCTTCTCGCCGTCATTATACATCAGAAGCCGGCCATTACGGTCAAACACCAGAAATTCCAGCGGCAGTTGACCGACCGTCATCCCGTAACGCCAGCTCCGGCGCCGGGCGGCAAGCAGCCGCAGCAGAACCACGCACCCGCCAAGAAGCAACACGGCAACCGCCGACAGAAAAACGCTCATATTCGCCAGCGCGACATCCCACAGGCCGGGAACCGGACGATCCCGCCGCAGACGGTCGATCGTCATCCCGGTCACCGCGTCCCGCCCGATGCTGCGCACGGTTTTCTCAAGTATCGAAAACAGCATGGGGTCATTGTGCTTCTTCACTCCAACCGCCAAATCCACCGTTGTTCCAATGAACAGTTTGGAAACCAGCGGTTCATTGTAGTTCGCGCTCAAAGCGTCATCGGCGCAAAGCGATGGCACGATACCGAATTCCTGCCGACCGTCACGCACCGCGTCAAGCAGATCGGCAATATTGTCATAATAAACCGGCGTGGCGCCGGCGGGCAGAAGATTCCGCTGTATGGCCAAATCGGAGACCGCCGAATCGCGCAGCAGCGCAATCGAGTCCGGCGTTCCATTGAAGTCGCGCCGATACACCATGGATATCGGCGCGCGAAGCACAACTCTGGTCAGCGCGCAATCCAGCTGCTCGGCCAGATTGTAGTCACCGGGAATGCCCATGATGACGTCCACGTTATCGCCGCGGACTGCGTCGGCATAACCGTCGGCGGTGCCGAGCACAACCACGTCAAACTTCAAGCCGGAACGGTCGGCGACAATTTTGACCATCTCGTTCAAGATGCCCTCGGCGGCGCCGTCGCGTTCGCCGGAATACGGGAACCGGTCGCGGTGAATCAGCACTTTAAATTCGGTGTTGTTCTCTGCGGCGGAGCGGATAAATTCTTTTTCCCCGTCGGTATAGGAAAATATTCCGCCGGGAACATCAGGATAATAGCGGGCCAGCAACTCGGAATTCAATTCCGGATAATCGGCGGCCATCCGCTCCATCGCCGCATCCACTTCGGCAAGCAGCTCCCGGTTGCCCTTGCGGACAATGACATAAACCGGCTGGGCGTCAATCATCTCCAGCGCCAGTTCGTCGCCGGGGGTGCTGATGCTGTCCAGCGCCAGCGCATCGACCTCCCGCTGCTCCAGCGCATGAAACATCTCCTCCACAGTGTCATAATAAACCGGGACATATTTGAATCCGCGTTTTCCGGCGTATTCTGCAACCTGAGCGATCAGGCGGTTGCCGCGCTGCATCCCGATGCGCATGCCGTTCCATCCGGCGTAGTCGCCGGGTTTGAAACGGGAGTCGTCACTGCGGACAGTGAGCATGGACGGCAGGGTATAAATGGGTCTGGCAGAATAATCAAACCGCGCTTCGCGTTCCGGAGTTCTGGTTGCCCATGTGACGAGATCGATTTCACCGCGCTCCAGCATTTCAAGCATGTCAGCCCAGCTGCGGTCATAGCCGACCAGTTCAAGTTTCCAGCCGGCGCAGTCGCCCATAACCCGCAGAAAATCATAGCCATAACCGGATTTAACGCCATTTTCGATCTTGTGGTACCCGGGCATATGGAAAAATCCGGCTCTGACCGGTTCCGCCTGAGCCGCGCAAAGCAGCGAACAGGACAGAATGAAATACAAACAGACGACGGCTCCACAGCCGAACCGGCGGCCTGGCACCGTCAACATCAAGAAGAGCGAACTTATTGTTCGGAGAAACTTATTTATATTCTTCATTTTAAGCAAATTCGACGTCAATGCACAATGCCGGCATCGCATAAATCTGTTATAATTTAATGCTTATAACTTAAAATACAAACGAAATTTGGTAATATATATCAAAAGTTTTCATTCCCGTCAAACCTCCACTCTGTCGCCACGCCGTCCGGCATCGGCCGTCCGCAATTCAGGCGACAGTCGGTTACGCGTCAATTTGACTTTCCGCCAGCCGATGCTATTTTACCGACAGGTCATTATCCAAAACGCTCAACAACTGGGATGCCGCCATGAAAAAAACTGTCTTCATCGTCCTGCTGCTGTCCGCCGTTTCAAGCATCGCCGGAGACGCGTTCTGCAACTGGTGGCCCCACCAGACTCCGGCAGCCATGCCGACCGGACTCACCCAGTTTATGACCTTCACATTCCCGGAAGACTTCCGGCCGGCCGGCACACTGAAAATGACAATCGCCTTCCCGGTCGGCATCGAGTTTCTCGACTTCCCCACCGCGTGGACAAATCCGACAAAACCGGACATTTTTGCCGTTCCGTTCCCGCCTCAAACCGCCGTTCCCTCCGCCGTCGAACAGCGCGGCGACGCGCTCGTACTGCAATTTCCGGCCGGCTCGTTCGAAAAATCCCCACTGACTTTTCTCCCGCTGATCCTGAAAGTCGCCACTCCTCCAGACGACTATACCGTGGCCGTGACCGCGCAGGATGCCAACGGCGTCCGGCATGAAACCGAGCTTGCGCTGAAGATTTATCCGCCGCTGTCGGGTGAACGGTGCAAACGTCCGCTGATCGTCTGGAATTTTCAGGGACTGGATGAAAAACATCTGCCGGTCTACATGACCGCGCTGACCGCGGCCGGCGTCAACGCACTTTATGAGATGCGCGAAGAGACGCCCAACCGCAAATCGGCGGCCGATTTTCAGGAGCAATACAACACACTTCACGGCACCGCTTTTTTCGCCGAACGCATCCCGCGCCACTTCGCCGACAACGGTCTGCCGCCGGAACTTGCCGGCCGCACCGACATCGTGTTCGACACCGCATACATGGTCGACCACCCGGCGGTCATGGAGGCGTTTGTAAAACATTATATCGATTTCCTCACCGATGGCAAAAACTTCAGCGCCGTTGTCTATGACGCCGAACGCGGCGCGTTCAAGGCGCGCGGAACCCGGATCGTCGGCGACCTTACGCCATACAGTCTGAACCGCTTCGCCGCCCGCTTCGCCCTCGCGGAAACGCCGACGCCGGAAATTATAACCGAAAAATACCGGTCGGAATGGGTGCAGTACAACTGCGAACTCACCCGCGACTTCGCCTCCGGCGTCGCCGCCGTCATGAAAAAATATTTTCCCGACCGTGCGTTTGAAATCTATTCCGGCTATGAGTACGACAATTCCATCGACAAGGGACTGTCAAAAATCCAGTACGCCGTCGACTGGAACCTCATGGGCGGCTGCGGACTTGACACCGCCAGCTTCGGCTACTTCGTTCAGCCTTCCCTGCTTCGCCGGACCGCCGATGCCATGCGCGGCAAACTCACGGTCATCCCCGCCGAAATGTATGCGGAGACGTTCAACACCGTGTCCGACGCCGAACGCATGAGCGTCGGCCGCTTCACCATCCGGCTGATCGAATGCTGCCTCGCCACCTACAACCGCGGAATACAGATATGGATGGGGCCGCTGATGCACGGCGGTGCACTGATTGCCGTTGACCGCTGCAACCGGTTCGTCAATCTCACCTGCGACTTTATCTCCGACGCCACCGGCGTTGAGCCGCAAACCATCTGTTCGATAAGCCCGCGCGACGCAATCCGGGAATGCTACGCCTTTCGGAAAAACGGCAAAACCATGCTGGTGTTCCTGAATACCCGGTCGACCGACCGCCGGCTGCGCGTGAAAATCACCGATACCAATGCAAAAATACTGACGGACGTCATCACCGGTGAAAACTCGCCGGTGCCGCCGCTGCTGACGCTCCGGCTTGAACCGTACGCCTATGCGGTATATATTGTGGAATGAAAGCATTGCACCGATCCCTCAGCAATAAGCTGAAGCGGCGAAAAAAGCAAATCGGCCGTGAGTCCTCCGGCTTATCGTGATGCGATGGAATTTTCCCAGATGATCGGCGGAGTTTCCGGCGGCGGCAGCAGATAGCCGCAGCCAAGCCAGACCAGCAGACCAATCAGCACAATCAGCAGAACGCCGGCCAGACGCAGCCGCCATTTACTGCGGTATTCCCATAAGAGCAGTATGGCAAAGGCCAGCGCTCCGCAGAAAATCAGGTGGGTAAAAGCGTCCGAACTGGTATTCATCTGCGGCGCCGACGCGCGCAATTCAGCGGCAAATGACCGCATAGCCTCCAGCATTTCCCCGTCGGAAGCCAGCGGCGCAAAATAATCGCCGACGCGCTTGCGGACAATGTCAATCCCGTGACGGCGGCCATAGCGCTGAAAAGCGTCACCCATCACCGCCTGCATCCTGCCGTTCAGCCCAATCACCAGCGCAACGCCGTTGTCCGGCATGCCGTTCTCCTCCAGAAACGCGCCGTCCAGCCAGCCTGAACTTTCCGGGAATTCCGGCATAATGAACATTTTGAATTGAACATCGCTTTTGTTGGCGCCGTGAAGATTGTCGGAAATCTCCTGACGCTGCGCGTCGGTCAGAAATCCGGACGGATCGTCCACCCACGGCGTCGCCGCGGCGGCGGAAAGCGCCAGCGCAAAACACGCAAAAAATGCCGAAACAAGTTTTCCCATCATTGCACCGCCGCCTTTCTCCGATGCGGATGTTCATCCAGTATTCGCCGTATTTCCGTCATGACCTGCTTCAGCCGGTGGGGTTTCGGCAGGAATCCACGCGCCCCCTGCTCCAGCAGGTCATGCACTTCCGACTCCGAAATATATCCGCTGGAAAGCAGAATGTTAGCGTCCGGGTCAAGTTCGCGGATCCGGTAGAATGTCTGATGTCCGCCGGCCTTGGGCATAATCATGTCCAGCAAAACCAGATCAATTTCATCCGGGTTGGCGGCGTACATGTCCATGGCGTCCACGCCGTTTTCGGCCAGCAGAACGCAGTATCCGCAGTCCTGCAGCGCCTCTATCAGAAAATCCCAGATGGTTTCGTGATCGTCAACGATCAGTACTGTTTCCCCGTTCGACTTCAAAATATTCTCGTTCCCCATTGCCGCACCCGGATTCTATGTTTTGACTATATACAAATTATAACGGAGAAATGGCGAATGTCAAGAGCCTCAGCGGTTATTTTGCGATTTTTGCCATTCCCTTATGACTTCGATCAGCCGCGGCATCACGCTGCCGGCTTTTGCCGGACCGATGCCGGGAACGGACATGGATTCCCCGCAGGTGCGCGGCTTCATCTTCGCCAGCATGCGGAGCGTGTCGTTGGTGAGTATCCGGTATGCCGGGACGCCGCGGGAGGCGGCCATGGTCTGCCGTTCGCGGCGCAGAAGTTCAAACAAGTCGTCGGTGCCGTCGAACCGGGAATTACCGTCGCAGTGGGCGGAAGCCGACGGCTTCCCGGCACCGCCACGCCGCCCCGCCGGAGCGTCGTCGGGAAAATCGAGCATGACGGGATGTTTGCCGTTGTACTGACACCCGGCGGCGGTGATGACCAGCAGCGGCCAGTCGCCGGACTTGTCCACGCCGATCAGTCCGGCCCGTTCCATGGTGCGCATCAGCCGCATGATCCGGTTGAGCTTCCAGTCGCTCAGGCGACCGAAAAACGGCGATGAAGTGAGATTTTTCGTGCTGAGCGCCGCAGTCCGTCCGCCGGCCAGCACCTGACTGACGGTGCCGAGTCCGAATCTCCGGTTGAAATGATAGGCGGCTTCAAGCACGATCAGCACCGCCTCGGCTTCCGCTGCGGTCGGCGGACGCAGCGACGAAGCGCTCCGGTCGCAGAAATCGCAGTTGCCGCAGTGCCAGTCTCCGGCGTCCTCGCCAAAATATTCGACCAGAAATTTCTGCCGGCATCCGGCGCAGTTCACATATTTCACCACATCATCCAGCCGTTCAAGTTCAAAGTCGCGCTTCTCGCGCAGAAGTTCGAAGTCCAGCGCCAGCGGCGACTCGCGGTTCGGAAGCACGATGGACTTTCCGGCGAACGGCGGCGTCCACTCAATGATCTTCGCAGTTTCCAGTGCGCTCAACACCCGCTTGATCTGGGCGGCGTTCAGTCCGCACACCGCAGCCATTTCGTCATAATCGACCTCGACTCCGGAGGCGAGATCGTCGCGGTAGGCGCCGATCATCCGGTAGACGAAACGCGACCGCTGAGTGCTTTGCAGTTGATTTGCAGTCCGCAGTGCGCCGAGGTCGCCGGAAAATTTCAGCGTTCCGGCTCCGCCGGCGTAGGGGCGCTCGATCGCGCCGCACCGCTGCAGAACCTGAAGCGCACCGGAGATATGACGCTCGTTTTTGGCGTCCGGCACCAGACCGGCAAGGTCGGCCGCGGTGATGTCCAGCGTGTCGCAGTCGCGATGGAGCGCGATCCGCCGCAGTGCCTCGTAGGTGGAGCGCACCAGAGACTCGGACGGATTGTTCATGTCGATCAGGAATTCCTGAATATAGCGGTCGGAATAAGAAAACAGCAGAATACACTCCGCCGGTTCGCCGTCGCGTCCGGCACGCCCGGCCTCCTGATAATAAGCCTCAAGCGTCCCGGGCATGTTGTAATGGACGATGCGACGGACGTCCGGCCGGTCGATTCCCATTCCGAACGCGTTGGTGGCGGCCAGTACGCCGTCCGGTCGGCGCATAAATTCGTCCTGCGCCGCGGCACGGTCGGCGTCGCTCATTCCGGCATGATAGGCCAGGCAGCCGAATTCGCCGGCAATTTCGTCCACGCTCTTGCGGGTGGAGGCGTAGATGATGGTTGGAGCCGGCTCGACTAAAAGTTCGCGCAGAACCCGGAGCTTGTCGCCGCCGTTGGGAGTAGCGATCACCTTGAACGCCAGATTGGGGCGCTTGAAGCCGGAAACATGGATGCGCATATTCGGACGGCGCAGCTGAATCCTGATGTCGCGCCGGACCGCGGCGGTGGCGGTGGCGGTGAAGGCGCAGAGCTGCCCGACGCCGCACGTCTCGGCCATTTCACCGATCCGCAGATAGTGCGGACGGAAGTCGTGTCCCCACTGACTGATGCAGTGAGCTTCGTCCACCACCAGAAGCGACGGCGGAAATTCGGTGACGAAGCGGCGGAAACTCTCCGCGCCGAAACGTTCCGGCGCAACATAAAGTATTTTGATTTCCCCGCTCCGGCAGCCGGCCAGCACCCGCTGCTGCTCGGAATATGGAATCGCGCTGTTCACGCAACCGGCGGGAATATTTCTGGCGTTCAGCGCGTCCACCTGATCCTTCATCAGCGAGATCAGCGGCGACACCACGATGCCGTAGCCGTCACGCATCAAAATCGGCAGCTGATAACAGAGCGACTTCCCCGCCCCGGTCGGCATGACCACGCAAAGGTCCTCGCCGTCAACGATGCCGGAGACAATCTCCTCCTGAGAATCAAGAAAGGCGTCAAAGTTGAAATAGCGCTTAAGCGCCGCCGAAAGTTCACTGTTCATAGGGGATAATATAGCTTGATTTTATTTCCGGTCAAGTGTATAGTAAGGACATTATGAGTAAATGGAGACTTGACAGCAACCGGATAGTCCGGGATTTTGACCGCGGCGAAACCGCAAAAGACCATTTTGCGATGTCCGGCGCGCAGGTGGACCTGATACTGGAGTGGCGCGTTGGGCGCGGCGGAGGCTTTGCGGCGGTGCTTCGCGCCCGGTTTCCACAGTTGCGCACCGTGCCGAATGACACACACGCGTCATTTGAACAGCTGTTCACGCCGCCGGGATTCCGAATAAACGGCGCGGTTGACCGGGGAAGGGTTAAATCGGTCGCGCTGTCCGAGCTTTTCACCGTGACGATCGACCATGATGCGGACTGCCGCGAAATCCGTGAAATATTCCCATCCGCCGATCATGACGCGATCATTGATCTGCGCACCATCGAAAACCGGTCGCGATCGCCGGTGGCGCTGTCGATGCCGCGCCGCCGCAATATCCGCGGCGGGATGTATCAGATGAGCGTATTTTCCGATCTGCCGCGCGATTTTGAGTTGCCGCCGGGCGGCAAAGTCTCCTGCGTCGTGGAATATTCAAGCTCCGGGACCCCGATTAACCCGATGCTCGAACTTGCGGAGCGGCTCAACACCGGTCTTACGCCGGATTTCGGAAAACTCGAACTCGAAACTCCGGAGTTGGAAATCAACGCCATGTTCGGATTTGCGCTCCGCCACGCCGTTGAAAGCATTTTTGACACGCCGAACGGTCCGGTTCACTCCCCCGGCGGCTACGGAAAATATCTGGCCGCCATCTGGGCGAACGATGAAGCCGAATACGCCAATCCGTTTTTCCCGTTCACCGGAGTCGCCCGGGCCGATGCGGCCGCGCTGAACAGTTACCGCTGGTTCATGAAATATATGAACCGGGATTTTACGCCGCTGCCCTCGTCGATCATTGCCGGAGGAACCGACATCTGGAACGGCGCCGGAGACCGCGGCGACGCAGCCATGATCGCACACGGCGCCGCCAGATTCGCACTGGCGTCAGGGAACCGCGACATCGCGGCGGAGCTGCGGCCGCTGGTGGAATGGTGTCTGGAATACTGCGCCCGCAAGCTGACCGGCGACGGCGTGGTCGCCTCGGACTGCGACGAACTCGAACGCCGCTTCCCCGCCGGAACCGTCAACCTCTCCACCAATATGCTTTATTATGACGCGCTGCTGCGCACCGCCGCGCTTCGCCGCGCATTGAACATTGATGACGCCGAAGAGCTTGAACGGCGCGCCGCGAACCTGCGAACGGCGGCCGGACGCATTTTTTCCGCCGACGTTGAAGGATTCGCCACTTACCGTTATTATGACGGCAACACTATACTGCGCAGCTGGATATGTCTTCCGCTCTGCTTCGGGATAAACGACCGTAAAGCCGGAACGCTGGCCGCCCTGTTTTCTCCAAAACTCTGGCGCGGCGACGGACTCCTGACCGCATCCGACAACGAAACTTATTGGGACCGCTCCACACTGTACGCCCTGCGCGGCGTCTTTTTCTGCGGCGAGCCGGATTTGGCGCTTCATCATTTGCGCAGTTACGTCCGCGCCCGGCTGCTCGGCAGTCACGTTCCATACCCGATCGAAGCATTTCCCGAATACAACGCCAGCCAGCTTTCCGCCGAAAGCGCGCTGTTCTGCCGGATATTCACTGAAGGAATGTTCGGAATTGTTCCCACCGGATTAAACCGCTTCACGGTAAAGCCGTCGCTGCCGTCCGGGTGGCGGCATGCAGCGCTGCGCGGCGTCTCGGCGTTCGGAAAAACCGGCTGGGGAATTGAATTGGACAGAAAGGATAGCGGGATCGAAGTGACAATTCCCGGCGTTTGCCATAAATTCGTGCCGGAAAACGGTTCCATCGAAATAATTTTCCAATAACCGCCTTGCATTCTCCATTTAGCAGTAATATTGTATCCGCCAGAGGATTTTTGCGTTTAACGGGGGAGTTCCGCCTATGATTCTCGGAATTGTCTGCGGCGTGGCGGCGGCGTTTTGGCAGGACTGCGGTTATGTCTTCTCGCGTCTTTACGTCAAGCGTTTCGCCGCTCCGGTCAAGTTGCTGCTGGCCACCCAGTTGCTTATGGGGGCGGCCGGCGTGGTCATCATGCCGTTTGTGTGGAAATGCGGCTTCTGGGGAAACTGGGGTTTTGTGATTCCGCTTCTGGGCAGCGCGTTCGGCTCGCTGTTCGGTCAACTGTTTTTTTTCAAAACCGAAGAGCATGTGTCGCCGGCGCGGATAGCATCGCTGATGGGGCTGCGGGTGGTGGTGCTGGCGGCGGTTTCCGGTCTTTTCCTGAGCGAACATTACGACAGCCGCCAGATATGCGGCATTGTACTGGCCGCGCTGTCGGCACTGGTGATAAATTACAGCGGAAAAGGCCGGATCGCAACCCGTGGAATGGGGTGGTTTGCGCTGACGCTTGGCAGTTACTGCATTTCCGACCTCAGCGTAAAATATATGATCGACCGGATCGCAACCGGAAATTTCTTTACATCGGCGCTGCTCGGCATGTCGCTGGTGAACATCCTGCTGATGACCGTGACGCTCCCCTGGGCGATACATGCACGGCTTACCCCGGCGGAGTTGAAGCCGACATTGCCGTTTGCCGGGTCGTGGCTGGTCAAACAGATACTGCTCTACAGCTGCTACGCGTTGATCGGTCCGGTCTTCGGCAACGTCATCATGTCGCTGCGCGGTCCGATCGCCATTGTTCTGACGCTGACGCTGCTGCGGCTTGGCGTAAAAAAACTCGACGGCGCCTCCGGAACCGCCGTATGGGTGCGGCGCGGCGTCGCCACTTTGATGATGGTCGCCGCAATCGCGCTCTATTCGCTGCACGATTTGTAGCCGACAAAAAAGCCCGGCCGACGAGCCGGGCTTATCATTCAAAACAGTTCAACGGCATCATCCGAGAAAGGCGTCGCGGTATGCCTTGTAATCGGTATAAAGCTTGGTCGCTCCCGGAGTCTTGACCTCGGCGATGGTCCCCGGTTTGCTCATCAAGCCGGGATACTGGTAAATCAGCACCCGTTCGACAAAAGGAGAAATACCTTCAAGCTGACGGATCACCCGCTCGATCGGCGCCGAATGCAGCGGCGTCTTGTAGATCGGCCCCTCAAACTGGAACACCTCCATATCGGCCCAAAGTTTTGCCTTGCCGACTTTATCATGACAGGTTTTGAGGCGCTCGAAATATACCGGCGTCCATTCCACATTGGCCTTGCGCACGCCGATTTCATCCTGATAGGCAACAAAGTCAACGTTCATCCGGTCAAGCTGACGGCAGAAGTTGTCGTCCGCCACCAGATGAAACGTGCCGTATGGCGCAATCAGCGACTTCTTGCCGGCCATCAGCGAATCGGCAAAAGCCTGACAATTACCTGAATCCGTGAAAGAAACACCGTGTTTCTCTCATTATTGTTATTATGCTATAAATTTATAGCAACTTTATTTGATTTTCAAGTCTTTTGATAACAAAATCGATGATAAGTTCACTTTTTCATA
>JAQUTL010000018.1 GCA_028709805.1 Victivallaceae bacterium
CGCAGAACTTCTGAAGATAGAATCCGTTGGCGCGGGCAATCTCGCGGCCGCGCAGATAACCGGACTCCTTTTTGAAGTTCCATTCGGCAAAGTCAGGGAAAGCCGAACCGACCTCGAAAATCAGCGGACTCGACTTCCGGGGGCTGACCGTCAGACTGGTGGCGAATCTGGCGTAGCCGAGTTCGTGCGCCGCCGCCGCCGTACGTCCCAGACTGAACTGAAAACAGCGCCGGCAGCGTTCGCCGCCCTCCGGCGCGCCGGAGAATTCCGCGCAGCGGTCCAGCCATGAGCCGTGGTCGTAAGTATCGAAATAACACGGCACATCGAACATGCCGGCCAATCTTTCCACATATCTGCCGCGAAGCTCAAACTCCGCCGCCGTGGCCAGATTGCTGTTGGAAAAATAAAATCCCACCCGCCGGTAGCCGGCCAGCAGCCGCTCGACGCAGCCGCCGGCACAGGGCGCACAGCACACATGCAGCAATATCGACTCGCCGTTTTCCTGAAAATTTTTCATGATTGGATAATTTAGCCGCGAATTCGGACAAATCAACTTGAAAAAAAGGCTTACAGCTTTAAATTACACCGTATGAGAGAAATTTTATCGGCAAAAATACAACTGCCCTCCGGCGGTTTTTACGGTTACACCGCGATCGGCGGCTATGCCGCGGCTCAGCTGGCGAAGATCGCCGGCATCTGCGGCACGGAGATTTTCGCCGGCGGATTTTCGCCGCCGCCCGGCTCCGCATGCTGCGTCATCGAAGAGATAACCCGGGCGGAAGTCGATCGCCACACTCCGGTCGAACCGGACAAATACACGCTGTTCGAGCCGTCCATAATCATCAAAATCGACAAAGCCACGCTGAACGCCAGAGTCTATATCGTTCCGTCCGCCGCGATGACCGGGGAAAAGACCGGTTTCCTGTGGCGGCGGCTCTACTATCTGCCGCTGCTTTCTCTGGTGACGACCTCCGCCACCTGCGTTGCGCACGGTGTGCTGGCCGAATTCAAAGGTTCCGGCGTGATCGTCAGCGGACCGAGCGGCATCGGGAAATCGACCGCCTCGCGCCGTCTGCCGCCGCCGTGGAACGTGCTGGCGGATGACTGCATGATCGTCCAGAAACTTCCGGACGGTTTCCACGCTTCTCCGGTGCCGACCTGGAGTTTATACTACACCTCCGGGGGCATGGCGCGCCGGTTTGCATGCGAACGGAGCATAAAACTTGCTTCGCTGTTTCTGCTTGACCGCGGCACCGACCGCGTTGAACCCATCACGCACAAACAGGCGATCATCGGCTTCACCCGGTCGATCGGCGACATGACCAAAATTCTGACCGGCCGCCTCCCCGATCCGGCCCGTCAGACCGTTTTCGACCGCGGCTTCGCCATGGCCTCCGAAATTGCCGGCGAGCTGCAGGTTCGCCATCTCTACGCCACACTGACCGGTAACTTCTGGTCCGGCATGGAGGCCGCCGCAACCGGCGCGGAACAGCAATAATGAGCGACGAAGAAAAACTCACTCCGATGATGCGGCAGTACCGCGCCGCCAAAGCGGATATTCCGGCCGACGCGATACTGCTCTTCCGGCTCGGAGACTTTTATGAAATGTTTTTTGAGGACGCCGCGCGGGCCAGCGCAATCCTCGACCTGGTGCTGACCCGCCGCCAGAACCTGCCGATGTGCGGCTTCCCGTACCACAATCTTGAGGTGCAGCTTCCTCGGCTGCTGGCCGCCGGAGTAAAGGTGGCGATCGCGGAGCAGCTGGAGGACCCGAAGCTGGCCAAAGGCATTGTCAAACGGGCCATCACCCGGATAATCACGCCGGGAACCGTACTGGAAGGAAGCGTGCTGACGCCGGGGCGCAACAACTTTCTGCTGGCGCTCTGCCGGAAAAAAGACGATTTCGCACTGGCGAGTCTGGACATAACCACCGGTGAATTCCGGGTGACAATGCTGTCGGGAACCGGAGCGGTGGAGTCGGAACTGAACCGGCTCGGCGCCCGGGAATGCGCGGTGCCGGTTTCGCTGCTGCCGCTGCTGGAGGCGGAGCCGCCGCTGATTAAAGTGGGCGGCGGCGCAAAGATGCTGTTTACGCCGATCGAGGATTATCTGTTCGATCCGCCGTCGGCGCGTGAATTTCTGCAGTGCCACTTCGGAGTTTCCACGCTGGACGGATTCGGCTGTAAAAATCTGCCGCTGGCGGTGTCGGCCGCCGGAGCGGTGCTCTGCTACGCAGTGGAAAACCTCCGGCAGGAGGCCAGACACGTTACAAAACTCACCGTGTATCTCACCTCGGACGTGGTGGAGATTGACGCCGCGTCGCAACGCAATCTTGAACTGGTCGACCCGATGTACGGCAACGACCGCTCGTCCACGCTGCTTGCGGTGATGGACCGCACCGTCACGCCGATGGGCGGCCGTCTGCTGCGCGACTGGCTGCTGCGGCCGCTCGCCGTCCGCGACGCGATTCTCAAGCGGCTCGACGCGGTGGACGCTTTGCTCGGAGACGTGCTGACCATGTGCGAAATTCACGAGACGCTCGGCGTTGTGCGCGACCTTGAACGCATCGTCGCCCGCCTGAACCTCGGCAACGCCAACGCGCGCGACCTGCTGATGCTGGCCGCCTCGCTGGAGTCACTGCCCGGCATACGGCTTCTGGTCGGGAACTTTGACACTCCGCTGATGAACGAGATCGGCTCGGCAATCGCGCCGCAGCCGGAGCTGGCCGATCACATCCGCCGGGCGATAGTGGACGAACCGCCGCTGCCGTTGACCGACGGCGGCATCATCCGCGAAGGCTACGACGCCCGGCTCGACGACTTCCGCCGCGCCGCCGCCGAAGGCAAGGACTGGCTGGCCGACATTCAGAAACGCGAACAGGAACGCACCGGAATCCGGTCGCTGAAAGTCCGTTACAATTCGGTCTTCGGTTATTATATCGAAGTAAGCAAGTCGAATCTCGATCTGGTGCCGGATGATTATGTGCGGAAGCAGACCACCACCAACGGCGAAAGATTCATCACGCCGGAATTGAAGGAGCTGGAAAGCAAGATTCTCGGCGCCGAAGAGAAAAGCAAAGCGCTGGAGTTCCAGCTGTTTCAGGCGCTGCGCGAGGAGACGCTGCCGTTCACGCCGGCCATTCAGCAGACCGCGGCACAGCTGGCGGTGCTGGATGTGCTCTGCTCGTTTGCCGAATGCGCCCGCCAGCGCCATTATGTCCGCCCGCGCCTGACCGATGACGCCGCGCTGCATATCCGCGGCGGCCGCCATCCGGTTCTCGACATCACCATGAAGACCGAACGATTCGTTCCCAACGACGCAAATCTGGACGACGACCTCAATAAGATGATGATCATCACCGGCCCGAACATGGCGGGCAAATCCACCTACATCCGTCAGACGGCGCTGCTGGTGCTGCTCGCTCAATGCGGCTCGTTCATCCCGGCCGACGACGCCTGCATCGGGCTGGTTGACCGGATATTCACCCGGGTCGGCGCGTCCGACGATCTCAACCGCGGCCAGAGCACCTTCATGGTTGAAATGAGCGAAACGGCCAACATCCTGAATCACGCCACGGCGAAAAGTCTGGTCATTCTGGACGAGATCGGCCGCGGGACCAGCACGTTTGACGGGTTGAGTCTGGCCTGGAGCATCGCGGAATTCCTGCACGACGAAATCGGCTGCCGAACCCAGTTCGCCACCCACTACCATGAGCTGACCGGTCTGGCGCAGACCCGACGCGGCATCAAAAACTATCTGGTGGCGGTGCGCGAATACGGCGACAAGGTGATTTTCATGCGGCAGATCGTCCCCGGCGGCGCGGACAAAAGTTACGGCATCTATGTGGCGAAGCTCGCAGGTCTGCCGCCGGCGGTGCTGAACCGGGCGAAAGTGATTCTTGAGGCGCTGGAAAACTCGTCGGCGCAGATCGACGCGGAGCTGGCGGCCGGCGACGCCGCGGTCGGCCGCAAGCGCGGACTGCTGGTGCGCCGGGCGAAAAAAAGTTCCGGAGCGGACAACGGCGGCGGCGAAATCGACGAACTGCTGCCGTTCCAGCCCAAACTTTTCTGATAAAAGTCAAGGAGGTCTGTCATGGACATGATACCGGAGGAGTTCGACCGGCTCACCAGATACCTTGCAATGGATGACGCTGAAGCCGACCGGCGGCGCGCGCACGTCCTCGGGTTCGACGACGGCGTCATGGTCGCTCCCGGCGCGATCATCCGGATCGGCGCCAACCGGATCGGGCGCAACTCCTTCATCGGGCTCTACAGCTATCTGAACGGCGACGTGCGGATCGGCGCCGACGTGCTGATCGGTCCGCACTGTTCGCTCCCGGCCGGGAACCACAAGTTCGATCCCGCCACCAAAGCGTTCAACACCAAACGCGACACGCCGCGCCCGATTGTGATCGGAGACGGCTCATGGCTGGCCTCCGGCGTGACCGTGACTTCCGGAGTGACCGTCGGCCGCGGCGTGCTGGTCTGCGCCAACAGCGTGGTGACGCATGACCTGCCGGACTTTTCCATCGCCGCCGGAACGCCGGCGAAAGTGGTCGGCTCAATCGATCCGGAGACCGGCGAATACCACTGGAACGACCGATGATCACCGCCGCCGAGCTGCTGAAAAAACTGCCAAATTCACATCCGCGTCATATTTATTTCCCGGAGGATCTGGCCGGGCTGAAAGCAACGCATCAGCTTGAATTTCAAAAGCTGGCGGTCAACCGCGCCATGGCGCTGGCGTCGCCGGTCATGCGTGAAAACGACGCGCCGGACTATCGCCGGAGCTTCGAGCTTGCCAGATTCCGCCTTGACCGCGACGCGGTCGCCTGCGCTCTCCTGTATCTGTTCAACCGCGACCGCGAAGCCGGAAGCCGCGTCCACGATCAGGTCATGGAACTCTGCCGTTGGAACTGCTCGGTGGCGCCGCCGTTCGATGAAGTGGCGCTCAGCGTCTGCCGCACGCTTCCGGCGCTGTTCGACTGGACATTCGACCTCTATTCACCGGAAGAAAAAGCGGCGGTCGCCGCTGTTCTGCTCCGCCACGGACGCGACATCGCCCGCCGGATCGCCATTGAGGATTTTGCAAACAACCCCGGCAACTCACATACTTCCCGGCTCCCCGGCTACCTCGGTGAGATCGCCATGGCCCTCCACGGCGCCGGCGGCGACGAACGGGAGACGGACGGCTGGCTCGATTACGCCTTGAATTTTTACGAAACAAATTTCCCGTTTTACGGCGATGACGACGGCGGATGGGCGGAAGGCCCCTTTTACGCGTCAAGTTACACCAAATGGTTTCTGCCGTTCTTTTTCGCGGTTAAGCGCATTTGCGGACACTCGTTTTTCAACAAACCGTTTTACCGGAATCTTTCGGAGTTTTTCATCCATTTCGCGCCGCCGGAACAGGAGTCGCATCCGTTCGGAGACGGTCACTGGCCAACCGCCGCGGAATGGCCGGGATTTCAGGCGCAGGACCCCTTCGGCGTCTACGCCGATTCACCGCTGGCAAAACGGTTTTCCAGCGCGGCGCGGAAAAACGCCGAATATTTTGAACTCCATTTGCTCGACCTTATTCTGCCGGACGCCGGAATCAGTCCGCGTGACAGCGGCTCACCGTTTTTTCTGTCGCGCCGCGCCGGATTCGCCTCCGTCCGCCGCTGCCCGGACGATCCGGAGAACGACGTGGCGCTGCTCGCCCGCGCTTCGGCCTACGGCTCCGGCAGCCACCGTCATGCCGATCAGGGGGACTTCGCAATTCTGGCGCGCGGCAAAACCATGCTCGGCCCGTCCGGTTATTTCGGCTACCAGTTCGGCACCGAACACCATCGGAAGTGGACTACCCAAACCATCGCCGCCAACTGCGCGCTGATCGACGGAGCGGGACAGCCGACCGATTCGCCGGAAGCAACCGCCGCATTCACCGACTTTGCCGGAGAACACTTCACCGCCGACCTCTCCGCCGCTTACGGCAGCGCAATATCATACGAGCGCCGCTTCAGATTTGACCGGAAAAACCTCGTCATCGAAGTACGCGACGCCATCGCCGCCCGCCGGCCGGTCATCGTGTCCTGGCTGCTGCACTCCTATGCTTCCCCGGAGATTTTGGCCGACGGCGCCTTCGTCATCCGCCGCCCCGGAGCCGTGCTGCGCGGAAAAGTCACGCCGGAAACCGCGCTTTCCGTCTCCGACCGCTTCACCGTCCCCTGCCCCGGCCTGCCCGACCAATATCATATGACATGGATATTCCCCGCCGCCGAACGACATGAAATTATCGCCCGATTCACCGTGGAACTTATTTGACTATTCCGCCGTTTTCGGTATATTATTGATAGACATATTAAAATAAAGAAGGAGTTTACAAATGTCCATTTTCAAAGCATATGATATCCGCGGCATCTATCCGACCGACCTTTCCGCCGCCACCGCCGAAGCGATCGGACACGCCTATATTCAATTCACCGGTGCCAAACGGGTTGTGGTCGGCCGTGACATGCGCCCCCACTCCGAACCTTTGTTCCGCGCGCTGGCCAAAGGCATGACCGAACAGGGCGCCGACGTGATCGACCTCGGCCTCTGCTCCACCCCGATGAGCTACCACGCCAACGGCGTTCTGCACGCCGACGGCAGCGTGATGATCACCGCCAGCCACAACCCCGGTGAATGGAACGGCTTCAAACTCTGCCGGGCCAACGCGGTTCCGCTGAGCGGAGCCACCGGAATCAAGGAGATCGAAAAGATTGTGACCGACAGGTCGTGGACGCCGGCGGCGCATACCGGAACCATCACCACCTTCGACATCCGGAAAATCTACGCTGAATTTCTGCGCAGCCACGTCAAGTTCACCCGCCGCTTCAAGGTGGTGGTGGACTACGCCAACGCCATGGGCCTTTATGAGATCGACGGCATCAAAGAGCTGTTCGACATCGTTCCGCTCTACGGCACTCTGGACGGCACTTTCCCCAACCACGAGGCCAACCCCCTGATCGCCGACACGCTGACCGCGGTGCGCGCAAAAGTGGTGGAAACCGGCGCCGACTTCGGTGCCGCGTTCGACGGTGACGCCGACCGCTGCGGCTATATCGACAACACCGGAAACATTATCCCGATGGACCTTTTCACCGCGCTGATCGCGCAGGACATCCTCGCCGACGGTCCGGCCACCATTCTTTACGATCTGCGCAGCAGCTGGGCCGTGCGCGAATGCATTGAGGAAAACGGCGGCAAAGCCATCATGTCACGCGTTGGCCACGCTTTCATCAAGGCACAGATGCGGGAATTCGACGCGGTGTTCGCCGGCGAACTCTCCGGCCACTACTATTTCAAGGAGAACTTCACCGCCGAATCACAGGGGCTGGCGCTGGTGAAACTCGCCAATCTGCTCGATTCGTCCGGGGAAAAACTGGACCGTCTGGTCGCGCCGCTGCGCCGCTACAGCTTCTCCGGCGAGATCAACTCAAAGGTTTCCGACGTTGCAAAAGTGCTCTCGGCAATCAAAGAAAAGTACTCCGACGGCAAAATGTATGAGCTTGACGGCGTAAGCGTGGAATATCCGGACTGGCACTTCAATGTCCGGGCCTCCAACACCGAGCCGCTGATCCGACTGATCTGCGAAGCAAAAACGCCGGCAATGATGGCCGAAAAACGCGACGAACTCCTGACGCTGATCCGGGGTTGACCGCCATTATGAAACGCCGCGAACTCAAGGATCTGATCGACCGCGCCAGAGCCAGCTGTCAACTGCTGCTCGGCGACGGCCATCTGGCCGCCGTGCTCCGACAGGTCTCCATTGAGCTTGCGGCGGCGCCGTCGCCGCTCCGCCACTACCAGATTGACGCGGCGGAAAAAGAGGACGCCGTTTCCATGCTGGTGCGCGACCGGTCGCCGCTTTCCGCCGCAGAAGTTGAACAAATGCTGCTGCGCCGTTTTGCCGAGCATACGCCGGACAGCTTTGAACTCGACCACGCCAAACGGCTTGCCGCCGCTCCCGCCCTGCTGCGCAAATACCTCGCCATGCTGTCCGCCGAGGCTCAGCCGGCCGGGATGCTGCCGCGCCTGATCGCGCCGCCGGAGGACGGCACCGGCATAATCGACCGCCTCGCCACACCGGAGGACGCAACGGCGGCCGCCGCGCCGTTCGACCGTTTCGCGGCCGGCAAAGTGTTGCGCGGCGATCTGGAGCCGGTCAGGCTTTCAGCCGTCCGCGGCGCCGACGAATTCTACGGATTCCATTATGTCCGCTTGATTTTCAAAGAACATTTTTCCACGTTCGCCGCCGGCGGAAACGTTCCGCCGCTGTTCATCGTCAGCCTGCCAGGACTGGGCAAAACCGCCATGACCGCGGCCGGCACGCTGGCGCACCGTGAGTTGACCCTGATCCTGCCCGGCCCGCACCAGCTGGAAAACGGACTGCGCCAACTGCTCGACACGCTGGCCGCAAGACGCGACCGCCGCTTCGTGCTGTTCTTCGACGACATCGACCCGCGTCAGGTGGACTGGTATGAATTCCGCACCAATATCGGCGGCTGTTTCGCTCCGCCGGACAACGTCGCCTGCGTTCTGGCGGCCAATTACGATTTTCCGCCGAACGTGCTCAGCCGCGGCCGTCTGCTCTCCTTCCCGATCTTCGACGAACTGTCCTGTCAGGACATGGTCAACGACTTCCTGATCCAGCACAAACTCCGCAATCCTGCCGCCAATCTCATTTCGGTGATCGCCGCGGACTATGTGGAGGAGTTCGGGCAGAAAAAATTCGCGGAACTTTCCCCCCGCTCGCTGATCCGCTATCTTCAGGTCTATATCAACAGCGCCGACAAGCGCAAAAAAATGCTTGAGGCCTCGCATCAGGAAATGATAATGCGCCCCGACGCCCAACTGTTCTATGAACAGAATATCAAACTCATGCGTTCGCTTTACGGCGACGGATACATCGAAGAGCTGCTCAAGGAAAAACTCCGTAAACTCGGCGGCCGGTAAATGCTGGCATATCTGCTGAAACGGCTGCTGCTCGCCGCGGCGACCATGTTCGCCATTTTGCTGGTCAGCTATCTGCTGCTCCGGCTCGCCCCCGGCGATCCCACCAAAACCGGCGTGCTCGGCCAGGACGCCGGCGGCAGCCTCGCCTCCGACCGCACCCAGCTCGGCGTAAACGAAGCGCTGCGGAAGAAGCTCCATCTTGACAAGCCGATTCATGAGGGGTTCATCATCTGGCTTCAAGCGGCGCTGCACGGCGATTTCGGCACCTCGGCCACGGTGGAGCCGGGTCGTCCGGTCACGGAAGTAATCATGTCGCGGCTGCCGGTAACGCTCCGGCTCAATTTGCTGGCAATACTGCTTACCTATCTGCTGGCGATCCCGATCGGAATCGCCGCCGCATGGAAACCGGACTCGCTGTTCGACCGCTCGTCGGCGGTGACGATGTTCATGCTTTATTCGCTGCCGGTGATCTGGGTGGGGCTGGTTCCGCACGCTGCTGCACTCCGCGGCCTACTATGTGCTGCCGGTGACCTGTCTGGCGTATGCCGGATTCGCCGGAATCGCCCGCTACACCAGAGGCAGCATGATTGAAGAACTGAGAAAAGAATATATCCGCACCGCGCGGGCCAAGGGGGTGTCCGAACCGGACATACTGTTCCGCCACGCCTTCCGCAACAGCGTCATCACGCTGATAACGCTGCTCTCCGGTCTGCTGCCGGGGCTGGTGGCGGGAAGTATCATCGTCGAACAGATATTCGGAATTCCCGGCATGGGATCGCTGTCGATAACGTCGCTGCTCAGCCGGGACTATCCGTTGCAGATGGCGATCTTCGCCTTCGCCGGGATGCTGACGCTGGCCGGAATCCTATGCTCCGACCTGCTTTACATGCTGGCCGATCCGCGCATCTCGCTGACGAAAAAACGCTGAATGCGGTGACGGTCAGCCGCGCCGCCCGGCGATCTCGTCGATCGCTTTCGCCAATTGGTCCGGACAACTGGTCGCCTTGCCGCCGCACCGCACGCCGCGAAAAGTGTCAGCAACCTGACTCAGCGTCATGCCTTTGACAATCCGCCCGATGCCGAGCAGATTGCCGGGACAGCCGCCGACAAAACGAACCTCTTCAATCCGGTCGCCGTCCACCTTGATGACGATATTGCGGCTGCACGTTCCGTGCGTTTTGTAATTAAATTCCTCCACCATGTTCAGGAAACTCCCTTGCCGGCGTCGGGTTGATATTTTATTTTTCCGTTCACCCATACCGCCGCCACGCCGGAAGCGAGTTCATGGGGCTGTGAAAAATTCGCATCGGAATAGAAGCGGTCGGGGTCAAGCAGCACCAAGTCGGCCGCCATGTCCGCCGCAATGCGTCCGCGATTGCTCAAATTGAATATCCGCGCCGGAAGCGATGTGACGCGCGCCACCGCCTCCTCGAAACTGAAAGCTTCGTCCGTCAACATACGGATGAAACGCGGCATCGAACCGAATCCGCGCGGATGGCTGACCCCGAACTCAAACGACTGCGGCCGCGCACTTTCGTCTGTCCCGCATGCGACAAACGGCAGCCGGAGTATGCGCCGGAGATTTTCAACGCTCATGCCGCAGAACGCCGCCATGGCGCCGGGCGCGTCACGCCGCAACAGTTCGGCAACAATATACGAGGCGCTGTTCATGCAGATGTTGGAAATATCCAGAAATTTCAGCCCGATATAACGCTTGAACGGCAGATAACCGGTGGAAACCAGACGTATCCGGTGCAGACGCTCCTCGCCCTGGGTCCGCAACGCCTCGACCACCGTCTGAAAATTGTCCTCGTCCTGCAGAAAATCCATCAGCGACACATCATCCATCTTGTCATACGGCGACGGCAGCGCCACGCTGAGCTGGGTCAACGACTCGACATATGGATAGCGGTCGGCCGAAATCGACAATGCGCCGTCGCCTCCCTCGCGCCGGAGCAGCTCCAGCAATTCGTCAATCTTATGGTGATTGGCCGCTCCGGCCGTCTTCAGATGACTCAAATGCAGATAACGCTGACCGGCTTCGCGGCACAGCCGCACGCTCTCCGCAACCGATTCGATCAGCCGGTTGCCCTCGCTGCGCAGATGAGTGGTATACACCCGCAGAAACGGAGCCAGCACCCGAAGCAGCGCCACCAACTCGCCGCCGGTGGAGAACACACCCGGCGTATAAAGCAGTCCGGTTGAAAAACCGACCGCGCCGGACTGAAGCTCCCGGAGCAGCAACCGCCGCATTCCGTCCAGTTCCGCCGCCGACAGCTCCTCCTTTTCATATCCGGCCACGGCGGCGCGCAGCGTGTTGTGACCGCACTGACTGTAAAGATTTATTGCCGGAGAACGCCGCAGCAGTTCGCGCCGGTATCCGGCGTAGTCGGACCAGCTGATCTTTTCATTATAACTCCGCCACAACGCTTCAAGATGGTCGCGGTTCATATCGGTGACCGGAAACGGCGACAGTCCGCAGTTGCCGGCGATCTCGCTGGTTATACCCTGAGATATTTTACCGATCGCGCCGGGAGACGCCAGCAGCGACATGTCGGAATGTCCGTGCGCGTCGATGAATCCCGGCGCAAGCGCCATGCCCTGACCGTTGAATACCGGAGCCGAAGCCGCGCCGATTCCGCCGCGCCGGTAAGACACCGCGGCGATTGAGCCGTTTGCAATCAGCACCTCGCCGCCGCGCGCCGGATCGCCGGAGCCGTCAACAATCAATACGTTGGTTATCAGCTGTTTCAACTTATTTCCGCGCCCCGAATTGAATATAGAGGACAAAGCCGCTCAAGACCGCCGCCTGCGCCATTATCGCCGCCGTGGTCCACAGATTGCCCCAAAGCAGCGCCAGCGCTCCGCATCCGAAGACCAGCGACAGCAAATGCACACAGTTGACCGCACGCGCCCGGCTCATCCCCAACGCGACAAAACGATGCGAAATATGGTTGTTGTCTCCGATCCAGAACGGCCGGCCGTGCGCGGTGCGGATAACGCACACCGTCGCCGCGTCGATAATTATCACGCCGAGAATCAGCAGCGGCGCCGCCACCTGAAACATTCCGCCGGCGCCGTCACGGTGAAAGTATGTGACGAACACACTGGCCAGCGCCGTCAGAAATCCGAGAAAATGCGATCCGCAGTCCCCCAGGTAAATCGACGCCGGATTGCGGTTGAAACGCCAGAATCCGCCGGCAATCCCGGCGCAGGCCGCGGTGAATCCGCCGACCAGCAGCTGGCCGTTGAACGCCGACACCAAAGTGAAAAACACCATCGCAATCGCCACTGCGCCCGACGCCAGACCGTCCATGTTGTCAAAAAAATTCACCGCGTTCATAATAAACATGAACCATAATATTGACACCGCCGTCACCAGCCACGGCTGCGGCAGGAACAGACTCGCCCGCGCGCCGCCAAGTTCAACCGCAATCAGCGCAACCGCAAATTGACCGGCAAACTTCGGCAGCGCCTTCATCGCACGGATGTCGTCGTAAAGACCGAGAACTCCGGCGCCGAGCGCCGCCGCCGCCAGCCACGCCACGCGCGGTTCGATAAAACTTAAGTTGATCCGGACGGACAGCCGCGGCGCCAGCGCCAGCAGCGCCGCGCCGCCGGCCAACGCCGCCGCCCCCCCGATCATTGCGGCAATGCCGCCACCCAGCGCCACCGGGTGCGACTGCTGCTTATGCGCCTCGCTTTTAGGTACATCCATAAAGCCGGTCTTCAATGCGCCCCACCGCACCAGCGGTGTAATCAGCTGCATTGCCGCAAACGCGCCGAAAAAAGCAAGTCCGTAAAAACTCAGATTCATTTGCAAACGTCCATGTTCAAGGTTATCTTATTAATATAGCAGAATTCTGGATAAATCAAGGATGGTCAGCACCAATGAATCATAAATATGTTTTCGGACCGATCGGGTCGCGGCGGCTCGGCGTTTCGCTCGGCGTCGATCTGGTCCCCGCCAAGACCTGCACGCAGGACTGTCCGTACTGCGAGGCGGGATGGACCACAAACCTGACGCTGGAACGCCGGGAGTACGTCCCCTTCAACGCCGTCGCCGCCGAACTGAGTGACGTGCTGGATAAAAATCCGCAGCTTGACTGCGTGACTTTTTCCGGCGCCGGCGAGCCGACCTTGAACAGCCGGATCGGAGAGGTGGCGCGATTCGTGAAAACCAGCTACCCGCAATACCGTCTGGTGCTGCTGACCAACGGAACGCTGCTCGGCGATGACAAAGTGATCCGCGAGGTCGAGCCGGTCGATCTGATCATTCCCGATCTCGACGCTTCAAACGCCGGAGAGTTTGCACAGATCAACCGCCCCGCGCCCGGACTGACTTTCGACATGTTCGTCGCCGGACTGCGGAAGTTCTGCGCCGCTCACGCCAAACCGATCTGGCTGGAAATGTTCATCGCGCCAGGAATCAACGATTCCGACGCGTCCATCGCCCGCTTCTCCGCGTTGCTCAAAACGCTGAAAGTGGATAAAATTCAGCTCAACACGCTCGACCGCCCCGGCTGCGACCCGGCCCTCCGCCCCGCGCCGCCGGCCACTCTGCGCAAATTCATAACCGCCTTCGAACCGTTTGTACCGGTGGAGACGGTCGGAGCTTTCCGCTACAAAAGTCCGGCGCTGCGCGGCGCCATGCCGCCGGACGAACTCTCCGCCATGGTGATAAATCTGGCCAAACGCCGACAGGTCACCCGGCAGGACATTATGCTGGCGTTGAACTGCAATCCGGAATTTCTCGACCGGGTGTTGAATGACCTGCTCGCCCGCGGACTGATCGAATGCGAAAAGGGCGACCGCGGCGAATTCTTCGGCTACTTCGACTGAACCGGACGGCACATCTCCAGCAATTCCCCGACCGAGGAATACGCCAGACACTCCGCCGTGTCGGCCGCGCCATAGTATATTTTTACCGAGCCGTCATCTTCCGCAATCATTCCGCCGGGGAAGATCACACTGCCGCGGAAACCGTTCAGCTCGTACTTCCGCTCGGCCCGCAGCAGCGGGACTTCGGACAGACCGATCACCTTGGACGGATCATCAAGATCAAGCAGCATCAGTCCGGCGACATATTCCTTATGCCATGGATTTTTTTCCCAGCCTTCAAGCCGCCGCACCGGATCGATGTTCACGGCGTGAAACGTGGTCAGCCATCCCTTCCCCGTCCGAATCGGCGGAGCCGCCGGTCCGATCTTGGAGTTGGCGAACGGCACATTCTCCACCCCAAGCACCAGTTTGGAATCGCCCCAGCAGCGACAGTCCGGCGACGACGACGACCAAATGTCAAACCGCTCGCCGCCGCCGCGTCCATACACCGGAAACGGCCGCTCCAAACGGAAAAAACAACCGCCGATCCGCTCCGGGAACAACACCATGTTGCGGTTGTCCGGCACCGTAAGCGACAGAATTTCAAATCCATCGAAGTCCGCCGTGCGCGCAATGCCGCCGCGCACTCCGTGCCGGGTGTCAACCGCAAAACAGATGTAGCATTCACCGTCAATCACCGTAAGCCGGGGATCGTAAAACCGGACAAAATCCGGATCGGAGGCCACAATGCGTTCCGGCATCCGCCACGGGGTGGGAGAAACCTCCCATTTGACCCCGTCATCACTGAACGCCAGACCGAGATTCGTATAGGTTTTGTCCCAGCCGGACGGCGAAAAGCCAACGTCGTTGCGGAACACCATCACATATTTCCCGTTGTATTTGCAGACGCCGGCATTGAACACCAGCGACGACTCATACGGCAAATCACCAGCGGAAAGCACCGGATTGCCCTCATAGCGCCTAATTGCTTCAGTCATCCTGCTCAGACTCCTTATGCTTTTTCAATCTTGAAACGGCACTCGAACCCGTTGACATCCAGCGGTTCGCCGTCCAGCTTCGCCGCGGAAATCTCCACCGCAAGCACCTCGTTTTTCAGGTATTCGCCAAACTCTCCGAACACCGCGGCGCAACTGTCCGGAACCTGATAATACAGCCGGATGCGATCCGACACTTCAAACTCCATCTCCTTGCGCAGATTCTGTATCCGGCTGACAATCTCGCGGGCCAGCCCCTCGCGCTCCAGCTCCGGGGTGATCGTTGTTTCCAGCGCCACGGTGACACCGGAGTCGGTAGCCACGGCAACGCCGGGTTTTTCGGTACGCTGCACCGCCAGATCGTCAGCAGTGATTTCGACCCGCCGGCCGCCGATCTCCAGTCCGTACGGTTTCCCGGCAAGAATCGCGGCGATCTCGGAACTCGAAAGCCCGGACAGAATCGCGGCGGCCTGCTTCATGTCTTTGCCGAGTTTCGGCCCGAGACTCTTGAAATTGGCCTTGCAGGAGAACTCGACCAGTGCGGTTTCGTCGTCGCCGATCTCCACTTGCTTAACATTCAACTCCTCGGACACAATGTCGGAACACTCCGCCAGCCGGGCGCGGTCTTCGGCGCTGCCGGCGACAATGATCGCCCTGGCCAGCGGCTGACGCACCTTAAGATTGCTCTGCGTGCGCAGAAAACGCCCCAGCGAGACCGAACGCATGGCCAGCTCCATCTGCAACTCAAGATCGGCGCAGCGATATTGGTCTTCCGCCGCCGGGTAGTTGCACAAATGCACCGACTCCGGCATGTCGGCCGTGCGCAGATTGCGGTAGATTTCGTCGGTCACAAACGGAATGAACGGCGCGGCAACTTTGCAGAAACTGAGCAGCACATGATGCAGCGTCCGGTAGGCCTCCAGCTTGTCGGAGTCGTTGCTGCTCTTCCAGAAGCGGCGGCGGCTCCGGCGGATATACCAGTTGGTGAGGTCGTCAATGAACTTGCTGAACCGGTTAGCGGCCTTCTGAAGATTGTAATTGTCCAGCGACTCGGTGATTTCGCCGGTCATCTGCGCCAGCGAACTCAGTATCCAGCGGTCCAGCGGATTGGCCGGATTCTCCGGCGCGGCGGCTCCGGCCTCCGGCTCAAACTCATCAAGCCGGGCATAGGTCACAAAGAAACTGTAAGCATTCCACAGCGGTATCATCACGCCGCGGATAACCTCACGAACGCCGGCTTCGGAAAACTTAAGGTCCTCGGCGCGCACAACCTGACTGCCCAGCATGAACAGCCGCAGCGCGTCGGCTCCGCAGTTGTTCACCACCTCCATCGGATCGGGATAGTTGCGCAGCCGCTTGGACATCTTCTGCCCGTTCTCGGCCAGCACCAGACCGTTGACCACCACATGCTTGAACGGCGGCTCGTCGAACAGCGCCGCGGCCAGCACCACCAGAGTGTAAAACCAGCCGCGGGTCTGATCCAGTCCTTCGGCAATGAAATCAGCCGGAAACACCGACTCGAAATGAGCCTTGTTCTCAAACGGATAATGATTCTGCGCATAGGGCATCGAACCGGACTCAAACCAGCAGTCAAGCACCTCGGAAATGCGCTTCAGCGGCGACTTGCCGGTCGGCGACGGAATCTCCAGCTCGTCCACAAAATGCTTGTGCAGATCGGTGACCTTTTTTCCGGTCAGCTTCTCCAGCTCGGCGATCGAGCCGATGCAAACCACTTCGCCCTCTTCGTTCCGCCAGATCGGCAGCGGAGTACCCCAGTAGCGATTGCGCGAAATCGCCCAGTCGCGGGCGTTGGCAAGCCACTTGCCGAACCGCCCCTCCTTGAGGTGCGCCGGCATCCATTCGATCTTTTCGTTGGCGGCGATCATCCGGTCCTTTATCGCCTCGACCTTGACAAACCAGGTGGACACCGCGCGGTAGATCAGCGCATGATCGTCACGCCAGCAGTGCGGATAGCTGTGTTTGATGGTGGAGCGGAACACCAGCTTGCCCTCGGCCTTGAGCCGGGCGATCACCTCATTGTCCACATCCTTGACAAATCGCCCCTGATAGTCCGGCACCTCGGAGGTAAAGCAGCAAAGCTCGTCGATCGGGCAAACTTCCGGCAGTCCGTATTTCTTGCAGACCGCGTTGTCGTCCTCGCCGAATCCCGGAGCGATATGCACAATGCCGGAACCGTCCTCGGTGCTGACAAAGTCGGCCAAAAGCACCTGAAACGCCTTCTGCGCGGCAAGGTCGGCAAAATAGTCAAACAGCGGTTCGTAGCGAACCCCCTCCAGCGCCGCGCCCTTGAACTCGGCCGCGATCTCCGGAGTCTCCTTGTAATACGCCCCCATCCGCGACTTGGCCATGATGTAGAACACCCCGTTGTCACGGATCTTCACGTAGTCGATGTCCGCCCCCACCGCCAGCGCCAGATTGGACGGCAACGTCCACGGCGTAGTCGTCCACGCCACCAGATAGGTGTCGGCCTGGTCTTTTACCTTGAAGCGGATGGTGATCGCGGGGTCCACCACATCCTTGTAGCCCTGATTGGCCTCGAAGTTGGACAGCGGCGTGGAGCAGCGCGGGCAGTACGGCAGAATCCGGTAGCCCTCGTAGATCAATCCCTTGTCCCACAGCTGGCGGAACACCCACCAGATCGACTCCATGAACGAACAATCCATTGTCCGGTAGCCGCCGCGGAAATCGACAAAACGCCCCATCCGCCCGACAATCTTCTCCCACTCCGCCGTATAACGCAGCACAATCGACCGGCACGACTCGTTGAAATTGGCGATTCCGAACTTTTCAATGTCTTTTTTATTCTTGAGATTGAGTTTTTTCTCCATCTCGTTTTCCACCGGCAGCCCGTGACAGTCCCAGCCGAACGTGCGCGGCACATACTTTCCGCGCATGGTCTGATACCGCGGCACCACGTCTTTGATCGTGCCGGCCAGCAGATGCCCGTAATGCGGCAACCCGGTGGCAAACGGCGGCCCGTCGTAAAACACAAACTCAGGGTTCCCCCGGCGCTGATCAAGCGATTTTTCAAAAATACGGTTATCCTGCCAAAATTTCAACACTTCCTCTTCCATTGCGGGGAAGCTGACCTGATTCGAAACTGCTTTAAACATCATCCGATCCTATATTGACTCTTTCAATGTTTTCATATCTTAAACGAACGCTCTTCTCGCCGCCTTCCAGCGTAAATATTCCGGTGTCGTCACCGACCTTGCGGATGGACTCGCAGCGCAGCACGCTGCCGCCTTTGGTGACTATCTCGAACCGCCCCTCCTTTGGCAGGTCGGCGAAAAACTCCTGACCGTACGGCAAAACCTCTTCAAATTCCGCGACTTCCCCGATCGTCGCCGTCGATGATGAACTCGACGGCGTACCCTCCTTTGCAAAATTGAACTTAAAATCGAACAGCGACTTCAAATCAATGTGCCATGGCGCAAACAACAGCGAAACCGCAATCAGGCCGACAGCAACCGCCATTGCCAGCATCACCGGAGAAACAAAGTTGACATAAGACAATAAAGCTTTAAAAAAGCCCCATAATATACCGTACTCCGCCATACCCCACCCCCATATTGCCATTGTTGCACCAATCGTTATAATATAGCATCTCCGTGTTGTTTTGTAAAGAAAAAATGCAAAGCAAAACCCGCAATCACAACAATTTTCATTTTTTCACATCATCCGCTCTTTATGAAAAAACATGGTCGCACCGCCTATTCCGGACTCGGCGCCAAAATCGTGAAAAAAAAACGGCCGTGCAACGGTTCAGCGGTCAATTTGCGCGTACCGTAAAGCAAAAATCAATCTCCATCATGCCGTCTTCCGGCTCCACGACGGCCGAATACGCCACCTTTCCAGATATAAAAAAACCGCACGGGAAAATCCCGTGCGGTTGAAACAGCAGCCAATCGGCTGAACCGAAGTCCAGCGCGACTACTTTTTGCCGGAAACGACACCATGCTCGCGGAAAGCGCGGGTGGCGACGAATTCACCGAGACGGTGTCCGACCATATTTTCAGTCACAAACACTGGCTGGAAAGTTTTTCCATTGTGCAGATTGAAAGTATGACCGACAAAGTCCGGCGTGATCATCGAACGACGCGACCAGGTCTTGATCGCATCCTTCTTGCCGCTCTTGGTCATCTTCTCGACTTTGTCGATAAGATACTGGTCGACAAACGGCCCCTTTTTAATCGATCTGGCCATTATTTCTTCCTCCGTTCAACGATGAATTTACTCGAAGTCTTCTTCGGACAACGGGTGCGATACCCCTTGGCCAGCTTGCCCCACGGCGAAACCGGATGTCCGCCGCCGGAAGTACGGCCTTCACCGCCACCCATCGGATGGTCAACCGGGTTCATGACCACGCCGCGAACATGCGGACGCATGCCGAGATAACGCTTCTTGCCGGCCTTGCCCATCTTCACATTCATGAATTCGGAGTTGCCGACTTCACCAATGGTGGCGCGGCATTCAACCGAAACCATGCGGACTTCACCCGACGGAAGTTTGACCTGCGCATAATCCTCTTCCTTGCCGCGCAGCACCGCATACTGCCCGGCGGACCGGGCAAGTTTAGCGCCGCAACCGGCCAGAAGCTCGATGCAGCAGATATTGACGCCAACCGGAATATCCTTGATCTTCAGGCTGTTGCCCGGCTTGATCTCGGATTTCGCGCCGTTCATGATCACATCGCCAACCTTCATGCCGGCGGTCTGAATGATATAGGCCTTCTCGCCGTCCGCATAGCAGATCAGCGCGATGTAGGCCGAACGGTTCGGATCGTATTCGATCGTCTTCACGGTGGCCGGAACGCCCTCTTTCATGCGCTTGAAATCGACCAGACGGTAGCTGCGCTTGTTGCCGGCGCCGCGGAACCGGGTGGTGATGCGGCCGTAGCAGTTGCGGCCGCCGGTGGCCCGCTTGCCGCGGGTCAGGCTCTTTTCCGGCTTGTCGGCAGTCAGGACGCTGTAATCGGCAGCGGTCATATTGCGACGGCTCGGAGTCGTTGGATTGTAGCTTTTCAATGCCATAGTAGTTTACCTTTCCTGCGTCAGAACAGCTCGATCGAGCCTTCGGACAGCGTCACAATAGCCTTTTTCCAGTCCGGCCGGCAGCCCTTCTTGATCGAGCGCCCCATGCGTTTCGCCTTGCCGGCCACGTTGATCACGTTGACCGCCTCGACTTTGACGTTGAACAGCTGCTCCACCGCCTTGCCGATTTCGATCTTGCCGGCGGAGGTGGCAACCTTGAAGACATACTTGCCGGAAGTGGCAAGCGCCTGATTCTTTTCGCTGACAACCGGAGAAATAATGATGCTGTATGCGTTTTTCATTCTTGTTTCTCCTTACCTTAGCTCAAGCGCGCCACAAAAGCATCGAGCGCGTCTTTGGTGAAGAGCACACGATTGTAGCACAGAAGTTCATAAACGTTCACGCTTGAAGACTTGCGCAGAGCCACGGTCGGCAGATTGCCGGTGGCGCAGACCACGCATTCCTCATAGTCGGGAACCGCGAACAGCAACGTGTCGTCAATCTTCAGAGCATCGAAGATCGCAACCGCGCTTTTGGTCTTGTGATCGGGCAGCTCAAAAGCGTCCACGACCATCACATTACCCTCGGTCACACGCTCACTGAAAGCGCGGCGAAGCGCCAGTTTGGCGACTTTCTTGTTGACCTTCTTGGTGTAGTTGCGTTCGGGGCTCGGTCCGAAGATCGTGCCGCCGCCCACCCACACCGGGGAACGGTTGCTGCCGGCGCGGGCGCGTCCAAGCCCCTTCTGACGGAACGGCTTGGCACCGCCGCCGGAGACCATCCCGCGAGTTTTTACGCTGGCGGTGTTCGCACGCTGATCGGCCATGAACGCAACGACCGCGTCATGCACGGCCTGCTCGCCCTTCTCCATCTCGATGACTTCATCGGGCAGAACGTATTCACCGACAACCGCGCCCTGGCTATTCAAAATATCCAATTTCTTAGTCATTGTATCACCTACTTTTTGATCGCCTTGCGCAGCAGAACAATGCCGCCGTTGGCTCCCGGCACAGCGCCACGAACCAGAATAACGTTGTCCTCCGCCACGACCCGGACGATTTCAAGATTCTGAATCGTCCGCCTAACGTTGCCCATGTGCCCCGGCATGCGCTTGCCAAGCCAGACGCGGCCCGGGAATTCGCACATACCGATCGAACCGGTACGACGCGTCCATGCGCCGCCGTGACTCGCACGGCCGCCGGCGAAACGGTAACGCTTCACAACACCCTGAAACCCGCGCCCCTTGGTGGTGCCGGTAACGTCGAGATATTCATTCTCGGCAAAGACATCCGCCTTGAGTTCGGTGCCGATCGCCAGATCGCTGTCCGCTTCAGTGCGGAACTCGCGCAGATGGGTCGGGGCGGTGGTCTTGTAGCCGGCCTTGGCGCAGTGCCCCAGGACAGCCTTGCTTACGTTCTTCGCCTTGCGGGCGCCGAACCCGAGCTGGACCGCGCTGTAACCGTCGCGGTCCTGGGTTTTGACATCGACCACGACGCACGGACCCGCCTCGATCACCGTTACCGGGACGATCTTGCCTTTGGCATCGTAGATCTGGGTCATGCCCAGCTTCTTACCGATTAAGTTTTTCATTTTGCTCCTTCGGATACTTACGTCCAATCGGTCGGACGCATTGGTATCGCATTCCCGGCGGATTGTTCCGCCTTTTCTCGTTCAACGGAAGACCGGCGGCAAACGTCCTGAAACGTCATTCACCGGTCCTTCGCTCAATGCCGGTCAACGGGCAACTCCCCCGCCGACTAGCCGATCTTGACCGAAATGTCCACACCGGCCGGCAGATTCAGCTTCTTCAGCTCATCAACCGTCTTGGCGGTGGGATTGACAATGTCCATCATGCGCTTGTGCGTGCGCATCTCGAACTGCTCCATCGACTTCTTGTTCACGTGCGGCGAACGGTTGACCGTAAAACGCTCAATCCGGGTCGGAAGCGGCACCGGACCGGCAACCATCGAACCGGTACGCTTGGCGGTGCCGACGATCTCCGCGACCGACTGGTCGAGGATGCGGCTCTCATAAGCCTGCAAACGAATGCGGATCTTCTGTGAAGTGCTCATTTTACTTCTTTTCCATTATTTTATCTTGAATTTGTTTTGGTACACGTTCAAAATGCAGCGGCTCCATCGAATAGGTGGCGCGGCCGCGGGTCAGCGAACGCATCGCCGTGGCATAACCGAACAGCTCGGCCAGCGGCACATGCGCGGTGACCTTGGTAAAATTGGTCATCCCCGAAGAATCCACCTCGGCAATATTGCCGCGGCGGCTGGTGAGGTCGCCGATAACGTCGCCCATATTCTCGTCCGGAGTGGTGATCTCAAGTTTCATGATCGGTTCAAGCATCGTGATGCCGGCCTTTCTCGCCGCGTCTTTCAACGCCATCGAACCGGCGATCTTGAACGCCATTTCGGAGGAGTCGACCGGATGGTATGAACCATCGAGAATCGACGCCTTGAAGTCGATCAGCGGATACCCGGCCAGCACGCCGGACTGCGCCGCTTCGCGAATTCCGTTCTCAATCGGCTTGATGAATTCTTTCGGAATATTGCCGCCGACCACCTTGTTCTCCACCACCACGCCGCTGCCGGGTTCGCCGGGTTCCAGACTCAGAACCACATGGCCGTACTGACCATGACCGCCGGTCTGACGGACAAACTTGCTGTTGGCGTCGCCGGAGCCGAGCAGCGCTTCGCGGTATGCCACCTGCGGCGCGCCGGTATTGGCTTCAACCTTGAATTCACGCACCAGACGGTCGATGATGATCTCCAGATGGAGTTCACCCATACCGCTGATGATCGTCTGACCGGTTTCCTCGTCGCTGCGAACCTGGAACGTCGGGTCCTCCTCGGACAGCGCGCCCAAGCCTTTATACAGCTTGTCGCGTTCGGCGGAAGTCTTCGGCTCCACGGCCACCGAGATGACCGGGTCCGGGAAAGTCATGCTTTCAAGCACAATCGGCTCGTCAACCTTGCACAGCGTGTCGCCGGTGGTCACATTGCGAAGCCCGACCACCGCGGCGATGTCGCCGGAAAAAATCTCGTCGCGCTCCACACGGGCGTTGGCGTGCATCTGAAGCAGACGCCCCAGACGTTCGGTGCGCCCCGTACGCGGATTCAACACCGTCATGCCGCGCTCGGCCACCCCGGAATATACCCGGAAGAAGGTCAGTTTGCCGACAAACGGATCGGACATGATTTTGAACGCCAGCGCCGAGAACGGCTGCATGTCGCCGGCATGCCGCGTAAGCGGATCGCCGGTGGCCGGATCGGAACCGTTGATGTCCCAGATGTCCAGCGGAGACGGCAGATAATCGACCACCGCGTCCAGCAACGGCTGGACTCCCTTCTTCTTGAAGGCGGTGCCGCAGCATACCGGAACCACATGGCAGCTCAGCGTCGAACGGCGCAGCGCCTTGCGGATCTGATCCATGGTAGGCTCAATGTCGTTAAGAAAAGCATCCATGATCTCCTCGTCGGACTCGGCAAGGCACTCCACAACATACTTGTAAGCTTCCTCGCGCTTCTCCTTGAGTTCGGCCGGAACCTCTTCAATGCGCATCTTGCTGCCGGTATCGTCAAGGTCAAAGTAGATGGCCTTGTCATTCAGAACATCGACCACGCCGGCGAAATCGGCTTCCGCGCCGATCGGAAGCATAATCGGAATCGGGCAGGCGCCCAACTTGAACTTGATCTGATGAACCACGTTCTCAAAATTCGCTCCGGTACGGTCCATCTTGTTCACAAAGGCGATAATCGGCACCTTGTACCGCTGCGCCTGACGCCACACCGTCTCGGACTGCGGCTGAACGCCGCCGACCGAACAGAACACCGCCACCGCGCCGTCAAGGACGCGCAGTGAGCGCTCCACCTCAGCGGTAAAGTCAACGTGTCCGGGGGTGTCGATAAGATTGATACGGTGTCCCTTCCAGAACGCCGTCGTCGCGGCGGATGTGATGGTAATGCCGCGCTCCTGTTCCTGCGCCATCCAGTCCATGGTGGCGGTGCCGTCGTGAACCTCGCCCATGCGATGGCTCAGACCGCAATAGAAAAGGATGCGTTCCGACAACGTTGTTTTGCCGGCGTCGATATGCGCCATGATTCCGATGTTCCGGGTTTCGGCCAGCGGAACCTGACGGTGCGGGGATTCCTTGAATACTTTTTCTTGTGGATTCATAAAAAACTACCAGCGGTAATGCGCAAAAGCTTTATTGGCCTGGGCCATCTTGAAAGTGTCTTCCTTTTTCTTGACAGAGGAACCGGTATTGTCGAACGCGTCCATAAGCTCCGAGGCCAAGCTCTCGGTCATGCTCTTGCCCTTGCGGCCGCGACTGTAGGTGGTGATCCAGCGCATCGCCAGCGCGACCTGACGGTCGGCACTGACTTCCACCGGCACCTGATAGGTGGCGCCGCCGACACGCCGGCTCTTGACTTCCAGCTTCGGCTTAACGTTCTCAAGCGCGCGGTCAAAAACCTCCATCGCCGGCACATCCTGTTTCTTGCCGGAGATGATGTCAAGCGCGCCGTAGACGATCCTCTGAGCCACGGACTTCTTGCCGCGGGTCATAATAGTGTTGATCAAACGGGCGATATTCTCGCTGTTGTATTTCACGTCGGGAGTAAGTTCCCGCTGTTCTGGTCTGCGTCTTCTCATTTCTTAATAGTCTCCTGATTACTTGCCGCGTTTCACGCCGTATTTGGAACGTCCCTGCTTGCGCTTGGCCACGCCAAGGCTGTCCAGCGCGCCGCGAACAATGTGATAACGGACGCCGGGGAGGTCGCGTACACGGCCGCCCTTCACCAGCACCACCGAGTGTTCCTGAAGATTGTGACCTTCGCCGCCGATGTAGGCGGTGACTTCCTGCCCGTTGGTCAAACGGACACGGGCGATTTTACGCAAAGCCGAGTTCGGCTTCTTCGGCGCACGGGTGGTCACCTGAAGACACACTCCGCGACGCTGCGGGCAGGCGCTCAGAGCACGACTCTTGCTCTTGAATATCTTCTTCTCGCGCCCGAAACGAACCAATTGATTGATTGTTGGCATTTTTTCCTTCACACCTTTTTCGTATATTTATATGTCAAATGAATATCAAAAAATACACACATTGAGACCTTTAAGATAGCCTTTCTTTCAAAAAAAACAAATGAATTTCCATAAAAACCCATCTTTTTCTGAAAAAATCGGTTGCTTAACGTCTCTTATGTGCTCCGGCGACGGCCGAACGCCGAAGGAGCCGAAGCTCCTTCTGGCGCCGGTGTTCTGCGTCACGGCCTCCCGGACCGCATCCTCAATCCCGGCTCAGCTCAGCCGCGACTTCGGACTCTTCTTTTGCGCCCGCTTCCCGACCTTCCTCCAATTCAGGCAGCTCGGGCTCCAACTCCTGCCCGAGATATTTCAGCCGGATCGACTGCAAAAGTTCCGTGCCGGTTCCGGCCGGAATCAGATGCCCGGTGATCACGTTTTCCTTGAATCCCTTCAGCATATCCTCCTTGCCGAGCGTCGCCGCGTCGGTAAGAATACGCGTGGTGTCCTGGAACGACGCCGCCGAAATAAACGACTCCGTTTCCAGCGACGCCTTGGTGATGCCCAACAGTACCGGCTCGGCCTGAGCCGGCTCGCCGCCGCGCCCCACAATCACGCGGTTGGCGCGATCGAAGTCCACCCGGTCGATCTGCTCGCCGGCCAGGAAGTCGCTGTCGCCGGACTCGGTGATGCGAACCTTCTGCATCATCTGACGGATAATGATCTCCACATGTTTGTCGTTGATCTCCACGCCCTGGGCGCGGTAGACAAGCTGGATTTCGTCCACCAGATAGCGCTGAAGCTCGTGCGGTCCGCAGATGTCCAGCAGCGCGTGCGGAACCACCGACCCTTCGGTCAGCTTCTGTCCCTTGCGCACGGTGTCTCCCTTGCTCACGGTAAGATGCTTGTGCGCCGGAATATTGCTGTGCTCCTCGCGCTGCTCGCTTTCCGGGTCGACAATCACAATGGTGCGGCGGCCGCGGGTGGTCTTCTCGACTTCCACCACGCCGTCGATACGGGCGATTTCGGCCACGTCCTTCGGAATGCGGGCTTCAAACAGTTCGGAAATACGCGGCAGACCGCCGGTGATGTCCTTGTTTTTCTGCGACTGACGGGGAACTCGCGCCACCACCATGCCCTTTTTGACCTTGACACCCGGCTCGACCATCAGGAACGCCCCGGCCGGCAACGGATAATTCTGCAGGAACTCTCCGGCCGGACTGTTGATCACAATCTGCGGATGAAGGTCTTCACGGTGCTCCATGACCGTGACTTCCTCAACGCCGCCGCGCTTCTGGCGGCTCAGAGTCACACCGTCAATCAAGTCATGCAGACTGATGCGGCCGGACTCCTCGACAATGATCGGCACATGATACGGATCCCAGTGCGCGAACTGCTCGTCGGTGGCAACCACCGCGCCGTCCTTGCGCTCCAGAACCGCGCCGGTCTCAAGGTCGTAGCGGTCAAGCTCCGACTCGCGCATCGCGTCGCTCCAGTAGTCGTAGTCCTTGTTATAGTAGCTGCCGATGGCCTCAGCTTCGAGCTGAGCGCGCTTGCGGGCGACCTGCTCCTTCTGTTTGGCCTCCTCGGCGTCATAGATGATGATATAGCCGTTCTTGTTGACGACCACCACCTCGCCCTGATCGTTTTCCACCGTACGCACGTTCATCATTTTCAGCGTGCCGCCGCGACGGGCGGTCAAACGCGGCTCGCGCAGCCCCTTGGTGGAGGCGGTGCCGCCGATGTGGAAGGTACGCATGGTCAACTGGGTGCCGGGTTCGCCGATGGACTGCGCGGCGATGATGCCCAGCGCGTCGCCCACCTTGGCCAGCCGGTCGCTCGCCAGATTGCGTCCGTAGCATTTGACGCACACGCCGTGTTCGGTCTCGCAGGTGAGAGTGGACCGGATCAGCACATTGGCGATGCCCCGCTGCGCAATCAGATCGGCGATAGCGGGAGTGAACTCCTCGCCGGCGGCGATCAGCAGACGGCCGTCGGAGAACGCCGGATCCTTGATGTCGGCGGCGGCGAAACGGCCGATGATGCGGTCGCGCAGCGGCATGATGACTTCGTCGCCGTCAACGATGGCGGCCACGCGGATGCCTTTGATGGTTCCGCAGTCCTCGCAGCGGCAGATGATATCCTGCGCCACGTCGACCAGTTTACGGGTCATATAACCGGAGTCGGCGGTCTTCAGCGCGGTATCGGCCAGACCCTTGCGGGCGCCGTGCGTACTGATGAAGTATTCCAGAACACTGAGTCCTTCACGGAAGTTCGCGGTGATCGGCTGCTCGATGATGTCTCCGGACGGCTTGGCCATAAGACCGCGCATACCGGCAAGCTGGCGAATCTGATCACGGCTGCCGCGCGCTCCGGAATCAAGCATCGCATACACCGGGTTGATCTCGCCGCGCTCCGAGTCGGCCTCAAGCCGTTTGAACAGCTCGTTGGCGACGTCGTTGCTGGCCTTGGTCCAGATGTCGACGATCTTGTTGTGGCGCTCGCCGTCGGTAATGATACCGTTGTGATACTGATCCAGCACCTTGTTGATCTCGACGCGGGCAGCGTCGATAATCACGGTCTTGCGTTCCGGCACCTTCAGATCGGTGATCGAAATTGAAAGACCGGCCAGCGTGGAATGCTTGTAACCCAGCGCTTTAAGGTCATCCAGCAGTTCGATGGTGGCGTCGTGCCCGGCGATCTTGTAAGAAACGCCGATCAGTTCGCTGAGCTGCTTCTTCTTGGCCACGGTGTTGTAGAAACCGAGACGCTTGTCCCAGATTTCGTTGAACAGACACCGGCCGGCGCTGGTGGTGATGTATTTGCTCTCCTTGTCGCCGTAAACGGTGTCCTTGCCGCGGTCCGGGTTGGGGATGCGCACGGCGTCGTGGATATCGATGAATTTGCAGCTGTGGGCATAGATAACCTCAAACGTGTCGCGATACAGTTTGGCCCGGTCTTTGTTGCGCGGCTCGAAGGTAAGATAATACGCACCGAGCGTAATATCGTGTGTCGGCGATGTGATCGGCTTGCCGTTGGCCGGCGAGAAGATATTGTTCGGAGCCAGCATCAGGAGCTTGGTTTCCATCTGGGCTTCGTTGGACAGCGGCACGTGCACGGCCATCTGGTCGCCGTCGAAGTCGGCGTTGTAGGCGGTGCAGACCAGCGGATGCAGACGCAGCGCTGAACCCTCAATCAACACCGGGTCGAACGCCTGAATACTCAAACGGTGCAGCGTCGGCGCACGGTTGAGCATGATCGGATGTCCGGTGGTCACCTCTTCAAGAATATCCCAGACGATCGGCTCTTCGCGTTCAATCATCTTCTTGGCGCCGCGCACAGTATGGGCGTAGCCGCGTCCCTTCAGATGGCGGATGATAAACGGCTCGAACAGGATCAGCGCCATCTTCTTGGGCAGACCGCACTGCCATATTTTCAGTTCGGGGCCAACGACAATGACCGAACGGCCGGAGTAGTCGACGCGTTTGCCGAGCAGGTTCTGGCGGAAACGCCCCTGCTTGCCCTTCAGCATGTCGGACAGCGACTTCAGCGGACGGTTGCCGGCGCCGGTGACGGCGCGCCCGTGGCGACCGTTGTCCAGCAGCGCGTCCACCGCCTCCTGCAGCATCCGCTTTTCATTGCGGATGATGACTTCCGGTGCACATATCTGCAACAGATGTTTCAACCGGTTGTTCCGGTTGATGACCCGGCGGTACAGATCGTTCAGATCGCTGGTGGCGAAGCGGCCGCCGTCCAGCGGAACCAGCGGACGAAGATCCGGCGGGATCACCGGCAGCACGGTGAGGATCATCCATTCCGGCCGCGAATTGCTCCGGATGAACCCCTCCACCAGACGGAGGCGCTTGGACATCTTTTTGCGGATGGCCTTGTTGTTGGTCTTCTGAAGTTTCACCTCAAGTTCGGCTTTGACCGCGTCGAGTTCGATCCGCTCCAGCAGCGTTTTCAGCGCCGGCGCTCCCATGTCGGCGATGAAACCGTCGCCGTACACTTCGCGGGCTTCGCGGTAGTCCAGTTCGCTCATGGTCTGGCCGAAAGCCAGCGGGGTATCGCCCGGATCGGTGACCACCCACGCCTCATAATAGACCACGCGCTCCAGCGTTTTCGGCGGCATGTCGAGCATGAGGCCGATGCGGCTCGGAGTACACTTGAAAAACCAGATGTGAGACACCGGAACCGCAAGTTCGATGTGCCCCATGCGCTCGCGGCGCACTTTGGCCAGCGTGACTTCCACGCCGCAGCGGTCGCAGACCGTGTTCTTGTGTTTTACACGCTTGTACTTTCCGCAGTTGCACTCCCAGTCGCGGGTCGGCCCGAAGATGCGCTCACAGAACAGTCCGCCCTTTTCGGGCTTGAAACTGCGATAATTAATGGTCTCGGGGTTCTTCACCTCGCCGTGACTCCATGAACGGATCACATCGGGAGAAGCCACCTTGATAGTGACCTTGCCAAACTGATTGGCGGTCTTTCCGAAAATGTCGGAATATGCGAAAGAGTTGTCAATCAAAGCACACCTCCAAATTATTACTTGTCATCGGCAGAGACGGGAACCGCGCGAATATCGAGGCCGAGACTCTGCATCTCTTTGAGCAACACGTTGAACGATTCCGGACGGCCGGCACTCAAAACATTGTGCCCCTTGACGATCGATTCGTAAATGCGGGCGCGTCCGGCGACATCGTCGCTCTTGACCGTCAGCATTTCCTGCAAATTGTAAGCCGCGCCGTAAGCCTCAAGCGCCCACACTTCCATTTCGCCGAAACGCTGACCGCCGTGCTGCGCCTTGCCGCCCAGCGGCTGCTGGGTGACCAGCGAATAAGGACCGACCGCACGGGCATGAATCTTGTTGGCGACCAGATGGTCCAGCTTCAGCATGTAAATCTGGCCGACCATTACGCGCTGGTCGAACAAATCGCCGGTGCGTCCGTCGTAAACATCGGTCTTGCCGTCGTATTCCCACTCGCCGTCCTCGTTCTGACAGAACCCCCAGTGGTAATCGCGGCCGACGCGCTTGGCTTCCACCGCATTGGCGTCCTTCATCAGTTCGACGATCCGCTCCTCGCTGATACCGTCGAACACCGGCGTCGCCACCTTGATGCCGAGCATTTTCGCCGCCCAGCCCAGATGGGTCTCCAATACCTGACCGACGTTCATTCGGCTCGGCACGCCCAGCGGATTCAACACAATGTCCACCGGCGTTCCGTCTTCCAGGAACGGCATGTCCTCAACCGGAACGATCTTGGAAACAATACCCTTGTTGCCGTGGCGTCCGGCCATCTTGTCGCCGACCTGCAGCTTGCGCTTGCAGCCGACATAGACCTTGACGCGTTTGATAACACCGGAATCCGCCGGAATCTCTTCGCCGGATGCGTCGAAACGCATATTGCCAAGCTCCTCGAACTGCGGTACGAACCCCTCGATAATCTCGCTGATGGTGTTCTTGATGTCGCAATCCTCCATGGTCCAGCAGTTGTATTTGGAAGCCAGCTTCTGAATGCTGCTGCGGGTGACCTTGCGATTGGAGCTTATGAGCACCGCGTCCTCCTTGTCCGGAACGGTCTCCATAATCGGAGAAGGCAGTTTGGAACCGAGCAGCACGTCGCACAGCCGTTCGGTCAGGTCTTCAACGATTTCGCCGAACGCCTGCTTGTAGCTGTCTTTCGCCTTTTTGCTCTGCTGACGCTGCTCCGCCTTGGACGCGCCGGAAAGGCTGTTGGGATCTTTGGCGTATTCAATGCGGATGTCCATGACAATGCCGCCCTTGCCGGAGGACACGATCAAGCTCGAATCCTTCACATCGGCCGCCTTCTCACCGAAAATGGCGCGCAGCAGACGCTCTTCCGGCGCCAGCTCCGTCTCGCTCTTCGGGGTGATCTTGCCGACCAGAATGTCGCCCGGCTTGACTTCGGCGCCCTGCACGATCACGCCGTTCGCTCCGAGATTGCGCAGCGCGTCTTCACTGACGTTCGGAATATCGCGGGTGATCTCTTCGGGACCGAGCTTGGTCTCGCGGCTGTTGATCTCAAACTCCTCAACATGGATTGAGCTGTAAACGTCATTGCGCACCAGCCGCTCGCTGACAATGATCGCGTCTTCAAAGTTGTAGCCGCACCACGGCATGAACGCCACCAGCACGTTGCGCCCCAGCGCCAGCTCGCCCTTCTCGGTGGCGGCCCCGTCGGCGATCACGTCGCCGGCCTTAAGCACGTCGCCGCGATGGATGCACGGCCGCTGGTTCACACAAGTTCCGGCGTTGCTGCGCAGGAATTTGTAAAGATTGTAAGTCTGAACCTTGTCCGGACTCTTGGTGGTCTCCGGCGGCAGACCGTCCTCGGTGAGAACGATCCGATCGCCGGTGACCTCGGCCGCGATGCCGTCCGCCTTGCAGCAGACCACGGCGCGCGAGTCGATCGCGATTCTGGACTCCAGTCCGGTTCCGACCAGCGGCGACTGCGGCTGCAGAAGCGGAACCGCCTGCCGCTGCATGTTGGAACCCATCAGAGCGCGGTTGGCGTCGTCGTGTTCAAGGAAAGGGATGATACCGGCGGCGGCGGAAACCAGCTGTTTCGGGGAAACGTCCATATACTGAACGCTCTCACGCGGCTGAAGTTCGGACTCGCCGTGGAAACGGCACATCACCATCGGCCGGACAAAGCTGCCGTCTTCGGCGACCAGCGCATTGGCCTGGGCGATTACGAACTGCTCCTCCTTGTCGGCGGTCAGATGATCGATCTGAGTGGAAACTTTTCCGTCGATCACGCGGCGGTACGGCGTCTCGATGAACCCGTATTCATTAATACGCGCATAAAGCGAAAGCGACGAGATCAGGCCGATGTTCGGGCCTTCCGGCGTCTCAATCGGGCAAATGCGCCCGTAGTGCGAGGAGTGCACGTCGCGGACTTCAAATCCGGCGCGGTCGCGGCTCAAACCGCCGGGGCCGAGCGCGGACAGACGGCGCTTGTTGGTCAACTCGCTCAGCGGGTTGGTCTGATCCATAAACTGGCTGAGCTGGTTGCGGGCGAAGAAGTCACGGATGACTCCGGAGAACGCCTTGTTGTTTATCAGCTTGCTCGGCCCGTCATCGGGATTGTTCATGGTCATGCGCTCGCGGATCAGCCGCTCGGTACGCAGCAGTCCGAGCCGGCAGTGGTTCTGCAGCAGCTCGCCGACCGTGCGGACACGCCGGCTGCCCAGATGATCGATATCGTCCACTTCGCCGTTGTTGTGACGCAGCCGGATCAACTCCTTGGTGGCAACCATCAGGTCTTCCGGCAGCAGCGTGCGCTCGGTGAGCGGAGTGTTCAATCCGAGCCGCTCGTTGATCTTGAACCGTCCGACCGCGCCGAGGTCATAGCGTTTGAGGTCGAAGAAAAGTCTGGCCAGAAGCTGTCTGGCATTTTTCACATCCGGCGGATCCCCGGGGCGCATCTTGGCGTAGATCGCCTTCAACGCCTCGTCGCGGGTACGTTCGACGCCGCGGCGCAGACATCCAATGATATAAGTTTCGCTGTCGGGAATGTAGGCGAGGTCAAGCTGTTTGATCCCATTGCTCTGAAGCGCGTCCAGCCCGGCGGTCGACAGCTGGGTGAACTCGTCGAGTACCACTACCGGATTCGGACTTGCGGGATCGTCCACCACGTCGTCAACCGCGTAATATTTGGAAAGATCCTCTTCCGGCATCTTGAGCAGCGCGGTAAGCTTGTAGGTCTTGACATCGTGGATTCCACCGAGGATGTCCCGGTTCGTCTCAAACCCGATCGCGCGCAGGAAGGTGGTAATCAAAAATTTGCGGCGGCGGCGGCGGCGATCGAGATAAATATATATCGCATCGTTGATATCGAACTGCACCTCCATCCAGCTGCCGCGGTCAGGAATGATGCGGTAGCTGTAAAGACTGCGGCCGGAAGTGTGCCGCTCACGTTCAAAACAGATGCCCGGAGAACGGTGCAGCTGGCTGATGATGACGCGTTCGGCGCCGTTGATCACAAAAGTGCCGCGCTCGGTCATGATCGGCATTTCGCCCATCAGCACGCTTTCCGCGGTCTCAACACCGTTGTGTTTGACAATAAAATTGACGTACAGCGGAGCGCAGTAGCTGTGTCCGTCCTTGATGCAGTCGACGATCTCGCTTTTCGGGTCTCCGAGCGCGTACGAAACAAACTCGATCGACACCTGCTTGTCAAAGCTCTCGATCGGGAAAATCTCGTTGAAAACCGCCTGAAGTCCCTGGTTCTTGCGCTGTTCCGCCGGAACATCCTGCTGGAGGAAATCCCGGAAGGAGTCGGTTTGAAGTCCGATCAGATCCGGGATCTCCAAAACGTCCTGCAACTTGCCGTAGTTGATGCGTTTAGCCATTTTTCACCGTTTGTTGTTTGTGAACCGTTTCACGCGCAGCGCGCGCAAAAACTGTTTATATAAAATTTTTTGTTATTTCAAACCGGAAACGCCTGAATTTAAACAAGCGAAGCCTCCGACTGATTTTTTTTAAAACAAAATCGCCGGAAGCTGAAAATTTTTTGGAAATAAATGCGTCGGATCACCAATAAACCACGATCAATCCCGAACCGCATGACGGCAGAGACCAAAAAGCCACAATCTCCGCCCCGGCTTCAACGGCCGCGTTGTACGCCGCCTCAAGCCTTGAACGCCCCGCTCTTCCGTCCCTCCGGCCTCATTCTCCGCCGACCGCCGCCTGCATGCGCAGTCAACCGCGAAAATCTCACTTTTCACTGCCGGAACACCGGTCAAACCGCGCGCCCCAATAATATCTCATCTCGACAATGACAATAACACCCGATAAATCGAAATCACTGCCGTCTCCGAATCGGAGACGGCAGCGGAATGAATCAAAGCAATAATGCTTAATTACTTCAACTCAACCTTGGCGCCGGCGCCCTCAAGCTGCTTCTTGATCTTCTCGGCTTCGTCCTTGTTCACGCCTTCCTTGACCGGTTTCGGCGCGCCCTCGACCAGTTCCTTGGCTTCCTTCAGCCCCAGACCGGTGATCGCACGGACTTCCTTGATGACCGCAATCTTGTTCTCGCCGAAAGCGGCCAGAACAACACTGAACTCGGTCTTCTCTTCAGCCGGAGCGGCAGCAGCGGCAGCAGCCGGAGCAGCGGCAACAGCGACCGGCGCGGCAGCGCTGACGCCCAGACGCTCTTCCAGAGCCTTGACCAGCTTGGAGAGATCCAGAACAGTCATGTTCTCAATATAGGAAATGAACTTTTCCATTTCCGCGGACACTTCAACTTTGGTTTCTTCAGACATTTTGCATGCCTCCATATTTCTTGTTAATTGTTTGTATCAATCTTGTCTTTGTAAGCGTTGAGCACGTTGAGAATCGTGGCGGCCTTCGCATTGAGCAGGCTGACCAGATTGCGGCTCGGAGCCTGGAGAACGCCAAGCAGCATCGCACGCATGACATCCTTGGAGGGCAGTTCGGCAATGGCGGAAATATCCGCCACCGTAAGAAGCGCTCCATCCATCATGCCGGCCTTCGCCTTGAGCTGCTCGTGCGCTTTTCCGAAATCGGCAAGGCATTTGGCAACCGCCGAAGCGTCACCGCTGCCGAACACCACCGCAGTACCGCCGGTAAAGGTGACACCCGCCAGCGCCGACACTCCGCTGATTTCAGCTGACTTGGCGATCAGCGCATTTTTCAGAACGCGGCAGGAAGCACCGAGAACGGCAAGCTTGTTGCGCAGTTCCGCAATATCCTTTACCGCGAGTCCCTGATAGGAGACAAAATAAACAAAATTTGAATCCTTCAGCACCGAGCCGATATAATTGGCTAAATGAAGCTTTTCATTTCTCATTTTTGCCTCACAGCTTCTTTAACGATTACTTTGACGCCCGGGCTCATGGTGGACGACACCGTGCAGCTCAGGATATAAGGTCCCTTCGCACTGGCAGGCTTGGCCTTCTGGATCGCGTCAAGCACAACGTTATAATTGCCGCAGAGCGACTCAACCGGGAATGACACCTTGCCAATCGGCACATGCACGCACGCACCGCGATCAGCACGAAATTCGGCGCGTCCGGCTTTCGCCTCGCGAACCGCGTTGCCAACCTGCTCGGTAACGGTACCGGTCTTCGGGTTCGGCATCAATCCGCGCGGACCCAGCTGACGACCCAGCGGACGAACCAGCTTCATCGCTTCACCGGAAGCAATCAGCACGTCAAAGTCCAGCCAGCCGTCTTTGATCTTTCCGACCACGTCGTCATAACCGACGACATCGGCTCCGGCCGCTTTCGCATCCTCAGCCTGAGCGCCGTCAGCGACAACGCAGACCCGGATGTTCTTGCCGGTTCCGAAGGGCAGCGCCACGGCGCCGCGCACGTTCTGATCGCTTTTACGCGGATCAACGCCCAGCTTGATCGAGATTTCAATCGTCTCGTCAAACTTGATGTGCGGCATCGCCTTGATCTTGGCCATCGCCTCGGCAACGTCATAACGCACAGCCGAGTCGATCGTGGCAATCTGCGATTTGTACAGTTTACTTCTACGCATCAACCACCTCGATACCCATGCTGCGGGCCGTTCCGGCAATGATCGCCATTGCCGCTTCGTCATCTCTCGCGTTGAGGTCGGCTTTCTTGATCTGCACGATCTCCAGGACCTGAGCCTTGGTGATCTTGCCGACGAATCCCTGACCGGGCTTCTGAGCGGCACTCGCCAGCCCCGCTGCCTTCTTGATCAGAACGGCAGCCGGCGGCGACTTGCAGATGAAGGTGAAGCTGCGGTCCTGATACACCGTGATGACCACGGGGATAACCAGTCCGCTCTGCGCTTGAGTGGCGGCGTTGAACTGCTTACAGAACTCCATGATGTTGCAGCCAGCCTGACCAAGGGCCGGTCCGATCGGCGGAGACGGATTCGCCGCGCCGGCCGGGATCTGCAACCTGATGATGCCCGTAACTTTCTTTGCCATAGTTACACTCCATTATTCCGTTCCCGCGTGGTAGGAAATGGCAGGAATCTCTCCCACACGAAGAACACTACAATATTTCATTCGGCTCCCGCACCGAAGCGCGGCCTGCCCGAACCTCAAATCACTCAATCAACAAACCTGACAACGCCGACATCTGCGGATTCAGCCCGCACCCCGGCCACGTCAGCACACCTATAAATCCCGCGACACCTGCCAGAACTCCAGCTCCACCGGCGTCGAACGCCCAAATATGGATACCATAAGTTTCAGCTTGCTGCGCTCGTTGTCTATTTCATCGACCGTGCCTTCAAAGTTCTCAAACGCTCCGGACTTGATCCGGACAACTTCGCCAATTTCAAACACGATCTTGGGTTTCACCTGCTCCGCCTCGCCGTCGGCGCGGAACAGATCCGCCACCTCGGAGTCGCTCAGCGGAACCGGATGGTCGCCGCCGATAAAGCCGATAATCCCCTGAATGTTGCGGATGAAAAACCACGCCGCCTCATCAATTTCCCCGGTTGAGCCGTAGAGGTCCATGCGGACGAATATATAACCGGGAAAAAGCTTCCGCCGGGTCAGATGCTCTTTGCCCTGACGCCGCTCCGACACCATTTCCATCGGCATATTGACTTCGTAAACCGGCAGGGAGTCGTTTAGTTCCAACTGGCGTTTGATGGATTCGTGGACCTTGTTCTCCTGGCCGGAGAGCGTCTGCACCACATACCATTTGCCCTTTTGCTCCAAATCGCCCATTTTATCCATATACTCCTAAAATTATGCTCCACCGGTCAGTTTTGTAATCACGAAGCCGGACACGGAATCCACCACCATTACAAAAAGTGCCAGAATAATTATCACAATGATGACCAGACTGGTGGATTCCAGAAGTTCCTGCCGCCCCGGCCAGACGCAACGGAGCATCTCACCCCACGTCTCTCCGAAGAATTTTTTGATCTTATTGATCCAGTTCCTAATCATCTTTTGCTTTCCAAACTGTCTGAGACTGAAAAAAATGGCAGGAGCGGAGGGGTTCGAACTCTCGACCTGCGGTTTTGGAGACCGCTGCTCTTCCAACTGAGCTACACTCCTGCGCGTAAATCACAACGCATCAATCCAATTCGACCCCGGCCTTCCGCACGAAGTCACGACAACCAAATGTCAGCGGGTCTCGCGATGAAGCGTATGCTTGCGCTCAAACTTGCAATACTTCATCTTTTCGAGACGTCCCGGCGTGTTGCGCTTCTCCTTCATGGAGGTGTAATTCCGCCGTTTGCACTCGGTGCATTCAAGAATAATAATTTCACGCATGGATAGATATCCTAACAAGATTAATGATTCCGGCCGGAGTTGTATTCCTCCGGCCGAAACCGTTATTCACACAATACCCGGGACTACTTCACAACCTCGGCCACACGACCGGAAGCCACAGTGTGGCCGCCTTCACGGATGGCGAAACGCAGACCCTTCTCCATGGCGATCGGGGCGATAAGCTCGACCTGAATGGAGACGTTGTCCCCCGGCATGACCATCTGCACGCCCTCGGGCAGCGTAATGATGCCGGTGACGTCGGTGGTCCGGAAGTAGAACTGCGGACGATAGTTGTTCATGAACGGAGTATGACGGCCGCCTTCTTCCTTGCTCAAGACGTAGATCTCAGCCTTGAACACGGTATGCGGAGTGATCGTACCCGGCTTGGCCAGAACCTGACCGCGCTCGACGTCTTCCTTCTTGGTGCCGCGGAGCAGGCAGCCGATATTGTCGCCGGCCTGACCAACATCAAGAAGTTTACGGAACATTTCAACGCCGGTGACGGTGGTCTTCGCGGTCGGTTTGATACCGACGATTTCGACATCGTCGTTCACCTTGACCTGTCCGCGCTCAACACGGCCGGTGACCACAGTGCCGCGGCCTTCGATGGAGAACACGTCCTCAATCGGCATCAGGAACGGCAGATCAAGCTGACGCGTCGGCTGCGGAATGTAGGCATCAACCGCCTCCATCAACTCAAGAATCGGCTTGGTGGCCGGATTGTTGATATCGCACTGGCATTCCAGCGCCTGCAGCGCGGAACCCTTGATGATCGGAATCTCGTCGCCGGGGAAATCATAGGAGCTGAGCAGCTCGCGGACTTCCATCTCAACCAGCTCAAGCAGTTCCGGATCGTCCAGCTGATCGACCTTGTTCAGGAACACCACGATCGCCGGCACACCGACCTGACGGGCCAGCAGCACGTGCTCACGGGTCTGAGCCATCGGGCCGTCGGAAGCGGCGATCACGAGGATCGCGCCGTCCATCTGAGCGGCACCGGTGATCATGTTCTTGACATAGTCAGCGTGTCCGGGGCAGTCGACGTGCGCATAGTGACGCTTGTCGGTTTCATATTCAACATGGGAGGTATTGATGGTGATTCCGCGCTCGCGTTCTTCCGGCGCGTTATCAATCTGGTCGTAGGCGAGAACTTCGCCATGACCGAATTTGTTGTGGAGAGCGAGAGTGATGGCCGCGGTCAAAGTAGTCTTGCCGTGGTCAACGTGACCGATGGTACCGATGTTAACATGCGGCTTCGTGCGTTCGAATTTTTCTTTCGCCATTTTTTTGTCTCCTGATTAATCGCTAATCTTTGAGTTTTCTATAATTGGTTACCCTATTTCCATATATTACAATTCCCCGGACCGACAACGCGCCCGGAGAACATATCAACAAAAAATGGAGCCCACGACCAGAATCGAACTGGTGACCTCATCCTTACCAAGGATGCGCTCTACCGACTGAGCCACGTGGGCATTCCGCCTGATAACGCACTCTTCCAACTCCGAAGACATGCCAAAACCATACGGTCTCCGCCGCCTCCAATAAACCCGCGCCCGCCGTCAAAAACGGCTTCCGGCGCCTCACCATTGCTCCCCATTACGGAGAGTTGGTACTCGAGGGGGGATTTGAACCCCCAAGGATTACTCCATATGGACCTCAACCATACGCGTCTGCCAATTCCGCCACCCGAGCACTTCGTGTGTTAGAGACTTAACAAGCACTTAATGTATCCGACTTTTACCTTTTTGCAAACTCAATTCTCAAAAAATCGTACTTTTTTTGGCGCTTTTCACGGTTTCACGCCCATTTTTTCCAAAAACCACGGGCTGCCGCCGTCTTTCGGCGCGATCAGCAGGCGGCCGGCGCTCTCCCTCGAACCGGCGGGCAGAGCCAGCAGAAGACGGATCGGATTGCGCCCGGGACGCAATTCAAATACGGCGGATTCCAGCAATACCGGCGAACCTGAGGCCGGACGGTCGGCAGTGAAGACCAGATCGCCATTGACAAACAGCTTCATCAGCGTTCCGGACGCGGCGAACGCGGTGAACCGCTCCGGACCGGCGGCTTGAAAGTCGATCGAAGCATCGAGCACGGCCAGCGCGTCCATTCCCGCATCGGGAGATGCCAGGTGAAACAGAAAACGCCCCCCCGCGGACGACACCCGGCCGCCGGCACGCGACGCGGCGGCGGCGGAAAAATCCCAGTTAAGAATGCTGCGCAGTCCGGACGGTTCAAAGTCGGCCGAAGGCCTCATATACACCGCCGTCACCGTAAAATCGTCCATTCCGTTCACATGAAAACCGTCCGACCGCGACAGCCGCCAAACCATCGGATCGCTCCCGACCGCGACGACGACCGCTTTTTTTGCCTCAGTCGGCAACACCGGATCCGGCGCCGCCGGGATATCCGCCCCGGACACATCGCCGGCAACGCATGAAACTGCCGGCGACGCCGCGTCCGCAGCCAACGCCGGTTCGCCCGTCTTTCCAGCGGAACATCCCGATAATCCGACCACCGCCGACACTCCGGCCAACAACGCCGCCCGGAAAAAAGGGCAACTCACCATTCCTGCCCCTGACGTTCAAAATAGGCGGCGACATGCGGAATCAACGGCTTTATCAGTTTTTTGATGGCGATCGCATATTCACGGATTTCCCACTGGGCGTGATCCGAATCGCGCAGTTCAAGAAAATGAAGCAGATTGTTGAGATCGACGGTACCCCAGAACGTGACCATCATATTCTGCGGCAGCACGCCGCGAGCCTGCTCGCGGCAGACGCCGGAGGCCAGCAGCGACTCATAGAGCTTCATCGACTCTTCGTTATGCCGCCGGATGCTGTCACGCAGCGCGGTGTCGTCAAAATCCGGGTCGGCCACCGAAGCCTGCCGGTTGTTTTCCGCCTGAATACGCAGTTTGTCCGGCGTGTAGCATTCGATGTCCACCTCGGTGTAGCGCCGGGAAATCTCATTATAGCTCCAGGTGCGGTGGCGATGCCACTGGCCGCGGACAAACAGCGGACAGTGAATACTGAAAGTGAACACCATGTGCTCAAGCGGACTGGTGTGCTTGTTGGAAATAAGATATTCCAGCAGCGTCACGTCGCGGTCGTCCATATCCTTCTTCAACTTGCCGAACGACACCCGCGCGGCGTTGACCAGCGTCGCCTCGTTTCCAAGATGGTCGATCAGTCCAACCCAGCCCTGCCCGCCAAGCACCTTGACGTGATTCGCCGGAGGCACGTTCAAATGTTCAAGCGCCATATTCGCCTTCCTTTCATTTTTTACCGTTCCGATACTATACAACACCGCAGATTTTTTTTCAAACGGCGCGGCATGCGATTATTTGCCGATGCAGAAACGGCTGAAGATATTGTCCAGCACATCGATTCCGGCGGTTTCCCCGGTAACCCCGCCCAGCGCGTCGATGGCCGGACGCACCAGCGAAGCCGCCAGTTCGCAGCGCTCGTCCGATATTTCGTCCAGCGACTCATTCAGCAGTCCGGAAGCCGTCTCCAGCAGCGCCAGATGCCGCTCATTGACCGCCGCCTCGGGAACCGCCGGCGGCGCGCCATGCCAGACCGCGTGTTCAAAACAATCCAGCAGCACATTCAGTCCGGTATGTTTTTCCGCCGATATTTCGACCGTTTCATACGGCAGTTCCGGCAGCTCGCCGTGCGGCAGATCGCACTTGTTCCAAACCGCCGCCACCGGACAACCGACGCCGGAAAGTTCGGCGCAGTCGGACATATCCGGACTGCCGGCGTCCAGCACCCAGAACACAACGTCGGCGCCGCGCAGAGCGGCACGCGCCCGATCCACTCCCATGGCCTCAGCCAGCGACCCCGCCGTGCGGATTCCGGCAGTGTCAATCAGCCGGACCGGAAGATTGCGCAGCACCGCGCGCTCCTCGACCACGTCGCGGGTGGTCCCGGCTTCCGGCGTGACGATCGAGCGGTCGCGCCCGACCAGCGCGTTCATCAAACTCGACTTGCCGACATTCGGACGCCCCGCCAGCACCAGCGCCACCCCTTCCCGGCAGCGTCTCCCCGCCTCATAAGTGCCGGAGAGTTCCTTAATCGAAGCGATTACCGCCTCCACCCGGCGGCGCAGTTCGTCCGGAGCCGCCCAGTCCAGCTGCTCCTCGGAAAAATCAAGTTTCGACTCCAGCTCTCCGAGCACGTCGGTCAGCTCCCCGCGCATCGCGCCGATTCTGGCGCCGAGCGCGCCGGACAGCTGGCGCGCCGCCAGTTCCAGTCCGCGGTCGCTTTCCGCCGCCACCACATCGGCCACCGCCTCAGCCTGCGTCAGATCCATCCGCCCGTTGGCGAAGGCGCGAAAGGTGAATTCCCCCGGACCGGCCGGTCTGGCACCGGACTCAACGCACGCCTGAAGCGTCCGCCGCGCCGCCGCACCGCCGCCGTGAATCTGCAGCTCCACCACATCGTCTCCGGTGTAACTCGCCGGACCCTTCATGTAAACCGCCAGCGCCGGCTCTCCGGTGGCGGCAATCCGCCCCAGCACCATGCGCCGCGGCTCATCGAGTCCGCGGCCGCGCCACACCTTCAGCCCGACGCCGAGCGCATCCGGCCCCGAAAGCCGGATCACCCCCAGCGCGCCGCCGACTCCGGTGCAGACCGCGCAGATTGTGTCGTTTATATCCATGCGGCTTAATATACCACCAAACTTTACAATTTAAAGTTCTGTGCTATATTACTGCGTTACTTTAATAATTAAAAGGAGCGCCTTATAATGAGTTTTCAGGAATACGACTTCGCCGCCATTGAACGGAAATGGCAGCAATACTGGGACGAACACAAAACCTTCAAAACTCCGGACAAGTCCGATAAACCGAAATATTACTGCCTCGACATGTTCCCCTACCCGTCCGGCGCCGGCCTCCACGTCGGCCACCCGGAGGGCTACACCGCCACCGACATCACCTGCCGCTACCGCCGCATGAAGGGATTCAACGTTCTCCATCCGATGGGATGGGACGCTTTCGGACTGCCGGCCGAACAGTATGCGGTGGACACCGGAACCCATCCGGCGGTCACCACGAAGAAAAACGTGGACAATTTCCGCCGCCAGATCAAAGCGCTCGGATTCAGCTATGACTGGGACCGCGAAATCAACACCACCGATCCGCAGTACTTCAAGTGGACACAGTGGATATTCATGCAGCTGTTCAAACGCGGACTCGCCTATGTGGACGAAGTGCCGGTAAACTGGTGTCCGGCGCTCGGCACCGTCCTCGCCAACGAGGAGGTCATCGACGGCCGCAGCGAACGCGGCAACCATCCGGTGTTCCGCAAGCCGATGCGCCAGTGGATGCTGAAGATCACCGCCTACGCCGAACGGCTGCTCAACGACCTCGACACCCTTGACTGGCCGGAAGGCATCAAGGAGATGCAGCGCAACTGGATCGGCAAATCCACCGGAGCGGAAGTGACCTTCGAGATCAAAGGCTCTGACGAACGCGTCACCGTCTACACCACCCGTCCGGACACGCTCTTCGGCGCCACCTACATGGTGCTGGCGCCGGAACACCCGCTGGTCGCCAAAATAACCACCGCCGACCGCCGCGAAAAGGTCGAAGCCTACGTCAAGGCTGCCGCGCTGAAAAGCGAACTTGAACGCACCGCCGACACCGCCACCGAGAAAACCGGCGAATTCACCGGCAGCTACGGCATAAATCCGTTGAACGGCGAGCCGCTCCCGATCTGGATATCCGACTATGTGCTCAGCACCTACGGCACCGGAGCGATCATGGCGGTCCCGGCCCACGACACCCGCGATTTCGAGTTCGCCAAAAAGTTCAGCCTGCCGATCAAGTGCATCATCGCCCCCGACGCCGCCGAGGCCGAGGCCGCCGGAACGGACGCACAGGCGGTTCTCCGCGGCGAAGCCTGCTGGACCGGCAACGGCGAAATGATCAATTCAGCCAACTCCGCCATCAGCTTGAACGGACTTCCGGTGGAGACCGCAAAACAGCGCGCCATCGACTTTCTCGCCGCGAAAGGCCAAGGCAAGGCCAGCGTGAAATATAAATTGCGCGACTGGCTGTTCAGCCGCCAGCGCTACTGGGGCGAGCCGTTTCCGGTGATTCATTACGACGACGGCTCCATCGAGCTGGTTGACGAATCCGAGCTGCCGGTCGAGCCGCCGCAAATGGCCGACTTCAAACCCAGCGGCACCGGCGAGCCGCCGCTGGCAAAGGCCGTCGACTGGGTGGCATACACCGATCCCCAAACCGGACGAAAGGGGCACCGCGAAACCAACACCATGCCGCAGTGGGCCGGGTCGTGCTGGTACTATCTGCGCTATATCGACCCGCACAACCGGACCGCCGCATGGTCGCCGGAAAAAGAAAAATACTGGATGCCGGTCGACCTCTACGTCGGCGGCGCCGAACACGCGGTACTGCACCTGCTCTACGCCAGATTCTGGCACAAAGTGCTGTATGACGCCGGACTGGTGTCAACGCCGGAACCGTTCCGCAAACTGGTCAATCAGGGCATGATTCTCGGAACCTCCTATAAAGACGGCCGAGGCGTGCTGGTGCCGACCGATCAGGTCGAATTCACCGAAGCCGGCCCGAAGAGCAAACTCACCGGAGAAGCACTGACCGAATTTCCGGCCAAGATGTCGAAGTCGCTGCGCAATGTGGTCAATCCGGACGACGTGGTCCGCGAATACGGCGCCGACGCCATGCGGCTTTACGAAATGTTCATGGGGCCGCTCGAAGCGGTCAAACCGTGGAACACCAAGGGGGTGGAAGGCGTGTTCCGCTTTCTGAAGCGCTCATGGCGGATGGTCGCCGAAATGCCGCTGTCGGATCGGGAAATGACGCCGGAGGAGCTGCGCAGCCTGCATACCGCGATCAAAAAAGTCACCGAAGATCTCGACGCTTTCGGATTCAACACCGCAATCAGCGCCATGATGGTGACGCTCAACGACTTCCTTAACGGCAAAGACGTTCCGCGCACCGCCGCCGAGACCTATGTGAAACTGCTCTCGGTTTTCGCGCCGCACATCGGCGAGGAGCTGTGGCAGATGCTCGGCCACAACGACACCGTGGCCTACGAGAAATGGCCGGAATACAATCCCGAATTTCTGACGCTGCATGAAATCGAAATTCTGGTTCAGCTCTGCGGCAAACCGCGGATACGCCTGATGATGCCGTCCGGAGCCGACGCCGGGGAAATGGAAAAGATCGCGCTGGCCGCGCCGGAAGTCAAGGCGATGCTGGACGGAAAAACCGTCCGCAAAATCGTCTGCGTCAAGGGACGGCTGGTCAATATAGTGGCAAACTGAGCATGGATCGCCGCGCGGGATGTTCCCGGACAAATGGGAAGTCCCGCCCGATCCGCAAACCGGAGCTGAACAGTTTATGAAGAAAAGACCATCGTGGGACGAATATTTCATGGCGATCGCCGATGTGGCGGCAACCCGTTCAAGCTGCTGCCGCCGTCAGGTCGCCGCCGTCATCGTGCTTGACCGCCAGATAATTTCCACCGGCTACAACGGCACTCCGCGCGGAATCAAGAACTGCTGTGACGGCGGCTGTCCGCGCTGCAACTCCGACGCGCCGAGCGGCACCAATCTCGGCGAATGTCTGTGCAGCCACGCCGAGGAAAACGCCATTGTTCAGGCCGCCTGCCACGGCATCGCCATCAAGGACGCGGTGCTGTACACCACATTCAGTCCATGTCTGCTCTGCGCAAAAATGATCATAAATTCCGGGATCGCCGAAGTGGTCTACCGGGCGCGCTACTCCATTGACGACACTTCGATGAACCTGCTCAAGACCGCCGGAGTGAGAGTCCGCGCACTGCTTGCGGAGGCGATGGAATGAACCGCGACCCGCAAAAACTGGTTATGACGCTCGAACAGGCGCGCGAATGGCGCGAAAAACTGCGCGCCCGTGGTCGCAAACTCGCGGTCACCAACGGGTGTTTCGACATTCTGCACCGCGGCCATGCCCAGTATCTCTACGAAAGCCGCGGTCTGGCCGACGCGCTGCTGATACTGATGAATTCCGACCGCGCGGTGCAGGCGCTCAAGGGGCCGTCCCGTCCGGTGGTTCCGGAGGAACACCGGGCGTATATGCTCGCCGCGCTCGAATCGGTGGACGCGGTGGTGATTTTCGACTCGCCGCGCTGCGACCGCGAACTTCTGGCGGTTTCGCCGGACATCTACGTCAAAGGCGGCGACTATACGCTTGATTCGCTCGATCCGTCCGAACACGCCGCGCTGGACCACTGCGGCGCGCAGATCGTTTTCAAGCCGTTCGTTGACGGCTTCTCCACCTCCAACCTCATCGCAAAAATAAAACAGTAATCCTGCCGCGCTGAAATCAAAACGCCGCGCCGCGCCTAAAAAGGCGGGACGCGGCGTTGCACATAAGCCAATTCCGGCTATTCGGCCTTGCCCTCCGACGCCTCAAGACCGGCGGTGTAATAATCAAGAAAACGAAGCATCGTCGGCCTGCCATCCTCATCACTCAGCTCCACCGCTTTTTTCTGAAGTGCAACTGCCTCGCGCAAACGACCGATCCGGCTGGCGTAAAGCGCCTGTGCTGCCATAATGTCGGCAGTCGGTTTTTCGGCGCATTCCAGCGGACGGATCAACGTGCCGGCCGCCTTCAGCGCTCCGGCCTCCAGCGGAAAAATATTCAGCGTCCCCCAGAGCAGACGGCCCAATTCGTCGGCGTCCCATGAAAAGCGCCGGCCGAACTCCTCGATCAGCGGCCAGGCCGCCTCCCGCAGTTCGGGATCGTTCTGACACTGGGAAAGCATCGCCCAGTAAAGTATCCGGCTGTCCGGGTTGGCATTTTTCAACTCCTCCAGATATTTGAAGGTGTCCGCCGGAGTGCTGAGATACTGGGCGGCGTAAAGATATGATTTGAGCGCCAGAGAGTTCTGCGGATCGATCTTCAGAATTCGGTCGGCGGCGGCGAACACCTCGGGGTTCTGGCCGGAGGCGGCGGCGATGGTCATCTCCTGCTGCCAGGCGGAGACGGCGCGGGAGTTTGAAGCATTGAAACGGTTGCTGTACATGCTGTCCAGCACTCTCGGCAGATCGTCTGGATCGCCGTCCCACAAAATGATCTGGGAGGCGTCAACAATGTAACTGCGCACACCGACCAGTGCGCCGTCAAGATAAGTGTTGGCCAGACGGCCGTCCTTGTCGCATGCGACTTTGAGATATTTAAATCCGCCGTCGCTCATAAAATCCTCAATCGCCTTTTTCGGCTGCGGCGAGACCGCCAGCGCCTGAAGGTCATGATCGGCGTACTGACCGGCAAGCCGGTCGATCGCGGTCAACGTCTCGCGCACATTCGGAATGTAGGTGCCGAACAGCGTGACCACACGGAGATGGGCAAACGGCTCGCGGCTGGAAAAACTGTTCTGGTCAAGATAGAGCGGATCCCCCTTGGTCACATAATCAAGCCCCACCGTCGCCGACGCTTTTTCGCCGGACACCAGCGCCATCGCCGCACAGGGCAGCGCCGCAAACAGGATCAACAGCCTCTTTTTCATCATCCACCTCGTTTGAGAAATAAATTGAAACCGCTCCGACCGGCGGAATCCGGCCGGAGCGCGACGCTTACAATCCCGGAACAAACGATTCGCGTTCCGCATTGGCCTCAAGCACCCGCCCGAACGCCAGAAGTCTTTTCTCCTCCAGCGCCGGAGCGATCACCTGAAGACCGATCGGCATGCCGTCGCCTCCAAGCGCGTAAGGCACGCTCATGCCGCAGTTCCCGGAGAGGTTGAGCGCAATCGTGAAAATGTCCGACAGATACATCTGCAGCGGATCGGATTTTTCTCCGAATTTGAACGCCGTCGCCGGAGTTACCGGCGTCAACAGCACGTCGCACTGCCGGAACGCCTCGGTGAAATCGCGGCGGATCAGCGTGCGCACTTTCTGCGCCCGGAGATAATAAGCATCGTAATAACCGCTGGAAAGCACATAGGTGCCAAGCAGAATACGACGGGTCACCTCCCGGCCGAATCCGGCGCCGCGACTGGCAAAATAACTTGACACCAGCTCTCCGGTGTCCTTGCGCGCGCCGTAGCGCACGCCGTCGAACCGGGCCAGATTGGCGCTGGCTTCGGCGGTGGCAATAATATAATAAACCGCGACCGCGTATTTCGTATGCGGCAGCGACACTTCCACCGTTTCGGCTCCGAGCGAGCGGATTTTCTCCAGCGCGCGGCCGAGCGCCGACTTGACGTCCGGACTCAATCCGGGCGCCTCAAGGTATTCCTTGGGCAATCCGACCCGGACGCCTTTCAGCGAAGCGACATCCGCTTTGCGCACCGCGTCGGCAAACCCTCCGGCCGGCACGTCCAGACTGGTGGAGTCGGCGGCGTCGCGTCCGCAAATGGCGTCAAGCACAATTCCGGCGTCCTCCACCGAATTGGTCATCGGCCCGATCTGGTCAAGCGACGAAGCAAACGCCACCAGCCCGTAGCGGGAGACGCGTCCATAAGTCGGCTTGACGCCGACAATGCCGCAGAACCCGGCCGGCTGGCGGATCGATCCGCCGGTGTCCGACCCCAGCGCCGCCGGCACCATCCGCGCCGCCACCGCCGCCGCGCTGCCGCCGGAGGAGCCGCCGGGAACCCGGTTGAGGTCCCACGGGTTGGCCGTACGGTGGAACGCGCTGTTCTCGCAGCTCGACCCCATGGCGAACTCGTCCATATTCAGCCGCCCGAACGGAATGAATCCGAGCCGGCGCAACCGCGCCACTGCGGTCGAATCATAGGGAGATATCACGTTTTCCAGAAGTTTGGACGCGCATGAACAGCTCTCTTTCCCGGCAACGATGCAGGCCTTGACGCCGATCGGCACCCCGTCGAACTCGGACAACGCCGTGCCAGCCGCCCGGCGACGGTCGGACTCCGCCGCCGCCGCCAGCACCCGCTCACGGTCAATGGTCAAAAAGGCGCCGACCCGGCCGTCCGTTTCGTCCACTCTGGACAGGCAACGGTTGACCAGCTCCACCGAAGTGAGCTTCTTTTCCGCCAGCAGCCGGGCGGCTGCGGCGATCGTAATTGTTTCCATAACGCTCATAACTCAGTTCATCCCCTCTCCGGGCAACACCTGAGGCACCCGGATAAGTTCGCCTTCGATCAGGGCGGGCGCGTTGGCCAGCATGACGTCGCGTCCGAATCCCGGACGGGCGACGTCATCGCGCTCAACGTTGGTGACCTGCACCGCATGCGCGGTCGGCTCAACACCGGAAACGTCAAGCTCGCTCAATTCGTCGATATACTCGACGATCGCCTCCATGTCATGCTGCATCGCGGCTTTTTCGGCTTCGTCCAGCTCCAGCCGGGCGAGCTGCGCGACATACGAAACGTCGATTGCGCCGGTTTTACTTGACATTGCCGCTTCTCTCAAGCATCAGCGTGCGGGTAACCAGATCGCAGACCTCGCTCGGTCCGAAATACTGGATCGGGCCGGGATAAACGTAACAGGTGTTGACCGCCCATTCGGCGCGGTTGGCGGCAAATTCGCGGAACGGCGCGCCGTCAAGCTCAACCAGCGCCTTGCGGATCACCGGCTTGTCCTCGCCGTGCCGACGCTCAATGTTCATCATCATGGTGATCGGAATGCCGCCGGCCACCCACTCGGAGGCCGGTTTCAGCGTGTTGCGGACACTGGACATATAACCGGTTTTACCGGCGGAAAGCAGCGCCGCGGCAGTATAACCGAGGCTGTAGCAATAGTCGGCGTCATAATTGGACGGCGCGGCGCAGCGGCCCTCGTAACCGAAAAAGTGGCTCTGCGTGGAGAATTTGCCGTTGTAGATGCCGGTCTGCCGGAGTTCCTTCAGCCGCAGGGAGACCATCTCCGCGAGCATCTTCTCGGTCTCGATCAGAGAGACCTGAACGTTGCCGTGCGGGTCGCGGTCCAGACAAAGCTGGATCTGGATCTGGCGCGGCAGCGAGCTGAACACATAGCTCGAACCCTCCGGCAGACGGCTGCTGATGAACTGGATCTTGCTGTCCGAATCGGCCAGCGAAGCAAACGCGGTTTCCTCCTTGGCCAGCAGCTCATTCAGCGCGGCGATCAGCATCTTGAATTCGGGAATGAACTCGATCAGACCTTCGGGAATCAGCGCCACACCAAAATTCATGCCGCGGGCCGAACGCTCGGCAACAATGCCGGCGATATATTCAACGATGCCCTTGATGGTCATCTTGCGGGCCGCGACCTCTTCGGAGATAATGGCGATATTCGGATGGGTCTGCAACGCGCATTCCAGCGCGATATGACTGGCGGAGCGGCCCATGAGTTTGATGAAGTGCCAGTATTTTTTGGCGGAGTTGGCATCGCGCTCGATGTTGCCGATCAGCTCGGAATAAACGCGGCAGGCGGTGTCGAATCCGAAAGAGGCTTCGATCTGCTCGTTCTTGAGGTCGCCGTCGATGGTCTTCGGGCAGCCGACCACCTTGATCGGAATATCGTTCTTCTTGTAATACTCGGCCAGCAGACAGGCGTTGGTGTTGGAGTCGTCACCGCCGACGATCACCAAGCAGGTGATGCCGAGCGCTTTGCAATGATTGTATGCGGCAGTGAACTGCTCCTCGGTCTCAAGTTTGGTGCGGCCGGAGCCGATCATATCGAAGCCGCCGGTGTTGCGGTAGCTGTTGATGATCTCATCGGTGAGCAGCATGTACTCATTTTTGACCAGACCGTCCGGCCCCTTCAGGAAGCCGTAGAGTTTACTCGCATTGTTCAGCGATTTGAGTCCGTCGTACAGACCGGCGATGACGTTGTGTCCGCCCGGAGCCTGCCCGCCGGACAGGATCACTCCGGCGGTGATCGCCGGCTTTTCGCCTCTGACGCCGGGTTCAAACGTCAGCTCGGGGCTGCCGTAGGTGGCGGCAAAAAGTTTCCCGATTTTTTCGGAGTCTCCGGCGCTGGTGGTGGGAGCGCCTTCAACGATTTTCACCGCCGCGCCGTTGACATAGGCGGGCGGAAGTTTGGGCATATACGCGGCACGGGCCTTCTGGAGAGCGGAGATTTTGTTCATTGTAACACCTTGATGTTTATGTTGAGAATCTTATTTTTTATAATATAGCACAAAACATCCTTTTGTAAAGACTGGCCGGACAACAAAAAACGCGGAACGGCATCGCCGCCCCGCGTCGGATAACTCAGTACCGGAGTCCGGCTCAGTTGTTGTCGCTGCCGTACTCCTCCTCCAAATCGATCGCGTCGTAACCGTCGCTGATCAGATAGCTGCGGATGAACGACTGCCGGTAAAGCGCGGCGCGATCCTGACTGTCACCGACATGACCGTCGGCATAAGCCAGATTGCCGATGCCGTTGTGACGGGGCATGAATCCAGACCACCCCTTCAGACCGTTGTCCCGATAGAACCAGTACGCCTGATTTCCCACCGCCGGGTCGGAGCTGTCGGCAAAGTACGACCCGTAGGCGCAATCCATCAGCATGACATAGGTGGTGGCCGGCGCACGGCCGAGATTGACCATGGAGCCGCCGGTGTAGTAGATCACATTGTAGGTAGGATCAACCTGCGTCGGGTTGCCGGTCACCGTCTGCTCGCAGTTATACTCCTCGTAGTCCGGCGAATTATTGAAAAACGGCGCACCGTAAGCCGACTGCCGGTTCTTGATATTGTCCGAATTGACCACCGACGGGCAGTAGGTGACTTTGCGCATCTGCACCGGGCAGTCCGGATCGTTCGCCCCCAGGTCACCGCCAACGCCCTTGACGCCGAACCACGGCGCCACCCAGCCGTCCTTATCGCGCGGACAGGTGGACACCCAGTCGTCGTTGTTCTGGGAATAAAGCTGCATTGTCTGCACGCACTGGCGCAGATTCCCGACGCACGCGATCCGGTTGGCCATTTCGCGGGCCCGGGCAAGACTCGGCAGCAGCATCGCCGCCAGAATCGCGATGATTGCAATGACCACCAGCAGTTCAATCAACGTAAATCTCGTTTTCATCTCCATCTCCATTGGCTTGTTTAGTGTAAATCCAGACAGCCGTAACGCCGCAGCCGCCAAGAGCCTTCATAGTGCATGGCACGATCGGCTCATCCGGTCGCACCGCGTGCGCTTCCGCAACACCATACGGACACGCACATCATCAAAGCGCCGCAACGCAAACACCCGACAATCCGCATAATATAACACCGCGTCCGGATTTTTAAACAAAAAAAATCCGAACGCCATAAAGGAATTCGGATTTTTTCGCAATTTTACGCAAACGGCCGGCCGCAACCGGCCTGAAAGCGTATTAGCGGCGGAATCCGCCTTCGCGACGCGGACGCTCTTCACGCGGACGAGCCTCGTTGACCACGATCTTGCGACCGTTGAGTTCCTTGCCGTTCAGCGCCTCGATGGCGGCATTGGCGGCATTGGCATCGCTCATTTCGACGAAACCGAAGCCCTTGCTGCGGCCGCTGTCACGATCCATGACAATGCGGGCGGCATCAACGGTGCCGAATTCGGCGAAATAGTTTGCGAGGTCTTCATCGGTGACGGCGTAGGCGAGATTACCAACGTAGATGTTCATACTGGATCCTTCTTTTCTTTTTTTGCTCCGGAATCCCCGGGCAGCGTTCATTCCCCGTTCCGGAACCGAAACAC
>JAQUTL010000019.1 GCA_028709805.1 Victivallaceae bacterium
TATGAAAAAGTGAACTTATCATCGATTTTGTTATCAAAAGACTTGAAAATCAAATAAAGTTGCTATAAATTTATAGCATAATAACAATAATGAGAGAAACACGGTGTTTCTTTCACGGATTCAGGATTGTCTCATCATCATCAAAAGCGGAGAACTGTAAATGAAAAAAACAATCGGACTGTTGACCGCAGCCTTGATCGGCATCGGCGCGTCGGCACAGCAGACCATCGCCGAACGCGACTTTTCGGAAACCGTCAAATATCTGGATGCCGGCGGACTGGTGTATAATTATACGGCCGCCGGCGAGGTTGTCGCGCTGACCAGAACACTGTTCGGCGCACTGCTGGAACTGTCCGGCGGGAAAGACGCGGAAACCGGCGAAGCCGTGCTGAACGCCTTTTTCGAGCAGTCCGGACTGGCCGGAGTGCGCGGCGCCGGCGCCAGCGCCGCTGCTCTGGCCGACGGCGGCGGATATCGGTTTCGTTCAGCGCTCTACGCTCCGGACGAGACCCGTCACGGCTTTATCTGGAACGTCTACGGACGCGAAGCGCATGAGCTGTCACTGCTGAAGATGGCTCCGGCCGCCACCATTATCGCGGTTGGCAGCGACTTCAACACCGCCGACCTCTGCACCCGTTTCCTCACCTCGTTCGACGCTCTGGCCTCAAAATCGGTCAAGACCGATTTTTACACGGCGCTGGCTCAGGCCAAGACCGAAGGGTTTGACCTTCAGGCGCTCGCCGGAACGGTGAAGTCGGTGGCGGTGATTTTGACCGACGACGGCAAAAACCGCATTATTCCCGGCATAACCGGCGCAACCCTGCTGGTGGAAACCTCCGACAGTGCAATCTTCAACGCGCTCACGGCCTTTTGCAAAACCGAGATCCCGGCGGCGGTTCAGGACGGTCAGCTGGTGTTTCCGGCAATGCCTACGGTCACGCTGACGGTGTTTGAACTCAACGGCTATCTGGTCGTTTCCACCGAACCGGCCGCCGTACGCGACGCCGCCGCCGGCACCGCGCCTGATATGACGGCAACGCCGGAATTCAAGAAACTCGCGGCACTCCTGCCGGCCAGGGCCAACAGTTTCATCTTCATCCCCCGCGGACTGTCCGGCATCATCGACGAACTTGTCGCTCCGGGCCTCGACCTCGACCGGGCCAGCGCCGCGGCGCTGGCCCGGATAATGAATAAACTCGAACTTGACGCCCCCCTCGGAGCGGTCGGCTACGCCGCGCCGGACGCGCTGCTCAGCATCGGAGCCACCGGCAGCAAGACGCTGGCAATTTTCGCCGCCTGCGGCAATTTCGCCGGAAGTTATATCAGCAGCATGCCGGCGGCAGCCTCCATGCTGCTGCCCAGTCTCAGCCGCGCCCGCAGCACGGCAAAATCCGCCGCATCCCTCGGCAACCTCAGGCAAATCATGATGGCGGTGCTTTTGCACACCTACGATCAAGGCAAGCCGCTCCATAACGGCGCGGCCGGGTTCCGCGAACTGAGCGCAGAGTTCGGCCCCTGTACGAAAACTCTGATTTCTCCGAATGACGAATCCCGTGTCGCGGCCGCCTCTTTCGACGACCTGACCGAAGACAACGTCTCCTATGTTCTGGTCGGCGGCGTAATGTATGATTCTCTGCAGAGCAGTGTCAATTTTCCGGTCTCGTTTGAAAAACCCGGAGCCGGACAGGACGGCCGTGTGAACACCGTCTTTGCCGACGGTCATGCGGAGACGCTGTTCACCGACTACGACACCGTGGCCGGGTTTGCCGAAACCGTCATTTCAACCCGTCATCTTCCGGAGAAGGACGCCGCTCTGCTGCGCGCAAAAGCCGCCGAAATAGACTTGGAACTTGGCTACTGAAGCAATATGAGGAGTCGTGTGCGCCGGCGAATCTTTCCTGCCGGCGCACAAATATTGCTTTAACCTGCCGCGCGTTCAATTCGTCCCTGCCAAACCGGACTGATTCCAGTGAGGTTCGCAGAGAGGCAATAGATTTGCGATTACGCTTGTGCTAACGACAACATGCCATTGGCAAACTCCAGCGCATAGCCGTCTTTGGTTTCGCCGTAATTGAACGAACAAAGCAGCGCGTCATTTTTGAACAGTTCCACTTTCAGGCCGTCCAGCATGTATTCGTCATCCACCGCCATCAAGTCATAATTGCCGGAACTCGCGCCAAGCTCGACCTGCAGCAGTTTGTCGCCGTCGGCGAAGGTGAACGCGGAAGCGTCCTGAATGAACGCGACGCCCTGATAACTCGCGTCGCGCCCGGTCAGATCGAATTTGAACGTTCCGGCTTCATAGCCGGGGCCGGCGGTGATCTCGCTGGTCCCGGCGAACTTCAGGAGGTCGAAGTTCTTGACGTTGGCCGAAATTTCGCCGAAAAAGTCGCGGAACTCCAGCGTCCGGACGCCGGAGACCATGCCGGCGATCATGCCGTCGCCGGAAACCGTGCCGACGGTCAGTTTTTCACCGAGACCGGTGAAGGTGACCGTTGACCCGCCGTTGACCGGCGTGCTGCCGCCCTTGGAATAATAGGACGGATTCGCGCCGCCGCCGTAGATGTTGCCCATGACCGTGACGTTGGCGGCGGTGGTGTCGATGGTGATGAACGTGCCGCCGGAAACGACCGACGTTCCGCCGTTGTAGGCGTAGCCGCCGCCGAACAGGTCGCCGGCCAGCGTGGAGTTGCGGACAGTGATATTGACGGATTCCACCGTCGCCGTTGAACCGGCGTTCTGCGCCTGCGCGCCGCCGACCACCCGGACGACGTTCGCGCCGTCGAGCGTGATATTCACGGCTCCGGCGGTCAGCGTCTGGGCGTTGTCGGCGACGCCGCCGCCGACGATCCAGGCCGAGTTGCCTTTCCCCGCGGCGATGAGTTTCTGATTGTCGGAATGGACGATCCCGCCGACGCTTACGGCGATGTCATGCACCGTTACGTTTTTTGCGTAAGCCCGCGAACCGCCGTAAACGATGCCGGAGTAGCCGCCGCCGGTCAACGCCAGATCGATGTTTCCGCCGACGTTGACATTGTTTCCGCCGCCATATACGTTGCAGGGGCTGGCCTGGGCCAGCAGATCGACCTCGCTGACCGCGTTGCCGGTGATGTCGGTTTCCGAAGCCGCGATGATGCTCTTCACCCGGCAGTAATAGGCGTTCAGATTGGCGTTGCCGTACGCGACCTTGCCGTACAGGGTGTCGTATTTGCCGACCACCTCAATCTTCAGCGTACCGTCCTCCAGCCGCAGCGAATAGGTCAGGTAGCCGGAAGTGAGCGTGCCGCCGACTTTCAAGGTGCCGACGGACACCGAGTTGTAATCCAGCACACTCAAGCTCTCGCTGAAGGCGGAGACGTTGCCGATCAGCGCAAAAAGACCGTTGGAGCGGCAGTCGGCCGCATTCGGGTACGAGCTGACGGCATAAGCGGCGCCGAGCAGATTCGCATAATTATCCAATCTGGCGGTCGCACGGCCGGTGCGATCAATGTTGCCAAGACTGAAAACCACGGTTCCCAACAGCATATTCGCCTTGCCGTCCACAATCATGTTTCCGGCCAGATACAGGTTGTCATTCAGATTAGCTCCGCCCGTCACCCGCAACGTGCCGCCCGTCCACACAAATGTCTCTGTCAGAGTTCCGCCGGTGTCGGCGACAAGAGTTCCGCCGGAGGATACCACCGTTTGCGCCGCAACGCCCCCGGAAGAGACCGTAAGCTCGCCGCCGAAGATTACGGCGTCGATGGCGCTTCCGCCGGAACTGACGATCAGCTTTCCGCCGTTGTCGGCAACGCCGGCCGAGGCGACACCGCCGCCGAGAACCTTGACGGTTCCACCGGAGAAGGCGCGACATCGAAAAACCGTTCCGCTGGAAACGGCAATCAATCCACCGCTCTCCGCCATGCAGTCCCAAGAGCTGCCGAAAGCGCTCATTGTCCCCTGCACCGTCGTACCGGAGACACCGCCGCCGGATTCCTGAACCATACGGCCGCCGGGGGCGATGGTATCGCCCGTGGACCATCCAGCATTCTGCACCGTCAGCAGGCCGGACACGATGTTGCCGCTAACATCGCCGCCTTTTGCCGCGGTCATGGAGCCGCCGGCAAGAATAAGGTTGCCGTAGGCCGAACCGCCCGATGAAGCCATTATGTGGCCGCCGGAGGAGACGGTGTTCCCAAATGCGGAGCCGGAAACTCCGACATACATTACTCCGCCAGCCATGACAGTTGTCAATGCCGCCGTTCCGTCAAGCGACAACTGAACCCGGCCGCCGCGGTCAATGTCGGAAAGCCACAGCGCCCCGGAGGAGGAAACTATCATGACGCCGCCGCTGCTGACCGTAAACGCCATTGCCGCCGCGCTGACTACCGCCGAAGCCTCGCCTAATATCGTCATTCCGCTTGCCTTGGCGCCGGAACCGATGACAACGCAACTGCCGCCCCCGTAAACGATGCCGCTGGAGGCCGTGCCGCCGGACTGCACCGCCATTAAGCCGCCGGAATAAACATAGTTCCGCACCGACGAACCGTCAACCATCACCCGCCCGCCGCTGGAAACACGCACGCCGATGGCAACGCCGCCGGAAAGCACGCTCATACTGCCGTTGATAAAGCGACTGTAGCTTTCGGCATCGACCGATTTCGTCTCGTAGCCGTTCACCACGGTGGTCAACGCGCTGCCGCCGCTGGAGACGATCAAATGGCCGTTGTACACGGTCGTCCCGGAGACGATCGCGCCGCTGGAGGCGATCATCACCGGGAAAACTGAACTGCCAAAATAGACGTCCTCCGTCTTGAGCGTGTTGCTGAGCGGCCGGGTGCCGTCGAGACAGATGACCGACGAACCCATCATGTTATCATCCACCACGTTGCCGTCAAAGACCGCCCCGCTGGAAACGATGGTCCGCCACCCCACATTGCACGCCCGCATCACCGCGCCGGGCGCGAGGGTGGCGGTAAATGTGATGTTGGCCGTGCTCCAGATTGTGAGGTCGAATTTGCATTGATAAAAGGTCACCGAGCTGAAGGTCTTCGTCCCGTCGCCGTTTGAAAACTCATTGGCGTAACGCAGTGTCGAAAAGTCGCGCACTATCGCGCCGGGCAGGAAATTCATCTGGGAAGCACTGGTGAAGATGGCGAAAAGCCCGCCGGCTTGGCCGCCGGAGGAGATGGTGATCGTCCCCCCACGCATCCAGTAGGCGGAGGCGATGCCGCCGGAAAGGATGGTCAGGTTGTCGCTGGTTACGTCGGTACCCTTATAGGAGGAGACCACGCCGGAGGAGACCACAATGGTCTTGGCATAACGGTTCAAACCGCCGCCGCCGTGGTCGAGGCCGAACACGATATGCTCCACCTCGTGCGCAACCGCCGCCGCGATCGACTCCGACGTTTCGCCGCCGGAGAGGTTCACAAACGCGTTGTCGCTCTTGTTCGCATTGTCCTTGTCGATAGTCTCGGCCAGACCGGAATAGTCAAACGCGCCGGTATGACCGATAAACACGGTGGAATACTCCCCATCCGCCGGTTTTTCCGCCGTAAACACGACGCCTCTGGCGGAAAATTCCCCGTTCAGCCGGTCGAGCAGACTTTGTTTTTCCGCCGCCGTCAGCCCGGAATCCGCCACGGAGACATGCTCTATTGTTCCGGTCTCGCCGCGATAGCTCGTTTCCGCGCCGTCAAAATCAAGATAGACAATCTGCATTTCCCAAACCGTCTGCAATCCACCCGCAGTCCTAAGTTCAGTTTCCATTGTTTTTATCTCCTTTTGCCATGAATGCCGCCATTTTTTATCGTTGTCGTCACCCGATCCGCCGAAAATCAATCCGGTTCATTCAAACCGAACGGGGAAGCCGCCGCCCGTTGCCGCCGGAACTTTGCGCGCCACCGCCGGCCGACCGGCTTGCCGGAAAAATCCGGTATCAACAGTCTTTACGTCTTTTATCGTTTATTACTGAAAAGATACCACCGGATGCAAGGGCTGTCAAGCGCATATAACAATAAAAATAGTTGTTTTAGATATTTTTGCTGTCGCAATGGGAATTTACGATGGCGCAACCCCGGAAAAAAGTCAACGCAGCCGCTTGCGAAGCCGCACGGCAGTCCGCGCGAAACAGGTCGGCGGGCACTCCGGCGCCGAAAACGCGGCCGATATTTTCGCCGGTCTGCTATTGACCGGCGGCCGATCCCGTGATAGATTAACGAACACGGACGGCGGCGTCGGGAACAATCAGCCCTTTCATGTGAAAACCGGTACAACAGGAATAACGGATGAATAAAAATATGCTTGAAATCCCCGGTATTCTGCTCGCCATGACCGCCATGGCCGGATTGTTCGCCGGAACGGCGTCCGGCCGGGTGTTCGAGGACAAAGACGGCAACGGCGTTTTTTCCACGGGAGACGTTCCGCTGCCCGGCATGATGGTCAGCGACGGCCTGACGGTGATGAAGACCGGCGCCGGCGGCGCATATGAATTTGAGTTCCCGGACTCGCAGCGGTCGGTCTTTATTCACGTTCCGGCGCAATATCGCTGCAGACGGTGGTTTTACCGGCTGCCGGATGAACGCGGTCCGTTTGACTTCGCCTTCACCCCCGGTCCGGTAAATGACACCGTGCGCTTTGCCCAGATTGCCGACGAGGAGTGCGCGGAGCTTTCCGGCGGCTGGTATGAGGCGCTGATCGCCCTGGCCGCGGCGGAACGGCTTGACTTTGTCGTCTGCACCGGAGATTTGCGAGGAATGGACGGCATCCGGATGCACGCGGAAAAATTCACACCCGAGGCCATCGGGACCGATGTTTTCATCGCGGTCGGCAACCACGACCTCGTTCCGGCGGTCAACAACCGCGATTACGCCTCGCTGCTTTACCCTTACTACTATTCGTTCGAGCGCGGCGGCATTCTGTTTTTTTCAGCGCCGATGACCTACGGCGAGACCGACCGTCTTCCGTACAATCAGACCGATTTCGGAGATTATGTCCGCCAGATTCTGACTGAATTTCCGGCGGACAAGCCGATCGTCGTGTTCGGTCATGATCTGCTCAATTATTCCGATCCGATGGAGATTCCGGCCTCCGGAGGCGCACTCAACCTTTCCGCGCACAATCTCCGGGCATGGATATTCGGCCATTGGCATGCCACTTTCGTCCGCCGCGCGCCGTCCGGTTCGCTGTATTGCGCGACCTCAAATCCGAACAAGGGCGGCATCGACCACTCGCCAAGCTGCATCCGGCTGATTTCCGTCGGTCATAACGGCGAAGTCGTCACCGCGGTGCGCTGCACGCCGATTTCCCGTTATGCCGCCGCCGCGCCGCCGGTTCGCGCGGCGGACGGCGGTCTGCGCATCATGGCGACCGCCTATGACACCGCGCATGACGTACAGACCGCGTCCGTGCGGCTGCGCGACGCGGTCTCCGGCGAAGAATCCCGGATTTTCGAGCTTGCACCCGGTTCCACCCGCTGGCAGTGGAACGGCGACATTCCGGCGTTCGGAACTCCCGGCGGCACCGGATCGCTGGAGCTTTCCGTGACCTGGGCGGACGGCAAAGTTTCCCGCCTGAGCGTTCCCGCCGTCTTTCCGCTTCCGGCCGGAACCCATGATGTGCCGACCGCCGAATGCTTCAATTTTCAAGGCAGTGCCTCCCACAACGGTTTTTTCCCGGCGGCACGGCTGTCACGACTTGAGCCGGTGTGGGCGGCCGATCTCGGCGGAGAGTCGTTCCTCGGCACACCGCTGGTCGCGGGCGGCATGGTGTTCGCCGCCACCGCCGACCTTGGGTCCGAACTCGCCGGCGGCGTGACGGCGCTGGACGCCGCCACCGGAAAAGTGTTGTGGCGTCACCGCTCGGAGCGGTCGATACGCAATGCCATGGCCGGCGACGGCGACCGGATATTTTTTCTTGATTCACGCGGCGACATCGTTGCGCTGAACGCCGCCGACGGGCGCGAACTCTGGCGCGACGCCGCGTTGTCTGAAGGACTGCCCACCTCCTGCGGCGGCGTGGTTTACGCCGACGGCGCCGTGTATGGCGGCAAAGCGCTGAAGTTGCGTAAACTTTGCGTATCCGGCCCGGACGCGCCGCGGGTCGCGTGGCGCAATTCCGCCTGGGACGAGGGCGAAGGGACCTGCGATACCCCGACGCTGGTCGGCGGCGTTGTGTTGACCGGCGCGTTCTGGCGCGGTTTTTATCTCAGTTCCGCCACCGGCGGCGGGTGTCTGCGAAAATTCAATCAGGAGACCGACCGGTTCCACTCCGGCAGTTTTGCCGCCGTTGACAACCGGGTGTATTACAGCGACGGCGCAAGGGTGGGATATTTCAGCGTTCCGGACGGGCGTCCGGTGATGTCAGCCGCCGCGTGGGAGCTTCAGTCAAGCGGCGCGCCGGTGGCGGCCGGCCGCCTGGTGCTGGCAACTACCGCCGACTCCGGTCTGGTGGCGCTGGATCGGGAAACGCTTGAGGTGAAATGGATTTTTTCCGATATCGGCATCGGTCTGTTTGACACCTCGCCATACCTCTGGCGGGCGAAAACCGCCGAGTCCAGCCCGGTGGCCGCCGGCGACACCGTGTGGTTCGGAGCAAACGACGGGTGGCTGTACGGCGTGGCGCTGGAGGACGGAACGCTCCGGCAGAAATTTCAACTGGGCGCGCCGGTGATCTCGTCGCCGGCGGTGGCCGGCGAATGGCTTTATGTCACGGACTATGCCGGAAGGCTGTTTGCCTTTCACAATCAACCGGAATAACGGCAGGAACGGAACCGGAGGGGGACGCGGTCACAAATTACGCAGTCCGTCCCGTCCGGCGCGGCCGCGGCTTTTTCAAAGAGGTTCAACCGTTGTCGCCTCCCAAGGGGCCTCCGGCATCAAGCGCCGCCGGAAACCGTGCAAACATAACGCTCCGCACCCCCAAAATACGCAACCGGCCCGCAGCATTAGAAAACCGGATCAACACAACTGAAAAATTCACGGCGTTCCCGACTTTTGTAAAAAAAATCAAAAAAAATTTTGATTTCTCATGTTATTATGTTATATTACTAAATAACAAAGGAGCTGGATATGCAGAAATTTGACAGAAATTCCTGTCTGCGCGAGGCGGAAATATTCAAGGCGCTGGGCCATCCGACGCGGCTGTGGATTGTGAAACAGCTTGCGGACGGTCAGGAACATTGCGTTTGTGAATTTGTCGAAGCCGTCGGTGTCCAGTTTGCCACCATCAGCCAGCACCTGACGATTCTGCGCCAGGCGGGACTGCTGGAGAGCGACAAGCGCGGACAGTCGGTCTATTACCGCTTGAGCTGTCCCTGTATCATCGACACCCTGAAGTGTTTGGCGGATAAAAAAACGGAGTGAGCTTTTTTCTGAACAATATTAAGGCATTAAGCATAATAATATAAGAAGGTAAAAATGACGATTTGGAATTTCATTCAAAATCAACTGTTGGGAATGAACTGGCTGAATGACCTTACCGGGCTGCTGCTTGCCCGTCTGGGCGCGGACACCGCCTCGACGTTCGGAAGCGGCATTCAGTTCTTCATTTACGACACGGTAAAGATCACGATTCTGCTTTGCGTGCTGATTTACCTCATTTCTTTTATTCAGAGTTACTTTCCGCCGGAGCGCAGCCGGTCGATTCTGGGGCGCTATCGCGGAATATTGGCCAACACGCTTGCGGCGATTCTGGGAACGGTGACGCCGTTTTGTTCCTGCTCCTCGATCCCGTTGTTTATCGGCTTCACGCGAGCCGGACTGCCGCTGGGCGTGACCTTTTCCTTTCTGATTTCCTCGCCGATGGTGGATATCGGCAGTCTGGTTCTGCTGACCAGTATTTTCGGTGTCAAGGTGGCCGTTGCCTATGTGGGGATCGGGCTGGTGCTGGCGATTCTCGGCGGAACGCTGATCGGAAAAATGCGGATGGAGCGTTATGTGGAGGATTTTGTTCTGAGCGCAACAACGGCCAATGCCGCGGAATCGACCGGTCTGACAATGCGGGAGCGTTTTGCCTATGCCAAGGAACAAATGTGGGAGACGTTCAAAAAAGTGTTCCCGTACATTCTTATCGGCGTGGGGATTGGAGCATTCATTCACAACTGGATTCCGTCATCGTATGTGGAGGCGGTTCTCGGCGGAGAAAATCCGCTGGGCGTGATTGTCGCCGTACTGGCCGGAACGCCGATGTACGCCGACATTTTCGGCACGATCCCGGTGGCGCAGGCGCTGCTGGGCAAAGGGGCGCAGCTGGGAACGGTTCTGGCGTTCATGATGGCGGTGACGACCTTGAGCCTCCCCTCGATGCTGATGCTCCGCAAGGCGGTGAAGCCTCGACTTCTGGCGCTGTTTTTCGGTATCTGCATCGGCGGAATCATTCTGACCGGGTATCTTTTCAACATATTTCAGGATATATTAATTTGAACCGGAGCCGGAGGGATTTTCTCAGACGGAGGATTGCATTGAGGCGTTTTATGACATTGGAAAACAATGAGGAACTGCTGGCGGAAAAAGCGAAGTCCGTCTTTGCCGACGGGTTTCACTGTTCACAGGCGGTACTGTCGGTTTTTGCCGAAGAACTCGGAATTGACGAAGTTACCGCAAAGAGGCTCGGCGGCTGTTTCGGGGCTGGCATGTGCACCGGCGAAGTCTGCGGCGCCGCGGTGGGGGCGCTGATGGCAATCGGATTGAAATTCGGCCATACGAAAAGTTCGGACCTGGCGGCTAAGCAGTTGACCAATCAAAAAACACTGGAATTTCTGACCAGGTTCCGGCAGGCGAACGGCGCCGTGTTGTGCCGTGAGCTGCTGGGACGCGACGTGCGGAAGCCGGAAGACGTCAGCTATCTGAAGGAACACGGTGTTTTTCTGACTTTTTGTCCGAAGATGGTGGATTCCGCCGTCCGGATCGCCGCCGACCTTATCAACTCAAAATAATTTCCGATACAGGAAAAAACCAAAGGTGACCGACATCAACGACACCACCTCTCCGCCGCCGGAATCATGATGACTCCGCCTTGACGATTGACGGCAAAGTTGCCGCCGCCGGCGGTTCAAATCCGGGCGGCGCGGTTGCGGAGAACGAAGTCGGCGACAACAATGGCGGACATCGCTTCAATGACCGGAATGATCCGCGGAAGAATGCACGGATCGTGCCGTCCTTTGATCGCGCATTCCACGGTCTCGCCATCGAGAGTTTCCATCTGCTGCCGCATGGACACGGACGGTGTTGGTTTGACCGCCACCCGAAAGATCACCGGCTCGCCGGTGGAGATTCCACCCTGAACACCGCCGGCATGCCCCGGCAGGTTGTTGACGCTGCCGCGGAGTCTCGCCGCGGCGAATCCGTCGCCGAACTCAATGCCCTTGACGGCGCCGAGCGAAAGCATCGCCTGAGCCAGAATCGCATCCATTTTATCGAACACCGGTTCGCCCAGCCCGGCGGGAAGACCGCTGATGACGCATTCGGCGATTCCGCCGACAGAATCACCGTCATGCGCTGCGGCGAGCACAGCCTGCTCCATAAGCTTTGCCGCCGCCTCATCCGGGCAGCGCATCGGATTGGTTTCCACAATGGAAAAATCGCGCCTTTCAACTTGAATTCCGGCGGCTTCAACGGTGCCGGCGGCAACGGTTATCCCCATATCTTTCAGGAACAGTTTTGCGACGGCGCCGGCGGCGACTCTGGCGGCGGTTTCACGCCCGGACGACCGTCCGCCGCCGCGGTAATCGCGCAAACCGTATTTTTTGAAAAAGCCGCGATCGGCGTGGCCGGGACGGAAAACTCCGGCGATGCCGGAATAGTCGGCGCTGTGCTGATCCATGTTGCGGATCAGCATGGCGAGCGGAGTGCCGGTGGCGATGCCGTCAAAGACACCGGAAAGTATCTCCATTTGATCGCTCTCCTGACGGCGGGTGGTCAAGGCGGACTGCCCCGGACGGCGGCGGTCAAGTTCGCTCTGGATGAACTTTCCGTCGATCGCAAGACCGGCGGGGACGCCGTCAATCACCACACCGACACCCGGCCCGTGCGATTCACCGAACGTGGTGATCCGGAATATTTCGCCAAAGGTGTTTCCGCTCATTAGATGTTGAACTCCGATTTTAAAAATTCAAACAGATTGTCGTTATTTTCCCGCGCCGGAAGCTGCATGTCCAGCTTGAACACCGCGTCGGCGGCGCCGACAAGCGCGGCTTCGCGTTCGGCGCAGATGCACTGGAATCCGGCAAACGGATCGGACATTCCGGCCAGAAACGGCGGCAGCCCCTCCGCCTCGATCCGTGAATACAGAACCAGCGGCGCGGCGTTCAGGTAAACCACCTTCCCGATCTTTTTCAAAACGGCCGGATCAAGAAACCGGTTGCCGACCGCGCCGCCGCCCAGAGAATAAACCACCGGTTCGCCCCCGGCGTCCGCGGCGAACCCGGCGATGGTGTCGGCCTCAAGCCGGCGGAAGAACTCATCTCCCCGCGTCCGGTATATTTCGCGGCAGGAAAGTTCTTCACCGGTGGAGAGGGCGAACGCGTGTTCGATTTCGCGGTCGGAATCCACGGCGCGCCGGCCGAGCCGCTCCGCCAGCAGCGCCGCCTGCGTGGACTTTCCGCAATGTTTGAGGCCGGTAAGAACGATGTTCATCAGATTGAGTCCGGGCGGACGATCTGGGTGCCGACGCCGCTGTCGGTGAAAAGTTCGAGCAGCAGCGAATGTTCAACCCGTCCGTCGATCATATGCACCTTGTTGACGCCGGCGGCGAGCGCGTCCAGACAGCTCTGTATCTTCGGCAGCATGCCGCCGGAGATCACCTTGTCGGCAATCAGTTTCGGCACGTCCGAGGTGCAGACCGAGCTGATGACGCTGGATTCGTCGGCCGGATTGCGCATCAGGCCCGGAACGTCGGAGAGGAACACCAGTTTGCGGGCATGCAGCGCCTCCGCGATCCGGCAGGCCGCGGTATCGGCATTGATGTTGAACACCTCGCCGTTCTCCCCGGTTCCCAGCGGCGTCACCACCGGGATGTACCCCTCCCACAGCGCGTGCATAATCGGCATCGCGTCCACCCCGACGACTTCGCCGACAAACCCGACGTCGAACTTCTCTCCCGTGGCCGGATCCACGGAGAAGGTCTTCTTCGCTTTCAACACATGTTTGCCGGATATCCCGATCGCGTTGCCGCCGGCCTCCTGCGCCAGACGGACCAGATTGCGGTTAACCTGGTTGTGCAGCACATCGTCCACCACCTTGATGGTGCGTTCGCAGGTGCGGCGCAGTCCGTTGACAAATTCGACCGGAATGTTCAGCCGTTTAAGCTCGGCCGAAATCGCCTTGCCGCCGCCGTGAACCACCACCGGACGCAGACCGATGCACTCCATAAGCACCACGTCCTGCATGGTGGAGCGCACCAGTTCCGGGTCCTCCATCGAACTGCCGCCGAATTTAATGACCACCAGCGCCTGCCGGAATTTCTGAATGTAGGGCAGCGCCTCGACCAGCACCTTGGCCTTCTGCAAACTTGAATCCATATCGGTTTCTCCTTTTTATTTTAATGTCATAATATATCATCAAAATCCGAATCGGACAACAACCGGCGCAAAACTTCGCGCACGGTTTCACCGCGAAAACCGCGTCCGGCCAGAAAGCGGAACAGTTTTTCCCGTTTTTTCCGCTCCGGCTCGTCTTTTTTCAGCGACTTCAATTTGAATTTACCCGCCGCCATGGCCCGTTCCGCCTCGCCGCCCGGAGACTCCGCCGCCAGTTCGATCATGGCCGCGGCAATATCATCGGGAGCCAGACCGCGAGCTTTGAGTTTGAAACGGATCGCGACATCACCGCAGCCGCGTCCGGCCAGTTCGGCCGCGCAGTCGCGGGCGAACTGCACGTCATTCAGAAAACCGAGCCGCAGACATTCAGCGACCACCGCGTCCACCGTGTTTTCCGGCGGCGGTTCCTTGCCGCGCAACAGTTTTGTCCGCAGTTCGCGCACGCCGTGGGCGCGGGTTGACAGCAGCCGTAGCGCGCGGTCGAATAATTTTTGTTCTGATTCATCCATGTCATCAATATAACCGGATTGTTCAAAAAACTCAAATTTTTCTGAAAAAATATTGGCAAGCCGGAGTTTTCAATCTATATTCTTGTTATTATGAATATCGACGGGATAAGAAAATTCGCGTCCGAACAGTTGGCCAGGGTTCCGGCGCTCTATCTTTACCACTCCGGGCGTCACACCCTGACCGTGGTGAAATACGCCAGAGAGTTCGGAGAACTTGAGGGGCTTTCCGCAGTTGAACTCGACATGCTGGAAACGGCCGCATGGTTTCATGACCTCGGCTACGTCGAATGCAACGCCGGACACGAAGCGGCGTCCGCGCGGCTGGCCGAACGGGTGCTGCCCAAGTTCGGGTTCACCGCAAAGCAGACGGAGCTGGCTTCCGGAATAATCCGCACCACCAAACTCCCGGTACTCCCGGCGACCGCGATGGAAAAAATCCTCTGCGATGCCGACGTAGAATATATCGGCCGGTCCGAATTCTACCGTTCCGGCATGCTGCTGCGTCAGGAATTGAGTCTGCTCGGCCGGGATTTTTCCGAACTTGAATGGCTTGATTTTGAAATAAAATTCTTAACCGGATTCCGCTTTTTCTCGGCGGCGGCGCGCCGGCTGCGTTCGGCCGGCCAACTGCGCCGGCTGCGCGAACTTGAACTCGCCAGAAAACCTTTTACCGACAGGAAGGACCGTATATCATGAAGATGAGTCTGCTCGGCCGCAAGACAGGGGTGTTTCAGGGAACATTCAAAGGCGGAATCGAATACGATATCATCCGCAAAATCGGTGAAGGCGGCATGGGTTCGGTATACAAGGCCAGACTGAAGGGCGTGGACGGCTTTGAAAAAATCGTCGCCATCAAAACCCTGGTGGAACAGTACACCGGAGACAAACGCTTCGTCGAACGCTTCATCGAGGAAGCGAAGCTGGTCGCCAACCTGATCCACGAAAACATCGTCCAGATATATCAGCTTGACCGGGTCAAAGCCGGCTACTATTTTGTGCTTGAATTTGTGGACGGCATCTCCCTCCACGATTTCATGGAATTCCATCGCAAGGCAAAACTGAGCCTGCCGCCGCAGCTGGCGGTATTCATTGTGTCGCGCATCGCCCGCGGTCTGGCCTACGCCCACAGCCGCCGGGACGCCGCCGGCAACTATCTGAATATCGTGCACTGCGACGTGTGCACCCACAATATCATGATAAACACCGAAGGCGTTCCGAAAATCATGGACTTCGGCATCGCCAAGGCGATCAACCGCGGCGCCATGGACGGAATCTCCGGCAAAATCGGATTCATGGCGCCCGAACAGGCGGTCAAAGACGCCAAGCTGACGTTTGAAGCCGACATCTACAGTCTGGGCATCGTATTGTTCTATCTATTGTCAAACGGTCAGCTTTCCCGCACGCTTCATGGCGAAATGGCGGAAATACTGCTGGAAATCCGGGCGAACAATATACTCTGGGAACGGCTGCCAGATACGCTGGACCCCGCGTTGCTGGAGATTCTCCGCCATATGCTCGCCACCGCTCCCGACGAGCGCTACCCCGACACCTCGACGCTGGCCCGCGAATTGGAATATTACATTTACAAGGACGGATACGGCCCCACCATCGTCACTTTGGCCAACTACATGAAAGAGACCATGCCGGGAATCTTCGGCGAGGCGGCGGTTGCGCTTGAATCGGACGCCGACAAAACCGTGGTCATCGACGGCGCGAACGCCGATCTCGATAAAACCGTGGTGATGAAGTAACCATGTTCCGCGGCCGGATGGCTCCGGAAAACACAATTTGACGGATCGCGCAGCACAAAACCGGGACGAACGGCGCGGCTTCAGCGCCGGGTCAACATGCTGCGGCGAAACATAAACGCCGGATCAAGCGACCGCTTGGCGTGTCGCAGTCCGGGAATGCCGAGGTCCTGTTCCCGGTTCATCAGCCGGCCGCCGAGCGCGGAAAGTTTTTCCGCCAGCTTCCAGACGAAAAACTGCGGAGCGCCGCGAAACTGCGGATCGACCTTTTCAAAATGCACATCCCAGCATTTCTGTCCAAGCTCGGAACAGATGGCAAAGCCGATCAGTTTGCCGCCGGCGCGAAGCGTCATGGTCTTCAAGCCGAGTTCCGGGCGGAACAGGTTTTCCAGCACTCCGGGCCACATGTCGATCTCCTTCTGAAGGCTGTCCGTCCATTCGACATGACCGAACATCCGGGCGGCAAAATCCGAAAATTCCGGCAGAACGTCCGGCGTGATTTCGCCAAGCTCCGCATCCGGATGCGCGGACTCGAATTCACGGATCTGTGCGCGTTTTTTCCGGAGTCGCGGCCCGGCAAGCGCAATCAGATGGTCAAGCTCATAGATATAGTCGTCATTATCCTCGGTGTATTCCACTGAAAACAGTTCGGCCGCCGCCGGGAAACGTTCAAGATAAGCGTCCGGTACATCATAAAAGCAGGAGCCGATCTCCGCCAGTTGCTCCGGCGGCAGAAACGGACCGGACGGAAAGAAAAAACACTTGTCCTCCTGATTTTCCACCACCAGAACGGTGTTGCTCTCTTCAAACCGGTTGCGGCTGGTCAACCCCCATAGAAAAAGATTGGCAAAACTCATTTCGCAGCTCACCGAGTCCTGCACCGCGAGATAATGCCGGAACAATCCGGCGTCGTCAAGCCCAATAGCCTTCATCATCTTTCATTTTCCCCGAAAAAAAAGGGGGCTTGAGAAAGCCCCCTTTGCATGATTGCGCGAATCAGTGTTTTTTCTCAACTTTCTTGATCTTGCCGGAGACCTTGTCGTCCACTTCCTCGGACTCGACAGCCTCAAGTTCCTCGGTGTTGAGCGACTCCACAAACACCGTTTTTTCCAAGTCGGCAGTGCTGACGTGGCCGACCACGCGGCCGTCGTCGGCGGCGTTTCCGCGATTCATATCGGAGAGCCGCTTGAACATTTTGCGCAGGTCAACCAGTCCGCCGATTGAGAACCAGACGGTGGAGACCGCCGCCACCAGCAGCTGCAGCGGCAGCGTGTAATAGAGCCACCACTTTTCCCAGAAGAGGTCATCGGTTTTGAAGCCTTCCCAGCCGAGGAAGTCCCACGGCAGAGCGATGACCAGCTGAACCAGGAAGGTGGCAAAGGTGAAGATCGACCAGATGAACACCGACCAGGCCAACACTTTGTCTCCGGTGGTATATTCGGCGGAAATACCGATGAATCTGGAGATGGAGAAGCCTTCTTTCCGGCTCTCCTCGGCGACATCCGCCACCTTGTGCTCCATATTGTAGATGCCGCGGTGAAGCATGCGGTCAAGATTGAAGTCCTCGCGGCAGGTGAGCAGCGAAACAATGATGTACAGCGCCGCGCTGGAGATACAGGCGACAAAGCTGATTTCGGCGCCGGTGAACGGGAACCGGATGTCGATATCAAGAATGCTCCAGCTGGCGATCGGAACGTTGAGGTCCATCCACAGTACGAAGGTTTTGAAACTCTCCATCAGCGCCGGATGGGTGTTCATGATCGCCGGATAAATGTCCGATCCCCAGAACTGAATCAGCAGCAGACCGCCGACCGACACCACCGCGCCCCAGATCATAGCCGCCCATGCGCCGGCGGCCGTGCCCTTCTTCCAGTAAAGTCCGCCGATGATGGCCGACCCGGCGCCTCCGGCGTAAATCGCACCGGTGATGCTGAAGAACATGATAATATAGGTGGTCTGCCCCACCAGGAAGCTCCAGAGCCAGGCGAAAATCGCCACACCGACGATCGCGCAGCGCAGCAGGATCAGCTGTACCTTGGGCGAGAACGGCTTCTTGCGGAACGGCAGCACAATGTCCTGAATAAAGATCGATCCCCAGCTGTGCAGATAGGTCGAGTCGGTGGAGATCATCAGGAACATCATCATTGCGAAGAAGATGCCGGTCATGCCCATGGTCGGCAGTATCTGCCGCAGCACCATCGGAACGGTCATCTGGGTGCGGAGGGTGTAGGTTGCCTGAATGTCGGCCGCGCTGGTGCCGGCGGAGATGCGGTTCTGAATCTCGGACTGCATGACCGCGGCCTTTTCCGCAAAGTCCGGATGGTACATGTAGATATAGACGCCGAACGCCATAAGCAGAATCATGATCACGTTGAAGCCGGCGCGCCAGGTGCCGAGCACCGCGCCCATTTTCTGCTCATGCGGCGTGGCGCCGGCGCAGTAGTAGCCCTGATTGCCCTGCCACGACATGCGGCTGTAAACCGTGCCGAACAGCCCCATCAGGACGAACAGTGCGTTGAAATCGCGCATCTGGGTGGTGGCGAATGGGTTGAAGAAGCTCTGGCTGACCGGTCTTGCGCTCATCACGTCAATGAACTGGTCGGCGGTGAAGTAGTAAACCATGTAGACGGCGACCGCCGCGTAGCAGAAGTAGCCGAAGACGCCCTGAAGACAGTCGGACACCATGTTGCTGAGCTGGCCGCCGCGCAGCACGATGAACAGCGCCACACAGAGGAAGAACGCCATCAGGAAGCCGAAGGTGTCCACGCTGAACAATCCGAGGTTCAGGCGGTCCGGCAGCTGGCAGTAATACATAATGAAGTGGCCGCCCACCGCCGGGAAGATCGCGTAGTTGACGATGCCGGCGACAAAGGCGACAAATCCGGAAAAGATACGGAACGATTTGTTGTAACGCAGCTCGAAGAACTGCGACATGGTCATGACGCGGGTCTCGCGGTAGCGGTAGATGATAAATCCGCTCAAGGTCAGCAGGAAGCCGAGCAGAATGGCGAAGTTGCCCCAGAACTCATAGGCCAGACCGGAAACGTATTTCACCTCAAGCGAGTTGATCACCGAGATCAACCCCAGCGCCGCGGCGCCGTCCGCCACTGCGATAAGATAGCGTCCGGCAACGCGGCCGGCGGTCATGAAGTCCGCCACGCCGGTGATGTAACGTTGAACGCGCCATCCGAAATAAAGCACAATCAGGAGGGGGATAACCGCGATCGTCCAGTCAATCCAATGCATTATTAGTTCCTTTGTTTTATTATTTTATATCTTATTTCAAGATCAAACACGGGTTATGGTTTCCTGAATGTAATCCGTCGGCGTGCTTTTTTCAAGCGTTAAGCTGAAAAAAGTCTTATAAAAGTCCGATCAGCTTGGCGGTGGCCCCGCAATTAACCGCGATTGCCGTCCGGCCGCGCTCGCCGATTCCGGCGGCTTTTTCGGGATCGGAGAGCAGTCCGGCGACTGCCGCGGTCAACCCGGCGTCGGTGGTGCGCACCACGCCGCCGGCGTCGGATAGAACCTTCATCACGAAGCGGAAATTGGACATTTTTTCACCGGTGACCACCGGTTTGCCGAGCAGCGCCGGTTCGATCGGATTGTGTCCGCCGTCCTGACCGGCGAAGCTTTTGCCCATCACCACCACGTCGGCGCCCTTCATCAGTTTCACCAGTTCGCCGGTGGTGTCGGCCAGCAGCACGTCCACCGGAGCGGACGCTGCCTCGACGCTCCGTCTGGCGAATGACAGCCCGCCGTTCTTAAGCAGCGCGGCCACTTCGCTTCCGCGTTCGGCGTGACGCGGTGCCAGAACCAGACGCAGCGCCGGAAAATCCGGTTTCAGCGCCTTGAACGTCCGGATCAGCAGATCCTCCTCGCCGGGATGGGTGCTGGCGCCGATCAGAATGGAAGATTTTCCGGCGCCGAAATAGGCGGAAAAATCCACCGGTTCAAGTGCCGGATCAATGAACTGGTCGAATTTAAGATTGCCGGTAACGGTGACTTTCGCCGCCGGACTGACGGCAAGAAAACGGTCGGCGTCGCCTTTGCTCTGGGCGGCGATAACGTCAAACTTCGCCAGAAGCGGCGCAAAGAAAAAACCGAACCGCCGATACCCGCGACTGGAATGATCGGACATGCGGGCGTTCACCAGCGCCAGACGCACATTCCGTTTTTTGGCCTGAAGTATCATATTCGGCCATATCTCGGTTTCAAATATCGCCAGTTCGTCGACTTTCAGCAGACGAAAAAAGCGGGCGACCGTCCACGGGAAGTCAATCGGGGCATAGATCACCTGAACTTGTTCCGGCGCCTTGTTCCGCGCCAGCTCCTGACCGGTAGTGGTGGTGGTGGACAGAATGATCCGCCGCCCCGAATCAGCCTCCAGCAGCTTGCGGATCAGCGAAAGCGCGATCATGGTTTCCCCGACGCTGACCGCGTGGAGCCATATTCCGCCCTTTTCACCGCGCCAGCGGTTCAGCCGGTCGGCGGAAAAAATTGCGAAGCGCTCCGGGAACGTCTTTTTCCAGCCGGGACGGAAAATCAGCTTCCAGATCAGTCCGGGCAGAAAAGCCAGAAAACCGAACGGCAGCAGCAGATCGTACAACAGAATGATTATTTTGAAGAACATGATGCGGAGGACGCGCCTTCCTGATATTTACGGTATATTTGGTAGACCGAACGGGACGACAACGCACGGTCGGGATAAAATTCAATATTCCGGATCTCGCCGTTGAATGTGAACTTGTAGCTTCCGGTGCCGTCCTGCCCGAAATGAACGGTCAGGCCGCTTGCGGGCGCCGCATTCTCCGCCTCGCCGGAAAGAAAATGGAACGAACCGTCCGGACGGCCCTCATAGAAACGGCATTCGCCGTCGGCGGCGATCGAGACCGCCATGAACACCCATTCGCCCGGCAGCGGATCGAACGCCCCGACGTCCAGCCGCCACGCCCCGGAAACACATCCGACGTTGCAGACATATCCGGGGCCGGTCCAGCCGTTGGAGGTTCCGGCGGCAACCACAATACCGGGATTTTTGCCGTCATTCCAGTCTTTGTTGGAGAACACCGGGGCGTCGCCGGGCTGCTCGCCGTCGGCGCGCACCATCATGGTCAGGGTGAATGGAATATCTTTGATTTTAAGACCGGAGTCAAACGGTGTTTTTCCGCCGGCGATTTTTTGGCATTCCGGCGGCTCTGCAGAAGCGGTGCATTCTGCGGAGCTGACATTGGCTCCGAGCGGGCGGCCGTCCAGTCCGAGTTTTGCCGGATCAAGTCCAAAGTGGGCGAGCATGGTGGCCGGAACATCGACCACCGAGCAAGGGGCGGCCAGTTCGCCGGACTTGACATGCCGGCCTGCCACCACCACCGGAACTTTTTCGGCGTGGGCGCTGGGCATGCCGTGACCGGTGTGATAGCCGCCGTGGTCGGAGGTGACGATGATGAGCCAGTCTTCGTTTTTGAATTCCGGCCGGGCGGCGACGGCGGAAAGCATCTCGCCGATGATCGCGTCGCAGCCGGAAATAGTGTTCCGATAAGTTGCGGTGTGCGGGTAAAATCCAACGTTGTGCCCGGCGGCGTCCGGCGCGTTGATGTAGACCATCATGGCGTCCACGCCGTTTCCGATCCGCTCCACCGCCGCCGCGGCCACCGCGCTGTCGCCGACTTCAAGATATTCGACATTGCCCTTGGCCCGCACCTGGCCGGACTCGCCCCAGCCGTACAGAAACGCCGTCCGATGGTCCGGTGCAAGATAACTCAGGACATGCGGCCAATCTTCGTAGTTGCCGCCGGCGGTTTTGCCGTTGTCGGTCACCAGATTTTTCACCGCGGTGACGCCGGTGGCGATGGCGGCGTGGTTTGGCGCGGAGTTGGCCGGTGCGTCCGGAACGGTATCAACGGAGAAACTCCATGCGCCGCGATATCCGGGCTGCCAGGCGTCTTCCGTCATAAGTTTATCCAGATTGGGAGTCGGTGTATCGAAAAAGCTGTCGGCGCGGGCGCCGTCAAGCATGATCACCAGCGATTTGGGAGCCTCGCCGCCGAACAGCGACACAGCGGCGGCGGAAAGCAGCGCGCCAAGCAGTTTTTTATTCATCGGAATCCTCCTTTTCTGTTTCCGGTTTCTCTACTATAACCTCCGTGCGGTTTTTTTGCAAGCTATCCGCGACCTTGCCGGCGAAAGCGGCGCCGATGCCGGGAACTTTTCCCGCGATTTCCTCCGGCGTGGCGCGCCGCAGCGCGCGAACCGAACCAAAGGCGGAAAGCAACGCCTTTTTACGGGCTTCACCGACGCCGGGAATTTCATCCAGCAGCGACTCGCTGAGCCGCGCCTGCCGCAGTCCGCGATGGTAGGTGATGGCGAAACGGTGCGACTCGTCGCGCAGCGCCTGCAGCATCCGCAGTCCGAGATGGTGATGATCCAGCACCACCGGCTCGCTTCTGCCCGGAATATAGATTTCCTCGTTCTTCTTGGCCAGACCGACCACCGGGAACGGCGGCGTCTTCAACGCCACCAGTGCCTCGATCGCGCTGGAAAGCTGCCCCTTGCCGCCGTCGACCACCAGCAGATCGGGCATCGGCTCGTTTCCGGCCAGCTTGCGTAAAAAGTGGCGGGTGATCGCCTCCTTCATCATGGCGAAGTCGTCACTCTGATGCACGGTCTTGATGCGGAATCTCCGGTAGTGCGCCCGGTCCGGACGGCCGCCGCGAAAGGCGACCAGACTGGCCACCGCAAGTTTGCCGAGAATGTTCGAGATGTCGAAACATTCGATGCGGTCCGGCGGATTATCCAGCGCCAGCGCCTCCTGAAGCGCGGTCACCGCCGGCATGCCGCCGACCGCCGGGATCGCGGCGTTGCGGAAATTGCGGTTGCGCCGGCCGAAAACCGCCGAAAGATTGTCGCGCACATCGCGCAGCAGCGCCGCCTTTTCAAAACGCAGCGCGGCGACGGCGGCGGTCATTTTCACCTCCAGCTCGGCCAGCAGCGAAGCGATGTCGCCATTGAGCACCCGGAGCATTCCGGCAACCTGAACGGCGTATTCCTCGCGGGTTATCTTGCCGCAGCAGGGAGCGAGACAGTCCCGGACGATCCGCTTGAGGCAGCGCTTTCTGGTCTCCTCCGACGGCTGTTCGTCGCGGCAGGCGCGCAGTCCGAATCTGGCGAGCAGAAATTCCAGCGTCGAGCGCAGCGCCGACCCGTGAGGAAACGGCCCGAAATACTCCGCTCCGTCATCCTTGCGGATCCTGGCGCAGCGGAGCGTGGGAAATTCGGCGCGGCGGTCAAGTTTCAGCAGCAGATAGCGCTTGTCGTCGCGCATCAGGACATTGTAATACGGCGCGTATTCCTTAATCAGCCGCGACTCGAGGATCAGCGCCTCGTCCTCGCTTTTCACCACATAGAATTCCCATGAGTAAATCGAGTTGATCAGACTGCGCCGGCGCGGATCGGCCATGTCGGCGTGCGACTTGCGGAAGTAGCTGGAGAGCCGCCGCCGCAGATTTTTCGCCTTGCCCACATAGATGACACTGCCAAACCGGTCGCGATGCACATAGACTCCCGGCTCGGCCGGTATTTCGGACGACACAAACTCCTTGATGCGCTCCAAAGCCATGTTACCTGGGCAGGTCGAACTCGCCGAGTTCGTAAAGCCCGTTCAACGCCGCGGCGATCCCGGCGTAGGCGCCGATGTCGCGCTTCAGGGCCGACGGCACGATGTCGCACACGTCCAGCATCTCCCGCCACGCAAACTGCGGTACATAACGCAGCAGCGGCTCCATGAACAGGTCGCCGATCGCCCACGCGAAAGTGCCAAGCACCACCTTTTCCGGATTCAGCGAGTTGATGAACCCGCCGATCGCCTGGGCGTTCAGCCGCATGATCTCGTCCCACAGCCGGACGGCATAGGCGTCCTTGATCCGGACGGCCTTTTCCAACGCCACCATATCGACGTTTTCGAGCGAACCGGCGAATCTGACCACCGCCGCGTCGGGCGTTTCAGCCAGTTCGCGCCGCATGCGGGCCGCGATCGCCTTGCCGCCGCAGTAGGCCTCATAACAGCCGCTGAGTCCGCAGTTGCACTTGATGCCTCCGGGAATAAGAACCACATGACCGACCTCGCCCGCCTGACCGCACCGTCCGGTGACCAAGTGGCCGGCGGCGATGATTCCGGCGCCGATGCCGGTGGACATGGTAAGATAGATAGCGTCCTGCGCACCCTTCGCCGCGCCGAAAAACCATTCGGCAAGCATGGCGCAGTTGGCGTCATTCTCAAAAAATCCGGGCAGACCAAGCCCGTCGCTGACAATCTGGCGAATCGGCACATTATGCCATTTCAGGTTGTTGGTGGGGTGGGTCATCACGCCGTTGCGGTAGTCCGCCGGCCCCGGCGACGAAATGCCGAATGCGCCGACGTCGTGCATGGACGCGCCGGATTCCTCAACCATCTTCCGGGCCATGGAGATCATCAGCGGAGTAACCTCTTCCGGCGTGGTGTCCACATTGTCGATTCTGGCGGAGGCGCGGATGTTTCCGCGGGCATCGCCAAGCGAAAGCGCGATTTTGGTTCCGCCGATGTCGAACCCCAAAAGCAAAGTGTCTTCCTTCATGTCAAGGCATCCTGAAATATTGATAATTTTTGAATTTGCGATTAGCTTTAATGAATATACTCTGCTATCTTATAAAATGAAAGTTTTCAAATGAAAAAAGTCGGGAGATATTTATGAATTTTCTGTTGGTGCTGGCGGGGGGGATGGGTGCGACCGAGGGGGCGTTTTACGCCTATGACACCAGTGACGGCGTTGGCAAGGGAATCGTGCTGCTGCTGCTGGCCGGCAGCGTGGTGACATGGTCGATCATGGTGGATAAATTTCTGAGTCTGCGCCGCGCCCAGCAGCTCTCCGAACGGTTCATCGCAAAGTTCCGCAAGGCGGCCGCGCTCGGCAGTCCGCAGCTGTGGAAGGACGCCTCCACCGATCCGGGGCCGGTGGCCCGCGTTTACGCCGCCGGAGCCGACAAGCTTTTCACTTATACCGCCGACAACAAGGGCGGTGCGCTTACCGTGGCCCAGCGCGAGGCAATCCGCACCGTGCTGGACAACGCGGTGTCCGATCAGATACTGTCGCTGGAAGAGCGGGTGCCGTGGCTGGCGCTGGCGGTGTCGGCCAGTCCGTTTTTCGGGCTGTTCGGCACGGTGTGGGGCGTGATGCTCGCATTCTGCGGCGCGGCGAAAGTCGGCCGGGCGGACATCGCGGCGCTGGCGCCGGGCGTCGCCGGTGCGCTGCTCACCACCGTGGTTGGTTTGGTGGTGGCGATCCCGTCGCTGATCGGCTACAACATTCTCACCGGCTCCATCCGCAAGACCACCACCTATATGGACAGCTTTGTGGAGGAGTTCATGACCCGGCTCGGCCTTGAACAGATTGAACTGGACAAGGACTCCGGCTCCGCCTCGTCCGTCCGCGGCGCCGCCCAGGGGTTTGCCGCCGGCCCGGACTATTCCGAAGCACAGGTGGTCATGCCGCTGAAGACCGTGCTGGCCGCCGCGGCGCCGCAGCCCAGACCGGCGGTTCCGCCGTCGCCGCCGTCGCCGCTTCAGCCCCGGGTGATCTTCGACGGCCGGGAAATCGAACCCCGCCAGAGCGAGATGCCGATCGGCAACGACGGTTCAAAACGGTAGCGCGGAGTCTGCGATTATGAGTGTACGCCGCCGCCGCTCCCAGCTGAAGGGAATCGATGAGATCAACATGACGCCGTTGATCGACCTCACCTTTCTGCTGTTGATCGTGTTCATGATCACCATGCCGCTCATGGAATACAGCACCGACGTTTCAGCGCCGGCCATGAATTCCGCCGAGATAACCGAGCAGGACAACGTAAAATACATCAACCTCAAGCCGGATGGCGTGTTCGTCATCGACAAGCAGGAGATGAACGAAAGTCAGGCCCGGGACACGCTGTCCAGAATGTATTTTGAAAATCCGGACTATAAAGTGTTCGTCCGGGCCGACGAACAGTGCTCGTGGGGCGACACCGTGGCCGTTGTCCGCATGGCCCGGGACGCCGGATTCGCCAAAGCCAGTTTTGTAACCACCGCGGAATGATGAAAGACGTTCAGCAATGAGTTTTTACACCCCGGCGGCAAAGATCGACACGCTTCCTCCGCTGGTCTCGCAGAAGACCAGAAAGCGGATATGGGAGAGCGTGCTCGCCGCCCATTTGCTGCTGATCGGCCTGCCGCTGCTGGTGATGAGCATCGCAAAATGGTTTTCCGACCAACCGGAAAACCTGATGGTGATCGAGATCGTCAACGACCTGCCGCCAAATCCGGCGCCGTTCAATCCGTCCGCCGCGCCGATGCCGCCGACCTTGGCCGAAATGCCGCTTCAGCCCTCGGTGCTGGACACCGCGCCGGAACCGGAGCCGGAGCCGCTGCCCGATCCCAAGCCGGAGCCGGAGCCGCAACCGCCGCCGCCGGCGCCGTCGGTAGTTCCGGCGCCGGTAAAGAAGCCGGTAAAAGACAAGCCGCAAAACAAGTCCACACAGGACAAGACCAAGGACAAGCAGAAAAACAAGACAGACGCTAAGCCCTCCTCGAAAACCGCAACGAGCGGACCGAAAAAGAATTTCACCGCAGTCAATCCGGCCACGCTCGGAGGTCCGCGCGGGTCAAAGGATCACGACCCGTCCAGACCGGTCGGCGGCTCGGCGGACGGTGACGCGATGTTCAAATCGCGGCTGGCTCAGCTGGTGGAATTCCGCTGGAATGAATTCAAGCCTAACGAGACGCAGCTCGGCGGCCTCCGCCCGTTTGCGATTATCGAACTTGACATCGCGGCCGACGGCCGGATACTCGATGCAAAACTGCGCACCCCCACCGGCGTCACCGCCATGGACAACGCCGCCAGACTGCTCTGCACCCAGTTGAAGAGCGAAAAAACTTTTCCGCCGAAACGGGACATCCGGGGATTTTCCGTAAAACTGAAATGGGATTGAAACTTAAAAAAAGGATGTGTAAATATGATTCCGGACCCCAGACAGCAACCTTATACTCTGCCGAAAAATGACAACGGCGTAAGCCGCCGGCGCGCCTTTTTCTTTGTGATCGCTCTGGCGATTCTGCTCACTTCGATACCGATCGTGTTTATGGTGCTCCGCGGCTGGCTGGCTCCGGAAACATCGAACGAAGATTCCACCATCGTGGTCGACATGGAGACACCGGCACCTGAAGAAGCCGAATACGGATACGCCGGAGCCGAGGCGGTCGCCGCCGGCTCCGCCGAAACCGGAGCGGCGGTGGCCGCAACCGCGAATGACGCTCCGCAAAAAACGCCGGAGGCCACTCAACCGGAACCGGGTGCGCCGCAGTCCGAAACTCCGGGCAACGTCGCAATTCCGGAACAGAACGCCGCCACCGGCCCGGCCGTTGTCGCCGCCACCGAGCAGAACGCTCCGGCGGCGCCTTTGGACGGCTTCACCGCCGGGGCCTCCGCCACGCCGCCGCCAGCTCCGCCGATCGCCGCCACCGTGCAGGAGAACGATGTCGCGCAAAATACAGTGAAGGACAACGCCCCGAAAGCGGCGACGGAACAGAAGACAGCACAGCCTGCCGGCAAAACAGCCGCCGCGAAATCTACCGTCAAGCGCGAATTCAAGCCGCTGAGCAAAGATGAACTGGCAAAACTCAAGGCCGCCAACTCCGCGGCGCAGTCCACGCCGCAGCAGCGGAGCGCCTACAACAAAAAACTTTACAGCTTTGTCCGAAGCAACTGGAGCGCTCCGGCGGTATCGGCGGTGGGCGGCCGGAAACTGCGCGCGGTGATCGAAGTCGAAGTCTCAGCGGACGGCACCGTGGCATCCGCAAGAATGAAGACACCCAGCTATGTCCGGGCAATGGACGATTCGGTCAACAACCTGATCGGTAAACTGAAGCGGCGCAAAGCGCCGGCTCCGGGATTCGCCACCGGAAAGATAACCATTGAGCTGAAAAATTGATGAAACATATTACAACGGTATTACTAATGACGGCGACATTCAGTCTGACGGCGGCGACGGGAATAATGACGCAACCGCTGGCGGACGACCCGTTCAAAGTGTCGGGTTACCGGCTCGACAACGGCGCCACCGTCTGTTTTTCGCCGGACATGTCAACCAATGACGTGTTCGTCGCCGTGATGTTCCGCACCGGCGCGATGGACGATCCGGCGGATAAGACCGGCCTCGCCCACTATCTTGAACACCTGCTGTTCAAGGGGTCGGAAAAACTCGGAACCGCGGATTACGCCGCAGAAAAACCACTGCTCGACCGCATCGGACAACTCTACCGCGAACGCGAAAAGACAACCGACGCCGCCGAACGCGACCGCCTTTACCGTGAAATCGACGCGGTTTCGGCCGAAGCCGCCGGCTTCGCCGTGCCCAACGATTACGCCGCCGTCATGATGCGGCTCGGCGTGTCCGGCACCAATGCGTTCACCGGCTACCACCTCACCTGCTATATCGACAACGTTCCGGCGGCGGCGCTGCCCGCCTACTTCACCGTTGCCGCCGACCGTTTCGCCCATCCGGTGTTCCGCGGCTTCCACACCGAGCTTGAAACCGTCTACGAAGAACGCAACATGTCGCTGGACAATCCGTCACGGGTGTACGAGGAATTTCTGCTGGCCGCGCTTGCCGGCGGCCATCCGCTGGGGCGTCCGGTGGCCGGGACCCCGGAGGATTTGCGCAACCCGTCGCCCGACCGGGTGATGGAGTTCTACCGGAAATACTACACTACCGGAAATATGACCGTGATCCTCGCCGGAGCGGTTCAGCCGGAAAAGGTTCTTCCAATGCTTGAGGAAACCATCGGGAAGCTGCCGGCGGCCCCCCGCGTGGCGGTGAAATATCCGCCGCTGCCGGCGTTTGAACGGCCGGAAACCCGCCGGATTACACTGCCGCTGCCGGCCAAAATCGACAGGATATGGCGCCTGCCCAACCTGACCGACCGGGAAAAGGACACCGCCGCGCTTCTGGCGGTAGCTCTCGGCAACGACACAATCGGGGTGCTTGCCCGCGATTATGTGATGCCCGGCCGCCTCGCCGCCGCCTCGGTGGATTTCGAGGAGATGCCGGACGACATCAACATCTTCAGCTGCTCACTGACTCCAGCCGCCGGAGAAAGCCCGGAAGCCGCCGGCCGTCTGCTGGACGAGTCGCTTGAAGCCGTCCGCGACGGAAATTTTCCGGACTGGCTGCCGGAAGCCGCCGCAAATCAGACGCGATTGTCATTGCTCCGGTCCGCCGAAATGCCCTCGTCCGCCGCCTTGAGCGTAGCGTTCAATCTGGCCAACGGGGAGCAGTGGGAGACCGCAATCGGGCGGCTGGCCGCAATCAAAACCATCACCGCCGCGGAAATCGCCGCGTTCGCAAAAAAATATTTGACGGAGAACAATCTCACCGTCATTCTGGACTCCGGCTCCCGCGCTCCGGCGGAAAAATTCACATCTCCCGCCATGACCGCACTGCAATATCCGGATGGCGCGGAAAGCAAACTTAACCGCGAAATCGCGGCCATGAACATCAAGGACGAAGAAGTGCCGCCGCCTGACCTTGACCGCGATGCGCCGACAACCTTCATCGAACCGGTTCCGGGCCGCAAAATCCCCGTTCGCACGGTGAAAAACCCGCGGACGGACGACTATTTCACCGTGGAAATCGTTTTTCAGAACAATTATCTGACCGACCGGCTTCTGCCGTTCGCCGCCGCGTGTTTTGACCTTTCCGGCTCCGGCGACCGCTCCGGTGACGATATGGCGCTTGAACTTTACCGGCTCGGCGGCAATGTCACCCTCACGTCCGACCGCCGCACCGTATTGACGGTCTCCGGGCTTTCCGAGAACTTCGACCGCATCATCGAGCTGGCGATCTCCAAGCTCGCCGCGCCGTCGATAACCGCCGAAACCATCGCCCGCGAAGCGAACCTTACCGCCGAAATCCGCCGAAACGCCATGGAAAACCCGCGCGATGTATTCGACGCACTGGTCAATTATGCGCTGTTCGACCGCCGCTCACCGGATATTGACAAAACGCCGTCAGATGAACTCGCCGCCGTATCCACGGAACGGGTTCAAACCGCGCTTTCCTCGCTCTGGCGCTCTCCGTTCCGCGTTTATCTCCACGGAAACACTCCGGCGGAGCGGCTTGAAAAACTGTTCCCGAAAGTTGACGAAACATCCGGCGCCGCGCCGGAGCTTCGCTATTCGCCGCCAACCGGCCGCCGGGTGTGGCTCTGCCGCGTTCCCGGTGTAAAACAGACCCATCTGGGCTTCCTAAGACGCGGACCGGTGTTCGACCCGGCCACGTTCGGCAGTCGCGCATGGCTTCAGGAGTACTACGGCGGCAGCATGAATTCGGTGGTGTTTCGTGAACTGCGCGAGAAAAAATCACTCGGATACAATCCGTTTGCCGTTCTGCGCACACCGTCTCCGCCGCTAACCGAGCAGCTTTTCATGCTGAAAATATCGACTCAGAGCGACAAAACCGCCGACGCGCTGGATGCCATCGACAATCTGGGCTTCCCCGTCGACCCAGAACGCATGCGCGAAAGCCGCGAAAGCATGCTCCGGAGCATGAGAACCGAACGGTTCGCCGGCAGCAAACTGATAAATCTGGCGGAGACTTATGACGAAATGGCGCTGCCTCATGACTATCGCGCCCAAAGCATCGCCCTTGTCGAAAACGCTTCAGCGGACGACATCGGCCGCTATTTTGAACGATATTGCACGCCGTTTGAAGAGATCGTGGCGGTCGGCGCCGACTTGAACCAGGAGCTGTTCGCCAAATTCGGACCGGTAACTGAACTCGCCCCGGAACAGATAATGGCGCGTTAAAACCATATATTGCATAGAAGATGATGGCTTGAACCGGGATTCCTAAGCTCCGAGTGTGCTGCCGCGCAGTAAAGCGCGCAGTGGATGCACTAAATAATCGACCGCGAAAATGTTTGAATTTTGAAACGCCGGAAGAATGTTTTTATCGAGAATTTGAAGAAAATGAAAAATTGCGCTTGAATATTCAATTTAAGAATCCAATTCTCTATTATTACAATATTAATTTATGCAGCAACGCGCATTAAGCTTTATCGTGGCGGCCGGGAGTTGAAGAAAAAGATGGCGTAACGCCGCGACCGCTCCGGCCTGATCGGACGGTTCCGGCGTTTCCGGAGCGTTTTTAATAAAAAACGTTCCGGCGACGCGGAGACAATGCGGGAAATTCGGTGTTTCAGCGCACGTTGTCCAGCCATCGGAGTTCACCGAAGAACTCCGGCGCGTGGAACTTGTCGCCGCCCGGATTCCATGACTGTACCAACCCTGATTTATTGTTTACCCGATGGAAGTTTGCCCTCCAGACAACGCCCGGACTTGGCGCCTGATAAAACGGCTCCATCGGTTTGAAGGCGGAGTACGGCACGAAAACTTCGGCACGCCAGCCGGTGGCGGTTTCTGCGGTTTTGACGGTCCATTCCGGATTGTAGAACAACGGGGAGGAAACGCCGTTTTCGTCATAGCGGTTGGCGGACGAGTCGAACACCAGATGGGCGTAGCCGTATGACGGCGGTTCGGAGTTCAGCCACACCGCCTTGCTGGAGGTCGGCTGAATGAACATTTCCACGCAGTCGGGCGAAAGATAGACGTTTTCGTCGTGTTCAAGTTCTGCCGGTTCGGGGATGTCCTGGTTGGGAACGTTGAAGACGATATGAAGTCCATCGGTTCCGGCGGAGATTTCGGCGGTGGTCGGCGCGGGATCGGCGGAGGCGTCTTTCCGGTCGCTCAAAACGATCCGGCCGGGAATGGATTCGTTGACGGTCGCGGAGGGGAGCGGGTTGTCGATAAAGCTCCGGAACAGCTGCGCGCGGGGTTCGAGCTGGGCCAGCGGCAGCGGTTTGCCGTCGCGGTCTTTAAGCTGTTTGGCCGCCGTGAACGCCGCCTCAAAGCCGCTGAGCGCGGCGGAAAAGCCGGCGCGGTCGGTGGTGCTCATCATGGCTTCGGCGGACTGAAATGACCGTTGCAGTGTCTGCATCGGCGCGGCGGCCGCCGGTCCGAACTGATTTTCGCCGGCGCGGCGGTAGGATTCGTCGGCGCGATAGGCGGCCGGGTTCCAGAGATAATCGTTGGCAGTCAGGTAGTAGAGCCGCTCAAGCGGACGCAGGTACCACGACCCCCAGAGCAGCGTCCGGCCTTCGTCCTCTTCGGCCATGCCGGGGAACCGGCTGCCGGACCAGACCGGAAGCGGCGCGGCGATGCCGTTCGAGTTGTCGAAGATAAAAGTCTTCTGGCCTTTTACGAGCAGTTTGTGCAGCGCCGCCTGCTGTTCGGCGGTAACGTCAGGGCTGAAAACATTGATACCGGTCCAGACCAGCTGGGTTTCAACCGGAGCTTCAATGCTCCACTGGCGGCAGTATTCGGCGCCGTCTTCAAGGTCAACGCCGTGATTTTCGAACGCGTAGGGAGCCACCACCATTGAGAGCGCAAGACCGGGAAAATCCTTGTGCAGCGCCTCATACACCCGGCGGGTGACATAGCCGTGGCCGCGACCGGCGTTGGGGCCGAATTTGGCTTTCTCCTGTTCGGTGACGTAGGTGAAAAGCATTTCTTCCTGCGGGGTCAGGTCGTCAACCGCCAGCATGATGGCGGTGGCGCCGCTTTCCGCCAGCGTTCTGGCCCGGTCGATGATAAGTTGAATGTCATTTTCGTCGGCAAAGTTCATTTTCCGCAGCGGCGGCCGGGGCGAGAGATGCATCTGAAACATCACGTCAACGAAGCCGATCTGCGTGGCCCGCTTCACCGCATCCAGCATTCCGGTCTGTTTCTGCATCCATTCGCCGCTCTGCCAGTTGCCCTCGGTGCGGATGCAGATGCCGGAGAGTTTGTTTTCCGGCAGTTCGAGCAGACGTTCAAAGGTGATGCTTTCTGGAACGTCGGAAACATAGCGTTCGGTCCACTCCGGATAGTCGGTAATAACGGCGGCGGTCACGGCTTTATCGCCGCCGGTCGTTTTTGTCAGCTGGTTCAAAGTGGCGGCGGCGTAAAAGAATCCGCGGCGGTCGGCGGCGGCGATGCGGAACGCCGCGTTGCCGTCGGCGGAGATTTCCGGTGTGAGCCGGTAGCCGTTTTTCGGCAAAGCCGCGTCGAATTCAAGATACACCGGCACGCCGCCGACGCCGTTTACAAAACCGGCTATGCGTGAAAGCGCTTCTTGGAACTCAGCGTTTCCGGCGAGGTTTGAAACTCCGCACACCAGCTGGATTTTCGGTACTTTCAGGTCGCTTCCCAAGCTTTTGTATTCACGCGGCTGGGGCAGGAGCGCGGCCTGCGCGGAAAGCGCGGCGGCGCAGCAGAGTGTCGCCAGTATTGATTTCATTGATGTCTCCTTAACAATTTATATTTTACGAAATATCCGATCAGCAGTCCGGCGGACGATGCCACGCATTTAAGATTTCGTTTGAAAGTCGCCCGTCCGCCGGAACACATCCGGAACAGCCATTCCATGCCGATTTGCCGTATCCAGTCCGGCGCCCACGGACGATTCCCGGAGTGGAAATCAAACGCGGCGCCCACACCCATCATCAGCGGCGCGGCTATTTTATTCAAATGGGCGTCCATCCAGTATTCCTGTTTGGGGCCGCCGAGCCCAACCCAGACAATGTCGGGCTTAACATCGTTTATCATCTTTATTTCAGCAGCGTCCTCGTCCGGCGCGATTTCGATCTTGCCGTCTGAGACGCGGCGGAAAGGCGGCGAGAAAACTCCGGCCACTTCGAGTCCGGGATAGAGTTCGCGCAGTTTTCCGGCCAGTTTTTCAGCGGTTCCCGGTGCGCCGCCGTAGAAATAGTGCCGCCAATTAAACCGGCGGCCAAAGTCGCAGGCCTTCAGAATAAAAGTCGGCCCCGGCATGCGTTCGATGGTCTTGCCATAACGAAGTTTGACCGCCTTCACCACTGCGGTTCCGTCCGGAAAGATGTATCCGGCGCGGCCGAGCGTTTTTTCCAGACCGTTGATCGAGCGCAGCGAGTAGAGCAGATTCGCCTCCAGAAACACCGAAAAAGAGTGTTTCTCCACCGCAATATCCGTTTTCAGCGCTTCAAGCGCTTCTTCATAGTTTGAGCCGCAGACCGGGACTCCGAGTACTTCAAATCGCTCCATTGCGGATATGCTCCAGATGCTTTTGCGCGTCTTCGGGCGAAAAGCGCATTTTCAGTATTTTCGCCGGATTGCCGACGACGATCGCGCACGGCGGCACATCGGCGGTCACCACGCTTCCGGCGGCGACGATCGCGCCGTCTCCGATGACCACGCCGGACAGGACGATCGCGCCGTGGCCGATCCATACATCGCTGCCGACCACGGTTTTAAGCGCGTCTCCCCGCCCGGAGTTCCAGATCGCCCGTCCCGAAAGATCGCACCGATGGTCGTCGCGCCCCACGAAGGCCGCATTGCGGGCGATCAGAACATAGTTGCCGAACTCCGCGTCGCATTCGACCACGCAGTTGCGGCCGAACTGAACGTGATGACCGAGGGTGATGTCGCGGTGCGGAGACCACATTGCCGTACTCCACGGCACCCGGATCATTGCGCCGTGGCGCACGCCGCGCGCTTTTAATGTAAAAAAGAGAAAACTTCGGACACTGTTGGCGGCGGCGCGCAATGCCAGCATAAAACTTGAGCGGCCGGGACGGGTGTTGCGGCGGTCGGCGGTCATGATTTTCCTCCGTTCTTTTCGATGCAGAAATCCATGAAAGAGTCAACAAACGGCGGCAGGTCGCGGCTGGTCAGCGCCGGACGCAGGCCGGATGGCGGACGTTTCACCATGCCGGCTTCGGCGGCGATGGCGTCGGCCAGATTGCTTTGCGAATGCGGATCGAACAGCACGCCGTTTGAACGGTCGGCGGCGATCAAGGTTCTGGCCCCGGCGGCGCGGCTCACTATCGCCCGAAGTCCGACGGCTAATGCCTCGTTGACCACCGCGCCGAATGTTTCGTGAAAACTCGGCAGGATCAGCGTGTCGGCGGCGGCGTAGCAGGTCATGAGTTCTCGGTCGCAGCGGCGGCCGAGAAAAAATATTTTTCCCGTCGCGCCGAGTTTTGAGCACAGCGCTTCAAGTTCGCCGCGTTGTGCGCCGTCGCCCACGATCAGCAGAACCGCGCCCGGCACGCCGGCGGAGTTGAATGCGGCGATCAGTCCGGGCAGATTTTTTACCGGATGGAGCCGGCCGACAAAAATAAAGACTTTTTTTTCGCCGATTTTAAGTTCGGCGCGCAATTTCGCGGCGGCCTCCAGTTCCGCCTCTGCCGCGGCGCGCAGCCGGGAGAGGGACTGGACGTTGGGGCAAACCGTCAGCCGGTCTTTTTTTATCGCCGTGAATTTGAGATAAGCGGCGGCGGTTTCGTTGGAATAAACCATCACGCCATCGGCAGCACGACAGAAAAAATTGCGCGCCGCTCGACGCATAAACCGGCAGTGTTCAACCATTTCCGGCGTGTCGCTGGTCCAGACGAACAGCTTCCAGCGGCGACCGGTCAATTTTCTGAGCAAATAAAGCTGGAGCGTCACCGGATTGAACTCATGAGCCACAACCACGTCCGGCTTGAAGCTGTTGATCGTGCGCCACAGCCGGGGACGGAACGGGTAGGCTCCGGCGTTGAATCCGCCGCAGATTTTTTCCGTTGCGCAGTCGACCAGACGCGGCGAAAGATCGCGGTCAAACATTTCCTCGTGAACGCCGGGATTGTCGAAAAAATAGATCACCTTTACTTCGGCGCGCCGCCCCAGCGCGTTGAAAAAATCAATCCGGTAATTGCCGATTCCTGGTTGTACAATTAAAATTCTCATGCTGATAATAGAGCATCAACTCAGGTGTTTTTCCAGCTCGTCGAAGAAATTTTCATACTCCGGGAGCAACTTTTCCTCAAGATGGGCGGCCTCGACATAACGTCGGCCGTTGACGGCGACGGCCAGACGGCGCGGTTCGTCGTCAAGCAGTTCATTAAGCTGTTCCGCCATTTTTTCCACCGAACCGTGCGCCAGCACGCCGCAGTCGAACCGTTCAAGCACCCCGTCGCACGGATATTCCAGACTGGACACCGCGGCAAGCTCGTACCACGACTGAAGAAATGTGTTCGGAAATCCCTCGTACTTTGAGGTGCACAGGAATATCCGGCAGCGCCGGTAGAACGGCGCGATCAGATGGGCCGGAACCGTTCCAGTATAATCGACGTTCGGCAGCGACACAAGCTCCGCTTCCAGCGCTTTCCGATTGGGCGGACACGGTTTGGCGATTACGGTGAAGCGGCGCTCCGGCATCATTCGGATCAGTTCAATAAGTTTTTCCGGCTGTTTCCACGGCTCGAAGCCGCCGACCCAGAGCAGATCGACGTCCTTTTTTTCCGGTGTTCCGCCGGGTTCCGGCGGAACGAACAGATTGCGGATCACCCGTCCGGCAACGCCGAAGTTGTGCTTCGCCAGTTTCTGCTGCACGGCGGTCTGAAAGACAAATCCGTCCGCCATGCGGACGCCGAGCGAGTAGAGCAGACCCGGCAGTCCGCGGGCTGGAAGCGCGTCCTCGTCGGAGGCGAACAGCTTGACTTTTTTCGCTCCCGGCACCAACCCGAGCTGGAAAAGCATGGCATTGGGCGTTTTCATCAGCAGAAAGTCGGCCGACAGCCGCCGCACCCGACGGACGAAGTTTATGGTGTCTGGCAGAAAATACAGGTTGCTGCCGCCGAGAAAACGGAGCGGAATTTTGATGATCGTCACATTGTCCCGCCGCTCCGTCTCAGGCTGCCCGTAGTCATTGACTGCCACAAACACTTCGTGTCCGGCGCGGGCGAACATCTTCGCCAGCAGCCAGATTTGCAGTTCCGCCCCGCCGAACCCCTTGCCTTGAAAATACGGGTATAAGGTCGGGGCGGCAAAAACGATGCGCCGTTTTTTCATTTCAACGCCTCCATTACCGCCGCGGCGAACGCCGACTTTCCCTTTATGGTCAGCGCGAACGGCGACTCGTATATTCCGTCGGCGAACATTCGCCGCTCATCAGGCGTGTCGCCGGGAGTGAAAATCAGCGTGTTGTCCGGATACAAACCGGCAGCCAGCTCCGCATAGCGGCGGTATGCGAGCACGGCGCGCGCAGCGTTGCCGTTGGGCATGAAGCGCCACGGACCGGGCGCCGGAGCCGGCGGCACGGCAACCAGCAATTTTGCGTTCGGATATTTTTTCGCGGCGGCCGCCGCCAGTGCGGTGATGCCGGCGCGCCATTTTTCCGGGGTGAACGCCAAATCGGCGTGTCTGGTGTATATCTCGTGCAGACCGAGATTGAAGATCACAAGCCCGACCCGGTCGTCTGCGGTCAGAGTCCCGGAAACCTTTTCGATCCAGCCGTCCGGCGTTTGATCCGAGAAATCGCCCATTGCGCCGAATTCAAGCGTCACCGTTGTGATTTCCGGCAGGTTCAGGTGGTCGGCCAGAGCGAAATCGGCAGTATGCACATCCTCAAAAATCACCGTTTTCTCCGGCGGCTCCGGCAATCCGAGCGTCGGCGTTCTGTCCGGCGGCGCCGCCGGGAAACTGTCGTTGGCCGGCAGCAGTCGCGGCAGGATGACTCTCCGGCTTCCCGATCCGCTCACTGCGCTGCCGCCGCCGTCAGCCGCCAGACGGAACGGCACCGCGGCCACCGGCCACAACCGGCGGTTGCGGACGATCAGTTGGCACTGCCAGTCAACCGGCAGCGTCTCCGGAGGCCGGGTGAAGTAAAGTGCGCCGCCGTAAAAATAACTGAATTGCGGCGACCGGAGTTCGACCGAACAGCCGGACGGAAGGACATCCAAACCCGGCAATGCGAATTCCGGAAATTTTCCGGTCAAAGTCAGTTCGGGCAGACCGTCAAGACCGCTTCCGTCGCCGGCTTTGCCGTTGTATTTCCACAGATAATAAGCCTCGGAACGATAAAAGCCGCCGCCGGCGAAGTCAAATGGAAAAATGCCGAAAAACCAGCGGAAGCGGTCGGCAAACTCATTATGGTCAACGGCGCGCGGCACGGCGACCAGCAGATAGCTGCCGCCGGAAGGAACGGGAGCGGCGCTCATCCGGAAAATCAGTTGTTCAATATCGTCGTCCTTGACGCCGCGGGCGTCTGCAATCGCGGCGATCCGCATGGTGTCGGCGGCGTTGCCGTAAAGCACCGCGTTCTGCGGAATCAGCCCGGCCAGCGCCGGAACAAAGTCGCGCACCTTGCCGCCAGCCCGGCCGACCTTAATCCCGATGACAACAACACAGACCGCGGTCAGCAGAACCGCCGCTCTCCGCATTCCAATCCGGTTCAGCCCCGGCAGTTTGCCGATGATCCCGGAGCACCAGTCGATTCCGCATGGCAGCAGCGCGCAGCCGAACAAAGCCGGGAAAATGAAGTAACGCCCCACCGGATTATCCCACAGCACCACGCTGCGCCAAAAGACAAAAAACAGCAGCGACCCGATCAGCGCCGCCCGCAGATATTTTTTCTTTGACGGAGCCGCATGCAGCAGCGCCGGAACGGCAAGCACGGCGAAGACATAAAAAAATCCGGCCTCCATCGCCTGCAACAGCTGAATGATTCTCTCCCAGACCGCGTTCATCATTCGACTCCTTCGCCGGGTTGGACTGAAACCGGCGGACGAACCGTCGGCCGCCACACCGTCCACGACGGCGCGCTCAGCGCCAGAAACATCACGACCGCCGCGGCGCAAAGCGCAGCGGAAACCGCGGCGATACAACAGCGCCGCCTTGACCGTTCCGGGTCGAAAAACGCCGCAACAAAGGCGATTGCCATAAATCCGGCCAGCTCCGGCCACTCAAGGCGAAGCCCGACCGCCACGCCAGCCGCCACCCCGGCCAGACCAGCGTTCAGCGCAACCCGCTTCACGGTCCAGCTTCCTTCCCACAGCGCCCGGCAGAAAAATACAGCACACCACAGTGCGGCGCACCAGTAGAGCGGGTCGCGCAGAATATTTCCGCCGTAATAGAACAGTCCGGGAACGGCGGTGGCGAGCCAGGCGGCGACCGCCGCTTGAAAACGGCGCTCAAACAGCAGCATGGCCAGAAAATACACCGCGGCGACGGCACCCACGGTGGCCGTCAGCGCAATGACGATTCCGCCGGTTTCCGGGTCGGCTCCGCATCTGTCCAGCAACATCAGAATCCAGATCAACAGCGGCGGTCTGGCGGCGGCCGGAACGGACAAATCGGCGCTGCCGGCGGCGGCGTCGGCGGCAAAGCGCAGATAGGCGTAGCTGTCGCGCATCAGAATGAACCGCTGCGACCAGAGATAAATAAAGTTCAGCGCAGCCGTATAAAACAGAACGGCGGCAAGCGGAAGTGCGGTTTTCAGCCGGGCGGTCATTCCAGCGGCCGCTCCATGACGGAGGCAAGTTTTTGCTTCAATCCGGAAAGGCTGTATTCGCGGATATTTTCCGCCGCCGTTTTTATCCCCTCGGCCGGCAGTTCCATCGTCTCGACCATCTTTTCCGCAAAAATACGCTCGTCGCGCCCCGGAACCACAAAACCGTTGACGCCGTTCTTCACCATTTCCGCCGCGCTGGAGAAATCGGTCACACAGCAGCGCGCACCGCAGGCCACCGCCTCGACCAGCGCCGTACACCACCCCTCTTTGTACGACCCCATGATGAACATATCGGCGGCGGCGAGAAAATCCGCCACCTCCGCCGGGGAGCGGCGACCCGCCGGGAACACCCGTCCGGAAAACCGCGATCCGGCGGCCGCCGCCGCGAGTTCCGCCGAATCCTCACCTTCGCCGATCAGATAAAATCTGGAATCCGGCCTCCGCTCGGCAAATCCGGCAAAACTCTCCAACATGAAACGCCACCCTTTGTAGCGCCCGATCCGGCCAACCGTGACCACCATCGCAATGTCTTCCGGGATTCCGAGCCGCCGCCGGACTGCGGCGCGATCCTGCAAATGGAACACGTTTTCCGGATAACAGGTGGGAAACATCGTGATTCGGTCCGCGGTCAACCGTCCGCGCGACGCGGCGGCAAAACGCGCAATCTCCGGCCGGTCGGCGGCGGCAAGGATCTTTTTCAGTTTGCCGAGACGACGGTAAAGCAGACGGTCATAGATGGCGGCAAACCATTTGCCGTAGAAATAACGCGAGATCCGCAGCGGATTCTCCAGCCCGGGCAGTATGATGGTGGTGCGGCCGAGCACGCCGGACGGCAGCGTGAACAGAATTTCCGGGGCGCTGATGACAATGTCGGAATATTCGTCCAGCCGCAGATTTTTCCGGTTGCGCAGCATCCGCAGCAGCCCCCAGGCCCGGCGGGGAATCAACGACTTGCGCTCCGGATGACGGACGCGGCCGAGCGGGAAGAACTTGAATGTCCGGCCGTCAATCGTCTTTTCCGTCCACTCTCCGGTCGTTCCTCCGCGGTCGCCGGCGTCGCAGCCGACCAGCGCAAGCTCCGGCCCCCAGGCGGCCAGCAGATTGCGGGCGAACGTCAGTTGTCCGCCGGTCGGAAAACGCTCGAAGTCGCATATCTCAATAAAAACCGGAGGTTTCATGCGGTTCTCCCCGTGCGGCTGAAAATGGCGAGCCACTGTTCCAATACGCGGTCAAAGGTGAATTTGTTTTCATAATCGTTTCGCGCGGCTTCGGCCAGTCGTAAGGCAATGTCTGAATTGTCCGCCAGACTTTTCAGCTGCGCGGCGGCCGCCGCCGCGTCGTGAAACGGAAACAGCAGGCCGTTCTTACCGTGGGTTATCACCGTGTTCAATCCCGGCGAGTCGGCAACAACGATCTTCAGCGCGTTGAACATCGCCTCCGTCAGCGAAATCGACTGCCCCTCGTATTCCGAACATGAGAGATAAAATTCCGAAAGTTTGAACAACTGCGGCACATTCTCGCGCGGCACATTCCCGAGAAATTTGACCCGGCCGCTCAACGCCCCGTCCGCCTTCGCCTCGTTTTCCAGACTCTCGCGCAGCGGACCGTCTCCGGCGAAAAGCAGAAAAAGATTGCGCTCCTGAATGTACTGCCCCCCCAGCGCGGCCATCATCTTCAACGCCGTCTCCGGCGACTTCAACGCCTTCAGCGAACCGAGACACAATATCACGCGCGCCCCAGCCGGAATCCCATGGCGCCCCTTCAGTTCCTCCGCCTCTTCCGGGGCGCGCTCGAACGGTATGTACGGAGGCGTAAGCTCAACCGGTCTTCCTAGCCGCTCCGCATAGAGTTTGCACAGCGCTTCCGAAACCGCCGTAAGCGTTTCCGCCCCGTTGAAAAACAGCCGGAAAATCCACTCCGGCCGCCACTGTTTGCATTTTCCGGAATGCACCGTCACCGCGTATCTGAACCGGAAAAACTTAGCGCCGGCCGCCACCGTCAGCAGCAGCAGCGGATGCATCCGGTTGGCGTATGAAAAATAAAACAGCGTCTTCTTGCCGTTGAACCGGAAAAACAGCAGCAGCAGTCTGAACGGCAGAAAAAAACGCAACGGCCGGTGCTTCCACGCTTTCACCGCAGTCACATTGGGCAGCTCCAAATCGACGTCTGAAATTACCGTCAGCGCCATTTTGCGGCACAGCGCCTTGACCAGACAGTAGGCAAAAACCTCCAACCCGCCGGTGTCGGCCGGATAAACCTGCGGAAGATAAAATACAATCCTGTTTCGTGTCATGGCAACGGCGGCGGAACACCGGAGTCCACCCGGCCGGCATCGGGCAAACTGGCCGCCTCGTCCGCAAATTGTTGAAATTTACCGAGCATAAGCACAAAAAGCGCCAGCAGTACGCTGATATCATGCGAAAGCGCCAGCGAGGTCATCACAAATCCGACATATCCGGCGGCGACCAGACAGGCATTCTCGCCGCCGCGCCGCCGGCTCACCCCGAACAGCATCCAGCCGACCGCAATGATCACCGTACAGGCGAAAATCCCGACCGGAACGCCGTAAAACACCAGATACCCCAGCACAATATTGTGCGGCATATAAAGTTTTCCGCTGCTTATCTCATACGGAATCAGCGTGGTGTTGATATGCTCCGGAGAAAGATAACCGATCCACGGACTGTAAACGATTGAGTCCATATAGGCCTGCCAGATGTCGAACCGGCCGGAGGAGTAACGGCGAATCTCGCCCTGCGCCTCATCACCTTCAAAGTCCAGCCGGTTGAACGCCTCACTGTAGTCCATCTGCTGCATGACCAGTATGGCCGCCCCGACCACCAGCACGGCGATCAGCAGAAACCCGAACATCCCGCCGTGGTGTTTCCGCCGGCGGCTGAACATAAGATATCTGGACAGCAGCAGCGCGGACAGCAGTCCGAGATAGCCGCTGCGCGACACCGTCAGCACCGCCGCCGCCGAAAGCAGCAGCAACGCCGCCAGCAACGGCAGACTCTTCTTTTCCATATAAGCCCAGAAGCCGGTGAAAACGGCAAAACACGCATACATGCAGTATTCGTTCGGATCGATTCCGCAGGGATAAAGCCGCTGCTTCTCCACATCGAAGCCGAAGTCCGGCGAACGCAGCGTCCAGAAAACAAGACTCATGGCGAAAACGCACACCATCACCGCGACCATATGCACCAGTTGATCCCGGTCAAGATGAAGCCGGAGCAGCAGATAAACCAGCCACAGACCGAGAAATGAGTTGATGATTATCTGCATCGAACTGTATATAATTTCGTCTTCCAGCGAGAAATGAACGACTTTTACCACCGCGCAAAGCGCGCTCAGACCGAGCACCAGCCAGAAAGCGCCGCGCACGCGCTCGCTGAACGCTTTCCGGCAGCCGAGCAGCGCCGTCACCGCCAGCAGAATGGTCAGGTTTTTAAACGAAGCGCCGGGAATGTTGGCCAGCATAAAGTCAAGCCGCCCCAGCCACATGCCGAAAACAATCCCGGTTATGGTAAGCGCGGTTGCGATCTTTTTACTGGGCAGACCGACACCGCAAAGGTTTTCGGCCGCTGCTGATCCGCTGGTATTTTCCACTGTTCCTTAATCCGTCCGATGTTCAGAAATCCTAAATCAGTACAATAACGTCATTTTCCTTAAAATCAAGTCACTCCGGATATTTTTCGGCAAGCCGGCGGTCAAGCCGGAATTTCCACCACAACCGGAACAGCAGAAACAACGGCCGGAAGAACGCGAACAGCGCCGCCGGCCGCCGCCGGACGGCGGAAGAAAGCAGCAACGACAGCGCCGGCGGAAACAGACCGTCGGCGGCAGAAACATCACTCCACAGTTCGGCGGCGCACCGCTCCCACTGCCGCCGGACCTCCGGAGACAAAGCGTTGCGGTTGACCGCACCGCGAACCAGAGAAGCGTCAAACAGTTCACGGCCAAGCACGGCGCGCGACAGCGTCCAGTCCGCGGGCAGTTCGCGGACCGCCCGCTTCAGCGTCCGGCAGAAACGGAATATCTGATCGACGACCGGCGGCGAAAACACGGTTTTCTTCATCACTGAATTGTCGCTCCCTACATAGTAATGATACATCGCTTCTCCGACCGCGGCAAACCGGCGGACGCCCGGCAGCGTGCGCGCCGTAAAATCTTTGTCCTCCCCAAAAAACATCGCCTGATCGAACCGGCGGGAGTTCTGACGGCGGAACAGCTTGGCCATCACCGTCCACGGCATGCGGCGACAGAGCCGGGCAAGCGCCGGATCGGAAAGTTCGCACAGCGGAATGCCGGTAAAGTCCCCCAGAATGCCGGTCGTCATTCCGCCGCGGTCAACCAGGCGGATATTCGAGAACACCGCGTCGGCCGCGCCGGCGCCGGAGGCGGAATAAAGTTTTTCCAGAAAATCCGGTGTCACGCAGTCGTCGGCGTCAACAAAGCAGACGTAAAGCCCCGCAGCCGCCTCCAGACCGCGATTGCGCGCCGCCGAAACTCCGCCGTTTTCATCCTGCGTCAGCAGCCGGAAACGGGAATCGCCGGCGGAAGCCGCCGCCAGCAGTTGACGCGGAGCATCGTCCGGCCCCCGGTCATCCACAAAAATAAATTCAACCGACTTCAGCGTCTGAGCCTTCAGCGCGGCGACGCAGCGGGCGAAATCCGCCGCCGTCACTTTATAAAAAGGAACGATAACCGACACGCAGATCATAAATTGTCAGCCTCCGTTTTTCCGCAAAGCTTCGCCCGGACGAACCCGATAAGCCGGCGCTTCTCCTCCGCCGTCATGCCGAGAAACCAGAAGCTCGCCGGAACCGCCAGCGCACAGGTCGAGCCGGTGAGCAGAAAGCCGCCCCAGTTGTCCGCCGCAACCAGCGAGACCGCCCCAGCCGCCGCCAGCGCCGGCACGGTGAACAGACAGCAGCGCAGACAGACCGTTTTCAGAAATCCCGATATTTTATATTTCACCTTGCGCCGCAGCGTGAACAGATTGACAAACTGCCCGGCCAGCAGCAGCGCTATGTTCGCAATATATCCCCACGTCGGCTCCATTCCTCCGGCAAACAGCAGCCAGGTGGCCGGAATCACCAGCAGATACAAAGTGCCGTTGACCACGCTGACCACCCGGATGTCGCCGGTGGCGTGTATCGCGTACAGCACCGGCTTGAACATCACCATCAGCAGGTTCTGGATCAGAACCAGACAGCAGAACGCGACCAGAAACGGCGGCAGCGACTCCTTCAGCCACAAGGTTAGAATGAATCTGGTCTCCAGCAGCAGCGGCAGCGAAAGGAAGAGCATCGCAAAGTAGGCGAACCGGCCGGACTGCCCGACCAGGTCGATCATTTTTTCCGGCTCTCCGGCCGCATAGCTCTTGGTGATCTGCGGACGGACCGCGGTCAGAAACTTGTCCACGAACCCGGACACCGCCCCCTCGACTTTTGACGTCAGCGTCTGCGAAGTGTTCAGCGCCACGCCAAAATAGCGGTTCATCAGAAAAATCATTCCGTAAAGCTTTGCGGAAACCGCCATGTTGCCGTAGAGGTCCCATGCCGAGAAGTTCAGGATCGGGCGGAACACCGCCCACGGAACGTTTATGCGATATCTGCATCCGGGAAATTTTATCCGGTCATACAGATAAAAGGCAAAAGTTACTGCCGCGGTCGAACACAGCAGAAAAACCGCGTACCAGACCAGCTTGTCGCCGCCGACGCGCTCCAGCAGCAGCGCGAGACCGAGCGCCATTCCCGCCTCCGCCATGCCGATGAACGCAAAAAAATCCATTTTTTCATGCGCGATGATCGCCGCCTCATAGGGTACGCGCACCAAACCGAGCATGGTGGTGAGTATGGAAAGGTGATACGCAGCACGCGCCGCGGAAATCCGCCCCTCCGGGATGTTCAGATTGGCAACGATGACCAGCCCGGCCGTCTCCGCCAGAATCAGCACCAGCACCGCCACCGCCGCGTGAATCGTCACCGCCGCCGAAAATACCGACCGGAAGTCTCCGCCGGACCGCTTCCCCAGCTCAAAAGCCAGAAACCGCGACGTTGCGCCCGACAGCGACGTGTTGATGAACGTGAAACTCATCACCGCTCCGCCGACCGCGCCGTATATTCCGTAATCGTCTTCGCCCAGCACCCGGAGAATCACCCGCACCGTGTACAGCCCCGCCGCCATGATGCAGAGCATCCGGACATAGAGCATCGCGGTGTTGCGAAAAAGTCTTTTTGTGCTGCCGGCGTCGGACATCGAACGCTCCGGTCAGCGCTTCAGCGCGCGGTATTCGGCCACCGTTCTGGCGATTCCCTCGTCCAGCGTGATCTCCGGCCGCCACCCGATGGCCGCCGCCCGCGATATATCCATCAATTTGCGTTTCATGCCGTTGGGTTTTGACGGGTCCCATTCGAGCCGGCCGCGGAACCCGGCGGCGGCCGCGATCTTCTCCGCCAGCTCGCGGATGGTGAGGTCGCTTCCGTAGCCGATGTTCACAATTTCCGGCTCCTCGCGGTTCTCCATGAAAAAGAACACCGCGCACGCCACATCGTCAACATGGAGAAATTCGCGCAGCGGCGAACCGTCTCCCCACAAGGTGACGCTTTGCGCCCCGGAATCGGCCGCCTCGACAAAGCGCCGGATGAACGCGGGAAACACATGGGAGTTCTGCTCGTGATAATTGTCATTGGTCCCGTAAAGATTGCACGGCATCAGACTCACCGAGCGGAACCCGTATTCCCGGTTCAGATAAAGACACAACTTGTAACCGGAAATCTTGGCCAGCGCGTATCCCTCGTTGGTCGGTTCCAGCGGCCCGGTCAGCAGATACTCCTCCCGGATCGGCTGCGGACATTCGCAGGGATAGATGCAGCTTGAGCCGAGGAAGCAGAACTTCTTCACCCCGTGCCGCCAGGCCGACATGATGACGTTGTTCTGTATCTCCAGATTCTCCACCAGAAACTCCGCCGGACTGGTCATGTTGGCATGGATGCCGCCGACCTTCGCCGCGCCGAGCACCACATACTCCGGCCTTTCGGCGGCGAAGAACGCCTCCACCGCCCCGCGGTCGCGCAAATCAAGCTCGGCGTGAGTGCGCTTCACGATATTGGCGAACCCTTCGGACTCAAACTTTCGGACAATGGCGCTGCCAACCATTCCACGGTGGCCGGCCACGAACAACTTCGCGTTTCTGTCAAGCATTTTTTCAGACGCCCCGTTCGTATTTCGGATTATCAAGGTAGCGCAGATCGGCGTCGACCATCAAGTCGACCAGCTGCGCGAATTTCACTTCCGGCTCCCAGCCGAGCTGACGCTTCGCCTTCGACGGGTCGCCCAGCAGCTGTTCCACCTCGGCCGGCCGGAAATAGCGGGGGTCGATGCGGATCACGGTCCGCCCGGTGGCGGCGTCCACGCCGGTCTCCGCGGCATCCCGTCCGCGCCACTCGACCGGATGGCCGAGCCGGGCGAAGGCACGTTCGATGAACTCCCGCACAGTGTGCATTTCACCGGTGGCCACAACATAGTCGTCCGGCGCGTCCTGCTGAAGCATCATGTACATCATGCGGACATAGTCCGGCGCGTAGCCCCAGTCGCGCCGAGCGTCGAGGTTGCCCATAAACAGGCAGTCCTGAAGGCCGCGGCTGATTCTAACCGCCGCCATCGTGATCTTGCGGGTCACAAAAGTTTCTCCGCGGCGCGGCGACTCGTGGTTGAAAAGAATGCCGTTGGAGGCGTGAAGCCCGTACGCCTCGCGGTAGTTTCTGGTGATCCAGAACCCGTACTGCTTGGCCACCGCGTAGGGACTGCGCGGCTGGAACGGCGTGGTCTCGCTCTGCGGAACCTCAACCACCTTGCCGTACAACTCGCTGGTGCTGGCCTGATAGAAACGGGTGGAGATGCCGGTCTCCTTGATCGCGTCGAGCAGCCGCAGCGTGCCGAGCGCGTCCACTTCGGCGGTATATTCCGGAACCTCGAACGACACCTGAACATGGCTCTGGGCGCCGAGATTGTATATTTCGGCCGGATTGATGTGTTCAAGCAGCCGGTTGAGGTTGCTGGAGTCGGTCAAGTCACCGTAATGGAGAAAAAGATTGACGTCTTTTTCATGCCGGTCCTGATAAAGATGATCGATTCTTGCGGTGTTGAAACTGCTGGCGCGGCGGATGATGCCGTGGACTTCGTAGCCTTTGTCGAGCAGCAGTTCGGTCAGATAAGAGCCGTCCTGACCGGTGATTCCGGTTATCAGCGCTTTTTTCATAATTATTCCCGATGTTTATATATTATCTTAACGGGTTTAATATATCTTGAAAAGGCACAAAGTCAAATCGGCGGAGCGGCGGCCGGAGTTGCAAAACCGTCGCGCAGGTGCTATATTATTATTTAACATAAAACAGGAATACTATGGCCGACTTGAAACATATACGCAATTTCGCGATCATCGCCCATATCGATCACGGCAAATCAACGCTGGCCGACCGGCTGCTCGAACTAACCGGAACCGTGGCGAAACGCGACCTCCAGGAACAGCTGCTTGACGGGATGGATCTTGAACGCGAACGCGGAATCACCATCAAATCCCATCCGGTGCGGATGAAATTCCACAGCCGCAACGGAGAGGACTACGAACTCAATCTGAATGACACTCCCGGTCATGTCGACTTTTCCTATGAAGTCAGCCGCTCGCTCGGCGCCTGCGAGGGTGCGCTGCTGCTGATCGACGCCACGCAGGGGGTTCAGGCCCAGACCGTGGCCAACGTCGGGCTGGCCTACCGGCAGAACCTCAAAATCATTCCGGTCATCAACAAAATCGACCTGCCGGCCGCCGATCTGCAGTTATGCTATGAGCAGATGGAGGAGATTCTGACGCTGCCGCGCGAAGAGGCGCTGCTGGTTTCCGCAAAAACCGGTCAGGGCATTCCGGAACTTCTTGAAGCGATCGTGGACCGCGTTCCGCCGCCGGAAGTGGCGGTGCATCACAAAAATACCAGCGCATTGGTGTTCGACTCGCAGTATGACGCTTACCGCGGAGTGGTGACCTACGTCCGGGTTTTCTCCGGCGTCTTCAAGCGCGGCATGAAATTGAGGATGTGGTCGAGCGGGCTGGAAAGCGAAATCAAGGAAGTCGGCTTTTTCTCTCCCGAGATGCGTCCGGCGGAGAGTCTGTCCTCCGGCGAGATCGGCTACATCATTCCGAACATCAAAAGTCCGTCCGACATCAAAATCGGCGACACCGTGACCACCACCGCCGATCCCTGCGTGGATCCGCTGCCCGGATTCCGCGAGGTTCATCCGATGGTGTTCAGCGGCATTTATCCGATTGAAAGCTCGGATTACGAACAGTTGAAATTTTCCATGAGCAAACTTCAGCTCAATGACGCGGCACTGGTTTATCAGGCCGAAAGCAGCGCCGCGCTGGGGTTCGGCTTCCGCTGCGGCTTTCTCGGTCTGCTCCACATGGAGATCATTCAGGAGCGGCTGCGGCGCGAATACAACATGGACATCATCGCCACCTATCCGAGCGTGGTCTATCACGTCTATTTGAAGGACGGCACGATGAAGCCGGTGGACAACCCGGTCTACCTTCCGGATCCGACCGTGATCGACCGCATCGAAGAGCCGATCATCGAGGCCAGAATCATGGTTCCAAGTGAATATATCGGCGACGTGATGAACCTGGTGATGAGCAAGCGCGGCATCTGCACGAAGACCGAGACGGCCGACCACAACCATGTGATACTTTACGCCGAACTGCCGATGCACGAAATACTTATTGACTTTCACGACAAATTGAAGTCGATCACCCGCGGCTACGGCAGCATGGACTATGATCAGAAGTGCTATCGAGCCGGGAAACTGGTCAAGATGGACATTCTGGTCAACGGCGAGCCGGTGGACGCTTTCAGCAGCATTGTTCATGTGGACATGGCGGTGGCCCGCGGCCGGACGATATGCGAACGGCTCAAGGATGTGATGCCGCCGCAGTTGTTCCAAATCGCACTTCAGGCGGCGATCGGCGGGAAGATCATCGCCCGCGAAACCATCCGCCAGTTGCGCAAGAACGTGCTGGCAAAATGCTATGGCGGCGACATTTCCCGCAAACGCAAACTGCTTGACAAGCAGAAAGAGGGAAAAAAGCGCATGAAGATGATCGGCAAAGTCAACATTCCGCAGGAGGCGTTCGTCGCCGTGCTGCGCTCGGACGAAGACGCCTGAGCATGAATATGCTGTCCAAATATCTGCTGAAGCGGCGCGTCGGAAAATTTCTCGACGGCGCCGTCCGGCGCATTCGGTTCGACCGCGACCTGTGGACGCCGGAAACGCTCGCCGCCGCCCGCAAATTTACCGCCGACGGCCGGACATTGCTTAAAACCGGCACAACGGATGAGATTTCCGGATTCGCCGCGAAAATGGCTGGCGATTTCTCCCGGCTGGTCCCGCCGGTTTCCGGGTGGCGCGCCAACGTCCGGGAGTGGCTGGACGTGCTGGCGGTGGTCGGCGCGGTGGCGTTCGGCATCCGCGGACTCTTTCTGCAACCCTTTCTCATCCCCACCGGCAGCATGCAGCCGACGCTGTTCGGCATCCATTACGTTCAGGCGGGGTCGCCTTATTTCAACGCCTCGGTCCGGACGCCGAACTGGTTGAACCAGCTGCTTTTTTCCGCCGACCGGGCATTGGCCGCGGTCGTAAAACCCGGCAGGTTGACAACGGTGACGCAGTCCGGCGGAACCACGGTGTTTGAAATCGCCGGCGAGCAGTATCGTCTGCCCGGCGAGGAGCGCAAGGTGACGGAATACGCCGGACTCGATCCGCGCCGTTATTTTCAGGAAAACACCGTGCTGGCCGACGGTTTTCTCGCCGGCGGCGACAGTCTGTTCGTCGAGCGGCTGAGCCACCTGTTCACCGGTCTTGACCGCGGCGACATCGTGGTGTTCAACACCTCCGGGCTGATCGGGCCGAACGGCCGGCCGCTGGCCGAAATGAGCGGATACTATTATATAAAAAGATTGGCCGGACTGCCGGGAGACACCCTGAAGATTTCCGGCGGAAAACTTTATATCCGTCCGGCCGGAACCAAAGAATTCAAGCCGGCGACCGAGTTTTCCGAAAAATTTGAAAAAATATTTTCCGGTCGCGGCGGCTATCACGGTTATTTGAACGGCCGTCAGCTGCGCCATCTCGGTCTGGACGGCGAGGAGTTCACCGTTCCGGCCGACAGTTATTTCATGCTTGGCGACAACTCCGCGTCGAGCCTGGACTCCAGATACTGGGGAACGGTTCCGCGTTCAAACATCGTCGGCAAGGCGTTTGTGGTCTTCTGGCCGTTTTCGCGGCGCTGGGGTCTGACCGACGCCGACGCCATACCGGAACCGAGCGGCATGTTTCCGCCGTTCAAACCAATGAGCATGCAGTAAGATGATAAAACTGATCGCCGCCGACATGGACGGCACCTTGTTGAACAGCCGACGGGAATTGCCGCCCGACTTCGGCGAGGTTGTTGATGAGCTTCATCGTCGCGGAATTCATTTTGCCGCGGCCAGCGGTCGGCAGTATTACAATCTGCTGAACATCTTCGCCGGAATGGAACACAAGATTGACTTCATCTGTGAAAACGGCGCGATTGTATTTGCAAACGGCAAGAATCTCGGCGGCAGCAAAATCGCCCATGAAAAGCTGCCGCCGCTTCTGAGCGCGATACGGAAACTGGAAAATCCGTTTGCGATATTCTGCGGCGTCAATTCGGCCTATATAGAGAAAGACAACGCCGAATTTGTACGCAATGCACGGATGTATTATGAGCGGTGCGAACTGGTTGACGATCTGATGGAGGCGGCCGGCCGCGACACGATCTGCAAGGTGGCGCTGTTTCACCCCGACGATGCGGAGAAAAACAGTCTGCCGGCGGTAAAGAGGTTTGAGACGGAGTTTCTGCTCTCGGTTTCCGGTAAGAACTGGATTGATTTCATGAATCACGGGACCAACAAGGGCGCGGCGATACTTCGGCTGCGCGAAGCGATCGGGGCGGGCTACGACGAGACGATGGCATTCGGGGATTTTCTGAACGACCTTGAAATGATGGATGAATGTTATTACAGTTATGCGATGGCGAACGCCCATCCTGATCTGAAGAGGCGCTGTCGTTTTGAAGCGCCGTCGAATGACGACGATGGCGTGATGCGTATAATTCGTGAAAAATGTTTGATTTGACGGGTTTTTTATTGGAGATGATTGAAAAAATCCGAAATGCGGTTAAATTATAAAAGAAACCGGCCAATGTAGCTCAGTCGGTAGAGCAATTCACTCGTAATGAATAGGTCATCGGTTCGATTCCGATCATTGGCTCCA
>JAQUTL010000020.1 GCA_028709805.1 Victivallaceae bacterium
AGGTAAGATTATGGACGACAAAAAATGCCAATTCAGCTGCTCGGAATGCGCCGTCCGGAATTGCTATCGGCGGGACAAAAACTATCCGCCGTTCTGCCTGACCGGAGCGTTTCCCGACGCGGCGGAGAAAACGAAGGAATTGTATCGGAGCGACAGCCTGGATGGCCGCATCGCCCGTGCCGCCGCCGAAATCGAGGGGGAATATTACGGCCGGCTGACCCGGCTGGAGGAAACCATCCGTTTCGCCCAAAAGCTCGGGGTGAAAAAACTGGGCATTGCCAGTTGCATCGGCTTGCTGGACGAGGCTTCGCTCTATGCCCGGATTGTCCGGACCGCCGGAATCGAAACCAGAACGGTGATCTGCAAGGTGGGGGCGATCGACAAAACCGAAATCGGAATTCCCGACGATCTGAAAGTTTGCCCGGGTTGCAACGAATCGTGCTGCAATCCGGCGATGCAGGCCGAGATTCTGAATGAATGGGGAGCCGACCTCAATGTCCTGGTGGGATTATGTGTCGGCCATGATGCGATTTTCACCCGGCATAGCCATGCTCCGGCGGTGACGTTCATCGTAAAGGACCGCGTCCTCGCACACAACCCGGCGGCGGCATTGTACACCGCGAAATTTTACTACAGGCGCGTCATGGATGAGAAGACGTTTCCAAAGTCGCGCGCCGAATCGTAATCCGGTCCACTACCCAAATTTTCATATTCACAACTTTAAAAGTATTCTTTTTTGGGGGATTTCCTATAAAGATAAAATACAGCAATAAATTGCTTATTTACGGCAAGATAATCTTATTTTTTGTGCTATTATATAGCAAAATAAACAATAAAAAACAGAAAACAAGTGATGTCATGCCAGTGAAATCCAGCCAAAATAGATCATATAAAATCCAAAAGGTAGTGTATCAGATCGAACTGCCGATGGTCAAACACGGCACCGAAAATCTCGCCGCCCGGCTGGGAGCCTTCGCGGAAAAGTATTGCCGGGTGATTGCGTCCGACCACGTGGTTTCGCTCACCGACAATGCGATGGGGCAACTCGCTTTTCAAGGTCACGAGCTGCTTCGGGAACTCAAGCTCGAAGTTCCGGAACATCGGGTGATGGTCCACATCAATACCTTTCACACGCCGGCCCATCTCCACGAAATTCTTGAGAGCTGCGGCGGGCTCGGAGTCCGCGATCTCCTGATCATTTCCGGAGACGGATCGGTCCGGCTCCCAAAACTGCGTCCGGCCGACCTCGGAATCGGCGGCGAAGCGGTGACCTCGGTCGAACTGATCGCCTATATCAGGAAGAACTTCAGCGGCTTCTTCCGGCTCGGCGCCGCCTTCAATCAGTACGAGCCGCCGGATCACGAACATGCGAAGCTCATCCGCAAGCTTGAGGCCGGAGCCGATTTCGTAATCACCCAGCCGGTGATCGCGCCCACCGCGGAGATTGATGAACTCCACCGGACATTGCCGGTTCCGCTCTTCCTCGAAGCCTGGATGTCGCCCAGGATCGAACTCCTCGGCGAGTGCATCGGCTGTCAAATTGCGAGTGGAAGCGCCTTCGACCCGATCGAAGTACTACACCGGCTGGAAACGCGCTATGCCGGTCGGAGTTTTTATCTCGCTTTGCTCAATTTTGCCAAACAGTTTGAATTGGTGGTGCGTTGAATGAAAATCATCGTCTGCATCAAACAGGTTCCGGCGGCGGCTTCGGTCAGGATCGACCCGGTGACGCTGCAGTTGATCCGGGAAGGCGTCGGAAGCGTGATCAATCCGTTTGACTACCACGCACTCGAAGCCGCGCTGGCGCTCCGCGAAACGGCGGGAGGCGAAGTCACGGTGCTCACCATGGGGCCGCCCAAGGCGGAAACGGCGCTCCGCGAGGCGCTCGCCCTCGGCGCCGACCGCGCGGTCCTGCTGACCGACCGCGCCTTCGCCGGGTCAGACACCTGGGCCACCGCCTATCTCCTCAGCCTCGCGGTCCGTAAGCTAGGCGGAGCGGATTTGCTGCTCTGCGGCAAACAGGCGATCGACGGCGACACCGCCCAGGTCGGTCCGCAGCTCGCCGCCCGGCTGGGAATCGTCCAGGCGACCGGGGTTTCCGAGCTGAGGTTCGTCGACGGCGCGACGCTCGAAGTCCGCCGCATGCTCGACGGCGGCGGCGACCTCCTCCGGCTGCGGCTCCCCGCCCTGCTCGGAGTCGAACGGGATTTGAACCGGCCCCGGGTGCCGACTTTGCCGGGATATCTGCGGGCGGTCGACCGGCCGGTCACCGTCTGGAGCGCCGCCGAACTCAACCCCGATCCCGCCCTGATCGGCCTCGCCGGATCGCCGACCCGGGTGGTGTCCTCCCGTCCCGCGGAACTCCCGAAACGCGATACCGTATTGGTCCGGGGAAGCTCCGCCGACGGCGCGGCGGCGATCCTGCGATGCTGGAAACCGCGAAAGGAAACGATATGAGCAACGAACAGGCACACTCCGGAATCTGGGTTCCGGCTGAAATCCGGCACGGCAAAATCACTCCGGCCACCTTTGAACTTCTCGGCGAAGCGGTCAGACTTGCCGCCGCCAACGCCGACAAGGTCACCGCGGTGCTTTGGGGCGGCGGCCTCGATCCGTTGATCGGCGAACTCGGCCGTGCCGGCGCCGACCGGGTGATCGCGATCGAAGACTCCCGCTTCGATGTTTTCCGCGACGAATTGCAGGCGGAGACACTCGCCGGCCTAACCGGAAAATACCGCCCCGCGATCATGCTGCTGCAAGCGGGTTCGCTCGGCCGCGCCCTCGCTCCGCGGGTGGCGGCGCTCTGTCACACCGGCCTGACCGCCGACTGCACCGGCCTGGCGATCGACCCGGCGAGCGGCGCGCTGCTCCAGACCCGCCCGGCGTTCGGCGGAAGTTTGCTGGCCACCATCCGCACCAACGGCTGTTTTCCGCAGATGGCGACGGTCCGGCCCGGCGTGATGCGGCGAATCGCCGCCGCCAAAACCGTCCCCCCGGAAGTTGTGCGTGAAAGTGCTCCCGCCGACCGCTGGAACGGGTTGAAAACGGTGCTCGCCGGTTTCGGCCGCGAAGCCGACGAGCCTTCGTTCGACGGTGCCGGGGCGATCGTCTCCGGCGGCCGCGGGCTCAATGGCGAGGGGTTTGCCCTGCTTCGGCGCTTCGCCGAACTCTCCGGCGCGGCGGTGGGCGCGTCGCGGGCGGCGGTCGACGCCAATCGGATCGGCTACCCCCATCAGGTCGGCCAGACCGGACGGACGGTCCGGCCCGGACTCTACGTCGCCTTCGGCATTTCCGGACAGATTCAGCACCTGGCGGGGATGCAGAACTGCGAAGTGCTGGTCGCGGTCAACACCGACCCGGAAGCGCCGCTGATGAAACTCGCCGATCTCGCCGTGGTCGGCGACGCCGGAGACATCCTCAGACAGATGATCAACCAATTCCAAACGGACGGAGAAGGAAAATGAACGGACTCACCATCATCGGCGAACGGATCAATCCCGGCTTCAAAAGCACCCGCGGCTTTTTCGACGCCCGCGACGTGGAGTCGCTGGGAAAACTTGCCGCCGAACAGCAGTCGAAGGGGGCGAAGTACCTCAACATCAACCTGGGCGGTCTCGCCGCATCGGAGCCGGATTTCTTCCGCGCGGTGCTCGACGAAGTGCAGCGGAAGTCGGACCTGCCGCTCAGCATCGACTACCCGGACCTCGAAGTCCAGCAGTTCGCTTTTCGCCATTATCGGCGCAGCGACCGGCCGATCGTCAATTCGGTGAGCGAACTCCGCTACAAAATGCTTGAAGTCCTGAAAAACCGTCCCGCAAAAATCCTGTTGATGGCCTCGGAACGCGAAGTCGGCGGCGAAAAGGTCGCCAACCGTACCGCCGGAGAAGTTCACGCCACCGCCCGGCGGCTGGTCGAGCGGGTGCTCAACACCGATGCGCGGCTGACCGCGGACGACCTCTTCATCGACGTGTCGGTCTGTCCGATCGCCGCCGACATGGAGGGATTGATCCCGATGGCGGTCGATGCGATCAAACTGATCGGGGCCGATCCGTTCCTCAAGGGGGTTCACATGTCGGTCGGGTTGTCCAACCTGAGCATCATGATGCCGGCCAGAACCAGGGACGGACTGCCGCTCAAGGAATTGCTGGAATCGGCGTTCCTCACCAACACCGTTCCCTTCGGGCTCGACACCGTCATCGGCACCGCCGGACGCGACTACCGGCTGCTGGAGCCCGGCAATCCGGTGCTGGTCGGCTTCAACGAGGCGATCCGCCTTTCCGACGTCGAAGCGCTGATGCGGATTCAGGAGCTCTATCAATGAAAAGCCGCGTAATATCCGTCAGGCATTTCTTCGACGGCGAAAAATTGCACCCGGAGCCGTGCCGGATCGAAATCGCCGACGGCATTTTGCGATCGGTCACTCCCGGTCCGGCGCCCGATGCCGACGAACATCATGAATGGATGCTGCCGCCGCTGGCCGAAAGCCACTGTCACCTGTTCCTCGACGGCGACGAACTCGACGCCGCGAAGCGCAAGGCGCATCTCGACGCCGGTTTCGACACCTGGCTCGCGACTGGCAGGCGCAATCTCGAACGTTGCCGCGACCTCGGCATCCGGGTCATCCGCGACGCCGGGGACGTTCACGGCGTCAATCACCGGCTCCGCGAAATCGCCGCCGGCATGGGAATCCGGGTGATTTCCGCCGGCAAAGCGATCCGCAAGGCCGGGCGCTACGGGTCCTTCATGGCGCTTGAAGTCGCGGGGGTGGATGAAATCGACGCCGCGGTCGCCGCGGTCGCCGCGGTCGCCGAGGATTCCGATACGCTCAAGATCGTTCTTTCCGGGATCATCGACTTCGCCAACGGCAAGGTCAAGGGCGAACCGCAGTTCACCCTGGAAGAACTCCGGCGCCTGGTCGACGCCGGACACCGGCGCGGACTCAGGAGTTTTGTCCACTGCAGCGGGGAAGACGGCCCTGCCCTCGCGGTCGCCGCCGGCGTCGATTCGATCGAACACGGGTTCTTCATGACCCCGGCCATTCTGGAGGCGATGGCGGCGAAGCAGATCGCCTGGACCCCGACCTTCATTCCGGTCGAATTCCAGTACCGCGAGCCGCAATACGGCGGTTGGGACGCGCCGACTCGCGGGAAACTTCGCGCCATCCTCGACAATCACGCCCGCTGCCTCAGGCTCGCCGTCGAGTACGGCGTCCCGGTGATGGCCGGTTCCGACGCGGGCAGTTTCGGCGTCCGCCACGGGTACGGATTGCTTGAGGAGCTGGCTCTGATGCGGCGGGCGGGGATGAGCGAGGAAGCGGTGTGCGCCGCCGCCACCAACGTCCCCCGGCGGCATTTTGGCCTGCCTCCGGTTCACCTTCGGCCAGGGGAAAGGGCCGACTGCATCTTTGCCGATGCTCTGCAATAATTACGCTTCAATCACGCTTCAGATGCAATAATCGAGGATGCCATGTTCGGCATTCAGAAGTTTGCAGTTGTCGATGATGTTCTGGAGGGTGATTTTACGCATTGCTTCGCGAATTTCGGTATTGAGACCGTCCCAGATCTGACGCGACGGACAATTGCCGCTGCGGTTGCAGGTTCGGGGCGACCGCACACAGTCCACGATGGAAAGCGGTCCTTCCATCACCTCGACGATGTCCAGCAACGTGACTTCAGCCGGATTCCGGGCGATCCGGTATCCGCCCTTGGCGCCGCGGATGGAACGGATCATCTTCGCCCGGCGCAAATCGATGATCAGGCGACTGATGTATTTTTCCGAAATCTGCTGCGACGCGGCGATGTCATGAATTTGTCGGGGGGTCTCGTTCTCGTGCAGCGCCAGATCCAGCAGGATTCGCACTCCGTAACGCCCCTTGGTGGAAATCTTCATTCGCGATCGTCTCCTTATAGGTTTATCTACTTTAACAGTAGTTAATATGCCACAAAATATCCGATTTTCAAGCGGAACGAACGGTATTTGATATAAAAACTACTAATTTTGTAGATTTTGCCTGGTTGCGACTTGCAAATTCACTACCGGCATGGTATATTTACCCGTAATCAATACAACTAAAAAAGTAGATTTTGTTTCCGGAATCTCAAAATGGGAGGATCAAATCATGGTGTGTTGTTGCTGCGGAAAAGAGACGGGGAAAGACAGTTATCACTGGAGGAAAACAACGTAGGAGTGAAAAATGAGTAATATTGCGAATACGATAGTGGAGAAGATCGGCAATACGCCGCTGGTAAGGATCAATAAACTGAACCACGGAGACGCCGAAGTTGTGGTGAAGGTGGAATCCTTCAACCCCGCGAGTTCGGTGAAAGACCGGATCGCGCTGGGAATGGTCGAGGCGGCGGAGAAAGCTGGGACGCTGAAACCCGGCGGGTTGCTCATCGAACCGACCAGCGGCAACACCGGGATCGGCCTGGCGCTGGTGGCGGCGGTAAAAGGGTACCGGCTGATTCTGACCATGCCGGAAACCATGAGCATCGAACGCCGCAAACTGCTGCTCGCCTACGGCGCGGAGCTGGTGCTTACCGATGGTACGAAGGGGATGCCGGGAGCGATCGCCAGGGCGGAGGAACTCCATGCGGAGAATCCCGGTTCGTTTGTGCCGCAGCAGTTCGAGAATCCGGCCAATCCGGAATATCACCGCACCCATACCGCCGAGGAAATCTGGCGCGACACCGACGGAAAGGTCGATGCCTTCATCGCCGGAGTCGGCACCGGCGGCACCCTGACCGGCGTTGGCGAGGTGCTCAAACAGCGCAACCCGGAGGTAAAAATCATCGCGGTGGAGCCGGACACCAGTCCGGTGCTTTCCGGCGGCAGACCGGGGCCGCACAAGATTCAGGGCATCGGCGCGGGATTCGTCCCCAAGGTGCTGGATACCGGAATCATCAATGAGATCGTGCCGGTTTCGGCCGAAAACGCCGGACGCACCGCCCGCGAGGCCGCGAAACAGGAGGGGTTGCTGGTCGGAATCTCTTCCGGGGCGGCGCTGTATGTGGCGCTGGAATTGTCGAAACAGCCCGCGTTCGCGGGCAAACGGATCGTGGCGTTGCTGCCCGATTCCGGAGAACGTTACCTTTCAACCTGGCTTTTCGAATAAGCCGAAAAGGAGATATGCCCATGAACGATCAAAAATATCATATTGAAACCCTCGCCATCCATGCCGGTCAGGTTCCCGATCCGGCCACATTGGCCCGTGCGGTGCCGGTGTACCGCACCACCGCCTACAGTTTCCGCAATTCGCAGCACGGCGCCGATTTGTTCGCGCTCAAGGAGCCGGGCAACATCTACGCCCGGCTGATGAATCCGACCAACGATGTGTTGGAAAAACGGCTGGCGGCGCTGGACGGCGGCGCGGCGGCGCTGACCTTGTCCAGCGGTACGGCGGCGATCTACTTCGCGATCACCAATCTGGCGAGGCAGGGCGACGAAATCGTGGCCGCGAGCAACCTCTACGGCGGCACCTTCACCCAGTTCGACGCGATCCTGCCGCAGCAGGGAATCACCGTCCGGTTCACCGGTGTGAACGATTTTGCCGAAGTCGAAGCCGCGATCAACGACAGAACCCGCGCGATTTTCATCGAGACGGTCGGGAATCCCGCGCTGGAGGTGGCCGACATCGCCGGCTACGCCGCCGTCGCAAAGAAGCATCATCTGCCGCTGGTGGTAGACGCGACCTTCACGCCGCCAACGCTGCTGCGGCCGATCGAACACGGCGCGAACATCGTGATCCATTCGCTTTCCAAATGGATCGGCGGACACGGAACCGGGATCGGCGGCGCGGTGATCGACGCCGGGAATTTCGATTGGAGCGACCCGAAATTCGCGCTTTACAACGAGTCGGACCGGGGTTATCACGGTCTCCGCTTCGCGCACGACCTCGGGGAGCTGAAACCGCTGGCGTTCATCCTCCGGCTGCGCACGGTGGGGCTGCGGAACCAAGGGCCGACCTTGGCGCCGGACGCGGCGTGGATTTTTCTGCAAGGGGTGGAGTCGCTGCCGTTGCGGATGAAAAAACACAGCGAAAACGCACTGGCGGTGGCGAAATTTCTGGAAAAGCATCCGAAGGTGGCGTGGGTCAAATATCCCGGACTGAACGGCGGCGAACTCGCGAAGAAGTACCTGCCGGACGGCGCGGGCGGCATGGTGGTGTTCGGAGTGAAAGGCGGAGCGGCCGAGGCGCGGCATCTGGTGGACAACGTAAAGTTGTTCAGTTTGCTCGCCAACGTCGGCGACGCGAAGAGCCTGATCATCCATCCGGCCAGCACCACGCACTCGCAGGTTTCGGAAGCGGATCAGCAGAAGTCCGGCCTGTCGCCGGAACTGATCCGGCTGTCGATCGGCCTCGAGCATATCGACGACATTACGAACGCGCTCGACGATGCGCTGAAGCTGATCTGAGGAGTTAAAGCCGAATGACACGCGACGAAGCATTGTCTTTGTTTCTGAAATACAATCATGATTCCTTCCATCTACGGCATGCGCTTACAGTGGAAGGGGTCATGAAATGGTTCGCCGGTGAACTCGGATACGCGCGGGAGGCGGACTTCTGGGGTAACGCCGGGTTGCTTCATGACATTGATTTCGAAGCGTTTCCGGAAGAGCATTGCCGCAAAGCTCCGGAACTCCTACACAATGCGGGCGCGGACAAGGCGCTGATTCACGCGGTCTGTTCGCACGGCTGGAATCTGACCGTTGCAATCAGGCCGGAACACAAAATGGAGAAAGTGCTTTATGCGATCGATGAATTGACTGGCCTGGTGTGGGCAACCGCGCTGATGCGCCCCTCGAAAAGCGTACAGGACCTGGAGTTGAAATCGGTATGTAAAAAGTTTCGAAGCCGGGGATTTGCCGCTGGTTGTTCGCGCGAGGTAATCGAAGCTGGCGCGGACATGCTCGGCCTTGAATTGGATGATTTGATTGCGAAAACGATTCTGGCCATGCGTGCCTGCGAGAATTTCGTATCGCGGGAAATGGCGCGGATCAATCATTGATATCGTCGGAGACTGCAAAACAATGGATATTGGCCGGGAAATCGATCGGTTGAAAAAAGAACGCGCCGCGGTGATTCTGGCGCACAACTACACCGCGCCGGAGATTCAGGACATCGCGGATTTCGTCGGCGATTCGCTTGAACTCAGCCGCAAGGCCGCGGCGTGCCGCGCACCGGTGATCGTGTTCTGCGGGGTGAAGTTCATGGCGGAGACGGCGAAGATCCTGTCGCCGGAAGCGGTGGTGCTGCATCCGAATCCGAACTCCGGCTGCCCGATGGCGGACATGGCCGATTCCGCAGCGGTGGCGGCTTACCGGAAGGCGCATCCGGACACGGTGATCGTGGCCTATGTCAACACCACCGCCGCGACGAAAACCCACGTGGATATCTGCTGCACCTCGGGTAACGCGGAAAAGGTGATCGCGTCGATTCCGAAGGAGAAGCGGATTCTGTTCCTTCCCGACGCCAACCTCGGCCGGAACCTGGCGAAAAAGCTGAACCGGCCGATGGAACTGTGGCCGGGGTTCTGTCCGACGCACAACCGGATTCTGCCGGAATGGATCGCGGCGGCGCGGGCGGCGCATCCCGGTGCGACCGTGCTGGTGCATCCGGAATGTCTTCCGGCAACCGTGGCACTGGCCGATCGTGCGCTGAGCACTGGCGGCATGCTGAAATTCGTGAGGGAATCGGCGGAAACGGAGTTTGTGATCGGCACCGAGACCGGAATTCTGTACCGCATGAAAAAGGAGAACCCGGAGAAGAAATTTTATCCGCTCGAACCGGAGCCGATCTGCCCGAACATGAAGAAGATAACGCTGGAAGACGTGCTGTTCGCGCTGCAGGATCTGTCGCCGCGGATCGAACTCGACCCAGAGACGATCGCCCTGGCGCGCATCCCGATCGACCGGATGCTGGAGGTGAGGCCGTGAAGATCGCGGTTGGACTCTCCGGCGGGGTCGATTCCTCGGTGACGGCGGTGCTGTTGAAAAACGCGGGGCACGAGGTGGTCGGCGTCACCATGAAGCTGTGGCGAAGCGACAGCGGATACCGGGGCGGCGCGAAGGACGCCTGCTTCGGTCCCGGCGAGGCGGACGATATTGCCCGCGCCGAGGCGTTTTGCCGGAAACTCGGCATCGAATACCGGGTGTTCGACTGTGCCGAATCGTATGAAAAAGTGGTGCTGAACGACTTCCGCCGCGAATACCTGACCGGCCATACCCCGAATCCCTGCGTGCGGTGCAATGCGTTCGTGAAGTTCGGTGTGCTGCCGGAACTGGCGCGGCGGTCTGGGGTGCGTTTCGACAAATTCGCCACCGGCCACTACGCCCGCGTCCGGCGGGACGGCGAAGTGTTCCGCCTGCTGAAGGGAGTCGACGAAACCAAGGATCAATCCTACTTTCTCTACCGCCTTACACAAAGGCAGTTGGGCGGGCTGCTGCTGCCGCTCGGCGGGTTCCGTAAAAGCGAAGTGCGTGCCCTGGCCGTGAAGTTCGGGCTGGAAACGGCGAATCAGCCGGACAGTCAGGATTTCTACAGCGGCGATCACGCCGAACTGCTCGGTGTTTCCGACCGGCCCGGCAATATTGTCGATGCCGAGGGACGGGTGCTGGGAACCCATTGCGGGTTCTGGCATTACACCATCGGACAGCGCCGGGGACTGGGAGTCGCCGCGAAACAGCCGCTGTATGTGACCGGGCTTGTTCCCTGCCGGAACGAAGTGGTGGTCGGTCCGGCGGACGAAACGGCGGCCCACCGGCTGATTTTGCGGGAGTGCCGCTGGATCGCGGCGGTTCCGCGGGGGGATTGCGGGATCAAAATCCGTTCCGCCATGATTCCCGCCGCCGCAACGGTCGAAGTCAGGGGAGAATCCGCCGCCGTCGATATTCCGGCCGGGGTTTCCGCCCCCGCGCCGGGACAGTCCGCCGTACTCTACCGGGGAGACGAAGTGCTCGGCGGCGGCATCATCACAGGAGATTGAATCATGCGGGAAATTTGGGTCACCTCATCCTTTGACGGAACAGGCCAGCCGTCGTTGTTTTATCATCCGGGTTGCGGACGTGTGCCGTTGGTGGTCGGGTTGCATACGTGGAGTTTTTCCCGGGACAACCAGACCGAAAATTATCTGCCGCTCTGCCGGAAATACGGGTGGGCGTTGTTACTGCCGGAATTTCGGGGACCGAATCTCGCCGCCAATTTGTATTCCGGACTGGCCTGCGGTTCACGGGCTGTGCGTCAGGATATCGCCGATGCGGTGAAACATGTCACGGCGAATTTTTCGATAGACCCCGGCAACGTTTTTCTGCTGGGGTGTTCCGGCGGCGGGCAGGCGGCACTGCTGGCGGCCTTATTCGCGCCGGAACTCTACCGTGCGGTCGATGTCTGGTGTCCCGTCACCGATCTGACGGCATGGCATGATTTTCTGCTGCGTACAAAGCAGCATTACGCCAAAGACATCGAGGCGTGTCTCGGTGGAACTCCGGTACAAAAACCGGAAGAATACCTCCGGCGGTCGCCCGCGAGTGTCCCCGACGCGCTGGCGAAACTGAGGCTTTCGCTGCATCACGGACGACATGATACGATTGTTCCGTATGAACAATCCCTGGCTTTGGTACAGAAATTGGAACGGCATGCTCCGGAATCATTTTATTTTGACTTTTTCGACGGTGGACACGAGCAATTTCCGGCGCATAGTTTTGAATGGTTTGCCCGGCTCGCCGGCGTCGGCGACACGGCGAGGAGGATTTCAGGATGAATCCGCTGTTGCAGAAAGCGGTCGAACAACCGTATTGCCTTTCCCGCGACGAGCGGATCGCACTGCTGTCTCTCGACGACCCCTCCGAACTGTTCGCGGCGGCGTACGAGGTCAAGCGGCGCCGGACGGGGCGTTCGGTGAAGCTGCGCGGTCTGATTGAACTGGGCAACTCCTGCGCCAAGGACTGTTTTTACTGCGGCATTCGTCGAAGCAACCGGCAGGTTCGGCGCTATCGGATCGCCGAAGCCGACGCGGTGCGGATGGCGCGCTGGACCTTCGAACGCGGTTACGGTTCGGTCGTGCTTCAGTCCGGAGAACTGGAGTCGGAGGGAAACACCGGGTATATCGAACGCATCATCCGGAGCATCAGGGATTTTGCCGGAGATTCCTTCGGCGTTACCCTGTGTCTGGGCGAACAAACCGAAGCGGTCTACCGGCGCTGGCTGGACGCCGGGGCGCACCGCTATCTCCTGCGCATAGAAACCTCGAATCCGCAACTATATGCAGCGATCCATCCGGCCGGGCATTCGTTCGAACGGCGGGTGGAATGCCTGTGGACTTTGAAGTGCCTCGGCTATCAGACCGGAACCGGCGTGATGAACGGACTGCCCGGCCAGACTCTCGGCGATCTGGCCGACGACCTTGAATTTTTCCGCACTCTGGACATCGACATGATCGGCATGGGGCCTTACCTGCCGCATCCCGACACGCCGCTGGGCAAGGGGATCGAGCTCACGCCGGAATATGCCGCCCGGCAACTGCAACTCGGTCTCAAAATGATCGCGGCGGCGCGACTTTACCTCCACGATGTGAACATTGCGGCGACCACCGCACTGCAGGCGCTTGACGATCGGGGGCGCGAACAGGGACTGCTGGCCGGCGCCAACGTGTTGATGCCCAATGTGACCGACGTGGAATACCGCCGGGATTATCAACTGTATGAAAACAAGCCGTGTCTGGACGAGAATTCCGAAAAATGCCGGAACTGCCTGAACTGGCGGGTCTTGTCCGTCGGCGAACAAATCGATTGGAATAACCGCGGCGATCCGCCGCATTTCCGCCGGAAAGGAATTTATGAAGCTCAATTCTGACATCGTCAACGCCTACCGGGTGCTTGACGGACAAGAACTCACCGAATCCGAGGCGATGGCGCTGACCCGAATCGCAGGCAACGACATCCTCGACTTGGTGTCGCTGGCCAACAAGGTACGGGACAAATTCGCGCCGAAGTTCATCGCCTGTTCGATCATCAACGCCAAGTCGGGAGTGTGTTCCCAGAACTGCAAGTTCTGCGCACAGTCGGGCTGTCACCATACCGGAGTCGAATCCTATCCGCTGCTTTCGCCGGAAGCGATTCTGGAGTCGGCCCGGCGGATTTATGACCTCGGCGTCCGGAGTTACGGCATCGTGACCAGCGGGTTTGGTTATCTTGAGGCGGACGACGAATTCAATCGGATTCTCGCCGCGATGGACTTGCTTCGGAAGGAATTACCGGAACTGAAACTCTGCCTGTCACTGGGAATTCTGTCGGAAACCACTGCAAGATTGCTGGCGGAACACGGCGCGTGGCGTTACAACATGAACTTGCAGACCAATCCCGACCGTTACGCCGAGCTGATCTCCGACACTCATTCGATCGTGGCCAAGATCCAGACCATCCGGCATTTGCAGAAGCATGGCGTCAGCATCTGCTGCGGCGGGATCTTCGGCCTCGGCGAAAGCTGGGAAGACCGGGTCAAAATGGCGTTCGCCTGCCGCGACCTTGATGCGGACGGCATCCCTTTGAATGTGCTGCTGCCGATCGAAGGCACCCCGCTGGAGGATCGGCCGGTTATGGACGCCGCCGACGCCGCCAAGGCCTTTGCTATCTTTCGTTTGGTGAATCCAACGAAGATGATCAAGTTCGCCGCGGGTCGCGAAACCGTGATGAAGGACTTTCAGGGCCTGTTGATGCTTGCGGGCATGAACAGCATGATCACCGGCGGCTACCTCACCACCCGCGGCCGCGGCGTGGAGGAGGATCGTAATTTTCTGTATCAACTGACCATTTTTAACGAAAACGCATAGGGGAAGCATGAAAATCGTCTATCAGGGCGAAGTCACGGAAACCTCCGCCGATACGGTGGCCGGATTCCTGAACGAACGAAACATCCCGATTCAGTCCGTCATATCGGAGCTGAACGGGGAAGTCTGCGACGGCCGGGAGCCGGAGTCGCCGGCGCTGCACGAAGGAGACGCGCTGAACGTCTTCCGCATTGTGGCCGGAGGCTGACCATGGCCGCCAACGCTTATCTTTCGGAGGAAGAGCGCGCGATTCTGGAATCCGTCCGGATCGGCGTCGCCGGTGCCGGTGGGCTGGGGTCGAACTGCGCGGCGCATCTGGTACGTGCCGGAATCCGGCGTCTGGTGATCGCCGACTTCGATACCGTGAATGAAAGCAATCTGAACCGCCAGTTCTTCTTCCGGGATCAGGTGGGACGCAAAAAAATCGACGTGCTCCGGGAAAATCTGCTCCGGATCGAGCCCGGCCTCGAACTGGAGATGCACGATATGAAACTGGATTCCGGCAACGTTCCTGCATTGTTTGCGGACTGCGACATTGTGGCGGAAGCGTTCGACTCCGCCGCATCGAAGTCCATGCTGCTGAATACCCTGCTTCCTTCCGGGAAAAGGGTGGTCGCGGTCAGCGGCATCGCGGGCTGGGGAAATTCCAACGCAATCACCGTAAAGCGGATCGGAACCAATCTGGTGATGATCGGCGACCTCCATACCGGGGTTGATCCGGACGCCGGAAATTATCCGGCGTCGCCGCGCGTGGGCATTGCCGCCGCGATGCAGGCCAACAGCATCATCGCGTGGTTGTTGAACCAGAAAATTTGAGGGTGAAATGTCCAAATTCGATGTTCTCTGTGATAAGATTCGAGGGGTTCGGCGATTGGCAATCGCATTTTCCGGCGGAACCGACAGTACATTTCTGGCGGCGGCGGCCGGGAAATGTCTGCCGAAGGACGATATTCTGTTGCTGCATATCGATTCTGTTCTGCTGCCGCCGTCCGACCGCGGTTTTGCCGCACAGTGGGCGGCAAAAAATGATTTTCGTCTTGAGACGGTGGCGTTTGATCCTTTGGGCGATACCGAAATTGCGGCCAATGATCGGCTACGCTGTTATTATTGCAAAAAACGGGTGTTTTCCGAACTTTATGCCCATGCTCGCCGCCTGGGTTTTGAAACACTGGCGGACGGGGCCAATTGCGACGACCTGGGCGATTACCGACCGGGGATGGATGCCGCCCTGGAACTCGGAATTGCGCATCCGCTGTTGGATTGCGGATTTTCCAAGCGGGACATCCGATATTTTGCCCGTGAATTGGGATTGGTCAACGCCGACGCCCCATCCTCGGCATGTCTGGCGTCCCGGATTCCCACCGGTACTCCGCTTACCCGGAAAGCATTGTGTATGGCAGGCGACGCGGAATCCGTACTCATGGACCTCGGCTTCCACGGAATCCGGGTACGGGTCATCGGTTCGTTGGCTAAAATCGAGGCATCGCCCTCCGACATGCCGCGAATGCTTGACCAGCGGAAGGCCATCGCGGATAAATTGATGCGGCTCGGATTTGCTGAAATCACTCTTGACTTGAACGGATACCGGATGGGCTCGATGAACCAACGTGAAGAATCATAAAAAGAATTATCTCCTCTGAATTGAAATAAAATTGGGAAGAACTGCAACGATGAAAGAACTTGTGATTGCCGGAAGGCATTTTTCCAACCGCTTTTTCCTGGGAACCGGGAAATTCGCCTCGACTGAGATCTTCGCCGCCGCACTGAAGACGTCCGGAACCGAACTGGTCACCACGGCATTAACCCGCGTTCACGAAAACGACGCGGCGCACGACGATATTCTGCGCGTTATCGACCGGAGCAAAGTCGAAGTCATGCTCAACACCTCCGGAGCACGCAACGCGGAAGAGGCGGTCCGCATCGCCCGGATCGGCGAAGCCGCCGGATTCCGCTGGATCAAGCTCGAAATCCATCCCGACGCCCGCTATCTGCTGCCCGATCCGGTCGAAACGCTGAAGGCGGTCGGAATCTTGGCGAAACGCGGACTGACGGTCCTTCCCTACATCAACGCCGACCCGGAGCTGGCGCACCGTCTCGAAGAGGCGGGGGCGGCGGCGGTGATGCCGCTCGGTTCTCCGATCGGGTCCAACCGGGGCATCCGCACTCGGGACATGATCGAAATCATCGTCGAACAAAGCCATATTCCGGTGGTGGTGGACGCCGGTATCGGGTTACCGTCCCACGCGGCGGAGGCGATCGAACTCGGCGCCGACGCGGTTCTGGTCAACACGGCGGTCGCCGCTGCGGACGATCCGGTGAAAATGGCGGAGGCGTTCAGACTCGCCGTCCGCGCGGCGGAACTCGGCATCGAGGCCGGACCTCCCGCGTCCGGACGAACCGCGTCGGCCACCAGCCCGCTGCACACCTTCGATATTTTCAAATAAGGAATCCGACGCCATGTTCCCCGAACTCAAATTCTCCGAGGCGCAGATTCTCGATTACTGCGATTCCGTGACGCCGGAAGCGGTTGAGGTGTCGCTGGCAAAGGACCGTTGCGACTACTTCGACCTATTGAATCTGATTTCACCAGCTGCCGCCGTATATATCGCAGCCATGCGGAAACGATCGACGCTTGCCCGCCGCCGCTATTACGGCAAGACGGTTTCGGTTTATGCGCCCTTGTACATCTCCAACACCTGTGTGAATTCCTGCAAATACTGCGACTTCAACATCCATCACCGGGCGGAGCGGAAGATCCTGACGCTCGACGAGATCCGGCGCGAGGGGGAAGCCGTCCGGAAAAACGGCATCGATTCGCTGCTGATCGTGGCCGGGGAAGACCCGAAACATATGACCGTCGATTTTCTCTGCGAAGCCGGGCGGATGCTGCGGAAAATTTTTTCCTATCTCGCACTCGAAGTCGCGCCGCAGGACGAAGCAGGTTACCGTGAACTCTTTGCCGCTGGGTACGACGGAGTGACCTGCTTTCAGGAAACCTACGATCCGAACCTGTATCGGGAGCTTCACCCCGCCGGACCGAAAGGCGACTATACCTACCGGGTTTGGACGCAACAGCGGGCGGGCAAGGCTGGATTCCGTACGCTCGGGATGGCGTTTCTGCTGGGCTTGGCGCCGTGGCGGTCGGAAGCCGCAAGCCTCGCCGCGCACGCGATTTATCTGATGAGAGAATGCTTTCAAAGCAAAATCCAGTTCGCTTTTCCGCGCATCACGCCGGTCAGCGACGGTTTTCAGCCGGGCCATCCGGTCGGCGACGCCGAACTGGAGCAGATGATGCTGGCCTTCCGTATCGTGTTTCCGGAGTGCTGCATGACCGTCTCCACCCGGGAAGCGCCCGAATTCCGGGACCGGATCGTGCGGAGCTGCGCCGACAACATGAGCGCCGGTTCGCGGGTCACGCCGGGCGGCTATGCCGTGCTCGCCGACCGCGACGTGGCCCAGTTCACGCTTAACGACTCGCGGAGTCCGGCGGCGGTGTACGACGCGATCCGCCGCAACGGTCAGGAAGTCGTATTCAAGAATTGGGACAGTAGAATCGGATTGTGATCCCGGAACGATTGCTTGATTTTTGTCCTTGCCGCATGGGAGGGGAGTGTGGCCCAATCGTATTTCTTATTGCCATTATTCCCCTCGCGGGGGAAATGGATTGCCCATATGTCCTGCCAACGTGTGACTATCGGAACAAAACAAACGGTCGAACCGGGCATTAGAATGATTTCTATCCAAAAAATCATTGTAGAGCGTGTGTTGAGCCTTGTTCGCCATGAAATCAAACGATATGTGCGATTGCGGAATGATGAAATCCGCAAAATGCAAGGCGAGTTGTCGGAATGCAAGAGGAGACTGTTGAAGCTTGAAAAATATGTCGAAGAGGAAAGTGAAAAGACGATCGCACATTGGGTTGAGCGCGTACAAACAAACGGGGCAACATTAAAGACACTTCGAAAGAAACTTGGGATAACTCAAACTGAACTGGCCATTCTCCTGGATACCAATCCGGCAACCGTTAACCGCTGGGAATCAGGAAGAGTCCGGCTTTCCCGGAAATCCTGCGAAAAAATTGCCAAAATCCGTGCGTTGAGTACATCGGAGGCATACCAGATTCTTCAAGAAAAATATATGTTTCAAAAGAAAACCTGAACAATGCACTGTCTTTCCTGGAAAATCCTTATTTCGTGCATGAACACAGAGGGACTCAGCAAATCAAACAGAGAACAGGCGGCTTTCTCCTGGGGAGCGGCAGAAAGCCTCTCGGCACTCAAAACAAAGCTGGAAATTCTCGGACATTTTCAATCAGCAATCGTGGAATCGCGAGTGAAGCTGTGCTGAATTTCGAGATTGTGTTTCTGTCTTCATCGTTCCGTCGATATTATATATCCAAATGTATTTAAAGGATCGTTGCAATCAAAGAAGACATCGCTTGGATGTTTGATGGGTCGAACCATTACAGACTGAGCCGCGGCACGGAGTTCTACCGTTCCAAATAATCCTTGTACTTTTCTCCGCAATGTCCGATGCATAACCACTTGTGTATTGGAATAATAAGATCTCATATTTTTCTTTTTACATCCATTACTTCGCTTTGCGCCGGAATCTGAATTCCTCCATGGCACAGAAAAGCATAGGTACCACGCCCATGGTAATCAACTCGAAAAACATGCCTCCGAAGATCGGGATCGCCATCGGAATCATCAGTTCCGACCCCTTTCCGGTCACCGTCAACACCGGCAGCAGCGCGAAAAGCGTGGTCGCCGTGGTCATCAGGCAGGGGCGCAGCCGCCGTTTACCGCCCTCGACGACGTTCTCGTGGATTTCCGCGACAGTTTTCGGCTTCTTGCGGGCGAACACCTCTCGGATATAAACCGCCATCACCACCGCGTCGTCGGTGGCGACGCCGAACAGCGCCAGGAATCCAATCCACACCGTCACGCTCATATTGACCGTGCCGACGTGGAACAGTTCGTGCAGATTCGTGCCGAACACGCTGAAATTCAGGAACCAGGGGGTGTTGTACAGCCAGAGCATGACAAATCCGCCCGCCCAGGCCACCGCCACCCCGGAGAAGACCATCAGCGTCACCGCAAACTGGCGGAACTGAAGATAGAGCAGTCCGAAAATCAGCAGCAGCGACACCGGAATCACCAGCATCAGCCGCTGGTTCGCCCGAATCCGGTTTTCATAATTTCCGGCGAAGCGGTAGGAAACGCCCGCCGGGAGCTTGAGTTCGCCGTCGGAAATCCGTTGTTTCAGCACCGCCGCCGCGCGATCGACCGCGTCGCTCTCGGCCACGCCCGGAATCCGGTCGAAAAAGAGATAGCCGACTTTGAAGCTGTTTTCGCTCTTGATTTCCTGCGGACCGCGGACGACGCGCAGTTCCGCGAGCTGCCCGAGCGGAACCGGCGTACCGTCGGCGGAATGGACGAGGAGACGGCGCAGCGCGTCGGGCGAATCGCGCAGTTCGCGCTGGTAGCGCACCCGGATCGCGTAGCGCTCGCGCCCTTCGACCGTGGTGGTGACGTCTCCGCCGCCGACGGCGGCTTCGAGAACCTCCTGCAAGTCGGCCATGGGGATGCCGTAGCGGGCGATCGCCCGGCGGTCGGGCACGATCTCCAGGTACGGCTTGCCGACGAAGCGATCCACCACCACCGAATCGGGCCGGAGCTCCGGCCGCTTGCGCAGTTCCGCGGCGAGCAGGTCGGCCGCCTGCTCGATGGCTCCGAGATCCGGCCCGCGGATGATCACCCCCATCGAGGCGCGCATCCCCGACTGGAGCATGACGATCCGCCCCTGGATCGGCTGGAGTTTGGGGGCTGAGGTGACGCCCGGAACCGCGGCGGCCCGCACGATCAGCTCCCAGATGTCGTCCGGCGTATCGACGCCCTTCCAGGCGGCGCGTCCGGGGTTGAGCGCCGGGTCGAGCGCCGGACGCCACAGCCGGAACACCCGGCCGCCGGAATCCGGAATCAGCTTCCCGCTTTCGTCGCGGGCGAATTTGCCGCGGACCAGGTACGGCTTGCCGTCGGGCGCCGTGAGTTCCCGGCCGTCGGGAGCCTTGACGGTTTCGGTCGCCCCGGGATCGAACCGGAACAGCTCGCGCCTGCCATCTTTGCCGGTGACGAACTTGTCATGGTAGTTGATGATGGTTTCGATCATGTTCATCGGGGCGGGGTCGAGCGGAGTGTCGGCCCGTCCGGCCTTGCCGACCGCCGAGGCGACTTCCGGAATCGCACTGATGGCGCGGTCCTGCCGGGCGATCAGGTCGGCGATCTCTTCGACCCCGGCGTGGGGCATGGCGGTCGGCATGAAGAGGAAGCTCCCCTCGTCGAGCGCGGGGACGAATTCGCTGCCGAGTCCGGGGAAGGCGTGTTCGACGGCGCGCACCGCCATCGTCTGCCTCCACGATTCCGGGAGCATCCCGGCGAGCGGAGCCGCGCCGCGCCAGCTCAAAAAGCCCCACAGCACCATGAGGAGCGGCAGCGTTCCGAAGAGCAGCTTATGGCGCAGCATGAAATGCATCGCCGGCCGCCATACCGTGTCGATCAGCTGGAACACGCCGAAGAAGAACGCCATGAGCAGCAGCACGAAGGTGAAGTTTTTCCAGTCTGACACGTCTTCGCCGAGCGGCATCCAGTGCCGGGTGAGCAGCCAGCCGACCATGACCGCCGCCGCCAGGTAGCCGAAGTGGCGGATTCTCAGGTTCGCTTGCTCCGGCAGGAAGCCTTCGGCCAGGTGGTAGAGCGGGAAGGCGGCCAGCATCCAGACGAATTCGAGCTTGAACACCGCGGTGAGCACGATGCAGCCGACGGCGAGCGCGCCGTCCACGACCTTCCCGAAGTGTCGCCGCAGCCGGGGAGGGGAGAGGAAGAGGTGCAGCAGCGGCGGCAGCACCACGATGGCGATCAGGATCGACGCGGCCATGGTGAAGGTCTTGGTCCAGGCCAGCGGACGGAAGAGTTTCCCCTCCGCCATCTGGAGCGAGAAGATCGGCAGGAAGCTGACGATGGTGGTGAGAATCGAGGTCATCACCGCCCCCGCCACCTCCGAGGTGGAGCGGTAGACGACCTCCAGGCGGTCGGTTCCGGGCGGTGCTTCGTCGAGGTGCCTCACCGTGTTTTCGCAAAGCACGATCCCGACGTCGGCGATTTCGCCGATGGCGATGGCGATTCCGGCCAGTGCCACGATGTTGGCGTCGACGCCGCAGTATTTCATCAGGATGAAGGCGAGCAGCACCGAGCCCGGCAGCAGCAGCGAAATCAAAAGCGAGGTGCGCAGGTGGCGGAGCATGACCATGATGACGATGAGCGTGATCAATATCTCCTCCCAGATGGCGGAGTTGAGCGTCTCGAGCGTCTCGCGGATCAGCCCGCTGCGGTCGTAGAAGGGGACGACGGTGACTTTGCTCACCGTGCCGTCGGCCAGCACCTTCTGCGGGAGCGACCCGGCGGTGGCGGCGATTTCGCGCTTGACCGCGTTGATCACGTTGAGCGGATTTTCGCCGTAGCGGACGGTGACCACGCCGCCGACCACTTCGGCGCCCTGTTTGTCCAGCAGTCCCTGTCGCGGGGCGGGCCCCGCCGCGACGGTGGCGACGTTCTTCACCAGCACCGGCACGCCGTTGACGGCTTTGATGACGCTGTTTTCGATGTCTTCGAGGCTCTTGACATAGCCGAGGCTGCGGATCAGGTATTCGGCCCGGTTGAGCTCCATCGTCCGCGCTCCGACATCGGTGTTGGCGGCTTTGACCGCGGCGGCCAGTTCGCCGAAGGTGACGCCGTACTGGCGCAGCGCGGCGGGGTCGGCGTCGACCTGGTACTCGCGCACGAAGCCGCCGATGGAGGCGACTTCGCTGACGCCGGGGACGCCGAGCAGCTGGTAGCGCACCTGCCAGTCCTGGATGCTGCGGAGTTCGTCGGGGTCCCAGCCGCCGGTCGGCTTGCCGTCGGGTCCCAGTCCTTCGAGGGTGTACCAGAACACCTGGCCGAGCGCGGTGGCGTCGGGTCCGAGCCGCGGGGTCACGCCGTCGGGCAGCGTCCCCGGCGGCAGGCTGCTCAGTTTCTCAAGGATGCGGGTCCGCCCCCAGTAGAAATCGGTCTTGTCGTCGAAAATGACGTAAACCGTCGAAAAGCCGAACATCGAAGTGGCGCGGACCGCCTTGACGCCGGGCATCCCCAGGAGTTCGACGGTGAGCGGGTAGCTGATCTGGTTCTCCACGTCCTGCGGGGAGCGCCCGCTCCACTCGGTGAAGACGATCTGCTGGTTTTCGCCGATGTCGGGAATGGCGTCGACGGCGATCGGGGCGCGCTCGACGCCGCTGATGTTCCAGTCGAACGGAGCGAAAAAGACGCCGAGCAGCATCAGGAATCCGAAAATCGCCAGCACGAAGAGTTTGTTATGCAGCGAAAACCGGATGATCGCCGCCAGCGGTCCCTTCGGTTCGGGCGGGAGGTTGTTGCGGTCGGCGGATTTCATTCGTCACTTCTCCTCTCCGCATTGGAGCATGGCGGCGCCGAAGTAGGGATTCTCCAGCTTTGCGCTGTCCTGGAACCAGTAGCCGCCCTTGCCGCCGAGCGCCATCGGGCAGTGGAAGCGGTGGAGCTTGAGCGCCTGCTTGTCGAAGCCGGGTTCCTCACTCCGGCGGTAGAGCACTTCGGCGAGCTTGCCGTAGACGGCGCGGAGTCCGCCGATGTCGGCGGGAAGCGTTTCCGGCAGGGTGGCGAGGAGTTCCTGCCGTTTTGCGTCGGCGGGGAGGGCTTCGACCGCTTTGCGTACTGCGGCCAGCTTGGTGGCCGCGGCTCCGGCGTCGCCCTTGACCAGCGGTGCGTGAACGGCGAGGACGGCGCGGAACACATCGTCGAGCGAAGCCGTTTTCGGCATATCCATCTTCATCGGCTGCGCCGCGAAATTCTCCGGCGAAGTCATCGAGGGGAGTCCGGCAATCTGCATTGCGCTGTCGATCTTCATGGTTCCGGAGGTGACCACCTCTTCTCCTCCGGCGAGTCCGGAGCGGACCGGGTAGAAGTCGCCGGTCCTCGGGCCGAGTTCGACGGTTCTTCCCTCGTACTTTCCCGGCGCGGTGCGGACATAGACCACGGCGCGCTTGCCGGTAAGCAGCGGCGCAGTGGCCGGAATCACCAATGGCGGGTGCGCCTTGGCCGACGGCGTCGTGCTGAAGCCCAGCGATTCGGCAGGCACAAGGTCCATGCCGCAGACCGGGCATTTTCCGGGTTGGTCGCGAATGATCTCCGGATGCATCGGACTGATCCACTTTCCGGCCAGCCGGTCATCGATGATTTTTCCGTGCTCGTCGAGCACGGCGCGGACGGTGGCGCGGGCGAACATGCCGGGCTTGAGTCTGCCGTCCGGGTTGGCGAGGTTGATTCGGACCGGGACGGTGCGGGTTTTGGGGTCGAGCACGGGGCCGACGTAGGAGATGACGCCGCGAAGCGTTTCCCCCGGCGTCGCGTCGGTGCGGAATTCCACTTCCTGCCCGTAGTGAATCAGCGGCAGATCCATCTCATACACGTCGAGGATCAGCCAGAGGCGGCTCAGGTCGGCGATGCGGAACAGCCGTGTCTCCTTGTCGAAATACTGCCCTTCAACCACGTTTTTTTCGATGACCGTTCCATCGATAGGAGCGTTGATGGTGAGTTGACTTACGACAACTCCTCTTTTTTCGATTTCCGCAATTTGTTCCGGTGTAAACCCCCAGGATAAGATTTTGTTTCTGACCGATTCGCGCAGGCTCTCCTGATCACTTTTTCTGATTTCGAGCAGATATTCGGTCTGCATTACCGCAAGATCGGGGCTGAACACTTTAGCCATATGTTCGCCTTGATGGACCCTCACTCCGGTGTAATTGATATAAAGTTTGTCAATCCGTCCTGGAAAGCGTAACGCGATATCAGCAATACTGCTTTCGTCGTAATCAATTCGACCGTTGAGGAAAAGTTCGGCGGGAACAAATTTTCGTTCCACTTTCGCAGTCCTTACCTCCGCCAGTTTTTCGGCATAAGGAGACAGTGTCAGCATCGGCACAGCGGAATGTCTGCCCGCGGCATCAGATTTGAGTGGAATCAGGTCCATATGGCAGATCGGGCACTTGCCCGGGCGCGGCATCCGGATCTGCGGGTGCATTGAGCAGGTCCATACCGATTCAGTCGCCTTTGTCGGAGTGGGCGATGGATGCTGATGCTCTCCTTCGGTGGCAAAAGCCGACGACAGGACGGCCGCCAGGCCTAGTGCAAACAGTTGTTTCATCATAAGAAATCCCTTTCTCAAAAACAGGTGACATCGTGCGACATGATACAATATAATGCATAATGTCTATTTTTTTAGTAGACTTTATGATTTTTTTGGAATTTTTTTATCTTTATCACTATTGCAACTGAATCCGAACCGAGGCTTCCTGTTATATATGGTGATAAAAATTCTGAATACTTATCACCATATAATTCATAATACCTCGTCCTATAAAAATTGCAAACTTGAATGGTTACAAATTTAAATCATCTGTATCTGAACCAAATTTTCATTCAATACCCAAGCGCTTGCAGACTTGCGTTGCTCAAGTCCAATGTCATGTTCATTTGAATTTTTTTCTGCAATCAGTAATGGTGCGCAAATTTGGATTATTTTGTTCTTCCGGGAGATTTTTGACCATTAAAGGCGTTCCAATCGTAAGGAACCGCAATCCGCAAAGGACAAACCGTAAAGGACAAATTTGTCATGGCCAGTATGGTTGAAAGCCGGAATAACTTCAGCATTTGCCGGTGGCAGGATTCCGTCCTTGGAGGGAGGTGAGTTTTTCAGAATTACGGATATGGCATTTGCATTCGGACTCCACTTTCAAAACACTACCACGTTTTGCGGTTCAAGTTAAGACAATCTTTGTTGATCATAAGAGAATTACAACCTTAACTTGCTCGGGGGACGCTTTTTAAAATGGGCACGGCGTGGGATGCGAACCATCGTTATGTTGCGGATAAGCCAAAAATCAAGTTACACTTGCCGAGCTCAAAACTTCGGTGAGCGTAACTTGATTTGACAAAAAATGTCTCATTCTGAAAATGCAACGGTTGGGATTCGAACTGCTCGTTATGATCTGAAGCGGTTTTGAGCTCAGAATCGGCATTAACGAGTTTTTCACCAGGGGCGCGGATCCTCAGAATTCTCAGAATTGATCGGCGAAATCATCAGGAGTAGAGGCGCCAACGTGATTCTGAGTGTGCCGGACGCACAGTTGTTCAGAATGCGTAAGTATCGCAACAGTATGGTCTTTTAGCGAAACAACGCCGGGATTAACTTTTTCCGTAGAATCAGGGGGTGGAAATAAAAATGGCGGAGAGAGTGGGATTCGAACCCACGGTAGAGTTGCCCCTACACAGCATTTCCAATGCTGCGCCTTCGTCCACTCGGCCATCTCTCCTGCGCCGCGAAACCGACCGTTCCGCAACTCAATAAAACCGGATCACACCGGCTCTTTTGCTTTATACTCCGCTTAATATATCACGACTCGTGATTTTATCAAGCTTTTTTGTCGCTGTCTGTTAAAATTAAATCGCGATTGCACCAAAAATATCGACAACCGGAACCCAGCGTGACCAGCACCACCAAATATAAAATTATCTGCCAGAGTATCCATAAAAGATGAACATCCCCAAAAAACTTTTCCCGTATATCAAACAATCCAATCCACGCCGCGCCGGCAATCGCCACCGCCGTCATTTGCAGCGCTGTCTTGCATTTCCCCCAGCGGTCGGCCTTGATGACCCGTCCGGACTTCAATGCCATCGTGCGCAGGCCGGTGACTAGGAACTCGCGCGACAGAACGACCACCGCCATCCATCCCGGCATGAAGTTGAATTCCACCAGCAGAATCATTGTGGCCGTGGCAAATATCTTGTCTGCCAATGGATCCATCAGCGCGCCAAAGTCGCTGACCTGATTCCATTTTCGGGCGAGATAGCCGTCCGCAAAGTCGGTCAATCCGGCCACAATGCCGCAAAGATAGGCGATCCAGCGCAGAATAAGGCTTGACGTGGTTACCGGCGCCGGCTCCATTCCCGACACCGCGGCCAGCGCCACAAAAACAAAAGTGAGGAAAATTCGTCCGACGGTCAGTGAGTTCGGCAGATTCCAGGTCATCGAAAACTCCTATTGGTTTATAACTTCGGCTTGAAGATCATATTCGTCGCCGCCGGTGATCCGCACGCGGACGAACTCGCCTTCGCGCAGCCTTTTAGACGACTTAACATATATCGCATTGTCGATCTCCGGTGCGTCAGCCGTGCCGCGGCCGACGCCGTTTTTCCCGTTCGCCTCATCGATCAGCACGGTCATCTCCCGGCCAACCAGCGCCTGATTCAACTTTTTTGAGATTGTTCGCTGCATGGTCATCAAATCGTCGGCCCGTTTTGCCGCGATTTCGGCCGGAACCTGATTTGGCATGCCGGCGGCGGCGGTGTTCGGTTCCGGCGCGTATTCGAACACGCCAAGCCGATGGAATTTGAAGTCGTTTATAAATTGACACAGTTCGGCGAACTCCGCCTCGGTTTCGCCGGGAAGTCCGGTGATGAACGTTGTGCGCACCGCGAGATCGGGCATGGCGGCGCGCAGCTTTGCCAGCAGTTCGAGCGTTTGCGCTTTCCCGGCAATCCGCCCCATCGACTTCAGTATCCGGTCGGAGATATGCTGAAGCGGAATATCGAGATAGTGCAGAACGTGGCGTGAATTTTTGATTGTTTCAATCAGTCCGTCGGTATAATGAGCCGGATGGGTGTAGAGCAGTCTGATCCAGAAGTCGCCGGACAGTTTGTCCAGCTCGGCAAGCAGTTTTTCAAGACTGTCGCCCGACCGGTTGTCCGCGCCGTAGCAGGTGACGTCCTGCGCGATCACCACGATTTCCCGCACGCCGCCGGCCAGCAGATTTTTCGCCTCCTGAACGCACGACGCCAGCGAACGGCTGCGCAGCGTGCCGCGGATGTTCGGGATTGAGCAGTAGGCGCAGCGGTTGTTGCAGCCGTCCGCGATTTTCAGATAGGCGACGTGCGGCATGGTAAGCAGAATCCGCGGTGTGTTCTCGTTATAAAGATAGCGCGGGGAGGGGGCGCCGGGAAAGTTCGCGCCGCGGTCGAGGGTTTCGGCGATTTGCGCAACGCCGTCGATGCCGCTCCATGAGTCGACTTCAGGAAACAATGCTTTCGCCTCGTCTTTTTTATCCCATTCAATCAGACAGCCGGCCACGGCGACGCGCCGTCCGGATTTGCGTTTTTTCCAGCGCACCGCATCGCGGATCGCCTGATAGGACTCTTCGCGGGCGGACGGCAGAAACGCGCAGGTGTTGATCAGTGTTATGTCGGCCTCGCGCTGATCGAAGGTTATTCCGCACCCGCTTTTGAGCAGGGTGCCGGCCATCACTTCGGTATCGACAAAGTTTTTAGGACAGCCGAGGCTGACCAGGAATACATTCATTTTTTTCCTTCTCCTCTGTGAACGTTGGCGAGGATGAAATCGCATATTTCCCGATTGGCCGCAAATGCCGCCGCGCCGCGCATCCGCCAGCGGTCCGGCGATGATGCGTTGAGGTCATAGGTGGCGTTGTTAACGTCCAAAGTGAAGTTGCGCCCGGACTCGTTGACTCCGGTGTAGCCGCCGCGCAGATAGATGGCGCCGACCGCTGCGATGTCCCACAACTTCACCACCGCAAGATAGCCGAGGAATTTTCCGGTCATCACAAAGTAAGCCGCGCCGACGCAGCCGCAGAGCGACAGCGCCACATTGTCAAATCCGATTGTGCCTGATTTGACCAGACACTGCGGCACGGCCACCGGTTTCGCCGTGGTCACCGCGGCCGGCGGAAACACAAAACGCGAGCTTTTCGGTGTCGCGGTTCCCAGCCCGGTCACATGGCGCACCGCGTCGCCGTCGGTGATGAACAGTTCGTCCTGCACCGGGAGGTAGATCGCCCCTTCGGTGATTTTGCCGTGTTCCATCAGGGCGATGGAGTGCCCCCATGCCGGCAGCATGCAGCTGTACGGCGCGGTGCCGTCAATCGGGTCCACGACCCAGCAGCGCGCGGCGGTCAGCGCTTCGGCGACATAATGTTCACCGCGTCCGCCGACCGTCTCTTCGCCGATGAAATACGATCCGTCGGCGGTCAGTTCGGCGGTCAGCAGTTCCTCAACCTCCCGGTCCGCCGCGGTCACCACCGACTTGTCGCTTTTCAGCTCGATCGGCGGCGCGTTATAGTACCTCAGCGCGATTTGCGCGGAGCGGCGGCAGAGGTCGATTATTTTTTCACAGTCCCACATTGGAAAGCTCTTTGGCCATCTTGTCGGCCTCGTTGTAGAATTTCAACAGTCTGGTTCCGGTGACCTTGTCCACTTCGTTGGCGGCCAAAACGTTGGCTTCGGTCTGGACTTTAGCGGCAAGGTCGGCCCGGCTGGCAAAGTAGCAGCCGCGGGCTAAATTGGTCAAAATAAGATATTTTTCACTTGGGGTGCAGTTCGCCATGTTGTCGCGGGCGGTGCGCAGCAGCAGCAGCGCCGGAGCCAGCCGTCCTTCACCGAGCGGACGCTGAAGCAGACCGAATCCGAGGTCGCTGAGCTGGAGCGGCCGGTCGGCGAAATTGATTGCCGCCTGCCGGTAGACGGCGAATATTTTGTTGTCCGCCTCCGGGTCCTGAGACTGGCGGATCAGTTCGACCTTGAAGTCGTAAAGATCATAGAGTTTGGGGTAATCCGCGATCGCCGCGTCAACGGTGGCGAATGCGGCCGGGCGGTCGTCCATGAATTTGAATTGAGTGTAACTTTTGATGGCGATAAGCCGGAAGTCGCCGGGGGTTTCCTCCAGCGACTTGTCGGCCAGCTCAATCACTTTGGGGTATTCCTTCTGTTCCATAAGCTGTTCCAGTTCGGAAAATACCGGCGGAATCGGCGGCTTGGCCGGAACGGGATCCGGAGCCGGCGGCGTGGTTTCGCCGGCGGTCAGCAGCATGCCGAAGGTCAGCGCGGTCAACAGTAACCCGGTCAGCCTGATCATTTCTTCACCTGGCCGTTTTCAAAATACTCGACCAGTTCCGGCGCGCATTCGGGAACGGTGAAACGTTCGCCGCCGCCGCGCATCGACTTGTGCGCCAGAACGCCGACCGCCACCGCGTTGCGGGCCGCGACTGGATTTGTCTTCGGCTTTTTGCCGTCGCAGACAAATTCGATAAAGGTGTTCACAATGTCCGGATCGGCGCCGCCGTGGGTGCCGGGGACCGGCTTGAGGTGGTAGACAATGTCCGGAGTGGCGCGCGGACCGCGCTTGGTCCAAACGTGAACCATGCAGCTGTCGGCGTCGCCGATATTTTCAATCCGGCCTTTGGTGCCGATGAACGTGTAGTTGCGCTCGGCGTCGGGTGCGAAGTGGCACTGCATGTAGCAGGCCTGAATTCCGTGGTTCAGCTGCATGAGAATCATATTGTGGTCTTCCACGTCGATTACCGGAGACATGCCGGTCTGCTCAAGCGGCGGCCAGTTGGCGTCGCTCCAGGAGGCGTTGCCCCGGGTGTCGCTCCGTCTGGCGCATTTGTCGTAGACGGCGAGCATGCCCATTCCGGAAACTGCCATGGTGGTGGCGCCGGTGACATAATGTATTACGTCAATATCGTGCGCACCCTTCTGGAGCAGCAGTCCGCAGGTGTTTTTGCGTTCGGAGTGCCAGTCTTTGAAATAGGCGTCGCCGCCGTAGTTTATGAAGTGGCGGCACCATGCGGCGCGGACTTCGCCGATAATGCCGGAATCCACGAGCTCCTTCATTTTGTTGACTACCGGAAAATGACGCATGTTGTGGCCAAGGTAGAGTTTGCTTCCGGTGCGGCGGGCGGTCTCCAGAATGCGGTCGGCGCCCTCGATGGTGATGGCGATCGGCTTTTCCAGATAAACGGCCTTGCCGGCTTCCAGCGCGGCGACGGCGTGCTCTTCGTGGCAGTAATCCGGCGAAGTGATGAACACCGCGTCGATGTCGGGGCGTTTCAGCAGTTCGCGGTAATCCTGGGTCACGAAGCAGTCTGCGCCGAAAATTTTTCTGAAATCCTCCAGTGCCGGCGGATAATTGTCGGCGGCGGCGGTTACGCGCACGCCGTCTTCCGGACGGTTTGCCAGTGAGACCAGATGGCCGCGGCCGCCGAATCCGATCACGCCAATATTGAGTTTCCGCATTTACAATATCCTTTCAACACAAAATTATAATGTTTCGCAGTTTTGACATTTCCGGTTAATATACCGCGACGGGGTGGTGTTTTCAACGCCGTCAAGTGGTTTTCAGTGGTTTTTTTCCTGCAAGGCGGCGGTGAGATTGCCGAACCGCGGCGCCTGACGGAAGTTTCTCACCGCCATTGCCACCGAATCCTCGCCGCCGATCAGCACCAGCAGTTTTCTGGCGCGGGTCATTGCGGTGTAGAGCAGATTGCGCTGAAGCATCATATAGTGCTGCGAGAGCAGCGGCAGAATCACCGCCGGGAACTCGCAGCCCTGTGATTTGTGAACGGTCACGGCATACGCGAGCGCAAGCTGGTCGGCCTCTTCAAAATCGTATGCCACGGCGCGTTCGCCGCCGTCGAAGGAGACGGTGAACGCATGTTCTTTGAAGTCGATCGCGGAGATTTCTCCGAGGTCGCCGTTGAACACGGCCTTGTCGTAGTCGTTGCGCAGCTGCATTACTTTGTCGCCGGCCTTGAACATTCCGTCGCCGCGGCGGAAGCCGGGGGTGCGAGGATTGCCGTTCAGCTTCTCCTGCATCAAACGGTTGAGCCGGTTTGCTCCGCAGCTGCCGCGGTTCATCGGCGCGAGTATCTGGATGTCGCGTTTCGGTGTGAAGCCGAATGTGGACGGTATGCGTTCCATCATGAGCTTGCCGATCAGCTCCACGACTTTTTCCGGATCGCTTTGCTTTATCCAGTAAAAGTCGGAGTGTGCGGCGCCGCGCGGCGGTTCCACCGGCGGCATGCCGGCGTTTACCCGGTGGGCGTTGGACACGATAAGACTGGCCGCGCTCTGCCGGAACACTTCGGTGAGCCGGGTGACCGGAAATTTGCCCGATGCGATCAGGCTGGCCAGCACGGTTCCCGGCCCCACCGAAGGCAACTGGTCGGCGTCCCCCACCAGCACGGCGGCGCAGCCGGATTTCAAAGACTGAAACAGCGCAAGCGCCAGCGGCAGATCCAGCATTGACGCTTCGTCCAAAATCAGCATTTCACAGTCAAGCGGATTGAATGCGTCGTGCATGAAGCCGCCGGAGGCCGGATCGAACACCAGCAGGCGGTGTATGGTTTTTGCGGCGAGACCGGTCGCCTCCGCGAGCCGTTTTGCGGCCCGTCCGGTCGGCGCGGCCAGCGCCACGTTTATTTTGGCGGCTCTGGCGCGGCGCACCAGTTCGCCCAGCACGGTGGTTTTGCCGACGCCGGGGCCGCCGGTTATGATGGAGACCGGGCTTTCCGCCGCGGTTGAAACCGCCGCCAGCTGCTGCTGATTCAGGCTTAGTCCGGCTTCCGGCGCGATTCCGGCCATTTTTTTTGCGGCGAAGTCTCCGGCCGTCATCAGCCGGTTGAGGTGTTTCGGCAGTTCGCGTTCCGCCCGGTAGAGTTTCATCGGATACACCATGCCGTCCGCCTCCATCAGTTGGCGCGCGGCGATGGCCAGACGCAGCGGTTCCTCAAGCTTTTCCGGAGCCGCCGTCAGCAGCGTCGCGGCCTCCTCCAGCAGTTTCGTGCGGGGATAGCAGGTGTGACCAAGCGCGGTCAGGCTGTTGACGCAGAAGACGATTCCGGCCAGCAGTCTGGCGGGCGACTCTTTGGCGACGCCGAGACTTTCGGCGATCCGGTCGGCTTTGAGGAAGCCGACGCCGTCGATATCGTCGGCCAGTTTGTACGGATTGGCCCGGACGGTCTGAGCGGCGTTTCCGCCGTAGAAATCCAGCAGTTTGCGGGAGAATTTCGGTGTGAGGCCAAGTCCTTGAAAAAAGATGAACTGGCGGCGGTTGTCGGCCGCGCCGCGCCAGCCGGCGATGATCTTGTCGGCCTTTTTGGCACCGATTTTTTCGATTTCGCGCAGCCGTCCGGGTTTGGTGTCCAGAATTTCCAGCGTCCGGTCTCCGAAGTAGTCGACGATGTTCTTCGCCAGCTTGGGACCGACGCCGGGGATCATTCCCGAGCCGAGAAAACGCTCGATTCCTTCGCGGGTGGTCGGCAGAACATATTCAAACTCCGCCACTTTGAGGCGCAACCCGTAGTTGGTGTTTTCCCAGACGCCGCGCAGTTTGACCGGCTGACCCGGAGAAATGTCCGGAAAAGTTCCGCAAAAACTGTGCGCCGCCCCCTGTGCATCAATCAGCGAGGCCACCGTGAAACCGCTTTCCGGACTGCGGTAGATCACGGCTGACACCTCGCCGGTCAGCTCGGAATATTTTGAATTATCCTGAGCCTGCTCCAATTTTTCCTACTTCCGGCTGCGCAGCTGGGGAAACAGCAGCACATCGCGGATCGAGTCGGCTCCGGTCAGTATGACCACCAAACGGTCGATGCCGATGCCCATGCCGCCGGCCGGCGGCATGCCGTGCTCCAGCGCCACAAGGAAGTCCTCGTCCACCTTGTCGTCCCAGGTGTCGGTTTCGGTCTTGGTGCGTTCATACTGTTCGGTGAAGCGGCGGCGCTGCTCGATCGGATCGTTCAGTTCGCTGTATCCGGGGGCGACCTCCTGGCCGTTGATTTCCAGTTCAAAAACATCGACCACGCTCGGATCGTCGGCGCAGGCTTTGGCCAGCGGGACAAGCACGGCGGGCATCCGCATCACGAAAGTCGGCTGGATCAGCGTCTGCTCGATCAGCTTTTCATAGATTTCGTTGGTGACTTCAAATTCCGGCATTTTGTCGTTGACGTCGCAGCCGAGTTCTTTCGCGCGGGCGGTCTTGCCGGCGAAATCGAGCTGGAAATAGTCTTTGCCGGCGCGCTCCTCCACCAGTTCGCGGTAGGTGACCCGCCGCCACGGGCGCTGAAGATTGATCACCGCGCCGTCCGTCCGCTTGACCTCCAGCGAGCCGTTGACCTCCATCGCCAGCGTGGTGACCAGCTCTTCCACCAGATCCATCATGCTGCGGCAGTCGCCGTAGGCCTGATAGACCTCCATCATGGTGAATTCCGGGTTGTGACGGCGGTCGACGCCCTCGTTGCGGAAGTTGCGGTTCAGTTCAAAGACCTTTTCAAACCCGCCGACCAAGAGGCGCTTAAGATAGAGTTCCGGCGCGATGCGCATGAACATGGTTGAGTTGATCGCCTCGTAGAAGGTCTTGAACGGGTTGGCGCTGGCGCCGCCGGCGAGCGGCTGGAGCATCGGAGTTTCGACCTCCATGAACCCCTTCGACTCCATGAACCGGCGGATGCCGCGGATGATGGCGAAGCGTTTTTTGAACACGTCGCGGCTGTCCGGGTTGGTGATCAGGTCAAGATAGCGTTGACGGTAGCGCTGTTCGACGTTGGTCAACCCGTGATATTTTTCCGGCAGCGGACGCAGCGATTTCGAGAGCAGCTCATATTGTTCGACATGGAGCGTGAGCTCGCCCATGCGGGTGAGGAACATATAGCCGGACACTCCGACAATGTCGCCGATGTCGACAAGTTTCTTGAAAAAGTCGAATTTTTCATCCCCGACGGCGTTTTTACCGACGTAGAGCTGGATTTTTCCCGACGAGTCCTGCAAATCGGCAAAAATTGATTTGCCCATGAGCCTGACTGCCACCAGTCTTCCGGCGAACACCGCCTCCTGTTTTTCCCCTTCCGGCGCCTCCGGTTTGAAGCGGGCGCGTCCGGCGGCGATCTCTTCACGGCCGTCGAAGCGGTGGCCGAACGGCTCGACGTCGTTCTTCTTTATCTCGGCCACCTTTGCGATGCGCTGGGCAAAAATCTGATCCTCGGTCGCTTCCATCTGGCTGCTGTTGTCCGGTTCCTGACTCATTTTGCGGAAATCTCCTGTTTGTGAAGTTTACAATAATCAATATATAATATAGCCTCGACCGAGTTTTTTTCAAGAAAATAGCGGTCGAAGCCGGGACGATGGCGCTTTTTTTCGCGGGATGATGCGAACACGGCTTGAAAATCGGCCGCGCGGTGTTATTTTTCTGTAATAACGCAGACAGCGCGGACAAGCAACCCGTATGCCGTCGGCATAAATATAAAAAGTTGCAGTTTGCGGAGAGTCGGTCCGGTTATGGATAAAGCGCCAATCGTTGTCATATCAAGATTCAATCTTGCCTATCATAAGGATTTATATCTGAGCGCGGAGTGGCTGGAGGTGCGTTTGGCTCTGCTGGAGCATTACACCGCTCCGGCGTTGGCGGCGCAGACCGACGGCGACTTCGTCTGGCTGGTGCTGGTCAGTCCGGCGACGCCGGAGCCGTGTCTGGCTCGTATCGGGCGGCTGACCGCGACCGTCCCCCAGCTCCGGGTGGTGCGCACCAACCGCGATCTTCGCCAGAGGAAACTGATAACCGGAATGTTTCCCGATGCGGCGTATGTTGTCAGCGCCAGACTGGACACCGACGATTCGGTGTCGGCCGATTATATCGCGGCGATCCGCCGCCATCTTCCCGGCGGCTCTTTTTCCTTCGTCAATTTTGACGACGGTCTGATGCTGGACCGCGAGTCCGGCTGCGTTTACCGCCGGCGTTATCTGTCCAACCCCTTTATCGCGGTGTGCGAACCGGTGGCGGAAATGGTTGGGATTTACGGGTATTCGCACAGTTTTGTTCACTTCTGCGGTCCGGTGGTGCATGTTGCCGGCGGTCCGTATTGGCTTCAGGTGGTTCACGGCGGAAACTGGATGAACCGGGTGCATGGCGTGGCTGAGAAGCCGGAAGTGCTGCGGGGCAGATTCGGGCATCTTGCCGGAGATCCGGTGTGTCTGCCGCCTTCAATTGGGCTCCGGGCCGCGCTCCGGTATCGCTATGAACTGCTGAAAATGCGGATATGGGCATGGATCGGCGCGGCGTGCCGCCGGTTGCGCGGCCGCCGGAATGAAAAATACCGCGCCTTTTTGGTCAATTCCGGAAAAATGCGGCTCATCCGCTGACGCAAAAAGCGAAAGAACCGGAAAACTCTCCTTGTTATGATGATATGCGGCTTGAATTTTTCAAACAGACCGCTATTTTAAAAGCGGTATATAGTTACGTCTATCCAAATCAACAAACAAGGAAAGAGGCTTCGTATGAGTATCGTGTACCTGTGGGTAATCGCCCCGGTCGCCAGTATTCTGGCGTTGTTGGTCGCCGCCATCTTCTATGGCAAGATGATGAAGGCCGACCCCGGAAGTGAGAAGATGCAGGAGATCGCCGGCTACGTCAAAGAGGGCGCAATGGCCTATCTGAAGCGGCAGTACAAGGTCGTGGGCCTGGTGTTCGCGGTTCTGGTGGTGATCTTTGCGGTTCTGGCGTTCTGCGGCATTCAGAACCCGTTTGTTCCGGTGGCGTTTCTCACCGGCGGTTTCTTCTCCGGTCTGTGCGGCTATATCGGCATGCGGACCGCGACCAATGCGTCCAGCCGTACTGCTCAGGCCTGCCGGTCCGGGCTTAACGCCGGACTGCAGGTGGCATTCCGTTCCGGCGCGGTCATGGGTCTGGTGGTGGTCGGTCTCGGTCTGCTGGACATCTGCGCATGGTATCTGATTCTGGCCAAGGTGTTTTTCACTCCCGAACATATGGTCACCGGTATCAAGTGGCTCGGCATGGTGTTTGTGCCGGAGAACTGCGATTACGCGCATAAACTGGTGGCGATCACCACTACGATGATCACCTTCGGCATGGGCGCCAGCACGCAGGCGCTGTTTGCCCGTGTCGGCGGCGGCATCTACACCAAGGCGGCCGACGTCGGCGCCGACCTGGTCGGCAAAGTCGAAGCCGGCATCCCGGAAGACGACCCGCGCAACCCCGCCACCATCGCCGACAACGTCGGTGACAACGTTGGCGACGTCGCCGGCATGGGCGCCGACCTTTACGAGTCCTATTGCGGTTCGATTCTCGCCACCGCCGCGCTCGGCGCCGCGGTCGGCACTCAGCTTATCCACCAGCAGGTGGCCAACGCCGAGGGCGAAATGCTCAAGATGGTGATGGCTCCGATGATCGTGGCCGGCATTGGCACAGTTCTGTCGATTTTCGGCATGCTGATGGTGCGCAGCAAAGAGGACGCGAGCCAGAAGCAGCTGCTCCACAGCCTGCTCACCGGAACGCTCGGCAGTTCGGTTCTCATTCTGATTGCGGTTGCGCTGCTGGCGGTGTTCAATGTGGTCACATGGGCGATCTTCGGCGCCGTCATCGCGGGTCTTGCCGCCGGCGTGCTGATCGGTCAGAGCACCGAATATTACACCAGTGACGAATATCAGCCCACCAAGGGCATTGCCGAGCAGGCGGTCATGGGGCCGGCCACCACGATTATCGACGGTTTGGCCACCGGCATGTACTCCGCCGCGATTCCGGTGGTGGTGATTTCGATTGCCATCATCTGCGCGTTCGGCTTCAACGGCGGCTTCACCACCGAGGACGGCGGCTTCACCCGCGGTCTGTACGGCATCGGTTTTGCCGCGGTCGGCATGCTGGCCACGCTGGGCATCACGCTGGCGACCGACGCCTACGGCCCGATCGCCGATAACGCCGGCGGCAATGCGGAAATGTCCGGTCTGCCGCCGGAAGTGCGTGAGCGCACCGACGCGCTTGACAGCCTCGGAAACACCACCGCCGCCACCGGCAAAGGCTTTGCCATCGGTTCGGCGGCGCTTACCGCCATGGCGCTGCTGGCCTCCTATATTGAAGAGGCCAAGCTGTGGATCGGCAATATGATCAAGGCTGGCAACGAGTTCTGGTTTGACAAGTTTTCCGGCCAGACCGGTGTCGACATTGCCACTCTGCCGACAACCATGGCGCAGACTGTGCGCGACGGCGTTGCCGGTTCCGTCAACAATCTCAGCATTCTTGAGCTTACCAAGAGCCTCGGCCTCCATATTATGGACCCGATGCTGATCTGCGGACTGTTCATCGGCGCGATGATGGCTTTCCTGTTCTGCGCGATGACGATGAAAGCCGTCGGCCGCGCCGCCGGTTCGATGGTTGAAGAGGTTCGCCGTCAGTTCAAGAGCATTCCCGGCATCATGGAAGGCACCGGCAAGCCGGACTACGCCAGCTGCGTGGCCATTTCCACCGCGGGCGCTCAGCGTGAAATGCTGATTCCGTCGCTGTTGGCCATCGTGGTCCCGGTCGGCACCGGACTCGTCCTCGGCATTGCCGGTGTGATGGGGCTGCTGGCCGGCGGTCTGGCCACCGGTTTCATGCTCGCCACCATGCTTAACAACGCCGGCGGCGCGTGGGACAATGCCAAGAAATATATTGAGAAGGGTGCGCACGGCGGCAAGAAATTGGCCGACGGCAGCAAGAACCCGGTACACGGCGCGGCGGTTATCGGCGACACGGTCGGCGATCCCTGCAAGGACACCAGCGGCCCGAGTCTGAACATTCTGATCAAGCTGATGAGCATGGTTTCCATCGTGTTTGCTCCGGTGGTGATCAAGTTCTCTCCGATGATTCAGGAGTGGCTCAATATCGCCATGAAGGCGGTCAAGTAATTTGGTCGTAATCCAAATCCCGCCCCCAACCGGGCGGGATTTTTTTTGGAGAGGTGAAAAATGCTGGAAAATGTAACGTGGTCGCAGTCGTTTGAGGCGGTGATGATGATCTGCTTCGGGTTCAGCTGGCCCATATCGATATTGAAGACCATACAGGCCAAGAATCCGGTCGGCAAATCATTGGCGTTCACCGCGCTGGTGATTTGCGGTTATTTGGCCGGGATCGCCTTTAAATTGGCGGGACGGACCGACTGGGTTATCGCGTTTTATCTCATTAATATGCTGTTCGCCTCGACCGATCTGGTGTTGTGTCTTTATTATATTCATATCAACAAAAAACGACGGAGTGAAAAATGATTCAGCTGGTGGTTGTGCTCAATGTCAAACCGGAATATTCCAATACGATTCAAGAGGCCATGCGGCCGTTGGTTGAAGCGTCTCGCAAGGAGGCGGGCAACATCAGTTACGAGCTTGTGCGCGATACCGCCAACCCCGACACTTTTCTTTTTCTGGAGCAGTGGGAGAGCGACGCGATACTTGAGCGGCACGGCAAGACGCCGCATTTTGTCAAATACTGCGGTGAGATGGACAAAATGTGCAATAAGAGTGTTCTGCATCGGATTGAGCGGTAGCCGATCATGCTGCTTGCATTGCTTCAACTCGCGTTCGGCAGCGTGATGCTGTATTACGGCGCGGAGTTTCTGGTGTCCGGCGGCGTGAAGATCGCCCGCTTTTTCCATATATCCAGTCTGGTGATCGGGCTGACGCTGGTGGCGTTTGCCACCAGTGCGCCTGAACTGACGGTCAGCGTGGCGGCGGCCGTCAGGGGGCAGGGGGACATTGCGCTGGGCAATGTCGTCGGTTCAAACATCTGCAACATAGCTTTGATACTCGGCCTGTCGGCGCTGATTACACCGCTGGGAGTCAACCGTCAGCTGGCGAGACGCGATATTTTTGTGATGCTGGCGGCGACGCTGGCGTTTGCCGCTCTTGGTCTTTTTGCCGACGGCGTCGGACGTTTGCCGGCGGCGGTGTTTTTTGCCGGTCTGCTGCTATACACCTGGCGCAGTGTGGCGATTTCCCGGCGTGAAAGCCGCGCCGTGGCGTGCGCCGAAGCGGAAGCGGACGCGACGATAACCGGACGGACCGCAGTGTTGAGTCTGCTGTTGGCCGCGCTGGGAATCGGCCTTTTGGTCGGCGGCGCCGACTGCTTCGTGCGCGGCGCGATCGTGTTCGGCCGGATCTGCGGACTTTCCGAGGCGGTGATCGGTCTTACCATTGTGGCGGTGGGAACCAGTCTGCCGGAGTTAGCCACCAGCGTAGTGGCGGCGATCAAGGGAGAACGCGACATCGCGGTCGGCAATGTCGTCGGCTCGAATATTTTCAACATTCTTTGCATAATGGGCTTGGCTCCGCTGTTGTCTCCGCTTCGCGCGGTCGGCATCTCGGTATTCGACTGGGCGGTCATGCTGGGGGTGACGCTGTTGGCGGTAATATTCATAACCACCGGACGGGTGATCAGCCGCCGGGAGGGCGTGGTGTTGTTGCTGATTTTCGCGGCCTACACCGCATGGCTGATCGTGCGATAGCCGGCCGTTCGGCTGGCAACCGGAGATTTTAGGCGCGTCGTTTTCACCATGTATGGTGATGGGACGGCGCGCGTTTTTTTGAATTTTGGTCAGTTGGCTGTTTTTTCGAGGCGACTGAAGAATTTCATCAGCCCGTCGACGGAGATAGGCTTGTAAACAATCCCGGCGAATATTTCGGTTCCGGCGCTTTTCCGAAGTTCGATGTCGGCTGACACCGCGATGACCGGAAGTTCTCTGCATTGCGGGTCGGCCTTTATTTTTTCGGCAAGAGCAATGCCGTTCATATCCGGCATCCAGAGATCGGTCATCACCATGTCGATGTTTTGCCGTTCGCGGGCAAGGATGTCCAGCGCCTCCCGACCGGAGCCGGCCTGAATCGTTGCAACGCCGCATTTTTTCAGGATTGCCGCGAGAACCTTCAGATTCAGCGGCACGTCGTCAACGATCAGAATCCGGCCCGCCTTGATTGACGGTGTGGTGCAGGCCGCCGGTCGGCCGCCGGTCGGGGCGGTCGCGGCAATTTGCGGAAATTCTATTATAAACGTGCTGCCCTTGCCGAGTCGGCTTTCCACGCGCAGTTCGCCGCCCATGCCGTTGACCAGCCGTTTTGAAATTGCCAGCCCCAGCCCGGTTCCTTTTAGCCGGTACGCATCTCTTGTGGTGTCGGCTTGGGAAAACGGCTGGAACATGTTTTTTATGAATTCGTCGGATATGCCGCATCCGGTGTCGGACACCTTTATCGTCAACCGTCCGGTGGTTGCGTTGAGTTCCTCATAGAAGACGGTGATTGTGATGGAGCCGGCATCGGTGAACTTAACGGCGTTGCCGAGAAGGTTGAAAATCACCTGGCGCAGGCGTTGTTCGTCGATCGTCATAAGCGGCAGATCGTCCGGCACCACCGCGCAGAGACCGAGATTTTTCTCGCGCAGATTCAGCGTGAACACCTGCGAAACTTCGGAAATCAGCGCTTTTATGTCGCACGGGGCGGCCTGATATTTCATCTGTTCGGCTTCGAGTTTGGACAAATCCAGAATGTCATTGATCAGGCAGAGCAGCGCTTTTCCGGAAACATTGATGCCGTGCAGATATTCATTGCGTTCAGCCTCCGGCAGGTCGGAGGTTTCCAGCAGTTCGCTGAATCCGATCACCGCGTTGAGCGGCGTTCTGATCTCGTGCGACATTGACGACAGAAAACTGCTTTTGGCCGCCGACTCTTTTATCGCCTCCTCCATTTTCAGTTTTATGAAAACGGTTTCAGTAATATCCTGATGATAACCCCTTATCCGGACAATATTTTCGCTGTTCGCGCCGGATGATACTCCGCCGAGTCGAACATAGATCGTTCCGCGCTTGGGATGATGCCATGGATAGGTTATTTCGGCGCGTCCGGAGGCGATAATTTTCTGCACGCACCGGTTGATCTCCTCGATGTTGCCGGGGGCGATTCCGGACTGCCAGGCGGAGTAGCAACTCTCCGGGGAAACGTCCGGCGGCAGGCCGAGCAGTTCGTGCATTGTAGCATCCCCGAACATTCTGGGCGGGTTCCCGTCCTCCATTTCTATCGACCACAGTCCGGTTCGCGCGCCGGACAGCGTTTCGCCGGTCTGCCGCTGATAATTGCTGAGTTTTGCGTTTGCCAGCGTCAATTTTCTCCGGCTTTCGATGCTGTTTTTCAGATAGCAGACAAAGACGATCAGAATCGCCACCAGAACTCCGGTCAGCAGCGCGACGGCCGGAACGGGATTGTGCGTGATGAAATTTGTCAAGTCGTATTCAGCCGCCGGATAGGAATTGCGGATCACCGATTCGGTGAGTTTGGCGCGGTCTATGCCGACCAGTGTTTTGTCGATTATCGATTGCAGTACTGCATTTCCGCGGCGCACCGCCAGACTCCATGAAATCGGATTGTCCAGATACGCCGAGCGCAGGTCGGCGTCCGGCGTCCGGTCGTTCAGCGACCGCAGCATGAGGTTGCTGTCGCCGATGATTCCGGTGACCAGTCCGGACTGCAGCGCAGCAATGCTCTCCTGCCGGTCATGACAGTAGGATATTGCACTGTTCGGATAATACTGCTGCAAATATGGGGTCTGAAACATGTTGTTCCGGGTTACCGCGATCCGGTTCAGGAACGCCGGGTTGTATTCTCCGTTATACAGGGCGATGACTCTTGAGGAGACCACTGCGCTTGAAATGCTCAATCCGTTCTGTTCTGCAATCCACGGATCGCTGTAAAACGGGAATGCGATGTCGATGTTGTCGTTATGCAGGGCGTTGAGCATGGCCTGTGAATCGTTGAATGACCGGGCGTGTACCGGGAGCTGAAGAAAATTGGCCAGTTCCTGCTGCAATGTAACGATCACTCCGACGGGGCGTCCGCTGGCCGCATCGGTGTCGCAGTAGGGTAGGTTGTCGTTGATATAGCCGATGGTCAGTGCTTTGCGACCGGCCAGCCAGCGGCGTTCGCCATCGGTGAGAACCCGCCGGAGAATACTGCGGTCGAAGTATTTGGACTGAAGATGGCTGTTGTAATAGGGCGAGGCGCTGAACAGTTGCTCCTGCGCCGTATTGAGTTCATCCAGCAGGTCGTGCCGGGTGGGGGCGATCGCGAAATAGATATCGGATGCGCCGATTTTCAGGATTGGTTTTATGCCTTCTGCCAGAAAATTGTCGGTTATGACCAGTCCGTCGATTTCCCTGTCGCGCAGCGCTTTGGCGCAACTGTCGTAGCCGTCGTAGGTCAGAATTGTGCAGTCAACGTTGTTCTCTTTTACATATTTACTGAAAAGTTTAAGCATCAGGCTGTCGGTGTTGACGCCGATTTTTTTCCCGGTCAAGGCCGCCGCATTGCCGTTTTCGCCGTCGTCGTCGGCCGGAACGAAGACGTAGTAGGACTCCGTACCCATGACACTGTTTGGGAACAGCATTTTTCCGTCCCGTTCCGGCGTGCGCGACACTCCGGCCATAATGTCCACGTCTCCGGTCAGCAGTTTTGCATAGATGTCGCCCCAGGTGCCGTAGACGTATTCATACTGCCAGCCGGTCAGTCTGGCGATGTCCTGATAGTATTCATAGGCATATCCGGATTTTCGCTCCGTGTCGGAAAACCCGGATTGAAAGCCGTTGTTGTCTGCATAATATCCGATCCGCACGACTTTCTGCTCATGATCCGGCGTTGCGGCGGCGGCCGGCAAGCCGAATATCAAGGCAAAGATAAACAGAACGCACTTCATTGTCATCTCCGGGTTAAACCGCTGACGTCGTGCTGTTGACTTTATGCGCGGCATCCGCGGTTTTTCCGGCGCTCCGGCGCCGGACGCTCGGCGGCGGCGTGCAGCCGCGCCTTGTCCACCCATGAAAAACGCTATAAACGCGAATCTGACCGACGGCGGAATCAGTTGCCGGCCAACGTTTTTTTTCATCATTTCACTGTTCCAGTCTATACTATGGTGGAATATAATGCTAATGATTACTTATGTCAAGCATTCCTCCGGAGGAATAAGGTCTTTTCTTATTGCCCGGCGTTCTCGTGGTTGTCCGGAGTGCGGCTGAAATAAATTCCGATGTTGCAGCCGTTTCTGCGGATGCCGCCGCCTGGCTGGTGATTCAGCATTGCCGGCAGATTGTTATTGTCGATTATCACCAGCGAACTTGAGCCGCCGCCGTCCATGTTTATGGCGGTGTCGGCGCCGAGATGGCGGAGCCATTCACCGACTTCATACGGCGTGCAACCCATGCTGTAATCCGGCTGGCGACCGTCGATAAGAAAGATATACCAGTAGCGGCGGTCGGCGGAAAGCCCGAATCCGGTTCGCGGCGCCAGCGACTGATCGTTCTCCAGCCCTTCCGGCGGTTTCCCGTTGTTCAGAACAAAAAAGAATCCGCCGACCGCCTGGGTGTAGCGGGAGCAGTCCGTGAAATTCGGAGAGACGGCGATCATATCGGCGTTGCCGGCGGCGTCGAAGACCAGTGCCGGACGGTCGTTCGGCAGAGAGACCAGCACGCCGTCGGAGATCACCAGCCCCATGCCGTCGGCGTAAATGTGGTTGAACGGCGACTCCCATGGAACCCACGGCGAGGCGTTGACTGCGAGGCGCATATCCAAATGGTCGTCGTTGCGGGCGGAGCGCATGAAGTCGACGGTGCTGGCGCGTTTGGTGCGGACGGCGAAGCGCGGACAGTCGGGCATGGGGGTGCCCCATTCGCGGTCGGCGGCCCGGCCGGTGACGCGCACATTCAATCCCGGAGTGGCGAGGTCGATGCGGACAAACCACATTTTCATCGGCCGCGGATCGTTGTCGGTTTGTTCGCAGAGCATGATGCCGGGGCAGATGGAATGTGCCTGGTTCCAGTCAAACTCTCCGCTCGGCGCCTCCGCCTGAAGCGTAAAAACCGTGAAAAGCGCGAGAACAAGAAAGAAGTGCGAAAAAAAAGCAAAGCCGGTTGAAGTTCCGGGGTGTTTGTTGAACATGTCAGGTGTTTTTCCTTCCCGTTTATGGTGTCGTTTAACTCGAGTCGGGATTGCGGCGGCGCTCGCTCAGCGGCGGCCGGCCGGAAATTCCGCGGCGATGAATTCAGCCAGCGCGTCGTGCCAGTCCGGCATCGGCGGCAGTCCGGCGCAGCGGAGCATCATTTTGTCCAGACGGGAGTTCTTCGGGCGCGGCGCCGGACGGGAAAACTCCCCGGTGGAACATGGGACTACCTTCTGGTCGATGCCGAGCCGGCTGAAGATTTCGACGGCGAATTCATACCATGACGCTTCGCCTTCACAGGTCAGGTGAAAAGTTCCGGCGAGTTCTGGGCGCGCCAGTATGTCGCGCAGCCGGCGCGCCACCGCCGCGGTGCTGGTCGGGTTGCCGATCTGGTCGGCGACCACCTTGAGATCGGGGCGCGAGCCGTCCGCGAGTTTTTTCATGGTGTGGACGAAACTCGGTCCGCCGGGACCGTAAAGCCATGAGATTCGGCAGATCGCATGGTCGGGGCAGAGTGCGCGGACCGCTTCTTCGCCGGCGAATTTGCTTTTTCCGTAAACGGTATTGCCGCCGTCGGCGGCGTCAAATTCGTTGTATGGCCGGTCGGCGTCGCCCCGGAACACATAGTCGGTGGAGATTGCGATCAGTCGCGTGTTGTGCCGGAAGCAGGCGGCGGCAACGTTGGCCGTGCCGAATGCGTTGAGCCGATAGGCGGTTTCCGGTTCGGTTTCGCAGCGGTCGACCGCGGTCATGGCCGCGCAGTGGATCACCGCGTCCGGGCGGACGGCGCTCAGCAGCGCGTCAAATCCGGCGGCGTCGGTGATGTCAGCCTCCGGCAGATCCGCCACGGTGACGTTGAAGTCGGAGAACTCCTGTTGCAGCGTTCGGCCGAGCATCCCCCTGCCGCCGGTAATCATCAGATTCATTTCAGAGCTTCTCCAGGGTTGCGAAGTCGAACAGTTCGGCGGCGGCCAGTCTGGGGCGCACGGTGTCTTTGGGGGACAGCAGCATGCGGTCGGCCGGAATCCGCCAGTTTATTCCAAGTTCCGGATCGTCAAAGGCGATGCCGCGCTCGTGAGTCGGCATATAGAGATTGTCGCATTTATAGGCGAAGAGAACCTCTTCGCTCAGCACCGCGAAGCCGTGGGCGAAGCCGCGCGGTATATACAGCTGGCGTTTGTTTTCGCCGGACAGTTCAACGGCCAGATGTCGGCCGAAGGTCGGCGAGCCGCGCCGGATGTCCACCGCCACGTCCAGCACCGTTCCGCTGATTACGCGAACCAGTTTTGCCTGTGCATAAGGAGCGGCCTGATAGTGGAGGCCGCGCAGAACGCCGTATCCCGATTTCGATTCGTTGTCCTGCACCCATCGTCCGGTGATGCCGGCGCTTTGATAGCTGTTTTCGTTCCACGATTCAAAAAAATAACCGCGGGCGTCTCCGAACACTTTGGGTTCGATGATCAGCACGCCGTCAATTTCGGTTTTTACGATATTCATTCCACCGCCGGTTCCGTTGTTTTATAACATTCATTTTTTAAATTGAGATTTTTCGCGGCGGAGTGCCGGACGAGGCTTTCTCCGCGCGGACGGCAAATACTATAATCCGGAAGACGGACGAATGCAAGTCCCGGTGTCGGCTTTATTGTCCGCTGAGTTCAAGCCATTCAAGGTAGTCGGCGTCGAGTCCGGTTTTCAGGCCGGCGAGTTCGTCCTGAAGCTCGGCGGACCTGTCGCCGAATTTTGTGTAGAAGTCGGGAGAGGAGAAGATGTTCTCGATTTCTTTGATCCGCGCCTCTTTGTCCGGGATGGCCGATTCCAGTTCATCGAGTCGGCGTTTCTGTTTGAACGTCAGCTTTCCCGGTTTTGCCGGCGCCGGTTTTTCCGGTTCTGGTTTCTTTTTTTCGGCCGGTTTTTCCGGTTCAGTCTCCGGTTGCGGCCGTTTTGCCAGATAGTTGTCATAATCTCCGGCGATGCTGATGATGCCGCCCCGGCCGTCAAGCGCGATGATGGTATCGCATACGCGGTTCAGAAAGTAGCGGTCGTGGCTGACAACGATCACACAGCCGTCGTATTCCGCCAGCGACTCCTCCAGCAGTCGCAGCGAGGACAGGTCGAGGTCGTTTGTCGGCTCGTCCAGCACCAGAAAGTTGCCGCCCGCCTTAAGGATTTTCGCCAGTGCCAGACGGGATTTTTCACCGCCTGAAAGGTATTTTATCTGGGTGTTGATCCGTTCGTCCTCAAAGAGGAACCGTTTGAGATAGCCCCAGATGGAGAGCCGCTCGCCGCCGAGAAACACGGAGTCGGATCCTTCGCCGATCTCCTCGGCCACGGTTTTGTTTTCATCCAGCACCACCCGCGACTGGTCGATATAGTTGAACTTCACGGTTTCCGCGATCTTCACGCTGCCGTGCTGCGGCGGATTTTTTCCGATAATCTGATTTATCAATGTGGTTTTTCCGGCGCCGTTCGGACCGATGACGCCGACTTTGCATCCGGGGGTGAATTCAAAACTGAAGTCGTGGAACAGTTGCCGGCCGCCGATCTCGCAGCTCAGGTTTTCAACATCCACCACCTTGTTGCCGAGATAGCCGCCGGGCGGAATCACCAGCTCGATTTCTCCGGTGCGTTTTACGCTCCCGACGGCGGAAAGTTCGTTGAACCGGCGGAGCCGCCCCAGATTGCGGCGCAGTCTGGCCTTGGGCGAGCGGCGCACCCAGTCCACTTCCAGCCGCAGAAATTTGTTGCGTTTGGCTTCGGCCTGATCCTCGGAATACTCGCGCTCGGCTTTTGCCGCGAGGAAGTCGGCATAGGAGCCGGGCGAGGAAAAGAATTTGCCGTTGCACAGTTCTACCACCCGTGTGGCGATGCGGTCAAGAAAGTAGCGGTCGTGGGTGACGAAGAGGCATGCCCCCTTGAAGGCGATCAGCATATCTTCGATCCATGCGATGGTTTCGATATCCAGATGGTTGGTCGGCTCGTCCAGCAGCAGCAGATCCGGTGCGGCCATCAATGCGGCGGCGAGGGCGACGCGGCGTTTTTCGCCGCCGGACAGTTCGGCGGTCCGGCGGTCGGCGTCCGGCAGATGCAGCCGTTCGGAGAGTTCCCGCGCCTTGGCCTCCATACTCCAGCCGTCGTGCAGGGTTATGAGGTGTTCGAGTTCGGCGTGGCGCGCCGGAGTGGCGGAGTCGGCTTCATATTCCGCAAGAAGCGACTCGATATAGGCGGCTCCCAGTTTCAGGCATTCCGCCACGGTGGCGTTGCCCGGCAGTTCAAAATCCTGCGGCAGCTCCGATATTCTTACTCCGCGGGTGACGGAAATCTTGCCGGATGAAAGTTCGTTGGTCCCGACAATCGTTTTTAGCAGTGTTGTTTTGCCGCAGCCGTTGCGCCCCACCAGCGCCACCTTTTCTCCTTCGTGGATGGACAGTTCAGCCTGATCGAAGATTATCTGCCGGCCGATGCCGAGTGTCATTGCGCTTCCCTGCCATAGAACTTTCAAATTTTCCGTCTCCGATTTTTTTCTGTTGCCGCGCTCGGTGCCGTCCGGCGGGACCGGGCGGTTGCGCGGATTTATAATATACCTCCTGAATCGGGAAAAATAAAGCGGGAACGGTTTGTCCTGAGTCAATTTCCGGAATCGTTTTTTTCCGGCATCCGCCGTTGCGCCGCCGGCGGTGCGCCGATTGCCGCGGCGATTGCCGCCTGCAGTTTTTCCGGTGTCACCGGTTTATTCAGCACGGCGGCGAATACATCCATCCCAAAGTGTCCGCCGGCCTCGATGTCGGCGGTCACCGCGATGAGCCGAATTCCGGCGTATTGCGGCATTGCCTGAATTGCCGCCGCCAGTTCGGCGCCGTTCATGTTCGGCATCCACATGTCGGTCAGCATCAGGTCAAAGTGGCGGAGTTTCAGCTCGTTCAGCGCGGCTTCGCCGCTTGCCGCGGTGCCGATGTCGGTTATTCCGGCCTTGCGGCACATGGCGCACATCACCCTGATATTCATTTCAACATCGTCCACAATCAGGACCGAGGTGCCGGGCGGTATCGGCGGCCGGTTGTCCGGCGCGGCGCTCTGTGCTGGCGCAGCCGTCCGTCCGGCAATGGCGACGTCGGGCAACCGGACGGAAAACGTGCTGCCTTTGCCGACTTCGCTTGCAATCTGAATGCGTCCGTTCATTTTGTTGATCAGCCGTTTGCAGATTGACAGCCCCAGTCCGGTTCCGTTGTGTTCGGCGTTTGGACCACGCAGGGTGGACAGCTGGACAAACGGTTCCATAAGTTTGGCCTGATCTTCCGGTGAAATTCCCACTCCGGTGTCGGAGACCGCGAAAAATAATTCCCCTGAATCTCCCCGGCTGCCGGCGGTGAACTCCGCTTTCAGCGTCACTTTCCCGCCGTGTCCGGTGAACTTCCTGAGTCCGTGAAAGAAATGAATAAAAAAGGGGCGTAAAAATAGAAAAACCTGTTGATAAACAGTATATTATGATTACTTAATTCAACCATATAAAGTTTAACCCAACAGGTGAATAGTGATTA
>JAQUTL010000041.1 GCA_028709805.1 Victivallaceae bacterium
TGAACGGATAAACCACTATCGACGGCAGCACAGCCACTTTCCCGTCGCGCCGGTATTTTGCGCCCGGCATGTCGTGAAAGCGCACATAAGGAACTTTTGCCGCTTCCTCAAACACATGCACCGCCGTCAGCGTATTGAGCGAACAGCCGATTTGCAGAACTTTTCCGCATTTCAACAGCTTGGCCAGCGGTGTTTCCGCGCCGCATGGCGTGACATTCAACGGATGAGTCAGAAATTCCGCACTCCGCGGTCCGGCGGCGGAACAGGAGTGGGAAACATGAATGCTGCGCCCCTCGGCATGGCGCACCCGGAACAATTCGCTTAAATAGCCAACACAGGATGGCGACTCCTCGTAACTCCATACCGGAGCCGTTTCATGGAGCAGCCCGAACGTGAATGCCGGAAACATCAAGGTTCCGGCGGCTCCCACCGCATCGCGCAACGCCGTCAACACCGCCTCCGCTCCGCCGTCAACCGGGCCGATGGAGCGCAGCGAACTGTGCACGAAAACATTGTCCCCTTCGCTGATCCCGATTCTCCGGAAGTCAGCGGCCAGACTTTTTCGATCCGTCATTATCGCGCCTCATCACCCTCATGCTGTGTATTTCAATATTGTGAACCAGCTCGTCATAGCTTTCACGGTCGGGAAACGCCGCCCGCGAAAGCGATATCCAGCCGCTCCGGTTGACAAACAGCAGCAGCGCCCGATCGGTCTCCACCGCGCACGAGAAGTCTTTCAGACTGTGCTTCCCGTTGTAGCCGTTGCATGAAATCGATATTGTGCCGCCGGGCGTGATGTCAATCACCGTCTCACGACCGAAAATCGGCGACATCCGCAGCGCGTTGAACACCTGCGTCACCGCGAGCTTTTTCTGAATGAACAGCGTATAAAATGCGAACAGCACCGCCGCTCCGCCCAAAAGCGACGCCGCTTTGAAGTTGTCGCGCACGGCGGCGAAAATCGTCCCGGCCGCCAGCACGACAAAACCGACAAAGACAAAATAACGGCGCGACACAAACGTGCGATACCAGATATCGACCTCCTGCCGCAGCTCATCCACCGTCTGTGTCTGAATCAGTCTTATCTCTTTCATAACTCAAAATCTCCGCCGGACGGCGGAACATCCGGAATTTTCCTCCGCCAGTTTGATGAATTCGTTAAACGCCGCACCGTCGGCGAATGACGCTTTGAACACGCACACTCCGGCGTTTTTGCCGAATTTGAGAAACGCTCCGCGATCAATAAGTTCCAGCAGCGTCAGTTTGCTCCAGAGCAGTTCATATTCCCGGCCTCCGGCTGCATAGCTTAATCCGTAGCGGTCGGCGGCGTATTCGATCTTTCGGCCGTAAGAAACCGACTTGCGGATATTGCGCATCACGCAGAACTCCATGTATCTCGGTATGATATAGAGTGTCAGCAGCACATATCCGACCGCGATCGCCGCGATAACCCCGGTGCGCGGCGTATTGTATCCCCAGCGCGCCCCCATCACAAACGCCAGCAGAATGATGCCGGCGGTCAGCAGAAAATGAACCGCCCAAGGATAGCGGCGGCGAAGAAACTGCCGGAAAATGTAGCGATGATCGGTTTCTGAAAATTGTTGTGTGAATTTCATAAAAGTTAAAATAGCACACTCCATTCAGTTTTCAACTTGATTTTTTCATTTGAAACGTTATTGTCTTATCCATTATGAAAACTTATACATATAAAGATATCACCATCCGGTGGGACGCCGAAATCCTTGAGGTCGGCAATTCCGCGATTCGCCGCACCATGAATATTGCAGACGGATACCCGAAGACCGTGTCGCTTTACGATCCGATAGCGTTGCGGGAACTGGCGAAGCCGTCAAATACAATCGACTTCCGTTTTATGGGTTACAATCCGCCGGGAGTGAACAATACAGCCTATGAGCTTGCGGACATTTCCGCGAAAGTCGTTCCCGGAGACTGCTATGAGCCGGAGCATGTGGCCGTGGTTATGGAAATGACCGAGCGATGGGAGGAGCTGCGCCTGCGCCGCGAATATATCATTTATCCCGGAATCCCGGCCGTATCGGTGCGCAATTTCATAACCGCCGCCGTGATTCCCAATGTATATTGGACCTATCGTGAACGACTCCGGCTGTCGGAGAATCGCGCCACCAACGGTCCGGCATACAACGCGGCGGACGCGCTTGTGCCGGCGGACACGCTGACCGGACGTACGGCCATTGAATTTCTCGGCCGCACCGACTATTCCTGCGATCAGGTCTTTGAGCATCCAGATCCGTCCGGTTCAGCTAACGGCAACCTGCTCTATGTCGATGACGGTTCCGGCGCCGGATTCGTGTTTCTTCAGGAGGCTCCGCCGTCTGCTGAAAGACGCGACATGGAGTTGTTCGATTTCAAGTTTGAAGACGAAAATGACGGCCGCATCGTATCATGCTCATGGGGAATCGCTCCGCCGGAGATCGTTCCGGGGCGGGAGTATCAAAGCTACCGTCACACCGTCATCATCTACCGGAACGCCGATGAAAAGCGCGGCGCGGTTCATAAATACCTCGCCGGAAGATACGCCGACAGTCTGAGCAATCACGTCGTCATGGTCAACCCGTGGGGGTGCGGCGACTTCGCGGCGCGGGCCGGAGAATCGTTCCTGCTTGCGGAGATCGCGGCGGCGGAGAAGCTCGGCGCCGAATGTTATCAGATTGACGACGGCTGGCAGCGCGGCGGCTCGCTTTGGGAGTTGATATGCGCCAACCGCCATATCCATCCCGATTTCTGGGACGTGGCGCCGCATAAATTTTTCGACGGATTCACCCCGCTGGTCGCGACTGCCGCCGAACACAATATTGAACTGGCGCTCTGGACCGCTCCGAGCTTCAACACCTCATATTGCGACGGCGCCGACTTTGCCGCGGCCGCGCTGAAATATCATAAAATGTACGGCTTCCGCTTCTTCAAGGTGGATTCAATGGTGCTCGGCAGTTATGAGTCGGAGCGCAACCTTGAAACCATGCTGCGTACGATTCGGGACGGTTCCGGAGGCCGGATTCTGTTCAATCTTGATGTCACCAACGGTCAGCGCGGCGGCTATTTTTATTTGTTGGAATACGGCACTCTGTTTCTGGAAAACCGTTATATCGACTGGTCGGGCCCGATCGGCTATCACCCGGAACACACTCTGCGTTCGTTGTGGAAGCTGGCGCGCTGCACCCGGGCGCAGTACCTGCAGATTGAAGTGCCGTATCGTCGGCTGCTTGAAACGATCAAGCCGGAACCGAATCCGCTGTTCCGCTGCGATCCGGCACTTTATCCGTGGAGTTACTGGGCCGCGGTTGCGCTGTTTGCCAACATGCTGCTCTGGCTGGCGCCGTCACTGATCGTGGATGAAGACATCCCGGAGCTGCGCGAAGTGGTCGAGCTTCACAAAAAATACCGGAAAAAAATATTTTCCGGCGACATCCTGCCGGTCGGAGCCGAACCGGACGGCACGGCACTTACCGCGCTGTGGTCGCGTCGCGCCGACGGCGGACTGCTGCTGGTGTTCCGTGAGGAGGGGTGTCCGTCCGACCATGACGAAATCGACCTCGGATGCGATATCCCGACGCCGACTCCGGTCGGCGGTGATCTTCGCGCTTCGGCGGTCGCTCACGGCGGCGGCGTGCTGATAACCATGCCGGAAAAAGCCTCATTCGCCCTGTTTGAATACTGAGGCCGGGACGCAGAGTTCCGTCCAGTCTCTGTTTTTTGATGAAGGCACTCTGCTCCCAGTATGTAACTTCCGGCGCGGCGGCCGCCGCGCCGTTGGTTGCAATCAATCAGAGGATGCGTGCCGCGAGTCCGGCAAGTTCGCTGCGTTCGGAGGATTGCAGCATCACATGTCCGAAAATAGCCTGACGTTTCATGCGCTCGACCAGATAGCTTAAGCCGTTGCTGGCTGAATCAAGATAAGGATTGTCGATCTGCCACGGATCGCCGGTCAGGACGATCTTGGTGTCGGCTCCGGCCCGGCTTATTATGGTTTTCACCTCATGCGGCGTCAGATTCTGGGCTTCGTCCACCACGATGAACTGTTTTGCGATACTGCGTCCGCGGATGTAGGTCAGCGCTTCAAGCTCCAACTGTCCGGAAGCCATCAGGTTTTTGACCCGACTGTTGACGGCTGATGATGTTTTGCCGTTTTTCGCTTTCTCCGGTTCCGGCGCGTCGAGCAGAAAATCCAGATTGTCGAAGATCGGCTGCATCCAGTTGCGCAATTTATCATCCTTGCTGCCGGGAATGAAGCCGATGTCGTTGCCCATCGGAATGATCGGCCGGGACACCAGTATGCGTTCATAACGCTTTGAGTTAAGCGTGTTGGCCAGCGCTGCGGCGATCGCCAGCAGCGTCTTGCCGGTTCCGGCGCCGCCGACCAGCGTGACCAGCGGAACTTTCTGATCCATCAGCAGGTCGAACGCCATGCGCTGTTCTATATTGCGCGGCGATATATTCCAGATTTTGTAGTTGTCGTACATCGGGACCAGTGCGACTTCGCCGTGTCCGGCGTTGCGGCCGAGCAGTCGCTTCTCTCCTGATTTGACGATCAGGAACTCATTGGGGTAATCAAGCGGTTCCGGCGGCCGGATGATGCCGCTGCGTTCAAACTGAGTCGCCTTGTCCGGCGGCAGTTCAATCGTGCGGAATCCGCGGTACAGTTCGTCCGGCTTGACCTTTTCCCGTTCAAAGTCCATGACTTTAAAGCCGAGCGCGTCGGCCTTGAGGCGCATGTTTATGTCTTTGCTGATGAACACCACCGGATGGTCATGTTTTCTGGCGGCCAGCGCCACCGCCAGGATGCGGTTGTCGGCGCTGCGGGCGGCCTCGGAATCGAAAAGCAGCTTGATTTTCGGATTGTCGATGTCCGCCTCATAGGCGACAAACAGCCGCCCGGCGGCCGGCGAACCGATTGCCGCAAGCGGCACTCCGTCGGTCAAATGTCCGGCGGAACGCAGTTTGTCCAGCGTCCTGATGACCTGCCGGGCATTGCGGCCGATTGCGTTCTGGTCTTTTTTAAACTTATCCAGCTCTTCAAGCACCGGGATCGGAATGATCACGTCATTGTCGGCAAATGCTTCGAGACTTGAAGCATCGTGGAGCAGAACATTGGTGTCGAGAACAAAACTTTTCAACATGCGGCGGCTCCTTTTTCCGGTCAATCCCGGTCAATCCCGGATTGAGAATTTATAGATGGTGCGTTGGCGGTATGCGTCCCCCCGCGCCAGATCGATCGGCGGAAACTTTGCGCGGTGATGGCAGGCGTCCGGGTAGCCCATCGCCTCCATGGCGAACCCGTCGTGCGTCTGGCAGTAGCGGTTTTGTTTCCCGAATATTTTTCCGTTGAATCCGTTGGCGGTATAAAACTGGATGCCAAGCTCGGTGGTGTAGAAGCGCAGCTCAATCCCGGAGTCCGGCGAATAGGCCACCGCGTCCACAAACCCGGGTTCGATGGTCTCAAGTACAAAATAGTGATCGAACCCGCCGGGCAGTCCGGGCAGAAGCGACCCGAATTGACGGGGGGTCCGCAGATCGAACGGCGTGTTTGAAACGTCGATCCGTCTGCCGGTCGGTATCTTTTCCGCGTCCAGTTCCAGATATTCCGAGGAGTTGAGCGCAAATTCATGCCGGACGATGCTGCCGGCGCCGGCGCCGTTGAGATTGAGATAGACATGATTGGTCATGTTGACCAGCGTGGCGGCGTCCGACTTCGCGGCGTAGTCGATTATCAGCTCGTTGTCCTCGGTGACCTGATAGATTATTTCAACGTCGAGATCGCCGGGAAATCCGGTGCGGCCGATGCCGGCCGGATCGGTTCGCCGGAGGCTCAGCGCCGTGTCTCCGTCCGGGTCGGCCTTGTAGAGCGCGGTGCGCCAGCCGCCGCCGGAGTGCAGCAGATTGCCGTTTTCGTTGGCCGGAAAGCGGTAGGTTTTCCCCGCAATGTTTACCGAGGCGTTTTTGATGCGGCCGGCCACCCGGCCGATTACGGCGCCGAAGCATGGATGATTGCGCAGATAGTCGGCCGGGCGTTGAAATCCGAGCGCGACATCGCGCAGGTCGCCGTTGCGGTCCGGCACGAACAGATTAATGATTCCGGCTCCGAGGTTGGTGATGTCGGCGCCGAATCCGGAGGAATTGCGCAAGCTGTACAGCTTGACGTCAACGTCCTTGCCCTGCTGAAAAAAAATTGTCTCCCGCATGCGGCTTCTCCTTGCTGTATGGTCTCTGTCTATAACCTACTATAGCTTGGATTTTACGGTATTCAAGTAAAAAAACTACTTTTTCAGCGGAGCCGCCGCCCGTTCAAGTATTCCGTGAACGCAGGCGATCATTATGCCGTAATTGACGATCGGAACGCCGGATTTTGCCGCCTTCTCCAGTCTGGCGAGCATGGCTCTTCTGGTCAGCATGCAGCCGCCGCAGTGAATAATCAGGCGGTAGTGCGACAGGTCTTCGGGAAACCCGGCACCGCTGGAATACTCCAGCACAAGTTCTTTGCCGGTAAGCTGTTTCAGCCAACGGGGTATTTTCACCGTTCCGATGTCGTCGCATTGCCGGTGGTGGGTGCAGCCCTCTGAAATGAGGACGCGGTCTCCGTCGCGCAGGGTTTTCAGCGCGGCGGCTCCGGCCGTCAACTGTTCAAGATTGCCTTTGTAGCGGGCGAACAGAATTGAAAAGCTGGTCAGCGGAATCGAAGCCGGGACAATGGCGGAGACCTCCTTGAACGCCTGGGAGTCGGTGATGACGATTCGCGGCGGCGCGGACAGTTTGCCGAGCATGGCGGCGAGTTCTCCGGTCTGGCAGACCAGTGCGCCGCACTGCGCGTCGCACAATTCGCGGATGACCTGCTGCTGCGGCAGAATCAGGCGTCCCTTGGGGGCGGCGGAGTCGATCGGGCAGACCAGGACGGCAACATCGCCGGCGTTTACGATTCCGTCGAGAATTTGCGCGTCGTCCCCGGTGTCCGGCAGCAGCGCCGGCAGCGCGTTTTTGACTTCGGCCAGTCCCCTGCCGGATGCGGCCGACACCGGTATTACCGGAAGTCCGAGCCGGTCGGTTGCGGCTTTCACCGCCGAATCAGCGTCGGCAATCTTGTCGATTTTGTTCAGCAGCACGGCCAGCGGGCGTTTTCTGCCGCGGATGTTTGCGGCGAGTTCGATGTCATGGCCGGTCACTCCGGTTTCTCCGTCGATCACCATCAGCGCGATGTCGCATTTATCGAGGACATCGAGTGATTTTGCAATTCGCAGTTTTCCCAGTTCGCCCTCGTCGTCCAGTCCGGCGGTATCGATCAGCACGCACGGGCCGAGCGGAAGTATTTCGATGGACTTGTAAACCGGGTCGGTGGTCGTACCCTTGGACGGCGAAACGATCGCCAGCGGCTGGTTGGTCAGCGCGTTGATCAGACTGGATTTTCCGCTGTTCCGATTGCCGAACAGCGCGATATGAACCCGCTCGGAGCGGGGTGTCGAACTCATGGACATGGAGAAACGCCGCCTTTCAAAAAAATATGTTTGTCGTTTGATTCCGACTTGCGTCGCCGTCCGTCCGTCCGGTTTGGGCGAAACGGAACGGCGAAGCGAAATCTCGCGGCGTCGGGATTACATCAGCATTCCGCCGTCGCAGTTGATGACCTGTCCGGTTACATAGTCGGCGTCCGGCGAAGTCAGGAAATAGACCACGCTGGCAACGTCTTCCGGCTTGCCGCCGCGTCCGGCGGGGATGATTTTCAGGAACATGTCGGTGGCTTCCTGCGAGAGTTTTCCGGTCATGTCGGTGATGATGTAGCCGGGGGCCACGGCGTTGCACTGGATATTGCGTCCGGCGAACTCCTTGGCGGTGGTCTTGGTCAGGCCGATCACGCCGGCTTTGCTGGCGGAGTAGTTGGCCTGGCCCACATTGCCCATTTTACCGACTACGCTGGAGATGTTCACGATCTTCCCGGCGCGCTGTTTCATCATCGGGCGGACCGCCGCCTTGGTGAAGTTGAACGTGCCTTTCAGATTGACGGCGATGACTGCGTCGAAGTCGGCGTCGCTCATGCGGAGCATCAGCGTGTCGCGGGTGATGCCGGCGTTGTTCACCAGAATGTCCAGGTGTCCGAAGTCGGCGACGACTTTCGCCACAGTGGCTTCGGCATCCTCGAATTTCGCCACGTTTGCCGCGTATGCCTTGGCGGTTACGCCCTGTTTGCAGAATTCGTCCGCGGTGGCCTGAGCGGTTTCGAGCATGATGTCGACGATGGCGAGCGAGGCGCCGTTCGCCGCGAGTTTCGCGCAGATGGCTTTGCCGATTCCGCGGGCGCCGCCGGTGACTATTGCCACTTTTCCTTCAAGAGATTTGCTCATGATGTGATTACTCCTTGTCAAAATTGTTCAATGTTTCGATGCTGTTTATATTGCGGTGTTCAATCTCCGGGCAGGTGCGGCGGAGCAGGTTGGTCAATACGTTGCCGGGGCCGAACTCAATCATGAAGTCGGCGCCGCGCTCCACCATTTTCTGCACGCTCTGACACCACTGCACCGAGCCGGCGACCTGAGCGCGGAGATTTTCCCTGATCGCGTCCGTCGTTTCGGCCGGTTCGGAGGTGAAATTGTGATAGACCGGTATTTCCGGCATGTTCAATTCGGTTTCCGCCAGGACTTTGGCCAGCCCGTCACCGGCGGTGCGCATGAGCCGCGAATGGAACGCGCCGGCCACGGTGAGCGGGATCACTTTTTTCTGACCGTGCGCCTTGAGCTGCTCCAGCGCGTGACCGACTTTTTCCTTTGCTCCTGATATCACCACCTGACCGGGCGAATTGTAGTTGGCCACGTCGATGTCGCACTCCTTGCACACCTCGCGGATGATCGCCGGGTCGCCGCCGAGAACCGACGCCATGGTCCCTTCGGCGGCGTGGCACGCTTCGTCCATAAGCAGGGCGCGGCGGTTGAGCAGTCTCAATCCATCGGCGAACGAATAGCTTTTCCCCGCGTACAGCGCGGCGTATTCGCCGAGGCTGAGTCCGGCGGCGGCGAACGGCGTCACCTCCGGGTGGACGGCTCTGAACGCGTTCAAACAGGCGCAGCTCATGGTGTAGATCGCCACCTGACAATATCTGGTCTCGGTGAGTTTGTCCTCCGGGCCGTTGAAGATCAGTTCGGTCAGCGGATAACCGAGCGCCCGGTCCGCTTCATCGAAGATTGCTTTGGCGGACGGAGCCGAGGCGTAGAGGTCGGCGCCCATGCCGGCGGCCTGGGCGCCCTGTCCTGAAAATGCGAATATCGGTTTCATTGCTGTCAATTTCCTTTTTTAGTCAATACAAAGCGTTTAAGTCCGGAAAAGTCCTCATAATAATGGCGGTTGCGGCCGGTCATATAGCCGAGGATCGGCGAAACGCCGACGCCGCGGGTGGAAACATCGATCCACTCGCCGTCTTTCCCGATATAATTCGATCCGATATGATCGTGGATCATCCAAAGTTCGCCGTCATATCCGGCCAGAAAAAGCATGATGTGGGTGGGGCTGGAAATGGTGTCGCCGGTCTCCATGGCGCGGAGCAGAGTCACCCGCTCCTCCGGCGTCTTCCCGGAGAGGTCAACATGAATTCCCTCCGACGCCAGCTCCTGTTCGCCGCCGTTCCGCGGCATCACCAGACCCATTGAAGTGTAGACGTTGAGCACAAAGCCGGAGCAGTCTCGCGCGTTGTTGTCGTCTCCCCAGCCGTAGCGTTCTCCGAGGAATTTGAAGGCCTGCCGGACGATGTTGCCTTTGGTGTACGGCAGATAACCGAGACTTACGTCGGCGCTGCGGCGGATCAGCGTCGGGTGCACCGTCAGTGTTCCGTCGGCGTTTCGCGTCGGTACCGCCACCGCGAAACAGTAGTCGACTCCCATTCCGCCGATTTCCTCCGGCGGGTCGGCCACCAGCGGCAGTCGGCAGCCCATATCGAATTCAAGTTCCGATATTTCCGGCGCGTCGGGATTGTATACTGTCTTTTCCTTTGCTCCGGTGACAACCAGAAACGGCTTGCCCGAAGCATAGCCGAGCACCTCGTCGCGCCGGCCGACCGCGATCTGCGAGGCGTCCGCCCAGGCGAGGTAGTTGTATTTGCGCACCAGCAGCCATTTTCCGTCGCGGCTTTCATGCAGCACCGCCACCGGTTCGCCGGGATAGAGCGCGGTTTCCACGAACATGTCGATCTCTTTGTCACGGTTGGCGTTGGTGACCCGGTCGGCGGTCGGGAAACTGCGGAGCAGTCCGCGTTTTACCGCCAGTCCCCAGCGCACCGCTACCTCGTCAGGTATCCGGTCGAAGCCGCAGTTGTCAAGATAACGCCCGTAGTCCTTGTCATCCAGTTGCCGGCCGTCGGCGGCAAAGCGCGGCGAAGACGGAACGGGACTCAGGTTTTTCAACTGTTCTTCAATCTGTTTTCCGGAGATCCGATCCGGATAAACGTTGAGGTCAACCAGTGCGTCGCCGG
>JAQUTL010000021.1 GCA_028709805.1 Victivallaceae bacterium
AAAGTGAACTTATCATCGATTTTGTTATCAAAAGACTTGAAAATCAAATAAAGTTGCTATAAATTTATAGCATAATAACAATAATGAGAGAAACACGGTGTTTCTTTCACGGATTCAGGTATTTGTGTTGTTAAAATTTTGCAAAAATTAAAACGTAATAATCTCTTTTTTACTGCCTTTTTACTGTTTTTTTGCGCTTATGGCAAGCAAATAAAACGAATAGCGATCCTTGTCGGCGGAAAGCTCCACCGCTTTGATCGTTTTGTCCGGATACGGATTTTTCCATGTGAAAAACCAGACGCGCCGCTCTTTGTCGCGATCAGTCCATTTGCGGACGTTGCCGGTATTCTGATAGAAATTATAGTCGTCATTCAGTCCATTGAGCTGCCAGGTATATTGCAGCGGAAGACTGGAGGTGGTGCCGTCTTCATATATGACTTTCAGGTCGGCCAATGTCGTGAAGCGCTGCGGAGAATTGTCCACTCCGGTACAGAGGAGGTACAGTTCCGGCGTCTTCAGTTCAAGCGGCAGCGTCACGCTTTCGGGGAACAGCGGATTCAACCGTGATTGGAGGGCAATCGCCGCCGGCGACTTGTCGCGCTCCGGCAGATTGAACGCCACCCGACCGATCTGCTGAATTCCGGTCGGCTGCTGTTCAAACCCGTAGGTGTCGCGAGACAGGAACGGATTATTTTCCGGTGTGAGCTTCAGGTTGGCCGCCTTGGAAATGTCAATCGCGATCGCGTCGCCGGCGGCGTTGTCGTACCAGTCATTGATCAGGTCGCAGAAAACCTCTCCGGGGTCGGTGGAGACGTTGGCGGCCGGGTTGGCGTTCCAGCTCCAAATTCCGGTGCGGACGTATGGAACCAGCTGCCAGAACCCGTTGTGGGCCACGGTGCGGTTGCCGTTGTAGCCGCACCAGATGGTCTGCAGCATGCCGACGCCGCCGGCTTTCTGACAGAATTCGGCCAGATGTTCAACGTTGTTTTTCTCGTTCCACGGCGCGCCGACAATATCGAATCCGTCCTTGCGCAGCGCGGTTATGTCCGGGAAGTCGAGCGTACGGCCGTCATAGCGCCAGGCGACGAAGAGCAGGTCGCGCGGCAACTCTTTGCGAACTTCGGCCAGATTGTTCGGCGCGCCGCCGGCGCCGTTTTCCGGACTTTCCTCCGGCGTGACAAAGAGGTCATGCCACAGCATGATCCGGACATTGTGTTTTTTGCCGTAGTTGTAATACCACATCACATCGTCATAAAGCACCTTTTTAATGCCCTTGGCGATATTTTCCGGGCGGCAGGGGAATTTCGCTTTAGGATGAAACACCTCGTCGTGTCCGATATGCAGATAAGCCGGATTCCCGCTTGCCTCCATGACTTCGTCCAGGACTTTTTCGATGAACGGATAGAGCCGTGGATTGGAGACGTTGTAGGCGTAGGGATAGTTGACGTCTTCGGCAAGATCGGAATTGAGATGTGTGCCGTCGGCTTGTTCCGGGAACATCCAGCCGCAATGGCCGAATGTCTGAAACAGCGGCACAACATCGATATAATTGTCTTTGCACCATGCCGCAAAATCAATATAGTCCTGCTTTTCCATGCCCCATTTCTGATGCAGTTCTTTGGTCGAGTCCCATTTGACGAATTCGCATTCGGGGACGACCATATTGTACTTCATCGGGGCAAGAACGTTATCGACCAAGTCGGTGTGAAATATTTTCGAGTAGTCGTCAACCAGCAGGTGGGCGGCTCTGATTTTCATGTCCGGCCAGTCTTCGATACTGCATTCCGGCACCCCTTGGGCGCCGGCGAGACTGCGCAGGGTCTGGAGCGCATAGAACGCGCCGCGCGGCGTCGGGCTGGCGATGGACACGCCGCTGCGGTCAACCGTCAGCGTGTATCCCTCCGGGTTTTCCATGGAGTCCGGGGCGATTCTGATATTGAGGAAACTGGCCATGCGGAGCCGGGGATCGACAATTCGCGTTTCGGCATTCATTTTGCCCAGTATGCGTTTGGCGGCGCGTCCGAGCCGGTCGTATTCGGCCGCATCATCCAGTCCGGCGATGCGGACGGTGACTTCGGACGGCAGCGGGATGAACTTTCCGGTTCCCGGCAGTGGTTGAACAATCTTTTTGGGGCGCGGCAGAAGTTTGAGGTCTGGCTTGTAGGCCGCGATGCCGCCGGGAACCACTGTGGATTCCAGCGGGGCGGACAGCGCAGTCTTTTCTGGGACGGCCAGCACAAGGTCGTCGTCGATGGAGAAACTCACCTCAATGACGCTGTTGAACGGCTTGCCGTAGTCCAGCGTGGTCTGATAGCCGAACCAGAAACATTTTTTGTCGGCGAAACTGACGCCGCGGCGGTCGACGATGTTGAAGCACGGCCCTTCTTTTACTGCGAAGCTGAGTTTTCCCAGCATCGTCTGAAATGATATTTGGCGGACGGCTTTCTTCAGCGGTGCAACGGCGTCGGGTTCGTCGCGTGGAATTTTCCCGCTGAAAGTTTCGCCGTCCTCAAGTGTTCCGGTATAGGTGGCGCAGCTGAGCAGCGAGGCGGGAACCGCGAATGCGCTGTATTCAAAAACACTCGGAATGTCGGCGGTGGCTTCGCAGCGCAGTGTGACGGTGGCGGTGGTTCCGTTGACGTCGCACGAATATTCATTCAATTTGAATTCATTGGTCGGGTTGCCCTGAAGCAGCTCCACCCGGACGCCGGATTGCCGTTGTTCCGGTTTGCCCGGAACGCCGTATTCTTCACTGAAAAAACGGCGGTTTCGCCACGGCGGCTCAATCGCCATGATTGAGCTGTAAAATGAAAGTTCGGCAATCGGGCTGGTAATGGCCAGCCCGGTGCGTTGCTTCATCTCCGCATTCAGCGGCTCGTTTCGGAACGCCGCCGGGTCTGCGGGCGGCGTCTGAACCGCCGCACCGGTTATTCCGGCGGTCAGCAGAACGGCTGTGCCGATTATTCTGGTAATTGATTTCATCATGCGTGTTTTCTCCTTATCATTATATTATATGTAATAATAGACATGCGTTTTTATTCGGCGGAAACTCCGAACAGATAATAAGGCGCCATTCCGGAGAGGACTTCAAGTGCGGCAATGGGCTTTTCCGGATGTGGATTTTTCCATGTGGCAAACCAGATGCGGCCGTCCGGCGTCTGCAGAACATTTTGCACGCCGAGATAATAGTTGAAGTTTAGTCGCGGCGCACCGACCTCCATAGCGTAGCGCATCGGAATCTCCTCCGCAGTCCCGTCTTCATATTTGACGGCGACGGTTGCGGCAATATCGTATTTTTCCGGCGTCGTGCCGGCGGTGGTGTGCAGAAAGTACAGTTTTGCGGCCGTCAACCCGTTGAGACTGACCGGGCCGGCGGATTCCGGGAATGCCGGATTGTTACGCGACTTCACCGCGATTGCCGCGCGTTTACCGTTGCGCGTCATCAGGCGGAACTTTACGTCTCCGGCTGTTATGTCGTCGGGAAGATTGTCCAACCCGTACACCGACTGGAAGACAAATGGATTGGCGGCGGCGGAGATTTCGATGTTTGCCGCGTCCGACAGGTCGATCAAACTGCCGGCGCGGACTTCCGGGCGGCGGGCGGCGGCGTAAAAAGTTGAAAATGCTTTTGCCGCGTCGATGGACGCCGCCGCGGCGCCGGTTTCATTCCAGGAAAAAGCTCCACTGCGGATATAAGCGGCAAGCTGATGGAACCAGTAAAAGAACGGCGCGTCCGGCGGGGCGAACCAGTTGTTGGATTTTTTGCTGACATGACGCGAACTCTGGTCGTCCGACGAATATATCCAAGTGGTGGACAGCATGCCGAGCGCGTTGACCTTTCTTGCTTCACGGGTGAGGTTCTCCGGGTTGTTCGGCGCGAACCATGAGCAGCCGATCACCGGAAAGCCGTCGGCGGCGACTGCGTTCAGGTCTCCGAACTCCTCATAGTCGCCGGAGTAGCGCCAGACGGTGAAAATTATGTCGTGCGGCAGCGTTTTGCGCAGTTCAACGGTGTTGTGCGGCGGCCCTCCCGCGCCGTTTTCCGGACTCTCCTGCGGCGTGGAAAAAATATCCTGCCACATCATCATGGTGATGCCGCGCCGGGTGAAATAGTCGTGACACCACAAGACAAAGTCGCCGATTATCTGTTTCGAGCCTTTTTCGACGCTTTCCGGGCGGTTGGGGAAGCGGCCGAACAGGAATGTCTCGTCCGCGCCGATATGAAAATAGCGCGGGTGGTTGAAGGTGTCCGTCACTTCGGCAAACAGCTCCTCAAGCAGCGGATAGAGCCGGGGATTCGAGGTGAAAAACGCATACGGGTAATCAGGGTCTTCGCAGAGGTCGAGATTTTTTCCTCCGAAGAAAAGCCACGGGGTGTGACCGAGCGTCTGGATCAGCGGCGCCGCCTCGATGAAATTGTCGTCCGCCACTTTCAGCAGTTCGATCAGATCGCGTTTGGGCATTGAATTGCGGACGTGCAGCCCTTTGAGCGCATCCCACTCCACAAACTCGCACTCAAGCAGCAGAAAGTTCATTTTCATCGGCGCCATGATGTTTTCGATGACCGGCGCGTAGTTCTCAAGCGCGTGGTTGTCCATGTGGGCGAGATGGATGCCGCGGATTGGCATGTCCGGCCAGTCGCGGACCTCGACGCATTGGAATGTGCCGTCCGGATTCCGGAAGGTGCGCATGGTCTGAAGCGCATAGAATGCGCCCCGGGCGGTCGCCGCCGTGATTCGGGCGCGGTCGGGTGAAATATCGAGCAGATAACTGTCCGGCGGAGCGGGCAGACGGTCATCCGGCCCGATGACAATATTCAGAGGACGGGCGTCGGCGGACAGCGGGGCGGGGAAGAGTCTGGCGGCGGCGCGTGAGAGTTTTCCGGCGTCTTCCGGGGCCAGTCCGGCGTCGATGACGGGGCGCTGCGCCGCGATTGCCGCCGCGGTGTCGCGGCGGACGACCTCATGCGGAACCGGCAGCTGCGGAACGGCAAACTTGGCCGTAGCGAATATGTCCGGAATGGCGGTGGGGTGCGTCGTGCCGGCGGCCGGCAGAACCGGCGCGGGTTTGAGTTCGGGATTCAGCTTGAAACTGAACTTGACCACGCTGACCACCGGCGTGTCCGGTTTCATGTCGCCGTCGCAGCCGATCCAGTAGCAGCTTTTGTTTTCAAACGGCACGCCGCGGCGGTCGGCCACAGTGAATCCGGGGCCGGTTTCCACTTCAAAAGAGAATGTGCCCAGATTATTGACGGCTGAAAAACTTTTGGCGTTGCGGACAAGGTAGCGGATTTCCGATTTGCCGGAATATTGTTGCGGAACTTCGCCGGAAACTTTTTTCCCGTCGATATCGGCCGCGGTGAATTTCGCATCGGCCAGCAGATAGTCCGGCAGGGTGAACATGGTGTACTCCATGAATGTCGGCAGATCGGCGGTCAAGCTCATATTCAAGGTGACGATGCCGGAGTCACCGTTCAGTTTCACCGAATATTCGTCAAGCCGGAAGTCTGCGGTAGGTTCGGTGGCGATTGCCGCCGTCTGTGCGGTGTTGGTGAACTCAAGCGGCGATTTCATTGTATAAAAGCGCATGGTTTTCCACGGCGGCTCGCAGACGATCACCTTGGAGAAAATGGAAATATCGAACAGTGCGTTGCCGATTTTTATCCCGTCGGACGAGGCCTCGGCGGACAGCGTTCCATGACCGTCGCCGGCGAACACCCGGACGGCGGTGAGCATGATCGCCGCGGCGGCGAAGAGTTTCAGACAAAGTCGGTTCGCTCCTGGCATAAATATCCTGCTGGTTGATTTTATGTTCTCGAACACAATAGCCCGTTTCAAGCGATTTTCCAGCTTTGAACATAAAAAAAACGATTTTTTACCGTTGTTGCCGCGCTTCTGTGCAGCGGCGCCGTAAAGGCGCCATGGCGGATTGTGTCGACTCAGCCGAGCCGGACGCCGCTGTCCTCGGCGAGCCAGGCGTCGATAATCCGGCGGGCAACCGAGCCGGGGCCGGGAGTGGTCGGCAGACTGTCGCGGCGGAAAAATCCGGCGTCGGTGATTTCAACGCCGTCGCAGCGAAGTTCGCCGTCGTCGTAGTCGGCAAAGCAGCCGATCATCAGCGAATTGGGGAACGGCCAAAACTGACTGCCGAAATAACGCACGTTTTTGACCGCGATGCCGACCTCTTCGCGGACTTCGCGTATCACCGCCGCTTCAATCGATTCTCCGCCCTCCACAAATCCGGCGATCAGGCCGTACAGCTGCGGCGTGAAGTCGCTGTTGTGGGCGAGCAGCAGCGAAGCGCCGCGCCGCACGCCAACGATGATGGCCGGATCGACCCGCGGAAAATAAAGTTCTCCGCAGCGCGGACAGCGCATTGCCGCCGCTTTATCCGCCAGTTTTGTCGGTGTTCCGCAGCAGCCGCAGTAGCCGGCGCGCCGTTTGAGGTTCATCAGCTGACGGGCGCGGTTGACGGCGTTCAGCGTGGCCTCATCCAGTTCGCCCTGAAGCGCCCGGAGCGATTTGCCGTTGACCGTTTTTGCTTTGAACGCCACAACGTCTTTTTCCCCGATGCTGCCGACATGGAACGCCCCGGACGGGATTCTGGCGTTGGTGGCAATTTCAATGTCCCCGGATGCTTCGTCGAAAAGTATGGCGATGGGAGCCATGCTTTTTTTACAGTTCAAATCGAAAGAATAAGTAAAAGTGCTCATATTTTGAAAAAACTCCTGCCGTTCTCGGTGGTTAGCCGGCCGATTTCGGCCGTTGTCATATTTTTCTGTTCAGCCGCATAAGCGGCGATTTCGACCAGATGTGCCGGATGGTTGGGGTTGCCGCGGAACGGCACCGGCGCCAGATACGGCGAGTCGGTCTCCAGAAGCAGCCGGTCATCAGGAATGGCGGCGAGCGCTGCGCGGATATTATCGGAGCGTTTGAATGTGACCATGCCGGTGACGCCGAGATATGCGCCGAGCTCAAGGAATTTTTCCGCCCACTCCGGCGTGGCGGAAAAACAGTGAATGACAAATCTGCCGCCGGAAGCCGCGAACGGCTTCAGCAGCGTCAGGGCGTCCTCATAAGCGGAGAACGCGCCGTCGCGGTCGCGCAGATGGATAATCGCCGGGAGCGAGCCGGCAAGCGCCAGATCAAGAAAAAACGCAAAAGTTTCCAGTTGCCGGTCGCGCGGGGTGAAATCGTAAAAGTAGTCCAGCCCGATTTCACCGATGGCGCGCAACTTCGGGTGGCGCAGAAATTCATTGAAATCGGCGGCGTCGAGCCTGCCGTTCGCCGCTTCATGCGGATGGATGCCGCAGGCGAACCAGGCGAAATCGACCGCCTCGGCAAAGCCGCGGACCCGGAAGGAGTCCTCAAGGTCGGCGGCGACCGCCATCAGTTTGTAGTTGTATCCCGGCGGCAGCGCGGCGCAGAATTCAAGCGGCGTCTGCGCGCCGTCGTAGTGAAAATGGGTGTCGAAAAGTTCGATCATTTCAGTGCCCTCGATTTTGCCAGACGTTCGATGACGTCGGGAACTTCGCCTTTGAGCAGCCAGTTGTCCGGAAATTTTTCGCGTGCGGCGTCGAGTTCCCGGCGCGCGCCGTTGTCATCGCCGAGCCGGTGGAGCAGCTCCATTTTTTGCAGTCGGGGCGCGGGATCGCGCGGCGCAATCCGTGTGGCGCGGTCAAGCAGCCGCAGTGCGTCTGAAATGTCGCCCTGAGCCTGCTTTACGGCGGCTTCGCCGCAGCGGATTGCGGTCGACTCCGGTGACCACAGCAGTCCGGCCGCCAGAACCGGAGGGGCGAGCAGTGCCGCGACCCGGAAGAAGCGCCACCGCTCCGCCGCCGTTGACCCGGTATGGAGCAGCAGCAATCCGGCGGCTCCGGCGGTGCCGAGACCGGATACGGTCAACAGATTTACGTCGGCCATGCTGTGGACGCAGAATGCAAACCATCCGGTCAGCAGCATGGTTGGTGCAAGGGCTGGAACTCCATGACGCAAAACGGCAATGAGCGGCCAAAGCATCCACAAACATATTGCCAGGCCGGCGAACATTCCGGCCTGCGAGAAGAAGGCGAGCGGCAGATTGTGCGGATCCTGCGGCGCCTCCTCGGTTCCGTCGTATTTGTTCAACATATAGTCGTAGTGAAATTCGCCCCAGCCGGCTCCGGCGAGCGGGTGGGCGGCGAATGAGCCGACCGCGACTCTGGCATAATCGATTCGGCTGCGGAACGAGCCAAGTCCGCGCTCGGAGTGCGCCGCGTAAAACATTCCGCCGGCGATCGCCGCCGCCGCCACCGCCGCCGCCGCGATGCGCAGCCGGCGCTGTTTCAGCTTGACAACCGCCGCGAACACCAGCGCCAGAATCAACGCCGCCGCCGCTGCACGGCTGCGGGTGGTGGCGAAAACGAACAGGCCGCCAGCCGCCGCCAGACCGGTGAACAGCAGTCGGCTCAGCTTTTGCGGTTCAAACCGGCCTCCGGCCCGCCATGCGGCGATCAGCAGAACCGGCAGCGCCGCCAGAATGAATCCGGCCAGTGAGTTGGAGAGGTCGAACGGCAGACTGGTCCGGCGGTCGATGAGTTTTGCTTCCAGAACCGCCGATATTTTTACGCCGTGTTCGCGTTCGCCGGCGATGAATTCCAGCATCTGGTCAAACCCGAAGAAATATTGGTGGAGCGCCGTGGCCAGCGCCAGCGCCGCGCCGATGCCGATTGCGCCGGTCAGCCGTTCGCGGGCGGACGGCGCGGAAGTCAGGAACTCGTTTGCCGCAAAAAGGTAACATGACAATGAGCCGAGGTGCAGCAGCATCTCATGACTGTAAAATGTCTGCGAAGCGTTGATGGTTCCAAAGAAGGCGAATACCGCTGCCGCCAGAAAAAGCAGACAGAAGACGTCTCCGCCGCGGCTGCGTTTTTCCGGCCGGTAAGCCGCAAGCGCAAGCAGCAGAACCGCCGGCGCTGCAATTCGGAAAATCCACAGCGGCCAGGTGGTGAGGAGCCAGCCCCACACACCGTCCGGCATCGCGCCGGCGCCGGGCATGGCCAGCGACCCGAATTTGAGCGGCAGCAGAGCCGACAGAATCAGCACTGCCGCTGTTGCGGTTTTTTGCAGATGGCTCCGCATTTTCTACATCAGTTTCAGCCCCGGCAGGTCCTGAACGTCGATCAGGCCGGCCACTTTGCCGCCGTCGTCCACCACGATAATGTCGTTTATATGGCGGTCTTCGATCAGTTTGAGCACCTGCGCGGCCAGACAGTCGATGTTGACCGAGCATGGATTTGGAGTCATGACCTCTCTCATCGGGCGCTTCAGAACTTCGATGTCGCGTTCGGCGGCGCGGCGGAAATCGCCGTCGGTGAAGATCCCGATCGGCCGTCCTTCCCCGTCAATGATGGTCGCCGAGCCGCAGCGTGCTTTTCCCATGCGGTAGAGCGCTTCGCGGACCTGAGTGTCGCCGGAAACGATGGCGAAGTGGTCGTCTTTGCGCATGATGTCGGCTGCGCGCATGGTGACGGCGCGGCCGATCGCCCCGCCCGGATGGTAGCGGCCGAAGTCCTCTTTGGTGAAGCCGCGCTTTTCCAGCAGCACCATGGCCAGCGCGTCGCCAAGAGCGAGCAGACTGGTGGTGGTGGTCGTCGGAGCCAGATTGAATGGGCAGGCTTCGCACTTGACGGTCATCGCCACGGTGAGGTCGCTCAACTTGGCCAGTCTGGACTCCGGCATGCCGGTGATCGCCACCAGTTTGATGCCGAGCCGTTTGGCCGGCGCGATCACGCCGAGCAGTTCGTCGGTTTCTCCGCTGTAGCTGAGGGCGAACAGCAGATCGCCGCGCTGGATGACGCCGAGGTCGCCGTGCAGCGCCTCCACCGGATGAAGGAAAATCGACGGCGAGCCGACGCTGGCGAGCGTGGCCGCTATTTTTTTGCCGATGTACCCGGATTTGCCGATGCCGGTGAACACCAGCTTGTTACCTGAGTTCAGAGCCTCCAGCGCCATGTTTACCGCACCGATGAAACTGTCGCCCAAGCTGTCCCGCACGGTCAGCATGCCTTCGATTTCCGAATCGAAGACCTCGCGGGCCCGTTCAATGATTCTGTTCATGACGAAAACCGCCTTTCCCGGATTAAAGTCTGCAGGTGCGTATGTCGGTGATGATAATGCCGCGCGCGCCGAGATCGTACAGTTTGTCCATAATCGGGTTGGCGTCGCCGCGGCGGATCATGGCGGCCACCGCCACCCAGCCTTTGCGTCCGAGCGGCGACACGGTCGGCGATTCAATTCCCGGCGTGACCGCGCAGGCCGCGTCAAGTTTGCGCTCCTCCACGTCATATTCGACCATCGCGTACTCGCGGGCCACCAGAATGCCGCGGAGCCGGGCGATCATGTGGGCAATGCCGGGATTTTCCAGCACTTTGGTGTCGCGGGCGATCAGCAGGGCTTCGGACTCCAGAAGCGGTTCCCCGACCACCTTGAGTCCGGCTTCGGTCAGCGTGCGGCCGGATTCGACCACGTCGGCGATCGCGTCGGCCACGCCGAGGCGGACGGAGATTTCCACCGCGCCGTCGAGTTTGACCAGCTTCGCGGAAATGCCGCGCCGGGCCAGATCCGCCGCCACCACGTTCGGGTAGCTGGTGGCAATGCGCAGACCGTTGAACTTGTCCGGCGTGAGAGCGGACGCGTTCGGCACCGCATAGCGGAAACTGGAGCGGCCGAACGCCAGCGGCAGAAGTTCCACCACGTCGGCCAGACTGTCCATCGTGAGGTCGCGTCCGGTGATTCCGGCGTCAATCACGCCGTTGCCGACATAAAGCGCAATGTCGCGCGGACGGAGAAACACAAAGTCGATTTCGTTTTTGCGGTCGGTCACCACCAGTTCCCGCCCGTAGCGGGCGCACTTGTAACCGGCTTCCTTGAGCAGCAGGACGGCGTCATCGGACAGCGCGCCCTTGTTGGGAATTGCGATTTGCAGCATTTGGCCTTGAACTCCTGAATTATAAATAACGGTAAATATCTTCAAGTTTGAGGTCCTGTTTTATCATCAGAACCTGAAGGTGATACAGCAGCTGGGAAATCTCCTCCGAGGTGCGGGAGCGCCCTTCGTATTCGGCGGCGATCCATACTTCCGACGCCTCTTCAACAATCTTTTTTCCGATGAAATGGGTACCTTTCGCAAGTTCTTTGACGGTCCCGGAATTTTCATCGCCGGCGGCGGCTTTACGGCTCAATTCTTCAAAAAGCTGTTCAAATGTCTTCATGTCATCACCTTATAGTTGAAAGTGTAATATAGCACTGAACGGATAAAAAACAAGCCAAACGGCATTGACGGCGCCGCGATTTTTTTGCGACACGGCGCAACGCGTCGCCGCGGCGCGAAGTTATCGTCATAAATTATGGAGCAATTTCAAAACCGGAAGTTGAAAAGAAGAAAAAGGCGAGTTAGTGTATTTAATAACCCATAGGCATGGGCACGGCATTGGCCGGCGGACAAACGGCAGTATGAACGGCGGCGGAAGGGATGACGACATGATGATGAACGATTCCCGGCAAACGGCGATATGGATTGCTCTGATCGGCATGTTTCTGCCGTTTGCGGCGAATTTCATCGGCGGCGATGTGAACGGTTTTTCCTCGGAGCAATATTGGTTCGGCGGACGCGGCAACCCGGCGGTCCGGTGGGACGGAGTGTTTTTTATTGCCGTGTTCAATCTGTTCGCCGTTGGCGCGGCGCTGGGAAGCTGGCTGCTGCTCTGCCGCATCCACCGTGTACTGCGGATGGTGCCAACCGCGGTCGGATACGGGTTTCTTGCCGTGGCGCATTTCAATCTCGACTTAAGCAGTGATGCGCAGGCCGGCATAGTGTTAGTGGCGGCGCCGTTTTTTGCGGCGGTGGTGACGGCGGTGACGACCGTGCTGGTGCTCTTCGGGCGTTTTTTGCGGTATCAGTGCCGTCGGGCTTCCGGGCGGTCGTTTATTTCTGACTCGATTCAGCGGCAGTTGGTTGAGATGGGGTGGCTTCCGTTGATATTGGCGTGCTTTTGTTTTTTGCTCGGCGGCGTTCTTACCTCGCTGTGTGTTCTGCTGTGCGTTTGGCAATTGCGGGGGCGGTCGCTGAAATTCAGAATGGTTCCGCCGGTCGCCGGGATCGCCGGCGGATTGGCGGCTGCGGCAAGCAATTCGGTGGCCGCAATCATGCTGCTGCCGTGTCTGGCGGCGGTCGCCGGGTACGCCGCCGTGCTGGTTTATGATAAATATCACGGTGGCCGCCGGCGATAAAATCATGCGTCAATAAGTGAAGATTCGCTTGAAAATAAAATGTGCAGGTGTACATTAATTTATATGTTGTAAAAACAACCCAAGGAGTGTGAGATGAAAAAATTTTATTTCCTGTTCGCGCTTGCGGCGCTGTTCGTCTCTCCGGCGATTGCCGAGGAGATCGGAACCGGCGAGTACAAAGTGGTGGTTGTCGGAGAACAGCAGCCGGCAGTGAAGGCGACGCCTTATGACGCGCTGATGATCACGTTCTGGTATAACAATCCGCCTTCGGCCGCATATACCGAGACCTACGGCATCAAAGTCGGCGCCCCGTTCGGCGTCGGCGCACCGGTCTCCGGGCTTGAAGCGTCGGTTTTCGGCTCGCTGACCGATAAGGTCGACGGCGTCCAGACCGCCATCATCATGACCAAGGGGCAGGAGATCACCGGACTTCAGTTCTCCATCGTCAACATGGTGGAGGATATGTGCGGACTTCAGCTCGGTGTGGTCAACGTTGCCACCGGCAAGTCGTTCCAGATCGGTATCATCAACTACATCGACGGCGCCTGCATCCCGTTCCTGCCGGTCGTAAACTTCAAATTCTAAGGGGATTGAAAGATGAAAAAACTTCTGCTTTTCGCTTCCGCGCTGCTTGCGGTCAACCTGTTCGCCGGTGAGGAGAACGCTCCGCTTCCGGCCGACGATTACACCAACTTCGGTCTGGGCTTCTTTATGAACCAGCCGTCCAGCATGGTCAACAGCAACGTCTACGGCATCAAGGCCGGATTCCCGATCTGCAACGGTCTCGGCCGGGTGTATGGTATTGAGGCCAGCTGGCTTTATTCCGGAACCGCCTATATTAAAGGTATTCAGGGCAGCTGGGTTCTGAACCGCTGCAAAACCATCGAGGGTGTGCAGGGAAGCTGGATCGGCAACATCAACGACGAATGGTTCAAAGGCGTTCAGGCCGCGCTGGCGTTTGACGTGGCCGGCAATATGACCGGACTTCAGGCCGGCAGCGTGGTGGTGGCTGACGATTATCTCGGACTTCAGGCCGGCGTGTTCGCCAGCGTCGCCAGGCGTTTCGGCGGTCTCCAGACCTCGGTGATAACCAGTTACGCCGACGATTTCGGCGGCATTCAGTTTACCGGGCTGGTCAACGTGGCCGATGACGTCAGCGGACTTCAGGTGGCCGGATACAACAGCGCCCGGAATGTCAACGGACTGCAGTTCGGCGTCATGAACGTGGCCAACGGCAATCAGTCGTTCCAGCTCGGACTTATCAACATAATCAAGGACGGGCCGATCCCGTTCATGCCGTTGATCAACTTCAACTGGTAGAAGACAACAAAGCGAGACGAATCACAGGGGGCCGCTTTGAAAGCGGCTCCCTTTTTTTGTGATGACATTAAATATGAATCTTCGTAAATACAATTATTTTTCCCGACGTCAGTTTATGGGCAAGGGCGGATATTTTGAGCTGTCGCAGGTCGCCGCGCCGTTGATCGTGATGAGCGCGAGCAACGTGGTGATGATGTTCTGCGACCGGCTGTTTCTCGCCCGCGCCGGAACCGATATGGTGGCGGCGGCGATGCCGGTGGGCATGATGTATTTTACGTTGTTCTGTCTGTATTCCGGGATTGTCAGCTTCACTTCGCCGCTGGTGGCGCAGCTGTTCGGCGCGAACGACCGTCACGGCTGTGTGCGCGCCGCCTGGAACGGATTTTACATTGGACTGGCGGCGTCGCTGATCATCATTCTGCTCAATCCGCTGTTGGGAAAATACATTATACTGCATTCGGGAATAAAACCGGAACTGATCGCGCCGTCATTGGACTATCTGGACGGATTGTGGCTGTCCGGCGTGTTTCCGTGTCTGGCCATTCCGCTGTTCTGCTTTTTTTCCGGGCGCGGCGTCACCTGGCCGGCCGGCGTGGTCAGCGCCGGGGCGTGCGTGCTGAACGTTGTGCTTGACTACATGCTGATCTTCGGCAAATGGGGCGCGCCGGAGTGGGGCATCTACGGCGGCGGCGTGGCGACCAGTCTGGCCAGCGGTTTTTCATTTGTCTGTGCCGCGGCGCTGTTTCTGCTGCTGCCTGACCAGAAGAGTTATCCGACCCGGAGAAAGTTCGGGTTCCGCTGGGAATATGTCCGTAAGATCGTATTCTACGGCGCGCCGGCGGGAATGCAGGTGATGGCGGAGGTCGGAGCGTTTGCGTTCATGGGGTTTCTGGTCGGGTCGATTTCGGTGGAGGCGGCGGCGGCGACCACGATCGCCTTGTCGGTCAACAATTTTTCATTTTCGCCGCTGCTCGGGTTTTCCGACGCCACGGCGATTGTGGCCGGACAGTACATCGGGCGCAACCGGCGCGGAGTATCCGAGCAGGCGGTCTATCGCGCCTGGCGGGTATGTTTTATTTATATGCTGTTCTGCGCGTTCGTCTATCTGACGTTTCCGGAGTTTTTGAGCGGACTGTTCGCACCGCGCGGCGGCGGGAGCGGCTTTGAATCCGTGATTGAATTGAGCGTGGTCATTCTGGCCTGCGCCGCGGTGTTCAACCTGACCGACTCGGTAAAATATGTGTTCATGGCCGGACTGCGCGGCGCCGGAGACACGGTTTTCGTTTTTCTTATCACCACCGGCGCCCAGTGGCTGATCATGGTGCCGGGGCTGTATGTGATCGTTCATGTTCTGCACGGCACGGTGATTCAGATGTGGTATTTTATGACGGGTTACGGCGTGCTGGAGGCGGCGCTGATCTTCTGGCGCTTCCGCTGCGGACACTGGAAGAAAATCCGGCTTATTGAGCGTTAGCAGACTTGACAGCCTTTTGCGGCAATGCTATGTTACACAGGATAGCGGCTCACCGCCATTGCAATCGTTTTTTCAGCTGTAAAAACGACGTTTGCGTAAATATATTCAGGAGGGTAACTTAACAATGATTGTCCGGCTGTGCGCACTGCCGCTTATGTTTCTGCTGGGCGCAGCCGTCTTTTTGCTGACCGCCTGTACGGATGCGCCATCATTGCCGGTTGCCGTCGGAAGTGATTTTTCCGGGACGATCCACCTGTATGGTGAACAGCACGGCGTCGCCTCAATTATCGACAATGAATATGAGCTGTGGCTGGCCCACTACAATAAACGGAATATGCGGCACCTTTTTATTGAGATGCCATACTATAGCGCCGAGTTTCTGAATGTTTGGATGAAAAGCGATGACGATACAATATTGGACGAACTTTTTATCGACATCGCCGGCACCTCCGCCAACACTGCGGAAGATAAGATTTTTTTTCAGAAGATAAAGAAAAACGCCCCGGAAACGATTTTTCATGGAACCGATGTCGGGCATCAGGCGGAGACAACCGGAAAGCGTTACCTCAAATATCTGGAGCAAAACGGTCGGAAAGACTCCCGGCAATACCATATTGCCCAAGACAACATCGAACAGGGGGAAAAATATTACGGCTTTTCCGGTAAAAATGTGGACTATCGGGAAGATATGATGGTGGAGAATTTTGTGCGTGAGTTGAAATCCATTGATCATCAAGATATTATGGGGATATATGGGGCTGCTCACACCGCGAAGTGCGCACGGTTCGGCAACGGGCGAATGGACAATATGGCGACGCGGCTCAGCGCCCGTTCATACAACGTACATACATTCCGGTTGGATCCGGCCACGCGACTGGACGCCGGGGAGCGTCTTGAGCCGGTTGTCATTGACGGTCGGGAGTTTATCGCCGCGCGAATCGGCAGTCAGGATATGAGTTCATGGAATAAAAACTATGTGTCCAGGGAGTATTGGCGGGTTGACGATGCTTATGAAAGCGTCAAAGACAACCGCACAACGGGTGAAGTGCTGCCTTATCACAATTATCCGATGGAAATCAATGCGGGTGATGTTTTTATGGTCAAATACGTCAAGCCGGACGGCGTTGTCGATATTGTATTTTATCGTGCCGACGGCAACACATGGAACGACCGCCCGGTAACCGAACGATTTGACGAAACCCTTGATCGCTGACCATAATGCCTGTTTCCGGCGGCGGGTGTGCCTGACGATGGATTTAATGGGGTTAATACGAATAAAACGATGGAGAATGGCATGAAAAAAATGCTGGCGTTGCTGACGCTGGTTGCGGCGGTGTTCGCCGCATTCGGAGCGGACTTGGAAAATCGCGGCGGCGGCCGCAAAATCGCGGTGTCGGACACGCTGGCGGCGGCGGTGACGCCGGAGGCGCAGGTGGAGTTTGAATGGAAATGCGACTTCGATTTTCCGGTTCGCTACACCGCTTTTTCTTTTACCCGCAAGGGCGACAACCGGGAATTCTTCATTTTTTTCGGTGACACCAATGCCGTCACCTGGTTTCTGCCCGGCAAATGGTACACGGTTCGGCTGCCGCTGACCGGGCTGAAATCGCTGTCGAATGAAACGCTCAAACCCGGCGACGAAGTGGCGTCGTGCAATTTCTGGATCGAAAACAACGAGGGGCATGAGGCGGCGATTGCGGTGCGCGGTCTGGCCGTCCGGCCGGAAGGCGGCGGCGAACTCCGGCTGGACGCCGAGGCGGAGCCGATCCGGGTGTGGCCGCGCACCGATCCGATTCCGGTGAAGACGGGAAAACAGTTTATGTTTGTCGAGCTGCCGCCGCTGGCGGTGAATGACGGGTTCACGCTTGTTGTGTCCGGCTGCACCGTGCTCGGTTCGCCGCGCGGCTCGTTTCCGGCGCTGCCGCCGGATGAGTTGACGGTTCATCCGGAAAAGATCAATTATAATTCCGCAAAAAATTGTGTGGAAATGTCTTTTCCTGCCGGAAAATATTCGGAAATGGCGCGAATCTGGGTGCCGTTGCTGGTGGATATGGGCTATGCGAAAGCCGAGCGGATGAATTTCAGCGTGGTCGGGGCGGACGGCGCGGTGGTCAGTGAGCGCTCGTTTCACGTCCGCAAGGCGGACACGCTCGGAGTGCATTTGAAAAAAGTGCCGGTGGCGGTCTGGTATTTCACCGGACTGGAGGAAAAATACGTCCCTGATTTTGTTGAACAGCTTGCTTTGTCGGGAGTTAATTCATTTTATGCGATGGACGGGGAACTGGTCGGCGGAGCACCGCAGGAGAGCGGGACGGTTCACGATTTCGCCATGACGCGCGGCTATACGGTTGGAACGGCTTTTTTCGCCTCGAAATTTATGGAGTTTACCAATGGTGCGTCGCTGGTAGAGATGCTGGACAATCCGGAATGGTTCAAGCGGCAGTTGCAGGATTATCTGCTTCATCTCAGCGGCGGCAAGGCGATGAATCTGGTGGTTTATGATGCGGAGACCGGCGCGATCAAGTCCGGCGACCGGGTGGTCGGAGATTTGTCCGATTACGGTTTCGGGCGTTTTCAGACTTATACCAGCTGTCAGCGGCAGTTTTTCCGCGAAGATTTGACCGGCGACGCCCGCGGCATGTGGATAACATTCAACTGCGCGGTAAGCAATCTTATGGCTCGGCTTTCCGGCGAAGCGGTGCGCGAACTGTGGCCGGACGCCAAGTTTATGGTCTACTCCGGCTATGAGTACGACTATGGCAAAAAGCGGGACATGACCCGCGAGCGCTACGCGGTGGACTGGCGGACGATGGGCGATCAGAACATCGACTTCGCCGCCGCCGGGTATCAGGGGGCGATGGACGAAATATCCCACATGAACGCCGTGCTGGACGGCCGCGTGAAATTCATGCCGGCCGAAGCCTACATGTGGGGGTTCGATTCCAATCAGACCGGCAGCGTCTATTCCGGGCGCATGAAAATACGACTTGTCGAGGCGTGGCTTAATTCCGGAATGCACGGTCTGTCGATCTGGCAGGCGCATGTGCTTGATCCGTCTGCTCTTGAGGCGATCGCCGGATTCACGCGGTTTGCCGGCCGGGTCGAAGCGCTGGCCGGAGGCCGTGTCGAGCGCGGTCCGGCCGGGGTGTCTCCGGAAAAATACCGGCAGAATGTCTACATCCTGCGCAACGGCGGCCGTTGTGTGATGGCGGCGGTGAATCCGTCGGCGGAGCCGATTCAGCTTGAAGTTGAACCGTTTACCGTTGAACCGGTCACGGTTCCGGCCTATGACACCGTTGTCGTCGAGTGCCCGGCGGACGCGTTTGAACTCTCTTCCCGGCCGACGATTTAACCCCGCTGGCAGCGGAAGCAGACCGCGTTTTCCGGCGGCTTGCCGGCGAAGAAACTGGTGACGTTGTCCAGCGTTACTTTTACGATATTGCTCATCGCCTCACGGGTGAAGAACGCCTGATGGGAGGTGACCAGCACGTTCGGAAAAGTCATCAGGCGGGCCAGCACGTCGTCATCCACGCCGGAGCCGGAGAGGTCCTCGAAAAAGATGTCGCCCTCCTCTTCGTAAACATCAAGTGCGGCGCCGCCGAGTTTGCGGCTTTTCAGGCCGGCGATCAGCGCCACGGTGTCGATCAGTTTTCCCCGGCTGGTGTTGATGATGTAGCAGCCCGGCTTCATGAGTTCGATGGCGCGGCGGTTGATCAGGTGCAGATTGTCGCGGGTGAGGGGACAGTGCAGTGAAATCACGTCGGAGCGGCGGTAAAGTTCGTCCAGACCGACATAGTTGAGATGCAGTTTTTCGGCGGCTTCGGCGTTCGGATACAGGTCATAGGCCAGAATGGTTACGCCGAATCCCTGAAGCAGTTCGGCGAAAACCTGCCCGATCTTGCCGGTTCCGACGATGCCGAATGTTTTGCCGCGCAGGTCGAATCCCAGAAAACCGTTGATTGAGAAGTTGCTGTCGCGCACCCGGTTGTAGGCCCGGTGGAGATTGCGGTTCAGCGTCAGCAGCATGGCCAGCGCGTATTCGGCGACGGCGTAAGGAGAATAGCCGGGAACCCGGACCACGGTGATCCGGTCGAGCGCGGCTTTCAGCGCCACGTTGTTGAATCCGGCGCAACGCATGGCGACAAGTTTTACGCCGAGTCCGGCCAGTTTGTCGATCACCGGTTCGGAGAGGTCGTCGTTGACGAAGGCGCATACCGCGTCGAATCCGGCGGCCATGGCGGCGGAATTGGCGGTGAGCCGGGTCTCGAAAAAAACTATTTCAAGACTGCCGTCGCGGTCGGCCTCCTCGAAAAAGGTCCGGTCGTAGGGTTTTGTGTCGTAAAAAGCCATTCGGATTTTTTTCATGGGCCGTTTCTCCTCTGTTGCCGTTTGCCGCCGCCGGTGCCGGCCGGTTGTATTGTGTTGGGCGCATCTCCTCTTTTCGCGCCTATAAAATAGCATTGCGCGGTAAAAAAACAAATGTCCGCGCCGCGTCCGCCGAATAAAATATATTTACCATTTTTGCGGTGGATTGTCCCGGTGTCCGGCACCCGGCATGAGCACAACAAAAAATCCCGCATCCACTTGCGGGGACGCGGGATCCATGAGATCAGAAAAAAATCCCGCATCCACTTGCGGGGACGCGGGACCGATGAGATCAGACTGTCGATGTCCGGCCGGATTATTTCATCTTGGCCGGCAGCAGCATGGCGCGGCGGTTGAGTGCGCGCGATTCGTTGTCGGTGCCGTTGGCGGCCGGGCGATCCTCGCCGTAGCTGATGGTCTGGATGCGCTCGGAGCCGAGGCCGTTGGCGCCGAAAGCGTTCATTGTGCTGATCGCGCGGCGTTCGCCCAGTGCGCGGTTGTACTCGTTGGTGCCGACGTCATCGGTATGACCTTCGATGATGAGCCCGAGTTCCGGATAGTTGGCCATATAGGTGGCGACCTGCTGGATCTTCTCCATCTCGGAAGCCTTGACTTCATCCTTGTCGAAGTCGAAGTAGATTACGGGGAAGTCCACGCCTTCGACCACGGTCCAGCCGTTGAGGCTGTCGCCGCCGACCGAGCCTTCGCCGGCGCCGGCGCCGAAGCCCTGTTCGTCGAGTCCGCTGGTGGCGTCAAGCCCGGTGACTCCGCCCTGGGCGCCCTTGCCCCACGCGGTCGGCTCTCCGGACGCGGCCGGGACGCTGAATTCTTTGTTTTCCGGCACGCTGTTGTCAACACAGCCGGTCATCACCACCATCGCCGCGATCGCGGCGATACCCGCAAACCAACCCTTCAAAACCATTGTTCCCTCCTGGACCTTGATGAATTTCTGTTGTTTCGATCGTTTGCATATTAATTTATATACCTATTATGGAAATGCAATTTGCAAATGCAAAAAAAACGTCTTTTTTTGATTATTTGAATAACGGAAAAAAATATGAAAAAAATTAAAACGGGTTGATTATTCGGGATGTTATAGTATATTTAAAAAAACATTGTTTAATGAGAGAGGTTGTTATGGACAATAAGATCAATTGGGACGAGCTCGGATTCGGCTTCATGCCCGTCAAATCCAATATCCGCTTCAGCTATCGGGACGGAAAGTGGAGTGACCCCGTGCTTACTTCGAGTTATGACATCACGCTGAATGTGGCGGCAAACTGCCTGCACTACGGTCAGGCGATCTTCGAAGGCGGCAAGGCGTTCACCTGCTCCGACGGCCGGGTCTGCATTTTCCGGCCCGACGAAAACGCCAAGCGGCTCAATTCCTCCGCCCGCTATCTTCAGATGCCGGCGATTGACGAAAAGGCGTTTGTCGAAGCCGTCCGCGCCGTTGTGCGCGATAATATTGAATTTGTTCCGCCCTACGGCACCGGCGGCGCGCTTTATATCCGTCCGGTGATGTTCGGAACTTCGCCGCAGATCGGCGTCAACGCCAGCAAGAACTATGAACTGATTATCATGGTGGTTCCGGTCGGCGCCTATTATAAAGGCGGCATCAAGCCGGTGCGGGCCATGATCCCGACCGACCTCGACCGCGCGGCGCCGCACGGCACCGGCCATATCAAGGCCGCCGGAAATTACGCCGCCAGCCTCTATCCGAGCCGGCTGGCGCACGACATGGGCTGTTCGGTGGCGCTCTTCCTTGACCCGCGCGAACACAAGTATATCGACGAGTTCGGCACCAGCAATTTCATCGGCATCACCCGCGACGGCGTTTATGTTACGCCGAAGTCGCCGTCGGTGCTGCCCAGCATTACCAATAAATCGCTGTCGCAGGTGGCGGAAGACCTCGGCATCAAGGTTGAGCGCCGTCCGGTGGCGGTCACCGAGCTGGCCGACATGGCCGAGGTTGGCGCCTGCGGCACTGCGGTGGTCATCACTCCGGTCGGCGAGATCGTCTACGGCGACAAGGTCTTCAAATACGGCGACACCATCGGCCCGGTGCTTCAGAAGCTTTACGACGCTTTGGTCGGAATTCAGCACGGGACCCGTCCGGACATTCATCACTGGTTGTTCGAGGCATAGCGTTCTTCCCGTTTTTGATTTTGTTTCAGCGAGAGCCGCGGGAAGAGTTACGGCTCTCGTATTTTTTTAAGTAAGTTAAGGAGCACATCGGTCATGGAGATAATCAGAACAAGCTCGGAGATGCAGAAGCGGGCGCTGGAACTGCGCGCCGCCGGTAAGAAGATTGTGTTGGTGCCGACGATGGGATTTCTGCATGCCGGCCATGCGTCGCTGATTGACATTGCCCGGCGTGAGGGCGGCGTGGTGGCGGTTTCGATTTTTGTCAATCCGACCCAGTTCGGGCCGAACGAGGATCTCGACAAATATCCGCGCGATTTTAAACATGACTGCGAACTTTGCGCCGAACACGGCGCCGACATCGTTTTTGCGCCGGAACCGGCGGAAATATACAGTCCCGGCCATTCGACCTGGGTGGTGGAGGAAAAACTGTCCAAAGGACTTTGCGGACGCACCCGTCCGATTCATTTTCGCGGCGTGGCCACTGTGGTGACCAAGCTGTTCAATCTCACTCAGGCCACGGTTGCGGTGTTCGGCCGCAAAGATGCGCAGCAGGCGTTGATAATCAAGCGCATGGTGCGTGATCTGAACATGCCGGTCCGCATTGTCGTTGCACCGCTGGTGCGGGACGCCGACAAGGTGGCGTTGAGTTCGCGCAACCGTTATCTCTCGGAAAGCGAGCGGATCGCGGCGCGTTCGATCAGCCGTGCGCTGCTGGCGGCGGAGCCGACGCTGCGTCCGGAAACCGCGGCGGACGCCGTGGCAACGGTGCGCGCCGCGATTGAGGCGGCCGGTGGAAAAATTGATTATGTCGAGGCGCTTTCGGCCGACACGCTTGATCCGGTTACCGCCGGGTCGCGGTCGATTCTGCTGGCGGTGGCGGCCTGGTTCGGGCCGACCCGTCTGATCGATAATGTTTTAGTGGAGTTCTGAAAAATGATTTTTCTTGACTGTCAGGCCGATGGGTTTGACGACAAAATAAAAGCGCTGTGCCGCCGTCCCGGTTATCCGCCGGAGATTGAGGCCTCGGTTCGCGGCATCATCGAAGGTGTTGCGGCGGAGGGCGACGCTGCTTTGGTGCGCTACGCCGCGGAGTTTGACCATGTCCGGCTTACTCCGGACCGCTTCCGGGTGACCGGGGACGAACTCGCCGCCGCCGGACGCAAACTTGCCGCCGCCGACCGGCGGGCAATCCGTTTTGCGTTGAAGAATGTAATGGACTTTTCCCGGCAGCGCATTCCCAGGAAATGGAGCTATTCGCCGCGTCCGGGAGTCCGGCTCGGTGAAAAATTCGAGCCGCTGGACCGGGTGGGCGTGTATATTCCCGGCGGTACCGCGCCGCTGGTCTCCACCGTCATCCACACCGCCGGCATCGCCCGGGCGGCCGGCGTGCGCGAGATCGTGGCGGTTACGCCGCCGGATCGTGAAGGCAATGTGCATCCCGCGGTGCTTTACGCGATGAAGCAGGCGGGTGTTACCGAGATTTACCGTCTTGGCGGCGTCTACGGCGTGGCGGCGATGGCATACGGCACACAAAGCGTGGCGCCGGTGGAAAAGATCGTCGGCCCCGGCAACGCCTATGTGACCGCCGCCAAAAAGCTGGTTTACGGCAAGGTGGCGATTGACATGATCGCCGGTCCGTCGGAAATATTGATTGTGGCCGACGATTCCGCGCCGGTTGAACTGATCGCCGCCGACGTGCTGAGTCAGGCGGAACACGGTTCCGGTCTTGAGCAGGCGGTGGTGATCTCCGATTCCGCCGAACTGCTGCATGCGGTGGAACAGGCGGTCGAGCGACGCAAGGCGCGGCTGCCGCGTCTTGCCACGGTCAACCGGGTGCTGGAACGCGGCGCCTTTCTTATCCATGTCCGCAATCTCGAACAGGCGGCGGAGGTCGCCGGAGACTACGCGCCGGAACACCTTGAGCTGATGTGCCGGGCGCCGCAGAAACTGGTCGGAAAGATCAAGGCGGCCGGAGCAATATTTATTGGCCCGTGGACGCCGGAGCCGGTCGGCGATTTCTGCGCCGGCCCCAGCCATGTGCTGCCGACCGGCGGAAGCGCGCGTTTTTTCAGCGGCCTTACGGTTGACGGATTCTTCCGGCGCACGAGTTTGGTGCATTATACCGAAGCCGCCATCCGGCGCGAGGTCGAGACCATCGAGCGGATCGCCGGAATGGAGGGGCTTGCCGCACATGGACAGAGCGGCAGCGTAAGAAGAAAATGAAATCATAAGGAGCAGACGAATGGTAACGATCAAAAAAATCGCTCAGGAGCTTAATCTTTCTCCGGCGACGGTGAGTCTGGCGCTGAACGGTTCGCCGCTGGTGGCCGCCAAGACCAGAGAGCGGGTGAAGGCGGTGGCGGATCGTCTTGATTATGTGCCGAACAATTTCGGCCGCGGTCTGCAAAGCCGTCAGAGCCGGCTGATCGGCTATATCTGCTCCTCCGTCCGCAACTCGTTCAACGGCGAGGTGATCGAAGCGGCCGGCCGCACCGCCGCCGAAAACGATTACGGTGTGCTGATCGGCGTGGCCGGCGGCCAATGCGAGTATTTCGATCAGGAACTTCAGCTTTTCTTGGAAAAGCATGTCGACGGCATACTGCTGACGATGGACTGGGTGTTCGACGGCAAAAAGTTTTCCGAATTCATCCGCAAGGTGACACAGCGGGGCATCCCGGTGATTCTGGTGGCGACCGATGCGGTGGATTGTCCGTTCCCGGTTGTCAATACCGACAATTTCCGCGGCGGCTATCTTGCCTGCGAGCATCTGGCCAAGCTGGGTCATCGCAAGCTGTGCTATTCGACCGACAGCGCTCCGCAGCATCGCGCCGACGGGTATATCGCGGCGGCCAAAGATTATGGCGTCGAGTTGGTCAGCTATCCATATTGGAGCGAGCTTATCGACGGAATTGTCCACGACCGCGGTTTTACCGGAGTTCTCTGCAACAGCGACTATTCCGGAATCGACATGCTGTCCATGCTGCGCCGGCTCGGATACCGCATTCCGGCCGATATCTCGGTGATGGGGTTTGACGATGTGTGGTACGCCGCACATCCCGAGTTCAATCTGTCCACGGTCGCGCAGCAGCGCGGCGAACTCGGACGGCTGGCGATGGATAGTCTGCTGCGGTCGATCAAGACCGAGGCTGCGCTGCCGCCGGTTCAACTGGTTGAACCGCGGCTTGTGGTGCGCGACAGCACCGGAGCGGCCATCGCCCGTTAAAAAATAAAAAACGGTGTTTTGTGAAAGACACACCATAAATATTAAGGAGAATGGCATGAAAAAGAAAATCGGATTTATCGACCTGTACATCGATGAGTGGCATGCAAATCATTATCCGGAATGGATTCGCGGCAGCAAGCTGGCCGATCAGTTTGAAATTCATATGGCGTGGGAACGGGAGAGCCGCCCCGGATTGCGTCCGCTGGCAAAGTGGTGCGAGGATTTTCAGGTGACTCCGGCGCGGAGCCAGGAGGAACTGATCGAAAAATGCGATTGTCTGATCGTTCTGGCGCCGAGCAATCCCGAGGTGCATGAGTCGCTGGCGGAGCAGGCGCTCAAAAGCGGGAAACGGCTTTATATGGACAAACCGTTCGCCCCCGACAAGGCGACCGCCGCCAGAATCTTTGAGCTTGCCGCAAAATACAACACCCCGATGTTTTCCAGTTCCGCGCTGCGTTTTACCAATGAGATCGCCGAACTGAAGCGCACCGTGTTCAAGGACGAGAAGATCGAGTTCGCCTCGGCCACCGGCAGCGGGTCGTCCTATTGGGAATATTGCATTCACATGTTCGAGATGATCTCCACACTGCTTGGCACCGGCGCGGTCCGGTTGATGCAGACTTCGGCTGGAGTCAACAAGCATGTGGTGATCGAATACAACGACGGCCGGGTGGGGACGATTTCCTATGCTCCCGAAATGCCGTATCAGTTTATTGCCGCCGGTGCCAAACAATGCCGAGCGGTCAATCAGTGCAGCAATTTCTTCCCGACGATGATTGAAACCATTCTTGAATTCTTCAACGGAGCGCCGATTCCGGTTCCTCATGAGGCAACACTGGAGATCGCCGCAATGGTCGGCCAAAGCATCAAAGCGCAGACTCAAGTGAACACCTGGTTTGAGTTGTAAGCGAAATATTTTTCGCGTATCTGATCCCGGAACCTTTTGTTCCGGGATTTTTTTATATATATTATTACTATACATTAATATAAGAGCGCCGTTTTTTCCCCTCGCATTGCGCATTTTTATCAGACATCAAAAAAAAGTGATTTTTTCTGTTCAACCCCCTTGACAGCTATTGCAATTTGAAAAAGTGAGGTTATACTTATCGTGTGCAATAATATATTTTAAATGTTCGCTTTTTAAAAAAACGACCAACAAACGTGGATAGAATCCACAAAACAAAAGGGGTGTAGTATGGCTTTTACAGAAAATGTAAATGCAGAAAACTCTCCAGTAATCGGAGAGACCGTGGACGGCGCTCAGACAGTGGCGTCCGGCGGTATCGCTCAGAACACCACAATCGTGACGGGCGGTAAGCAAACCGTTCTGACCGGTGGTGTGACCAGCGGTGTGACCGTCGAAGCTGGCGGCGTACTGAACGGCATGGGCGCTGGAGCGCTCGGCGGACAGTATTCCGACGTGGTGGTCTCCGGAGCCGGAGCCGCCATGCAGATTCAGGGAGCTGGAACGGTGGTGGATAAGCTTGCCGTTCTTGGTTCTGATTTTGCCAAAGTGGAGCTTTGGGACGGCGCCAGCGCCACCAATGTCAAAGTCAACGCGGGCAGCCAGATCGCGATGGGAGCCGGCAAGGTCGGCGCCTATTTGATCGTCACCGGCGCCAACGCTGCGGCAGAGTATGTCGAAATATCCAATTACGGTTCCGCTTCGGTCTATAACGGCGGCTATATCAGCGACGTTACCGTTTCCGACGGCGGCGTGCTGGCGATGAGCTATCGCAAATTGATTGACGGCAGCACCGGCGGCGTGGCCAACAACGTCACCATGAACGAAGGCGGCGTTTTCTGGGTTGGCACTCTCGGCTCGAAAGCCTACAATGTCACCTTCAATCCGGGCAGTCTGCTTTCCGGATTCGGCGCCGGAGCCAACGGAACCACTTTCTACACCAGCTGGGTGGTTGGCAATGACGGCGTGACCCGCGAACTTGAGAACTGGGACGGCAACGACTACACCGTGGTCAATGGTCTTACCCTTCTTATTTCCAACAGCATCTCCGACGGCAAGGGCATATATCTGCTTGATTACAGCAAGATTATCCTGGACGGCGGCGCGATTCAGAAGTCAGTTGAGGACAACAGCTTCGTTTTTGCCACCGACGACGACATCAACATCCGCGTGGTCGATCCGGTTTCCAAAGAGATTCTTGACTCCAACGTTTACAGCAACTGGCAGGTTGCCGGCAATCAGAAGTTCATCCTCAACAACGGCGCCGTCACCGACGGTCTGATCGTTTACGAGGGCGGCTCGCTCTCCGGCGTTTATGTCGGCCGTCCGGGGCCAATCAGCGCCGCAGCCGGCACCATCATCACCAACGGCCGCTATGTTTTCAATGACGGCACGGTGAAGAACTTCTCCTGCGGCAACGGTCGCGCCGAGAATATGATCATCGAGGACGGCAGTTTCATCATCAACGGCTGGGCCGGTTCTTACACCGAGGCCGGATTCGGTTCCGGCGGCATCGTCAAGAACACCACCATGATCGGCGGCACCTATGTGCAGGGCAACTTCGCCTATTCCGACGGCGTCACCGTCAGCAACGGAACCGCGCTTCAGCTCTACGGCTATGACACGCTGCTCAACGGCGTGAATCTTGACGAGGCGGAAGACAGCGTCTACCGCAACTTCTCGATCGTCGGCGGCGTGGCTTCCGGCCTCATTATTGAGAACGGCGGTCTGCTGATGCTGTCCGCCGGTCTGGTTTCCGCCGACGGCAGCTTGCCGGAGCAGACGCCAACCAAGGCCGAGAACATCATCGTCCGCAACTTCCTGCCGGAAGGCGGACTCGCGGTCAACAACAATCGCGCCGACAAGCGCAGCTATATGACTATGGCCTCCGGCACCTCCGTTACCAATCTTCTCGTTGGCAACGGCGGCTACCTCAAGGCTTTCGCCGGTTCCGAAATCGTCAACGGCAAGATCGACAAGGGTGGTGCGTTTGACATCGCCATCGATGCCGCGAGCAAGTTTGAGGTCAACGTCAACGGCTCCACCGTCACGTTCACCGGCACCGCGCTCAATGATTTCACATGGGACACCAGCAATGCCGATCAGGTTTTCACCTTTACGGAATCCGGCATCGCCGCGATCACCGAAGTCAACAACCTGGTCATCAATTCGGCCGGTTTCAATGCCGGCAGCAATCGCGTTTACAACAACGTTGAAGTCAACGCCACGTTCAACGTCGGCGCCGGCAACACCTACAACAACGTTTCCGTCACCGATAACACCTGCGTGATGTATGAAGCCAGCACGATCAACGGTTTTGTTGTCAACGGAGCCACCAGCTTCATCCAGTTCACCACCGGCACGGTCACCAATACCGAGCTGTGGGGCGGCAAGATCGAAGCGGCCGGAAATCTGGTCATGGACGGAACCGTTGTCGACGGCACGTTGTTCAACACCCCGGTCGGTGAAGTCGGCGACAGCAGTCCGGATCATCAGACCACTCAGCTGGTGGCTTACGCCGACGGCGTGGTCCTGAAGAACACCCGGATTCAGAACGGCGGTTCCGCGTTCCTGTACAATGGCGCGACCGCGGTTGGTTCCGGCAATCTGTCCGTTTATTATCCGGACGGCACCACGGTGGCGACCACCACCGCCGGTCTCGTTGTGGACAAAGGCGGCGTGCTCTATTTGACCAACTGGGGACTGGCCACCGACACCAGCTGCACCATTGAGGGAGACCTCTGGGTCAACGGCGGCGGCACACTGTACCTCGGCTCGACCAACAATAAGATCGGCCGCATCCAGACCATGACCGGCGCCATCATCACCGGCATCGCCAACGGCACGGTGATCGACAGCATCATCCTGCGCGGCGCGGATATCATGATCGACACCAAGCTGACGATCAACAACGTCATTCAGGGCAACAATCAGTCGATCGACGGCGGCACCGTCGGTGTCTGGACCAACAACTACGGTATCCTGACGCTCAATGACGGTATCGTTTCCAGCTACATCCAGAACAACGGCACCAACGCCGGAGTCAAACTGGTCATGAACGGCGGTCTGGTTGAGAATCTTAACCTTACCAAGAACGGCGCCGTCCAGCAGATTCTCGGCGGTACTGTCATGTCCGGCACCATTCAGGCGGGCGGAATTTCCGACGCCGGAGCGGTCGAAGGCGCTGAGATCAACATCAGCAACTTCTCCATCGGCGGCACTGCGGCGGCTGATTTCAGTCAGGCTAAACTTGACAGTCTCAAGGTCACCGGCGGCTCGCTCAATGTGACCGGCACGGCCAATATTGACGGCGTCGAGCAGACCGGCGGCGTCATCAACATCTACAACGCCGTGGCCGACGCCAGCGTCACCAGCGCCACGATGAACATCATCAACCCGGCCGGTTCTGTGGACGGGCTGAAGGTCTACAACGCCACGGTCACGCTGAAGGGCGATGACACCGACAATGTGATGCTGAACAACGCCACCATCGGCGGAACCGGCAAGACCACCTTCATCCAGGCGATGATCGGCAAGGCCACCAACATTGTTATGAACGGCGGTAAATACGAGGCGATGGGCACCCACCGCATCGACGGCATGATCGTTGACGGTGCCAACCTTGACGCCACGACCCGCAATCAGCTGATTGCCTACGCGGCCGGCGTTACGGTTGACAATCTGACGCTGAAAGCCGGCGGATCGGCCTACTTCTACAACGGTGCCAACGTCGGCGCCGGAACCATGGTCGAAGCCGGCGGCGTTCTTTATCTGACTGACCGCAATTTGAGCGGCGCCACCACCTGCAACGTCACCTCCGATCTCGACATCTACGGCGAACTGTACATGGGCGGAACCGCCAATGTGTTCGGCGACGATGTGGTGATCCGTGCTTACAAGGACGCCAAGGTTTCCGGCATTGCCAGCGGCACGGTCATCAAGAACATCGAGCTCTGGGGCGCCGCCATCGCCATCGCCGACGGCGTGACGATCAACAAGGCCGATCAGTACGGCGATCAGCAGATCGACGGCGGAACGGCTTCCAGCTGGATCAACCACGGCGGTATTCTCACCGTCAATTCCGGTACGGTCAACACCTATACCGATGCGGCGGACGCTGTGGGCGGCGTGGTGATCAACGGCGGTTCGGTTGACAGCCTTACCATCGCCAACGGCAGCAATAAGAACGCCCTTTTCGGCGGCTCCATCGGCAGCCTGACCGTTTCCAGCGGCGAGTTCTATGACAACGACTGGTACACCGGCGTTCCGCCAACGGTTTTCGGCAGCGGCACGATCGGTTCGATCGACATCACCGGCGGCAATGTCTATCTGCTGAGCGACAACACCAAGGTCACCGGCGGAGTCAAGATCTCCGGCGGTATGGTCTGGGTCGGCGGTCCGGGCTGGGGACAGAACAACGGCAAGGTTGAGAACATCACCATGACCGGCGGCACCACCAGAATCGACGGCACCGTCAAGAATATGGTCATGTCCGGCGGCATCATCAGTCTGGCCGGCGGCACCATCGACGGCGGCACGTTCTCCGGCGGCGAGCTGGTGAACTGGGTCGGTCTGGCCTCCTCCGGAACGGTCAGCAACGTGGCGGTCACCGGCGTGACCGGACTGTCCGCGGACAGCACCATCTGGAACAACCTTGATATTCAGCTCACCGGAGCCGGGTATATCAACTTTGGCGTCCGGAATACTTTCAATACATTGAAGAGCACCAACAAGGTCAGCTTCGGTTCCGGCAGTGTCATCAACGGCGCGAAGTTCGATTCCGGCGCGGTTGTCGTCGGCAACAACGTCACCTACAATGACATTGAGTTCCGCGGCGCCGGCAGCTGGGCGCAGATCGGCACCGGTGCGGTGGTGAACGGGCTTAAGATGTACGACAAGACCAAGTTCGAAGCCTGTGCCGGAATCCGTGTCAGCAACGCCGTCATCGACGGCGCCGGCGTGACCAAGGCGGACGGCAGTCCGCTCGCGTTCGGCGACCACAAGATCGGTGCGCATCTCGGTGTCTACGGCGCCGATGCGATCGCGTCCGGGGTTCAGCTGATCAATCACGGTTCGGCCACCGTCTTCAACGGCGGCAAGATCGAGGCGTTCACCGCCACCGACGGCGGCGCGCTTTATCTGCGCGGCTGGAGCGTCCCAACCACCGCGGCGACCGGTTCGGCCGTCAACGGCACCATCACCGCCACCGGCGGAATCTGGTATGCCGGCGGCACGCTGAAGGACGTCACCATTGAGAACGGCGCCTGGAAGCGGATGGAATACAGCGGTCTGACGATTATGGACAATGTGAAGTTCGGCCATGCCGACGGCACTTATACCACCATCAGCTGCAACGTTGCGGCCGGAACCGGCGCACTGGTTCTGGGCGACGGCGATGTGTTCAAGGGCAACTGGACGGCCGGCGGCGGAGTCGGAGCTGTTGGCGGCGTCGAGGTCACCATGACCGACAAGGCCACGCTTCTCGGCTGGAATCTCGGCAGTGCCACGATCCACGGCACTGTGGTTTTCGCCGACGGCACCAGCAAGGCCTTCGCCATGGGCGAAACCAACAATCAGGGCGGAAAGCACGCTCAGGGCGTTTACTTCTACAACGGTTCGGCCGTACTCGGTTCCGGCAGCGCCACGGTCGATGAGACGGGGGCGGTCAGCTTCAAGCAGAACACCGCCGACGACCTCTACTTTGACGGCGGCACGTTTGTGCTCGGCGGCATGACCAATGTCACCAATCTGAAGTTCGTCAACGGCGCCAGTCTCCAGACCTACAGCAATGCCAACGTTCAGGGCGTCAATCTTGACGAGGCGGAAGACAGCATCTACCGCAACTTCTCCATGAGCAACGGCGTTGCTTCCGGCGTGATTCTGGACAACGGCGGTTTCCTGCAGTTGTTCTATGCCGGTCAGAACTGGAAGGGCAACACTCCGAGCCCGGCCGGCTTTGCCAAGGACATGATCGTCCGCGGCAAGCGCGATGCCGCGTTCGGCAACTACGGCGCCGCGAACATCACCGACTACGCCGGCGGCAGCTTCCTGCTGCTCAATGACGGCACGGGCGGCGACAATGTGATCGTTGAATCCGGCGCGGCCATCCGCTTCACCGGGTCCGGCGCCAATGTCACCAACCTGACGCTGAACGAAGGAGCGATCATCAAGATCGACGCCATGGCCGGCACGATGAACATCAGCGGCAAACACGTCGGCGGTGATTTCTCGATCAACAAGGACGGCATCAACAACGTGCGTTTGGACGGCGCTCTGTCCTACATCAAGTTCGCCGCCGGCTACACCGCTCCGACGATCACCAACCTGACGCTTGACCACAACGCCGCAATTGCGTTGAACAATGCGACGGTCAACGGCATGAATATCGTCAACGCCGACAAGTATTACACTTTCGGCAGCGGCAACGTCGTTTCCGGTCTTACAATCAACGATGCGCTGGTTTCCTTCGCCGAAGGCAACAACTTCAGCAAGGTGACGCTTACCGGCGACAAGTCGATTGCGACCATGTACGCCAATTCCACGATTGACGGCTTCACGATCGACGGCGGCCTGACCTGGACTCAGTTCATGGCCGGTACGCTGAAGAACGCCACCATGCTCGGCGGCAAGATCGAAGCGGCCGGCAATCTGATCATCGAAGGGATCACGATCGACGGCACCAAGTATCATACCGAAGTCGGCGACACCGCCGACACGTCGGCCGATCACAAGACCACTCAGCTGGTTGCGTACAGCAACGGCGTGGCCATCACCAACCTGCGTGCCACGAACTACGGCTCGGCGCACGTTTACAACGGCGCGCTGCTCATCGGCGAGGGCAACCTCACCGTGACGCGTGCTTCCGACGGTCATGTCTGGACCACCAGCGCCGGCGCGGTCGTCGAATCCGGCGGCGTGCTCTACATGTGCGACTGGAAGAAGACTGCGGACGGACAGGGCGGCGTTGTGGCCGGCGAACTGTGGGTGAACGAGGGCGGTACGCTGTATCTCGGCAACAATACCTTCAGCATCGACAAGATCCAGACCACCGGCGGCGCCACCATCACCGGCATCGTCTCCAACACCACCATCAAGGACATTGTGCTGCGCGGCGCGAATATCACGATCGACGAGAAATTGACGATCGAAAACGCGATTCAGGGCAACAATCAGTCCATCGACGGCGGCACGGTCATCAGTTGGACCAACAACTACGGCGTTCTGACCCTGAACTCCGGTACGGTCGGCACCTACGTCGGTGCGGCCGGCGGCGGAGCGAAACTGGTTATGTCCGGCGGTATGATCGGTGAAGTCAATCTGACCGGCAATTCCACGAAGAACGTGTTCCTCGGCGGTACGGTCGAAAGCCTGTATGCCGACAAGGCCGGCGGCGGAGTGGTCGACTTTATCGACATCCCGGCCGGCGAAGGCAGTTCTACCCGCGTTTACGGCAGCGCCACGCTGAACGGCGTGACGATCAAGGGCAACGGCGGTTATATCGCCGGAACCTGGTCATGGGACGGCGCCGGCATCGACCTGTGGAGCGACAACTCCGTGGCCAACGACCTGGTCGTTGACGGCGGCGTGGCCAGCATCGGGCGTTACGACAACGGCCTGACCAAGGCGACGGTCAACAACGTCACGGTCACCAACAAGGGTATGCTGCGCATCGACTCCATCGCCAACAACGTCACCTTGAAGAGCGGCACGCTGTCGGTCTACGGCGGCGTCATCGACGGCGTTCAGATGACCGGCGGCGCCATCGCCAACTACGGCAGCCATCGCGGCACGATCAAGAATGCCACGCTGAGCGCTGCCGAAGCCGGAAGCGCCGCGTTGAACATCGGGGCCACGCTGATCGACTGGGTCAACCTCACGGTCGAGGGCGGATTCAGCGGTTACACCACCTTCGGCGCCGGAAGCACGGTCAACGGACTGACCGCTTCCAGCAGCGTCGCGGTCGGCAAGTGCACGACCGTAACCAACGTTGAACTCAACAACGGCGCGGTTCTCACCAACTACAACGGCGCGGCCATCGACGGCCTCACCATCTATGGCGATGGACTGAAGACCTGGGCGCAGTGCACCACCGGTTCGGTCAAGACGCTGGCTCTCTACGGCGACGCGAAATACGAAGCCGCCGGGACCAACCAGGTCAACGGCGCGGTCGTTGACGCCGACGGCGTTGAAGTCGCGTTCAAGGAGATCAAGGTTGGTGCGCATCTGGTGCTTTACGCTGCCGATGTGGTCGCCAATGACGTCACTCTGCTCAACCGCGGTTCGGCCACCCTTTATAACGGGGCCACGCTGAACAACGCGCTCGCTTATGACGGCGGCGCGGTCTACATGGTTGGCTGGAAGGGCGAGACTCCGGCGGTCGGCGGCACGCTGAACGACGCGGTCATCAAGTCCACCGGCGCGTTCTGGTACAAGGGCGGCGTGGTGAACAACATCACGATCGAAAGCGGCGCCACGGTTGAAATCAACGCCAGCTACAAGGACAAGTTCAGCGGTACCTACGTTGACATTCCCGGCATCGGCGATCTTGGGTTTGCGCTCAAGGGCGACGGCACCGGCAGCTTTGTCGCGATGGCCGGAACCACGTTTGCCGGCAACTGGTCGGCGGGCGGCGGAATTGACGGCAGCGCCAATCTGAGCAGTCTCTGGGTGTTCGAAGGCGCGTCCCTCCGCGGCTGGAATCTCTCTTCCGCCGTGGTCAACGGCAAGTACGTCGACGGCGAAGGCAATATCCACAAGATGGTTATGGGCGCTTCCAACGAGTTCGGCGGAAAGCATGCCGAGAACGTCTATGTGTACAACGGGTCGGCCGTGATTGAAAACGGAACCTACCAGTTGAGCGAAGCGGGCGATGTAACTGTCAAGTACAATACCGGCAAGGGATTGATCTTTGACAATTCGCTGTTCGTGCTCGGTTCGCTGGCCAAGGCTTCCGACGTCACGTTCCGTAACCACGTTGTCTTCCAGACCTCCACCAATGCCGGCATCAGCGGCGTGAACTATGACGAGGGCGAGGACAGCCTTTATCGCAACTTCTCGATCGTCGACGGAAAAGCCACCGGACTCATTCTTGAGAACGGCGGTTCGCTGGAACTGAACTATGCCGGACAGGGCTGGGGCGGCAATGCTCCGAGTGTGGCCGGCGAAGCCCAGAACATCATCGTTCGCGGCGCCGAGTCCAAGCTGACGATGAACAACGGCACCAAGGCCGACAATGTGTTCATCGGCTCCGGTTCGACGCTCGCCGCGCTCAACGCCGGCGAAGGAACTGTCAGCGCCACCAACGTCACCATTGAAGAAGGCGGCTACTATCAGTTCAACAACGTCACCGCGGCCACCGCGCTCAGCGGCACCTACGCCGGCAAGGCTTTCAGCATGGCCGACGGAGTTGCGGACGGCATTGTGATGGACAACGACAAGTTGGTCTTCACGGTCAACGAGGGTATTGCCCTGAATAACGGCACCTTCACCGCCGGCGCTTTTGCGCTGAACGGCGCAGGCGTCTCTTTCGGCGGCACCACCAAGTTGGCGCTTGCGGTTGATTCCAGCAAGATCAGCAAGATCTCCGGCGACTTCACCGCCACCGGAATTGAGCTGGCGTTCGGCGGCGAAGCTGTCAGTTTCAGCGGTCTGACCAAACTGACCGTTGACGGCGGCAAGTTCAGCACGCAGGACAATAACATGTACGGCGCCGACATCGTCTTCCAGGGCGGTGCCAAGGTTACGTGGACCGGCGGTTCGTTCGGTCGTGAAGGCTCTGCCTCCACCATGACCGTTACCGGCGACGGCACCACGCTTGACATTTCTTGGCAGCACTCCGGATGGGGCGGGTATGAAACCGTACTGAATGTTGAGGATGGCGCACAGGCCAATATCGGCATGTACACTTTCTTCAATACTGTCAACATCAACAAGGGCGGCGTCTATGTGGCCGACAGCCCGAGCAACAGCGGCAAACTCGGCACCATCAATGTGACCGACGGCTGGCTGCAGCTCGACGGCGCGGACAACACCTATACCGGCAAAATCAATGTTGTCGGTAATGAAGACGCGAACACCTATGCGCAGGTCATCGGCACCGCCAGCGGCGTGGTCAAGGTCAGCGGCATCGGCGCGTTCTATGTCGGCTCCGGAAAATGGGGCGCCGGCAATGTCACCGGTGGTGTCACTGTCACGACCGGAAGCAAGGACAAGGGCAATGTCTGCCTGCGCAACGGTTCGCTGGTCGGCCTGAACATGAACGGCGGTACCTTCTGGTACTCCGGCAGCTACCGGATCGCCGACGATCAGGCGGCGGTTACGCTGAGCGGCGACGTCGCGTTTACCAACGCCATAATCAACTCCGGACTGGGCAACACTGTGGTGATGGATGCCAACAGCGCCGCCAGTCTGAAGCTGGGCAACTACACGACCGTCAACTGCTCGATCGACGCGTCCAAACAGTACAACATTTCGCTCGGCGCGGAACTTGATTTCGCCGACGGCGTGAATGTGTCGGTCGGCTGGGTCAACGCGTTCGACTTCTCCGGAGCCAAGAGCTTCGTGGTCAAGAGCGTGCTTGCCACCGACGCCGACCGGTTTGTCACCGGCGAAGATGGCATCATCTCGGTTGGAACCATCACGGTTCACGGCAGCGAAGGCATGTATGTGCTCGGCGATGCCAAGTATCTTGATATGGAAGGCGGCATCACCGTCAAGGTCGGCGCACTGAGCGCCGCGGTTACTGAATTCAACAAGGCGTTCCTGACCAATGAGTCCTATGGGACCACCATGACGGTCAAGATCACCGTTGATGAAAACAACCAGGCTGTCATGACGGTCTTCCGCACCAGCAGCGCGGACAAGGTGCCCGCGAGCTGGCCGACCAGCTGGGCAGATGCTCCGATCCTTAACATTCCGGTTACCGCCGAAGACATGGCGACCTATGCGGTCAACGGCGTGATCGGTCTGCAGGAAGCCGGTCCGGCTGCTCAGGCGAAGTTCCTCTACAAGGACGTTGCCAACAACACCAACAACAACCTCGCCCTGATCGACAGTGCCTGCAACGGCGCTTATGTGATCGGCGGCATGGTCAAGCCGAACCAGTGGGGCGCCCGCGCCAACACCTGGCTTGAAGTTAACGGTGCGCAGCGTGTAAATGTCATCGGCGGCGGAACGGCCGAAGGCGGCAAAATCACCAATGCCAGCAACATCTACGTCAAGGGAGCCGACACCTCCGCCAGCGTCTATGGCGGCGGCGGCGCCGGATTCACGGTGGCCAATGTCAACATCGTTGTTGAAGACGCCACGATCAACCGTCTGTTCGGCGGCGGCTATGCCGACGGCAGCTGGGATGCGGCCAAGGTCATTACCGGATCTTCGGTCGGCGGCGACGTTACCGGCAACATCAATGTTGTGCTGACCAATGCGGTTATGCAGCGCGTCGTTATCGGCGGCGGCTACGGCAATGTCGGCGGCAACATCAATGTTGAAGTCAACAATGCGATTCGTTCCGCGGCCAACTTCTACGGCGGCACCACCAGTACTGACACCAACACCACGGTCGGCGGCGACATCAGCCTGAAGATCAACGGCGGTATGTACAGCGGTATGTTCGTCGGCGGCAGTTTCGTCTACGGCAACGCCACCAGCACGATCAACGGCAACATCTCGATCTCGATCTCCGGAAACACCAAGCAGCTCAATGCTTATCGTCCGGACTTCAGCGAGACCGCCTGGATCATCGGCGGCGGCTATACCTCCACGGCCGGTACGATCAACGTTGACGGCAACGTGTCGATCAACATTGTTGACAGCTATATCGGCAATGTGGTCGGCGGCGGCGCCGCGGCGGCGACCGGAACTTCGACTTCGGTCGGCGACATCGCCATTAAGATTGGCGGAAGCGTTGTCACCGGATTCGTGTTCGGCGGCGGTTACTCCAACCTGATGGGCGTATCCAAGACCGGCGATGTCAGCATCACCATCGACTCCACCAAGGCTACCACGATCTACGGCAACATCTATGCCGGCGGCCGTGGCACCGCTTCACAGGTGGACGGCGATGTCAGCGTTGTGTTCACCGGCAAGGGCGAGAACCTGAACTTCTCCGGCGTTGTTTCCGGCAACGGCAACATCACTGCGGTTGAAGGTCTGCGCGTCCTCGGATTCAGCAACTTCACCGGCGAGTTCAACGCCATCGTGCGTGACTTCGACAAGGTGGGATTCTCCGGAAACACGGTCGCCGACATGAGCAATGTCAGCGTCACGGTTGACGGTATCGGATTCGCGCTGACCGATCGGGCCAGCACGGTGACCGATGCGGTCGTTTCCGGCGGCGAATTCACCTTCAACGACGGTGCGGTCCTCGACATCATCGATGCCGACAAGTTCGCGGCCGACGGCAGTTACGTCCTGTTTGACCGGCTGGCTGATGAAAGCGTCTTTACCGACGCCACCATCAAGCTGGTCAGCTCGGCCGATACTGAACTCGGATCCTTCAAGCTTGGCGAAAGCTTCAGCATTGACGGGTACGGAACCTTCACCGCCACCATGTCCAACGGCGCGATCACGCTCAACTTCGACAAGAAGGATGAGCCTGCTCCGGCCACTGGCATTCTGGCGTAATATCAATCAATAACCAAAAAACCCTCCGGAAGCGATTCCGGAGGGTTTTTTGTTGTCGATGACAAGCCGGGGAGCCACACGGCTGCGGACGCGGTTCTGCCGGTGTGCGGCGTTTTTGTCGTTGTACTTAAGCGCGGGGAGGGGAAAAGAGCGGGAATGCACGTGACGGTATAAAACCCGATGTTCAGCCGGAACCGCGGCCGATACGTCCCATGCCGGAACGCCGGTCAATCGGTGATTGTTCTAAAATTCACGGGGGGATTTTTGCAGATGCGCGCTGCGCCGATGTCGGAATACTAAAATTACGGTGGATCGGCGCGGTTGAAATAGTCGGAACGCGTTTGTGAGAAATTCGCGCGTTGGGGGAGGTTTTGTCCGGTTCAGCGGAAGTTTTTGAAATTTATCCGTTCTTCCTCAATTACCAGCGGCCGGTTTTTTACCTGCGTCCAGACGGCACCAAGATATTCGCCAATGACGCCGATAAAGATCAACTGGATCGACGACAGAAAAAACATTCCGATGACCAACGGCGCCAATCCCATCTGGAACGTGTTCCACATGCACAGCTTCAGCACCAGATATACCAGCGCGGTAAGCATGCTGAACGCGGCGACGGCAAAACCGATCAACACCGCCAGACGCAACGGCAGTTTTGTGTGATTCACCACGCCGGTCATGGCAATGTCATACAACGTCATCCAGTTGTTTTTTGAGTCGCCATGTTTTCTTCTATCTTGAATAAATGCCACCTCGGTGCGGCGAAACCCGATTTCGCCAACCAGTCCGCGAAAATATGGATAAGGTTCATGAAAAAGTTTCAACGCGTCGATAAAACAGCGGTCGTAAAGTCCGAATCCGGTGAATCGTGGAATGATCTGCTGTCCGGCTGCCAGTTTTCGCAGCAGTGAATAGTAGCCGCGTCTCAACAGCTCCATCACGGCTCCCGATCTGGTACCGGTACGGACGCCGACAACCACCTGATTCCCAGCCTGCCATGCGCGGATGAAGTCGGCGATAACCTCCGGCGGCTCCTGCAAATCGGTGCACATATAGACGACCGCATCGCCGGCGGCGTTCAGCAGCGCGTTGAACGGCGACCGGATGTGACCGAAGTTGTTCGAGTTCAATATCACCTTGAATTTGTGATCAGCCGCCGCCAGCTGGCGCAGAATTTCCCGCGTGTTGTCGGTCGAACAATTGTCTTCGATGACAAATTCGTAGTCATATTCCGGGAATTTTTTCAGAACCGCCATACAGCGCGCGTACAATTCCGGCAGATTCGCGGCTTCATTGTAACAACCGCCGACGATACTTATCGTTTTCATGGCCTGAACATCCCTTTGTTCATTACATAATTGCGGATGACCGAAATCATGTAATCCAGTTTTTCATCATTCATTCCCGGATAAACCCCGATCCAAAAGGCGTCATTCATCAAATTATCGGTATTTTCCAGCGTCCCGGCAACGCGGTAATCCGCGCCCGCCTCAAGTGCTTCAAAGCACGGGTGGCGAGTGAGGTTGCCGGCAAAAAGATTGCGGGTCTGAATGTTGTGTGACTCAAGATGCCGGGTAAGATCGTTGCGGCTGAAGGCGGCTTCGCCGGACAAGGTGAGCAGAAATCCGAACCACGCCGGGTCGCTCTCCGGATATTTTTTCGGCAGCAAAAATTGCGGCAGGTCTTTCAGCCCGTCGTACAGACGTTGAAAATTAGCCTTGCGCCGCCGGACAAAAAGGGGCAGTTTGTCAAGCTGGGCGCACCCGACCGCCGCCTGCATATCGCTGATTTTCAGGTTGTAGCCGAAATGACTGTAAACATATTTGTGATCGTATCCGTCCGGAAGAGTGCCGAACCGCCGAGAGAAGCGGCTGCCGCAGGTGTTGTCCGCGCCGGGCGGACAGCAGCAGTCGCGCCCCCAGTCGCGCAGTGAAAGCATGATCTTCTTCAACAGCGGATCGTCGGTATACACCGCGCCGCCTTCGCCCATCGTCAGGTGGTGAGGCGGATAAAAGCTCGAAGTTCCGATGTCTCCCCATGTCCCGGTGAGCTTCCCATTGTAGGTGGATCCAAGCGCGTCGCAGTTGTCTTCCACCAAAAAAAGGTGGTGTCGGGCACAGAAGGCTTTTACCGCGTTGAGGTCGAACGGATTGCCGAGCGTATGCGCCGCCATGACCGCTCTGGTGCGCGGCGACAGCGCCAATTCAAGCTGGTCGGCGGCGAGATTGGCGGTGGCCGGATCGACATCGATAAAGACCGGCACGGCGCCGCACTGGATGATCGGCGCCACCGTGGTCGGGAAGCCGCAGGCAACGGTGATGACCTCGTCGCCGCGCTTTATACGGCGCTCTTTCAGCAGCGGCGAAGTCAATGCCGAGAATGCCAGCAAATTGGCCGAGCTGCCGGAATTGACCAGCAGGACAAATTTTATATTGAGCATGGCGGCAAGCCGCTTTTCAAATTCCGCACCGTAGCGTCCGGAAGTGAGCCAGAACTCCAGACTTGAATCGACCAGATTGGTCAATTCCCTGTCATCAAACACCCGTCCGGCATAATTTATTCGGCTGATGCCGGGAACAAATGGCGCATTTTGAGCCGGAGCGTGCGCCAATTCATAGTAGGCTTTGACCTTTGCGATGATTTCGTCATGAAGGGCTTTTATTTTATCCATGACAATCCGTCTTTCTCTGCGGCCGCGATGTACGCGGACAGGTCGGCAGCGGTGTTGATCCGGCCGTTGCGATAATATTCTTTATACCACTGGGCGGTGCGGCGGATCGCGGTCCGTGTATCCCAGACGGTGTGCCATTGCAGCTGCTCTTCGGCCTTTGCGCAGTCCAGCTTTAAAAGTTGTGTTTCATGAGGTGCGTCGGGCGGCGGAGCGATGCGGAAGGCGATCGCCGGCCAGACTTCGGACAATGCTTCTGCCATTTCAGCAACGGTGATTTCTCCGTTGTTCATCGGTCCGAAGTTCCAGCTGCTGGATAGAACCGTCCTGTTCTGATACAGCTGCGCCCCCAGCGTCAGATAGCCGGCCAGCGGCTCCAGAACATGCTGCCACGGCCGGATGGCTTCAGGATTGCGTATTGTCGCCGTCCGGTTCTGAGAAGCTGCTTTCATCAGGTCGGGAACCAGCCGGTCGGTCGCCCAGTCGCCGCCGCCGATCACGTTGCCGGCCCGCGCACTGGCGATCAGCGTCCGGCGTTGTCCGGCTCCGGCGGCATCGAAAAAACTTCGGCGGTAGCTGGCGATCACCAGTTCGGCGCATCCCTTGCTGGCGCTGTACGGATCATAACCGCCCATGGCGTCGGTTTCGCGGCAGCCGCGTCCGGATTCCACGGGTTCATAGCATTTGTCGCTGCTGACGGCGACGACGGCTTTTACGCCAGGCGTGCTGCGCACTGCTTCAAGGACATTGACCGTTCCCATGATATTGGTGGAAAACGTCTCCACCGGGTCGTGATAACCTGGGCGCACCAGCGCCTGCGCCGCCAGATGAAAAACAATATCGGGCTGGAATTCGGCAAATATCCGCTGAAGCGCCGCCGGATCACGAATGTCCGCGGTTGCGGAGCGCGCCGCCGGCGCCGGCGTGAGCAGTTCATAGTGGTTCGGCCGGTGCATTGGCAGCGAAACCCCGCAGATCGTCGCGCCCAGTTCGCGAAGCCAGAACGCCAGCCACGATCCCTTGAATCCGGTGTGACCGGTCAGCAGAACCCGCCGTCCGTTGTAAATACCGTTGAACATTGCAGCTTATTTCCAATATCTGGTCCACGGGGCATTGCCGGACCGCCAGAGGTTGTTAAGCAGTTCGTATTCGCGCTGATTGTCCATACACTGCCAGAAGCCTTCGTGCCTGTATACCTGCATCTGGCGGTCTTCGGCGGCCCGGCGCATCGGCTCGCGCTCAAAAAACAGCGACTCATCGTCGGTTAGATAACGGCTTATAAACTCGCGCTCCAAAATCATATATCCGCCGTTGATATATCCCGGAGCGTGCGGCGGTTTTTCTTCAAACCTCAGAACGTCATTGCCGGACAGCATGATCTCTCCGAACCTTGCCTCCGGATGCACCGCGCTGATGGTTATCAGGCGGTTGGCGGCGGCATGCTGGCAATAGAGACGTTCGATATCAATGTCGGCCACGCCGTCGCCGTAAGTGAGGAAGAAGCGGCGGTCATCCGGATGAAGGTATTTTTCGGCGCGGAAAACCCGGCAGCCGGTCATTGCGTCCAGTCCGGTACCGGCCAGCGTCACCTCCCAGTCCTGTGCGTCCGGCGCATTGTGGAAGACGGCATGAGGAGCCGGACCGGGCTTGATAGTGACGTCGGATGTCCGCAAATGGTAATTCATAAAAAAATCGACGAACGCTTCGCGCTTATAGCCCAGACATAAAATAAACCGGCGCACTCCGAATGACGCATAGCTTTTCATAATATGCCAGACGATTGGCAGTTCTCCGATCGGAACCATGGGTTTCGGCAGCAGCTCGGTAACTTCACGGAGCCGCGTGCCTCTGCCGCCGCACAAAATGACGGCCGGCAGGTCGATGGATGTCTGCGATTCGCTGTTTTGCATAAAAGAAAAACCTCTGTTGTTCCAATCGGTCTAATGTGCCTTTATAATAGCATTCAGGACGCGTAAAGTCAAGTCGGCAAACGTTTCTGCCGGCACATGCCTTACCGCGCCGGCCGGATGGAATTGTAAAAAGTTCGGATTTTGCGCAGCAGCAGGGCTCGTTCCGCGCCGTTAAGCACAAGCCGCCATGCCGCCGCAAGATACAGTCCGCCGCCGAGTGCGCCGGCGCCAAGAAGCACGCTCCACGCGTTTGCGTACGGCGCCCTGCTCAAAAGATATTCCAGTACTGCGACTGGAAGAATCGCCGCCAGCAGCGGCATCAGATAGACTTTTGCAATGAGTTCGATCGCGGAGTAGCGGAAAAAATAAACGACATACGGCAGAGTCACCAGCAGGCCGATTGCGGTCTTTATGATGAGCACCACCCATACGATGGCAATCGGTCCGTATTTCGGCAGGAAAACAAGATAGCCGGCCAGATTCAGCGCGGCCTCAATAACCGACACCCACGCCACAAGCTTATGACGGTCGGCCATTACCAGCAGACGATGGGGAACCGACCGCACCGTCTGTGTCACAAAAAGCGAAATCAGCATCAGTTTGCCAATATCAGTGATTTCCTGACTTTCAACGTCATAAAGCGCCTTCATCGCCTGCTCGAACAGCATCCAGACAACAGCGGTGATCCCGGTGGCGATAAAGGAATTCCAGCGCATTGAATTGAGGATAAGCGTTTTCAGCTCGTTCAACCTGCCGTTTGCATAAAGTCCGGCGGAAAGCGGGTAAACGTTTTCCTGATACTGCTGCGTGAGCTGACTGCAATAGTTGGGCACGCGACCGGCGATCTGAAAGTCGCCGGCGCCGGAAAGTCCGCAGACGCTGCCGATCATCGGCCGGCTCAGGTTGTTCAGCACCAATTTTGAAAGCGAGCATATATACATGTAGCCGCTGAAACGGACAATCTCACGGAAGACTTCGCGTTTGATTCGGAAGCGCAAAGCCAGTCCTTTTATGCGTCTCACTGCGATAAAGGCCATAGCAAAATTCTGCGCCGCCATCAATCCCAGCGCAAAAATGATCAGACTGCGCAGTCGCAGTCCATTTTCCAGAATGAGCAAAACCCCAAGTAGTTCCACCGCTTTTGCGGCGATCCTGACGTAATTGCGCACATATATCGCCTGCAGCCCCACCATTATTTCCGGGAACATCCCGAATGGAAACAATATGGCGGTGCCGATGCCGAACAGCCACAGACATTGACGGCAGTAGGCCACCGTCTCCGGATCGGAGACATTGAACAGCTGCGGCACGAAAAAGGAAAGCCCGACCGTTGACCCGATGATAACGACCGACATCGCCGCATGAAATGAAAAAATCGTTGAAATTATCATGTTGTACCGGTTGATGTCTTTGTGAAACAGTCCGGTTGCCGTGAATTTCTGCGCTGAAATACCAAGTCCGAAATCAAGCAGCAGTCCGTAGCCGAAAAAACTCCAGAGCACCGCCCACAGCCCATACGACGCGTTGCCGAGATAGTGAATCATCCAGCGGTTCACCAGCACTCCCTGAACCAGCGTGGCGCCGAAAATCATATAATTGGTCACGGTGTTTTTGAGAATCGGACTGTTCATCTTCCGCCTTTCCCGGCGGTTTTTACCGGCAGCGCCCGGTAGATTTTCCGGTGAAGATATTCCGCCGCCCCCGCCGTTCCTGGGACGAAAAGCGCTGTTAGCATTGCGATGAAAAACAGCCGGTCCGCGCGGTGGGCGTAAAATATCATAGCCCATGCCGTCCAAAGATTGCCGTCTTTCAGTAGAACCCGGCGCAGGGCGTCCATCCGGTGGCGACGGTTAAAAAGACGGCTCCACGCCGGTGAGAAAAAGCGGAAAACCGCATAGAAGTGCCAGTGCGCAATTTCGCGCTTCAATGGTGCGGGCAGCGCGTTTGTTCGCCAGAAGCGAAAGACGCTGCTCAGATTGTCCGCCGCGTCATCGACCGAGCGTTCGGAGGCCTTCGTGGTCACCGAGCCTTCGCGTTTAAGATAGATATACCACTGAATGCCCGACGCCATTGCTGTTCCGGCCGCGTTGTATACCTGCGGCGTCCATTCATCGTCCTGATGCCGGCGGCCCGGCGTCTGGCGCAGACCGGAGGCAACAAGGAACTCGCGGCGATAGACGTTGCGCCAGGTGGCTGACCGGTAGGAGCCGTCGTGAAGCATTCTGGCCAGCAGACGCCATCCCGGGATCGGCGTGGAATCGATGCCGGCTTCCGGCGCCTCCGGTTGCGGGATCAGGTCGCCGTTTTTCTCCATGCGCAGCACGCGGTATTCTCCGATGATCAGGTCTGGATCGCCGTATTGCGCGGCAAATGCGGAAATCCGTTCAAGTGCGTCCGGCGGCATCCGGTCGTCGCCGTCAAGAAAAAACAGATAATCACCTCGTGCGTACTGTATGCCGAGATTGCGGCTGACCGACGCCGACCCGGAGACCGGCAGCTGATAAATATGGAACCGCGGATCGCCGTCGATCGCTTCCGCCAGCACTTCCGCAGTCCGGTCCCGGCTTTTCTCGTTCATCACCAGGCATTCAAAGTCGGTGAACCCCTGCGTTTTCACCGATGCAATCGTCTCCGCCGCATACGGCGCGACTTCGCAGGCTGGAATTATAATGGAAAAGCGCGGAGATTTTCTGTTCATGACCGCTTGACTCTTTCGCGAAGCGTCGTCAGCATCAGAAATCCTGCCAGTATGGGAAGTCCGGCTTGCACCGCGGTCCTGAACGCCATAACCGACGGGGCGGTCTGCCGCGCCGTCAGCGAAAAATCCGGATCGTGCAAGAGTTCCTTCCGCAACCCGGACAGCTTACGCAGACGACTGGCGGTGCCATTTCCCGGTTCCACGAAGGCATAACACATCCGGTGAAAGTACGCTTTCAGCAGCAGTGACGGCAGCGCATCGGGAAAACGCTTCGTCAGATCGCCGTTTCGGAGTACTGCAAGACGATTGTCCCACAGCATTCTGCGGTAATTTTCGGTGCGGTGATATTTCCGTTTTTGCCGGAAAAATCTGTCGCAGGCCGAGTTCGGTGTTGACAGGTAATGGTAAAGCGGACGATCCGTCAGGACCGCCCGGTCGACATATTGGAGATATTGCAGCAAGAACGCCTCGTCCTGATGAATGGCAAGACCGGGAATAAAGCGGAGATGGCGGCATTCGATAAGTCCGCGGCTCAGCAACGCGATCGCCACCATGCCATGCACCGGCGGTTTCGAGTCGGAGTCGTCGGCGCGCAGGAGCGGACCGACCCAGCGGGTAAGAAGCGCGTCGCGGTCAAGAACCTCCACGCCGGACACGACGACATTCATGTAAATTTTCCGGTCTGTGCCGTTGTCGCGGCTTAAGGCGCACCCGGACAGTTGAGCCTTTTCCCGCAGCGCCGAATTCAGAAGCGTTTCACACATTTCCGGTTCGAATAGATCGTCGGAGTCACAAAACCATATCCAATCTCCTTTGGCGTGCTCCAGCCCGCGGTTGCGCGCGACACTGCTGCCACCGTTCGGAAAATCCAGAAAAATCACAATATCAGGATATTTTTTTGCATATTCAGCACATATCGCGGCGCTGTTGTCGGTAGACCCGTCGTTGACAAGGATGATTTCCAGCGGACGATAGGTTTGGCGGAGAAGCGCCTCCGCACTTTCGCGCAGACGGTGTCCTGTATTGTAAATCGGTACGACAATGCTGACCAGCGGATGGTCCGAACTCATAAACTCCGCCTTTTCCGCCACTTCTTTATCCGGCGCCGGATGCCGAATCTTGCCCGGAGCAGCGTCGCCGCCCAAAGCGTATGCTGATGAATAAACTCCAAGTTTTTACGAAGCGAAAGCGGCAGTGGCAGAGTCGCGCGGCCATTCCTGACGGCATAGTCGACGATCCGCATGATCTCCGGGTAATACTGTATTGAATAAGCATTCCACCACTGCCATGGTTTCGGCATTCCGATAACATGAATGTAACACCGATTCGGCTGTTTGTCCAGTAAAAACGACGTAGTCGGAACCGGCGGATTGTCCATAAAACAAAGCAGACTGTTCAATATCGATTCATCAAGCTGATAATATCCCTCGCGGAGTTTATGCGCCACTCCCAGGTCTATTTCCGGCAGAAGCTTTTTTGCCGCTGCGTCAAAGCGCTTGAGAAAATCGCGGTGTTTGCGGTTCAACGAGAAAAAACAGGCCGACGCGCAGGTCTTCAGCCTTGGCTCCTCGCGTTCTCCGACGTCTTGCCTCCAGATATTGAGCACTGCGCGAGGAATGTCTCCCCGCACATCGTCCGGGGCGTATTGGGCGGTTTCTTCAAAGGTTTTCGCGTTGTCTTCCTTTGACCGGAGCCGTAGATGTATTTCGTCCGGACTGGCTACGACAAGCAGTTCCGAGCAGTTCCCGATAAAGAATCCGTCGCAATCCACCCATGAGATATATTCCGTGTCCACCAGCAGCATGGCCTCGGCTTTGCGGCAGGTCATGTTCCGTCCGGACGGTGACGCTTCCGTCACCTTTACTCCGTCGAATCCGTTCAGACACAGT
>JAQUTL010000022.1 GCA_028709805.1 Victivallaceae bacterium
ATGAAAAAGTGAACTTATCATCGATTTTGTTATCAAAAGACTTGAAAATCAAATAAAGTTGCTATAAATTTATAGCATAATAACAATAATGAGAGAAACACGGTGTTTCTTTCACGGATTCAGGCTTTTGTCAAAAAAATATAAAATATTCGGAGGGGGGATTTCGCGTCTCAATCGCTTAATCAACTCTTGCGATATACCCGCCACCGCGGACATTCATGAAAGTGTAATATTCGATCATAACGGACTTGGGGTTATTGTTCACAACCGGGCTCGCATTATGGCCAATACAAAAATCGAATCGCATGTGGTTATTGGCGGTCGCAGTCAATTAGGCGTTCCGATCATCGGGAAAAATGTTTTCATCGGGTGTCATGCGGTTATTCTCGGAAATGTGACAATTGGAGACAATGCGAGAATCGGCGCCGGCGCCATTGTTCTTTCCGATGTTCCGGCGAACCACACGGCGGTGGGATGCCCCGCAAAATGTTTTGAAAGCGATCCATCTCATATCGTAAAATAGATAACAAGATTTTTCACGCTAATAAAAATCATCACCATAAGAGGACAAAATGGAATTCAGAGATTTGAAAACACAATATCAGAAATTAAGAAATGATATAGATGCCGGCATTGCTGATGTAATCAATTCATCCCATTATATTTCCGGCCCCCAAGTTGCCGAGTTGGAAAAAAATTTAGCCGCATATACAAAGCGAACCCATTGTATCAGCTGCGCAAATGGCACCGACGCGCTTGAAATCGCTTTACGGGCAATGAATGTAAAAAAAGGTGACGCGGTCTTTGTTCCGTCCTTTACGTTTATGTCAACCGCCGAGGTCGTAAGTCTACTTGATGCTCACCCGGTGTTTGTCGATATTGATCTGACCACGTTCAACATGGATCCGGACTCTCTGAAAAACGCGATTGAGCGAGTGACCCACGATGGAATCTGGACGCCTAAAGTTGTAATTCCGGTGGATATTTTCGGACTTCCGGCCGACTTTGACAAGATACTGCCTATCGCCACCCAATATGGATTAAACGTTCTGGAAGACGGCGCCCAGGGGTTTGGCGGCAAAATTCGCGAAAAAATGGCCTGTTCGTTCGGAGACATCTCCACCACATCGTTTTTTCCCGCAAAACCGTTGGGGTGCTATGGCGACGGCGGTGCGATCTTTACCGACAATGATGAATGGGCCGCGCTGATTACCTCTATTTGCGTTCACGGAAAAGGACATGAGAAGTATGAAAACATTCGGATCGGCCGCAATTCAAGACTTGACACGATTCAGGCTGCGATACTTTTACCCAAGCTCCGGGCGTTTGCTCAATATGAGGTGGCCGAGGTCAATCGGGTTGCCGCGCATTACAGCAGCCGTCTCAAGAATCGTTATCGCATCCCGACGGTTCCTGAAGGCTGCCTGTCGAGCTGGGCGCAGTACACCATTCTCTGCGAATCGTCCGCGATACGGAGCAAGCTTCAGGCGTCCCTGAAAGAGCAGGGGATTCCGTCAATGATCTATTACCCGCGCGGGCTGCATCAACAACAGGCGTTTGCCGCGCTCGACTACAAGTCGCTTGATCTGCCGAACACGGCGACGGCATGTGAACGTGTGCTCAGTTTACCGATGCACCCATATATGACGGCCGATAATATTGATTTCGTTTGCGATGCATTGTTAAAATAAGGAGTTATAATGAAAAAAGTAGGTCTGGTCGGATGTGGACGAATTTCACTTCGTCACATTGAGGCGATTGCCGCCAATGAAGGGATTGAGATTGCAATCGTGTGTGATAAAAATGAGGAAAAAGCAAAAGCAACCGCGGAAAAGTTGAATGTTCCGTATGTCACAGACTACCGTGAACTGAACGGCAAAGGGTTGGACGTTGTCAGCGTACTGACCCCGTCCGGGCTGCATCCGCGCCATGTGTGCAACATCGCCGAGTTGGTTGATGCCCCGACCATTATTTGCGAAAAACCGTTGTCACTCACCTTGCGCGAAGCATATGAAGTATTTCGGCGGGTGGAGAAAGCCGGCAAGCGCCTGATTCCGGTATTTCAGAACCGTTACAACCCCATTGTCATGAAGCTGAAGGATTTGATTGACTCCGGCAAACTTGGTAAGATTTATCAGTTCGTCTGCAACGTGTTGTGGAATCGCAATGATGCTTATTTTGCCATTGATTGGCACGGGACGCAAGAGCTTGACGGCGGCGTCCTTTACACGCAGGCCAGTCATTATGTCGACATGATCCATTTCTTCTTCGGCGAGTTGCAGGCACACAAAGGCATCGGCACTAATCAGCGTGGATTTGAAGTATATGATAGCGTCTCCGCTGTAATTCAGGCAAAAAGCGGAGCAATCGGTACATTGAACGCCACGGTCAGCGTCTATGAAACCAACTTCCTCACCGAATTTACACTGATCGCCGAAAAAGGCACAATCCGACTTTCCGGCACCAACCTTAACAAAATCGACTTCTGGAATGTGCAGGGCATCGAAAAGCCTGATATGGACTTCATGCTTGACCACCAGTATGGTAAAGGTCACAACGTACTTTACAAGTATATAGTTGAGGAAAACTGGGAAAAGTTCCCGACAAAAGAGGACATACTTTCCGGCATCCACCTTATGGAGCAGCTCTCTTATTAATGGCGGCGGAACTGCGGCAACACGCCATGGTAACACCTGTTGCGCGGCCGACGACCATTATTTGAATGCCGCGGTTCGCCATATTGAACGAGCTGTCACGTTACAGCTATAAAACCCTGGAGAGAAAATGGGTGATTTTTTTAAGCATGAATCGGCCTACGTTGATGAACCGTGCGCCATCGGAGAAGGCACTAAAATCTGGCATTTTTGTCATGTTCAAAGCGGAGCAAAAATCGGAAAAAATTGCATTCTCGGTCAAAATGTCAATATTGCAAACGATGTTGTTATCGGCAGTAATGTAAAAATTCAGAATAATGTCGCGGTATATACCGGAACGGTGATTGAAGATGACGTATTCCTGGGGCCAAGTTGTGTACTGACCAATGTCACCAACCCCCGGAGTCAAATCAAGCGCCATTCACTTTATGAAAAAACATTAATTCGGCGCGGCGCGAGCATCGGAGCAAACGCCACCATCGTTTGCGGCATCACCATCGGGCGCTATGCGTTCATCGCCGCAGGTGCGGTGGCGGTAAAAGACGTTCCGGATTACGCGATGATTGTCGGAGTTCCGGGGCGCTTCACCGGCTGGGTCAGTCGGCATGGACATTGCCTGCAACATCCGGATAAGGACGGAATTATGACTTGTCCGGAATCCGGTTATCGCTACAGAGAAATCGAACCCGGAATATTGCGTTGTATTGATTTGGACGAGGAAGCGCCGCTTCCGGCAGAACTGACAATCGGCACCGTTACCTATGACGAGTTCAAAAAACGCGGCTAAAACTGTCCTATATCACTTTTGCTGATTGAAGAACAATTTCTTAAAAGTTTTTCGAGATAAGCGCAAAAAACATCTAAGATATGTAGCATATCATTTCCGGTTCAGCATCCCTTAATCGGCGACCTTGGCGGTGGCAAGGGAAGCTCTTTGTTTGCGGACAAGATATTTTGCGGAAACCACGTTCGGTCTTCCGTTTTTATCTCCGACAACGGCCTTGTAGCCGAGGAGTTTTGCTTTACGTTCCATTTCCTCATCGACAGCAGCTTGCAAAGCAGCGACAGCCTTTTCCATTTCATCGCTCATTTTTCAGAACGCTTTGCAAGGTTGAAAATCGTTCGATGTTTTGAATTTCAATCGGCTGTCCGAACCGTTTTTCAAAAATGGAAACGATTTGATTTTGTGTGTTTTCAAGGCAAAGCGTGCGGTGCTTTCTCCGGGATTGGGGAGGCAAAACCAGAGCGTGCAATCAATGGAATCGCCATTTACTGTGAGTGGGAGATGACGCCCCGGAAATGGCAAACTTGGCAAAAGCGGGCGGGACTCCCAAACGTGTCAGGAGATTTTCCCAAGCAGTAAGCTTCCGACCTTTTTGATTCTTTGCGTCACGTCATGTGCACCCGATTTCATGTTCATTGAGCCAATTTCAAAAAGATTGGCTTTTTTCTGTAAATAACTCGTTTTCTCATGCGCCAAGCCCATCTTGACACATTCAGTACGACTTTTTTCCCAAAAAGCCGTAAAAAATCAATTTTCTGTGCGTGAACCTCCATTCCCGTCATCACGGGAGTTACTAATTTTCAATTTTCAATCGAACTTAAATCAATCTATTCAACTATAATATCAATGGCAATTTCTCTTTGTAATAGATCTTTGCAATTAAAGATTATTGCCATTGCAGTAAGCCAAATAGTGTTGCTTGTTTCTTGTGCCGTTCTCTCAATAGGGTTCGGGATGCCAAATCTTTTGGTGGCGGTGTTGGGAATAACGTGGATATTAGTAATATTTATTTTATGCTATTTGATTTTCTTATTACTGCGTTCCCATTCGGTGCAACATAACAGGGGGGTCATTAACTGCGGAATTCTTGATACTCGTTTTTTTGAAAGTTGGCAGTTGGTGCGGTTGTGGGCGTGATAACCTCTGCCGATTCTGCGATTTATATGTAGGGCTTTGTTCTATTTTTCACCAGTAATATACTGATAGAGCCAGGCTGTCGCATTGTTTAAGTTATGGTCGGATGTGTAGTTGTGTTCTTATAGCCGATATGAATTCCGGCATGCCCCATCCGGGAAAATATTTTTTCAAGTTGGCGACCCGTTGGCGGATTGAGGTGATCCCGTGTCCGGCAAGTTTTTCCGGCGGAGGCAGAAGCACAGAGCTAAGCATATCCAAATCAACATCAAACATTAAGGTGCCATGCGCCAAGCTGAAGCCAGTTAAAAGCGTTTCAGCCCAGCCGGACACCTTTCGTCCGTCCATGAATATGGAACGTTGACGGAAGTCGTTGTTCCGCCCGCGGCGACCGGCAGCGTGACTCCGTTTGTCCGGTCGGCGTAAGTGTAGGTGTAAATGTCGTCGGTTCCGAGTTTCAGGTTCAGCGGAAGCCCCTTGAACCCGGCTGTGGTTTGCGTGTAATTGAGGACCGGCGTGTAGAGTGAGCCGGTCACCGCCTCCCTGGTGACATCCAAGGTCGAGTTGTAGGTGAATGTGTGCTTGCCGGCGGCGTCGGTCACGGTCAGCGGCTGGCCGGTTCTTGAATAGGAGAGCGCGATATTCGCGGTGGCCGGGATGCCGGTTCCGGACGGATAACGCACCGATGTCAGTTCGTTGAATATATTGTATTGATAGGTGGTTGTCAGTGACCGGTTGTTGATTTTTCGCACCCATGTTCGGGTTGCCGGATTGCCGTTTACGGTATAGGTGTACGCGGTGGTGTTTCCGGCGGCGTCGGTTTTTGCAGTAAGCAAGCCGCTGGCGGCATCGTATTCCCACGTGGTGTTCTCGGCTATCGAGGCGGGTGGCGCCGGCCATGCCGCACTGTTCCAGTCACCGGCCCACGCCCCGTTGACACGGTAGGTTTTCAGGCCGGTCAACAGGCCGTATTCATTATAGGTCATCTCCGACGGATAGACGGAGTTGCCCCATATTCTTGATTTCTGGCCGAAGCTGTTGTAGGACATTCTGGCAATTCTGGCAATCCTGGCTTCGGGGTCTTCGGGGTCTTCGGGGGCTTCCGGGTATACGATATATATCAGTTCGCCGGTGGCCGGATCATAATCATAAGTTGTCTCATTGCCGAAAGTGTCGCTGACGGAAGACACCTTGCCGATCCGGCCGCTGCCGGAATCATAGTAGGTCATGGTTTTGCTGTCATTGCCCTCAAAAACATACTCCGGCTGCGACATCGAATTGTAATAAATGTAGGTCCCCACCTGCGACGGAGAAAGATCCTCGCAAAGATAACCGCCGACCGTCAGCTGTTTCGCGCGGTTTGTTGTATGGGGATAGACGACCTCGGTAAGCACTTCGCTCGCGGCGGGATTGACGGTAACCTCGGTTCTGATTGTATTTCCGTGCCGGTCAGTTTCCTCGCCAAGCGAAGCGAAGCTGCCAAGTCCGGTCAACTGCTGTTTTTCAGTTTTCAGCGTAACGGCCGAAGACGGCGATGCGTCGGTTTGAATCTTTTCCGTTTTCACCGCAAACCAGTTGTCGCCGGTCTTTTCAAAAAACACGTCATACAACATGGTTCTTGAGGACGCCCCGCTCCCGGAAAGCACGGTCTTGAGCAGGTTGCCCAAAAGATCGTAGGTGTAGGTCGAGGTCGGACCGCCGGTAACGGCGGTTGAACTCAATCTGCCGTTGGTCGCGTAAGTGAAAGTCTTTTCAACCACTCCGCCGTTGAATCCGGAATTTTTCTCGTAAACCAACTGATAAAGTTGATTGATCGTGTTGGAATTCCAGCGGGGACTCGTCGCCGCCGCGATATCGGTGCGGCTTGTAAGTTTACCGTCTTCGACCGAATAGGTGAAATACTGCGCGGGGGCCGCGCTTCCCGTGATCGACAGCGGACGGCGATCGCGATAACTTGCGCGGATTGAAGTGCGTCCGCCCGGCAGGGTCAACGCGACAGTCTCACCCTGGCCCGACGGTGTTGAGTATTGATATGCGGTTGTAAGACCGGACCGATCGGTAAGGGAGACAAGGCGGCCGGCAAGATCATAGGCGCGTGCAATGGTAAAGCTCGGCCCGGATGACTGTCCCGCGGAGCGCAGCATCGGAGCCCGCCGCATCTTCCGCGTGGAAGACGGTGCACTGCGATCCGGCAGAAAACGCAGTGAAATGCCCAACGCCGATGCCGCGGTTCCGGCCGCGTAATTCGGAAACGATTCATTCTGCATGGCGATTCCGCCGGCTTCGTCCGGCGTGACAACCTCCTGGAGCACATGATTTTTTGCGTCATAAGTATAAGTCGTCGTCAGCGGTTCAAAATAATACCATCCCTCGGGACTGATAATACGTAGACATAGAAACAACAGGACTGGATGTCGGACGGCATGAAATCCTTGATATTGCAATCGTGCCGCTGAATTCAGATTTCACTATTGACGTGGGGATGCCGGATTTCTCGGCGCGTATCCGTGCCGAGCATCCGGAGACGGCGGAATTACAGGCGTTGCAGGTCAACGGGCTGAATCCGCAGGAAGGGATAAGCCGGGAAGAAACCGCCGCCGATTTCCGGCAATGGCTTGTCGATTGCAGTATCGAAAAAATCATTCCCGTCGCCCACAATCTCGAATTCGATATGAAGTTCATCCGACGGACGTTTCCGATGGAGTCCAAGGTCTTTTCTCATCACGGACGGGACAGCATGCGGCTGGCACTCGCGGTCAACGACATTGTTCGCCGGGAGAGCGGCGAGGACAATTTTCCAAGCGTATCCCTGCGGGTTTTGAAAGACGCCCTGAATGTCGCCGGTGAGGTGACGCATCATGCCGTCGAAGATGCCAAGGATGCCGCGACCGTCTATCGCCGGTTGACAGAAATGTTGACACAGGCATAACCCGTAAAAAGTGCCGAAAACAGGGGTGCGGAAGTCTGAATTTCTATACGGTGTATGCCGCCCATTTTTCCGTTTTCAAGCTCAAAAAAGCGGAGATTGTTTATCGCAAAGACCTCGTAGATGTTGTCGAAATTGCAAAATAACCGCGACCTAACGCGTGATTATTCGCAATGCCGACTTGGAGCGTGGAGGTCTCCGACCTCTTCGGAACGGAGAATTTGGGCGGATTAGCGGCGGAAGTGTCGGGCGTAACCGCTCCGTTCATTTTCTCCGGCAGTCATAAATAAGGCGTTTTGAGGGTGATTTTGTCCCCGAAAACAAAAAAGCCGTTCAGAGGTGTAAACGGCGATGAATCGGTAAAATGGGGTCGCGTGGAACGAATTTTTTAACCGATTCTCTTGCCCGATTTCCGCATATAAAAAGCCATAAAAAAGGAGTGTGCGAACGACTGACTTTACGCTTTTTCGTTTAATTCCGAGTTCAAGCCGTTTCTCCGGGTTCACCGCTGAACCCGCCTCAAAAAGGCGTTGCCCTGATATAACTAACCGTTGATGATTCGTCTTTGGGGCAGCGATGTGACCTATGCGCGTGTCAACGACGCCTTCTGCGCAATATGCGTTATCATTGACTTGTTTTCACGGAGAGCCATTGCTCACACAATTTCAGCTAACAATGACACCACCCTGGTTTTGACGACATTCAAAATTGCTTATGCTGAAAAGAGGAGAACCGCAAGGATTATTGTTTCACAGTGATCAAGGAACACAATATTCCACCTATGAGTTTCGGAAATATCTCCGTGATCTTGGAGTAAAACAGTCCTCTCCAATCCGGGAACGCCGTATGACAATGCGGTTGCGGAATCATTTTTCAGTATGATGAAGCAGGAAGAACGCTCCCACAACTATTATCACAGTGAGGACGAACTAAAGGTAACAATTGCCGACTACATCGATTTTTTCAATACGATGCGTCCGCATCGGAAATTGGAGAATCAGTCTCCCGAAAGTTTTGAGAAACTTTTCTTTGCCGAACATCCAGCCGAGGCATCGGATATTGATGCTCAAACAGTCGTGACACCGGCGGACTCTTCTTTTGACTTGGGCAATCCGGAATAAAGTACAGGAAAGGTCTTGATAATCAGCGGAAAATAAAAAAACGACTTTATGGGACATTCTCTCTGAAATGTTCTATAAAGTCGTGCTAACCTCACCTTGAATATTTATCAAATGTCTGCTAAATTAATACTTGAAAGGGCAGTCGATGACGCACGCATATGACGGTAAAATTACGAATCAAGCACCAGAATCATTGAACGACAATTCCTTTGTGGCAACAACCGCCGGATTGCTGGGATTTTTGTTCAACCCGGATTCTGCCCATATGCGACGTTGGCCGGACGCCGATCAGCTGGAGGCCTTTTGCCGAACGGCGTCCAACCATAACATGGGGGCGTTCCTGTTGTTCACCGGTAAAGACCGGCTACCGGCGGTATGGCATGAACGCTTTGCGGCGGAATACGTCAACGCCTCGGCCATGTCTTTGATTGAAGAACATCGGCTGCAAACCTTGTATCGCCAGCTTGAAGACGCCGGAATACGCTTTGCGCCGTTCAAGGGCGCCGATCTGGCATTTCGGATATATCCGACACCGGAACTGCGTCCGCATGTTGACTGGGATCTGTTCATTCATCCAGACGACTTTGAACGCGCAGTAACCCTGCTTGATAAACTTGAATGGCGCGCCCGCTACATCGTGCGCCCCGGCGCCCATCACAGCGCCAGACTGCGGCAGGACGCTTTCGGAGTGGAGCCGCACTTTACGCTGCCGCGATTCAATGCGACTGACGCCGGAGAATTGTGGCGCCATATTTATCCGGCTGAAGATTCCAGATGTCGCCATGTGCTGTCTCCAGAGTTAAATCTGCTGATGCTGTGCCGTCATGCGTCCGGAGACAATTACACTCATGTTTTTTGGGGTAAACTACTGCTGGATATTGGATTTCTGCTAAAAAAAGAAAAAGTCGACTGGCTTGGGCTGAAAGCGATGTGCGAGCGTTGGCAACTGCCGTATCCGGGGGACATAATGGGGGCTTTTCCGGAATTTTTTCCGGCGGAACTTTTGACCGAATGTTCGGCGAACCCAGCGACCACAAAATTATATCGTCTGATATTTGAAAAAAGCAGTCAGCTTATGACTCACAAACATGCCGACTGGGTATGCAGTGAATCCAACTTTTTCAGTCCTTCATGGTGGTGGGCGCATTTGCGAGGCATCACGCCATCCGTAATTCGAGCGAAATACAGCCTTCCGGCCTCCGGAGCGTACCTGCGACTGACATGGATGCTTATTGTTGACATTGCTTTGAAGTTCGGCGGCCTGTGTCGTGGCTTAATGCGCCCGAAGCGGGAGTTGCTGGAGTATATAAAATTGGTAAAAGACACGGATAAAGCACGTAGATAGTCACCGTTTCCCAAAGTTGGTAGAATAAAATCTTTTTATCGCCTTGCCCCGTTGTGTTGCGATATTGTTTGTCAGGTGACTCCATTGCCACTTCGATGGACATCAATTTAAAGTATATGAAAAAGGCATGCTTTCACCTTGGACATAAAAAATCGGGTGCAGGATGAGCTATCTTCTCGCATGCAAAATCACATCGGACCTACAACACCAAACGGATTCACTCGATGTTGCGATACAAAACATCGTATGAAGTCTATTTCGGAACGCGCAATCTGCAAACAACGAGTTAAGGTAACAGAAAGGTCTTTGTACCGATCTTTCAATAAAAAACTGTCCAACCAAGGGACTATGCATTATTCCATTACAGTAGACGGTGCCGTCCGTATATTTTTGCGATAAAAATTGGGACCCGGTAATATATTGCGCCATTTTTAATATATGCCGTGCTTAATTTCGTGAGGCCGTATTTGGGCATTGAACCGCAACAAGAAAAATGAAATCTATTTTACGGCTTGCAATCGGAGAAACAAAGGGTACAGTAAAGAAAAGGCATTTACACTTGTCTTTTCCAGCTGAAGAGGGCTATGCACAAATAATGCGGTAAAAGGGGAATGGCAACTGAGATGAAGGGTATTGTTCTGGCCGGCGGCGCGGGAAGCCGACTGCATCCGATCACATTCGGCGTTTCAAAACAGCTTTTGGCGATATACGACAAACCGATGATTTATTATCCGTTGTCGGTGTTGATGCTGGCTAATATTCGCGACATTCTGATTATAACTACGCCGGAGGATCAGGCGGGTTTTGTCCGGGCGCTGGGCGACGGATCGAGTTTCGGGATCAACCTCAGTTATGCGGTTCAGCCGTCGCCGGACGGTCTGGCGCAGGCGTTCATCATCGGCAGAGATTTTATCGGAGACGATGCGGTGGCGCTGGTGCTCGGCGACAATATTTTCTACGGAGCGAATTTGCAGAACATTGTCCGAGAGGCCGCGCTTCGCAATAGCGGAGCCACGGTTTTTGGGTACTATGTGGCAAATCCGGAACAGTTTGGCGTGGTTGAATTCAATGATCGTCACGAAGCGGTGTCAATAGAGGAGAAACCGGTACACCCGAAGTCAAATTATGCCGTTACCGGTCTCTATTTTTATGACAATAAAGTGGTGGATATCGCCGCGAAGATAAAGCCGTCGAGTCGAGGTGAACTGGAGATAACGGCGGTCAACAACGAGTATCTTCAACTCGGCGAGCTTCATGTTGAAACGCTTGGCCGCGGCTATGCCTGGCTGGATACCGGCACGCATGACAGTATGCTGGATGCCGCGAACTTTATCCGAACCATCGAAACCCGTCAGGGACTTCAAATCGCCTGTCTGCAGGAAATCGCGTTCCACAACCGCTGGATGAGTGCGGAGGCGGTAAAGGAAAGCATAAAAGACCTGCAAAAAAACAATTACGGAAAATATTTGCTGAAATTGGTCGAGGCGGCGAATTAACCGGCCATAAGCAAATCAGGTTGTTCTATCCAACCAGCTGTAACGGTATCGTGAAATTGTAATGCCCCCGTTGTCAAGGGTGGCATTACATAGAAGCGGTCAAAAAATGAGGATTTCATTTTTGATAGGCCTTTACGCCGCTCAATACGCTCTTATGCTGCAGCTATACACGATGCTAAGCCGGGTCAAAGCTTTATTTAACCGGAGCAATGACGCCGGGAGATTTGCCGCGCGCCCCTGAACTTGACGCACTCTGCTGTATGGTTGACACCAGCTCAATAGGGATACAGAACAGGGTTAATCAGCACACTACGATACGCTGATACCACGATATTTTCAATAAAAGTTGAAGTGAATTCCACCTCATGATGCGCCTACCCCCTAGGCTGGACAACTTTTCATTGAAAGATCGGTGTAAAAACCTTTGATCTACCATAACCTTTTGTTTGCAGATTACAAGTGCCGAAATAGACTTCATCCGGCGTTTGATACCGTAGTGCCGAGTGAATTCTCTTCGTATTGTAAAAGTTGACATAGTGCTGAACGCCGAAGCGCAATTGTGGCAGACTGACATACTCCTTGATTTTGATGTCTTCATACTTCAACGCCCACCAGAAGCGTTCCATTTTAGCATTATCCAGACAGCGCCCCCGACCGTCCATGCTAATTTTGACGCCGTAATCCCACCCCGCCGCCCGAAAACGGCTCCCTTTTTCAGCGCATTCAGAATTATCACGAAGCCTGCATTTTGTTAAGCATATAAGTTATTGTATTACAACGGCTATCCTATCAGACTCCGCAATCGAAATTTGCACTCTCTCCGCCATTTTTATGCTCAAAAATCGCTATTAAGCATATCGTCATAAATAATTGAACAATAAATCTTGCCATATACCGATGCCGATCTTTTGACTTGTAGCCAGCCGCCCCAAAGTCCATGCGTTACTGATTTTGCGGATACGAGAAACGATTTCGCTGCATCCTCCTTTCATTGCTTTGGGACGCCCGCAAACACATTGATTTTCTGTTGCGGCTTGTCTCGAGGGAAAAAATCTTCTCCTTTACGATACCACCCACGAATGATGTATGACTCGGTTGAAAAATGTGATTCATCCACAAATAGCACATCCACATCCGATTCCTGTTGAACGCCAAACCTTAGTTGCGGCAGACTGACATATGCCGTAGTTTTTCAGCTCAATGAATTCATTGCCTATGACTTGACGCCCCATTTCGGTTAATAATTTACAGGGCATTTTACACATATTCAACTGGTTCAGTTTTCGGAAAGAACCGCCTAAACACCGGATGAAATCTGCTTTACCGCTTGCAATCGGAAAAACTAAGAGTACAGTACCTTAAAGGTATTTACTTTTATCTTTTACGAAAAAGATTCCGGCGAAAGAGAAGAAGCCGGCACATGACAACAAGAACAATATGAGCTTTTCGGCTTAATAAAGAGCGGCTGTTCAGCATGAAAAAAGTGATAATTACAGGAGGAGCCGGATTTATCGGTTCGGCTCTGATCCGTTATCTGATCGGAAACCAGCTCGCGGAAGTGGTCAATCTTGACAAACTGACCTACGCGGGCAACCTCGCAAGCATAAAGGAGGTTGAAAAGTCTCCTCTTTACCACTTTTGCCTGCTTGACATCGGCGATGAAGCCGGAGTTCGCACGCTGTTCCGCGAGTTTCAGCCCGACGCCATTATGCACCTCGCGGCCGAGTCGCATGTTGACCGCTCCATCGACAATCCTCTTGCTTTTGTTCAGACCAACGTAATGGGAACAGCGAATCTCTTGAACGTCGCAACCGATTACTGGAAAAAGAGCGGCAGGGATTTCAGATTTCAACATATCTCCACCGACGAAGTCTACGGTTCATTGGGCAAAGACGGCTTTTTCACGGAGACTACTCCTTATGACCCCAAGTCCCCCTACTCGGCCAGTAAAGCCGCCAGCGACCACATGGTGCGGGCCTGGGGGCATACCTACGGACTGCCGGTGCTGATAAGCAACTGCTCAAATAATTACGGTCCGTATCACTTTCCGGAAAAACTGATTCCGCTGATCATTCTGAACGCGCTTGACGGCAAGCCGCTGCCGATTTACGGAAAAGGCGACAATATCCGCGACTGGCTTTATGTGGACGACCACGCCAAAGCATTATGGCTGATAAACCGCAAGGGTATTCCCGGCGAAACCTACAATATCGGCGGGCATAACGAACGTACTAATCTTGAAGTCGTTCAAACCGTCTGCGCAATTCTGGACGAGCTGAGTCCTAAAAAAACGGGATTGTACGCCGACCAGATCACCTTCGTCACAGACCGTCCCGGGCATGACCGGCGTTATGCGATTGACGCGGAAAAACTGCACAAAGAACTCGGCTGGAAGGCGGAGGAGACTTTTGATTCCGGGATTCGCAAAACGGTTGAATGGTATCTGAACAATGAATGGTGGTGGCGGCCGATCCGTGAAGGCAAGTATGCGGGCGAGCGTCTTGGAAAGGGAGAATAATATGAAAGGTATTGTTTTAGCCGGCGGTGCCGGAACGCGTCTGCATCCAATTACGCTTGGCGTCTCCAAACAACTGCTGGCGGTCTACGATAAACCGATGATTTATTATCCGATCAGCGTCCTGATGCTGGCAGGGATTAGAGATATTCTGATTATCACAACTCCAGAGGACAAAGCAGGGTTTGCACGATTGCTGGGTGACGGATCCCGTTACGGCATTCATCTCAGTTACGCAGTACAACCATCGCCGGACGGCCTGGCGCAGGCGTTTATCATCGGAGAGGAATTCATCGGCGACGACCGCGTTGCCCTGGTGCTGGGGGACAATATTTTTTACGGAGCCAATTTTTCAAAACTCCTGAAGGATGCGGTAAACTGCGAATCAGGCGCAACCGTGTTCGGGTATTATGTGGTTGAGCCTGAAAGATTTGGTGTAGTTGAATTTGATGCCGGCAACAATGCGGTTTCAATAGAGGAAAAGCCGGCGGTTCCCAAATCACATTATGCAGTAACCGGACTGTATTTTTATGACAACGAGGTTGTGAATATAGCAAAATCCATTAAGCCGTCGGCTCGCGGCGAACTTGAAATAACCGCAGTGAACAACGAATATCTTAAACACGGCAAACTTCATGTTGAAAAACTCGGCCGCGGCTACGCCTGGCTGGACACCGGCACGCACGACAGCATGCTTGACGCCGGAAACTTTATCCGCACCATTGAATCGCGGCAGGGATTGCAGGTTGCCTGTCTGGAAGAAATCGCTTATGAAAACGGCTGGATGAGCAAAACGGAAATCCAGGAAAGCATTAAAGATATGTTGAAGACCAGTTATGGTAAATATTTGTCGCGGATGATCGAGGGAACTAAATGAATATCACTGACACTGAAATTCCGGAAGTCAAAATTATTGGACCTAAAGCATTTGGCGACTCCAGAGGATATTTTCTGAATCGTGAAACAAAACGGTATATGAGTCCGCCGGAATGAAAAATGATTTTTCAAGCAATCCATCAAAGCCTTGAGCTCAATATTGGCGGATGTGCTATTTGTGGATGAATCACATTTTTCAACCGAGCCATACATCATTCGTGGGTGGTATCGTAAAGGAGAAGATTTTTTCCATAGTGTCTTGATCTGTTAGTTATTGAGTATTATGTCTGGAGCGTTTTGTTGTTCGACGGCTTCTTTTGTGCGAGCAACGGCGGCTAAAATTGAATCAGCATCTTTTGTCCAGACAAAAGGTTTTGCCGGCGGCTTATTGAATTGAACAATAAAATCCTTAAGATGTTCGCACAGCTCTGTAACGCTTTTGAACGCTTTCCCAGCTAAGCCATAATGCTCCACGCGAGAAAACCAACTTTCCACCGCATTCAACCACGAGGAACTGGCCGGCGTAAAATGAAAATGGTATTCAGGGCGCGCCTCCAACCATTGTGTTACTTCTTTCGTTTTATGTGTTGAACTGTTGTCCAAAATAATATGAATGTTGTCGTTGTTTTTGCGTGATATCATTCTCCGGTCAATCAGATTCATGAAGGATAAAAATTCTTTGGCTCGGTGTCTTTGTGCGCATTGTCCGATCGCTCGCCCGCCGGCAATATCAAATGCGGCATATAAACTGGTCGTTCCATGACGAACATAATCATGCGTGTGACGCTCAATTTGCCCCGGTGAAAGCTGCAACAGTGGTTGTGTGTGATCAAGCGCTTGGATTTGTGTTTTCTCATCAACGGACAAAACAATGGCTTCATCATGCTTGTTCATGTATAATCCTACAATATCAATGACTTTTTCGGAAAATGCAGGATCTTTGCTGAAGTTGAATGTAGAATGAAGATGAGGACGGATTTTTGCGGCCGCCCAAATCGTCATTACTTGGTAAACTGTAACTCCGGCATATTTGCTCATCAAGCGGCGAGACCAATGTGTCGCTTCCGCCGGAAGAGAATGCATCGTCATGCCAAGAACCTTTTATATCGTATGAGCCAATCTTTTTGAAATTGGCTCAATACACACTTAATATACAACGTCTCAAGAAATACTCAAGAACTAATCGCGCAAGACACTATGGCCGAGTCTCTGCTCAAGCGAACCATTGACAAATACAAAGATAAATCTTCCGAGCTTGCCCAATGGCTTGAAAGCGAGCCTCCGGAAGGCTTTTCGATGTTCTCGGTCGCTGAATCTCTGAATGCGCGGCGCAAGCTTCGCACAACAAATATGGTGGAATTTCAAAACAAGGAGTTGAAAAAACGAACCAGATGTATTAGAGTATTTCCAAACCGGGAATCATTGCTCAGAATTGCCTCGGCTCTTCTGATCGAACTGGATGAAACTTGGTTGGCGGAGGACAAGGTTTATATCGCAGGTTGATGACGATGATTCGGGAAATTTACAGAAAAATTGTTACGTAGCCCGGCAATACAAAGCAGACTGGCGAGGTGTGGTATGGCTGAACGCATTGAGATCATTAATAACTCGGGGTATTTCTCAGGAGATGTTTTCTCAGGCATGTCTATCGGCTCCGGAGTGCTTTACGGAAGCGGAAGCACTATCGGACTGGTCAACGTCACTTTCTGCGACAACACTGCAAGCGACGGCTCAATCGCGGCATTGAAGAACTGCGATACCACAATTTCCGGTGGAATCCTGCTGAACAACTCGTCGTTTGCCCGCGAGGCGGATGGCGGAGCGCTGAACGTGGAAGACGGGCGTCTTCAAATGTTCGGGACGGTCTTTTCCGGGAACAATCTGCTTGGTGGGCATAACGCAGCCGGTGGCGCTCTCTGCATTGCAAGAACCGACGGCGCTCAAGAACAGTTGGACGCCTCAAAAGTTGACGGATGTTCGTTTTTCGGAAACTGCGTCAGCGCCGACGAGATGTCATCCGGCGCCACCGTCCACACATATGGCGGCGCAATCGTTATTTGTGGCGGCGGCGAAACCGCACACAACTCCGTTCGGATCACAAACACGGCATTTAACAGCAACTGCGTTTCCGCAAATGTTGTATATAACGGTCCGTCATGGTATACATCGCGGGAGTATTTTGGCGGTGGAGCCATTTACTGTTCAGGCGTCGACTATGCGGACGTTGTCTTTCTTGGCAACAGTTTCCTGAACAACCGGATCGTCTTTTCTCCCGGCGTCAGCACCTGTACTGTCAATAAAGTTACACAATGTGCGGGCGGAGCACTTGCCTTTCACCGCGCGAACAACAGTTCAACGGCAAGACTTGAGAGCGGCGGTTTTTGGGACAATATCATCGAAGGTACGATAGACAAAGGCGGCGCGGTGTCATCCGCTTATAGCGCTGAATATAATTTTGAGGGCGGCGCGGTTTACTGTCCGTCCGCAGTCTCCGGTGTTGACTTCGAGCGAAACCGGATCCGGCTGAATGTCGGTTGTGCTACGGCTGGAAGATCCATCCGGGCATGCGGCGGAGCCGTATTTTTCTATCCGAACGCGCCGGATTTATATGCACAGATATCAGCATCGATTTTTACCGGAAACGCCATTGAAATAAGCGCATTCAAGGCTGACGCGCAGAGTTCTGGTTCCAATGGCACCGTGATCGCTTACGGCGGTGCGGTGTTCAAGCCCCAAACCATATCCGAAACCGTGTTTACCGGAAACAATTTGACATTTGCGGCGGATTATGACAGTTATATCGTAACTGTATGCGGCGGCGCGGTCTACGGCGACGGTATGAATCTGACCGCGGTTGACTTCAACGGCAATTATATCAGCGTCAAACAACCGTCTGTTGCCGGCGGACTCATTGCCGGCGGAGCGGTTTTCAACAACGGCGGCAAGCTTTCCATAACGAACTGTAATTTTACCGGCAACTATATTTCAACCGGTGGCACTTCTTATGGCGGGGCGATCTACATATCCAGAGCAGCCGATATTGCCGATACATCTTTTTCTGGAAATTATATTGCGGCCACTGCTAACTCAACCGATAAATCATACGGCGGCGCGATATTTCTGGCTGCCGGCGCCACATGCAGATATACGGTTTCTCCGGGGAAAACCATATCCAATGTCAATAACTATTCCGACAATGGGGGGTTCATGTATTTGAGCCAGGCCTCCGAAGCCGCTTTCGATATCGGCGCGGGCGGGGTGCTTGAAATTGGCGATATATGGCTGGTAGACGACACCCGGTCAGAAGAAGACACGATCGCCGGGGAAGGAACAATTGTCAAGACTGGTGACGGGGTGATGCGCTACCGGTCAAGCCTGTCGGGGTTTACCGGAAAATGGCGGATCGACGCCGGCGAACTATGCGTCGGCTATGGCCTATACAACGGCTATGGATTGACGATGAGCGATGTTACTGTCGGCGTTGCCAAGTTGACCGCCACCGATTACGCCAGCTTAAGCAACGTCAAGATTCTTTCCGGAGGATTGGCCGTGATCAACTCCAGCTGTACCGCCGGTAAAACCCAGGTTTTTTCCGGCGGCTTGCTCATGGTCGAAGGCGGCGGAAACATTTATAACACCGATATCCTGGCGGGGGCGGTGGTCATGCTGCATGGCAGGGGCGAGAGCTCGACGATCGTCAGCGGCGGGCTTCTGAACGTCATCGGCGCCAGCTCTACGGCCGACACGGTTTCCGACGGTGGTGTTGCCGCGACGCGCGAAGAAGGCACTTTATCTAATACACAGATAAAAGCCGGCGGAATCGCCATTGCGCAGAGCGGTGGCGAAGTGATCGGCGCCTGGGCGAGCAGCGGCGCCATTATTCGGAGCGAAGATGGCGGATCTGTTGTGTATGCAAATCTGCGTTCCGGCAGTCTGTTGACTTTGGTCGGCGGCAAAGCACATGATAATCAGATTGCGAGCGGCGCCGAGCTGGTGGTTTCCAGTGGGCATGCGAGTTATAACCGTAATGCGGGTGTCATAAAAGTCCTTTCAGGAGGAACGGCGAACGGGAACGGTATTTGTTCCGGCGGAACGGAACACGTCTATTCCGGTGGGAGCGTTGAATTGGAAGTACTTGTCGGAAACGCAGTCCAGTATATCCACTCCGGCGGAGTGGCGTCACTCACGGATATAAACAGCGGTGGCAGTTCGGTCATATTTTCCGGCGGGCTGTCGTCATCGTCCGAAGTTTACGGCGGCGGAGTGCTGACGGTTTCCGCCGGAGGATATTCCACGAACGACAATATTTATGAAGACGGCCTGTTGCTGGCGGAATCGGGAGCGATGATTGCCGACGTCCATGTAATGGCGGGAGGCGAGTTGCGGCTGTCCGATGGAGCGGTTCTTGATCAGATGTTATATTATGCACATGGCGGGAAGCTCACCGCCGACGGCAAGGTGGGCGGCAACGTGGAAATATCTTTCGACCTGCCGGAGCAATCCGCCGCACCGGTCTTTCCCGATCTGTCGTGGCTTGTCGGACAGGCGGTTCTGACGGCTAAAATGCATTCGGGTGACAGGCACTCCGGCATTTACACGTTGGCCGGCAATGCGCCTTCCGTGAAAATGATGGGCATCGGAATAATTAGCGAGTCGGGCTACAGCACATATTACATGTATCCTGATCGGCAGTGTATTGTTGGAGACGAAACGTATAGTTATGCTCTGGAGCGCGGCAACGTGGTTCTATCGATTACCGGTAAATATACCGACGCTTTCGGTACGGTTGAAAACAACGATTCGGTTCTGCAGCTTTTCAACTGCCGGGTCAAAAGCATTATCGCGGGGGCGGCGGAAGACGTTGCGGGCAACGTAAAAGGAACCGTCAATCTGCTGGCGGCGGCTTCGCCGTGCAATGTTTACGGCGGCGGCAACAACGTCAATGTCGGCGGAAACATCGATCTGGCGTTGACCGGCGGCGGCTACTCCGGCGTGGTCTACGGCGGCTCGCGCGCTTACGCAAAAACCGTCGCGGTGCATGACATCGCAATAAGCGTCGGCGCGATCGTCCATTCCGACAATCAGAAGCTCATCGCCGCCGGAAAAGGCAACTCCGCCTGGATCGTCGGCGGCGGCGTTGCCGACAACGCCCAGACGCTGACCGCCGGAGCCGTGAATATCACGATTGACGGCGCAAATGTTGTCCGGGTGGTCGGCGGCGCACAGGCGCAGAACGCCGGCTCAACGGCGACGGCGGCATCCGTCAATATCACAGTCCGCAACTCCACAGTGGCCGGCGACCTGTTCGGCGGCGGCTACGCCTACAACGGCGGAACTTCGGTCGTTTCCGGCACCACGGCCGTCACCATCGACACCACCGCCGCCAACGTCACGGTCATGGGCAACATCTACGGCGGCGGCGCGAATCCGTCCTATTATTCCAGGGGCGGCAGCACGCTGGTCAAGGGCGGTTCAACGGTCACCTTCACCGGTCTCGGTGAAAAACTGACCGTCGGCACGGTTTCCGGCGACGGCATGATCGCCGGCACGGTCGCGGGGGCACGCACACTTGAATTCAAAGCTTTCTCCGGCGAATTTTCGGCCAATCTGAAAAATTTTGACGCCGTTGTGTTTTCCGGTTCAAGCGGTGTGGTCTATTCCGGAAACTACGAGTTCAACACCATGACGATTGAACACGGCTCGTTTGCCGACGGCTTCTCCTTCGCCGACGGCGACAGGCTGCTGAAGATTGAAACCCGCGACAGCACCTCCGGATTCGACCTGATGACGGTGGACGACATCTCCACACTCGACGGTCTGAAAGTCGAACTGTTCAAGAATGACGCGTTGCTCTGTTCGTTCAATTACGGCGAAACCAAAGACGGCTATGCTCTGGAGTTTGCCAACGGCATGTTGTCTTTAACTCAAAAATAATCACCAATCCATTGCCTTTGCGAACCTCGCAGGAAGACCAGCCCCGCGAGGTTTTTTGCTTGTTTTTTCAACTTTTCTTAAAACCGGCTATTATGGATGCGTCAAAATCTTTGGTTGCGCATGGAACGCGGTCGTTCACGTGATGGGCCGATGCTTTTCTGTGGTGTAAATCTTTGCAGTTGATTTGCCAAAGTGTGGAAAAAGGTGTATATTGAGTAATTGACGTGATGTGATTCTGATATCAATATAAAATAAAAAGGACAAACGCTATGAATTACGCTGTTTTCGCACAGGCCGCCGCCGCACCCGCAACCCAGAACACCCAGGCTGCCGCTCCTCAGGGGGATGGAGCCGCTCCGGCCGCCGGCGCATCAAGTTTATTCGGCGGGCCGATGATTCCGCTGCTGCTTATCTTTGTGGTCTTTATGCTGTTTATGAGCCGCTCCAACAAGAAGCAGGCCGCGCGCCGTCAGGAGGCGCTGAACAAGATCATGAAGGGGGACCGGGTGGTTACCAACGCCGGAATTTTCGGTGTGATTTCCGAGGTCAAGGCCGACACGTTCATGCTTGAGGTCGCCCCCAAGGTGGTGATCGAGATCAACAAGGCCGGAGTCTCCGCCGCGATCCCGCAGGACGATGCCGCGAAGACCGACAAGGCCGCCGACAACAAGGACGAAAAGAAAGACAAGTAATTTTTCCATCATGAATAAAAAACCGGTTATATTGCGGATAATTATTGCGCTGTTGATCGTCGGCGTTTTCGCCGCGTCCATGTATCCGCTGGGCGAGCGCGACTTTTTTTCAACTTTTTTGAAGATGGTCAAAGACCCTGGTTCACCGGATGTGGTCCGGGTGATGGACAAGGCAAAACAGCTCAAGGCCGAGGGCAAGGAGGAGTTTGACGCCTCCGCGCTGCTTCAGGCCGCCAACCAGGAGGGCATATATCTGCCCGACCTGATGAAGAAGGGCAAGCTGGAAAACAACGGCGATGCAATCGGTGCGGTCCGCAAGGAAGCCGGAAGCTCGATCCGTCTGGGGCTTGATCTGGCCGGCGGCGTTGAATTCATGCTCAAGCTGGTGTCTCCGGACGCTACGCCGGCGGTCGGAGAGACGCCGGAGGAGGCGGCGGCGCGGGAGGCGCGTTACGCCGATCAGATGAACAACTTCGACCAGTCGCGCGATCTTATCATCGATATTCTCGGCAAGCGGCTGATTGAGCAGGGCATCAACGAGTGCGAAATTACGCCGAACGGCGCGGAATTTATTGCGCTGCGTGCTCCGGTGGTGTCGAAGGAGGAAAAACTCAAGTTGGCCGCGCTGGTCGGCATGAGCGCAAAACTGCGTTTTCATCTGGTTCACGCCGACAACGCTAAACTGGTCGATCAATATCTGGCGCTGACGCCGGAAGATCGGGCGAAATTCGTGCCGCCGGCGGGATATGAGCTGAAGGAGTCGGTCGAGTTTTCCGGCCGCGACCAGGCCAGCCGGCAGGCGATTCGCAACTATGTGTTTATTCAGAAACGCTGGGAGATGGACGGACAGGGAATTACCGGCGCCCGCGTCCAGCAGAATCCGCAGACCCACAAGCGGACCATCGGACTTTCATTTGACGCCAACGGCACCCGGCGTTTTGCCGAAGTCACCCGGAACAACATCAGACGCCGGCTGGCGATCGTGCTTGACGACAAACTTTATTGCGCTCCGACCATAAACGACGCGATCGAAAACGGCAACGCCGAGATCAGCGGCGAGTTTTCTCAGGAAGAGGCCAAACAGATCGCCGACGCACTGTCTTCCGGCAGCATCCCGTTTGTGATCGAACACGAGGCGATGTTCGATATGGACCCGACGCTTGGCCGCGAAAACGTCCGCAACGGCATCATTGCCGGCGGCATCGCGCTGCTGCTGGTGGCGCTGTTTATCGGCTGGTATTATCTGCGGGCCGGGCTGGTGGCGGTGTTTGCTCTGTCGGTCAACGTGGTGCTGATTCTCGGAGCGCTGGCGGCGTTCAACGCCACGCTGACGCTGCCGGGCATCGCCGGCATCATATTGACCATCGGCATGGCGGTGGACGCCAATGTGCTGATTTTTGAACGCATACGGGAGGAGCTGTCGCTGGGCAAGGAGTTGAGCGAGGCGATCCGGATCGGTTACGCCAAGGCGTCCAGCGCGGTGCTGGACTCAAACATCACCACGCTGTTCACCGGCATCATCCTGTATTCGGTGGGGACGGGCGCGGTGAAGGGATTCGCCGTCACGCTGTGCATCGGTATCATCACCAGCGTGTTCTGCGCGCTGTTCCTGACCCGGCTGGTATTTGACGTTATTTCCAGAGTGTTCAATGTGAAACAGATGAAGATGCATGCGTTTCTCTCGAAGCCGCATCTTCGCTTTATGGCGCACCGCAGGGTGTTCTATGCGGTCAGTATTGTGCTGATAATCGGGTCGATCATCACCATGACGGTTCGTGGAAAAGAACTGCTGTCGATCGACTTCACCGGCGGCACGCAGATAGCGTTCGGTTATGCCGAGCGTATTGCGCCGGCGGCGCTGGAGAAGTCGCTCAAGACTATGGGGTATGACGGCGTCAAGGTGACCTATAAGAACAACCCGATGGACGAAACCGAGCGTAAACTGGAAATTCTTATCCGCGACGACGTGAAAAGCGGCGCGGCCGACGGTGTGACCTCCGGCGAGATTATTCTTGCCCGGTTGAACGCTGAATATCCGGCGGCGAAACTTACCGGCGGCGATGAAAACGCGGTCGGCAGTCTGGTCGGCGCCACATTCAGCCGGTCGGCGATCTATGCCATATTGCTGAGTTTTGTGGTGATGGTGCTCTACATCAGTTTCCGTTATGAATTCGGCTACGGCATGGCGGCGATCATGGCGCTGATTCATGACGTGATCATTTCGATGGGGGTGTTTGCACTCTGCTCGCGTGAAGTTTCGCTGCCGGTGGTGGCGGCGGTGCTGACCGTGATCGGGTACTCGCTGAACAACACGATCGTGGTGTTCGACCGTATCCGGGAAGTGCTGCAACTGGAGCCAAACCGCAGCTACTCCGAGGTTGTCGACCTCAGCATCAACCAGACGTTGAGCCGGACGGTGCTCACCAGTGTCACCACGCTGATGGTGCTGGTGATACTGTTCTTCTTCGGCGGTATCAGCATCAATGATTTTGTGCTGGTCATGCTTACCGGCGTGATTGTCGGCACTTATTCGAGCATCTGTATTGCCAGTCCGATAGTGGCCAGCTGGCACAAGCGGATCGGCGACCAGCGGCGCAATGCCGCGGCGCTGAAGACCGCGAACTGACAGAAGGCGGATGGCGGACCGCCGTCGCATCGGGCGGCGGTCCGGACTGGGGGCCGAAGCGGAACTGCGTGAGGAGGAGCGCCGGAAAATGAAAAGACGTCTGATTTTTGCGTTTTTTATCGCGTTGCTGTGCGGCTGTTCCGGCGCCCGGCCGCCGGAAGATTGTCCAGCGGTTTACACTATGTCGACGGAGTTGGGCGGCAGCGATCCGCTTGAACCGTTCAACCGGTCGATGTATGTGGTGAACGATGTGCTTTTGCGCTGGGGGTACCGTCCGGTCGGATACGCATGGGGGTCGATATTCCCGGTGTGGGCGCTTGACCGGTTCAACTGTTTTACCGACAATATCGGTTTTCCGCCGCGGATGTTAAGTTCATTTTTTCAGGCCCGTTTTTCCGAAGGCGGCATTGAATTCCTGCGCTTTCTGACCAATACAACGCTGGGCGGCGCCGGTTTTTTCGAGGTGGCCGATCCCTGGTTTGAGCTTAAGCGGCAGGACGAGGATTTCGGGCAGGCGTTTGCGTCGTGGGGGATCGGGCCGGGATGTTATCTTTACCTTCCGGTTTACGGGCCGTCAAATGTGCGTGACGCGGTTGGCGCGGTGTTTGACGGCGCGCTTGATCCGAAAAGCTATATTTACGGTGGTCAGGCGTTCACGGCGGTGAACCGGATTGCCGTCAATTATGAGATGTTCGACCGCCTGTACCGCAGCCAGTCAGACGGTTATGAGCTGATGCGCGACCTGATGCTTCAGCGGCGCAATCTTCAGCTTAACGACCGCGTCGATTTCAAATTTCCGGAATCTGCTCCGAGCGGCGGAGCGGAGACCGTCACTCCGGCGGTGTTTACGCGCGGCGACCTGGTTCCGGTCGGCGACGGATTTACCGGCAATGCGGATCTGGATACGCTGCGGTCGCTGTTTTTCGTCGAGCGGAGGAGGACGGTTTGGCCGCATCTGTCGTTCTGGAACTCCGATTTTTCCCGGAACGGCACGGTGCGTTCGCTGCAGCTGCTGAGCGGCCGTCCGGCGCTTGACTATAAATTTTATCCGGCGCCTGACGGGTTTGACCGCTCCGCGCCGCTGGTCTTTGTGTTCGCCGGACTCGGCGGCCATTATTCCGCCGACAATGCCACCGGCATGGCGCAGCTGATAAATTCCCGCGGGTATCCGGTGGCGGTGTTCTCCAATGTGTTTCACCCGGACTTTCTCACGGCGGCCGAACCGGGGTTCTGCGCCGGGTATACGCCTTATGACGCGGTTCTGCTGACCGGCGCGGTCAACCGTGCGATCATGGATCTGCGGCTTGCCGGCGAAACGCCGTCCGGGGTGATTCTGAGCGGCTATTCCCACGGCGGTCTGCTGGCGCTGTTTATCGCGGCGCGGAATCGCGACATGCTGCGGTTGCCGCTGGCGGGAGTGACGGCGGTCAATCCTCCGGTGGAACCGTTGGCGGCGGTGCGCGAGATCGACCGTAAGTTCAAAGCGGCCGAAGCATGGGACAAGGCAACCGCGCTGAATCGGGCGGCGGCGGCGATCCGGGCGTATATGGGGGCGGATCGCGCGGCGGCGTTCTCAAGCGTCGATCCCGACTCCGCCCGGGCGTTTATCGGGCTGAGTTTCCGGTTGACCTTGCGCGACGCTATAATGATCCGGCACCGTTTCGCCGGTATCGCGGCGCTGGACCCCGGTTATAAGTGGGGGGACCGCTATGCGCTTTATCTTGCGGTCAACCGGCTTGATTTTGACTGGTATGCCGAGAACGTTCTGCTTGACTATTACCGCTCCAGTTACGGCGACCGGTCGCTTGAGCTTGATGAGCTGCGGCGCGGCGCGTCGATGCGCGCGGTGGCCGACGGGTTGAAGGCGGACAAAAACATTCGGGTCATTCATTCCGCGGATGATTTTCTGCTTTCGGCGGCTGACGCCGAGTTTCTTGAGTCGGTTTTCGGCGACCGTCTGACGGTGTTTTCCGGCGGCGGACATCTTGGTGAAATGGCGTCTCCGGGGTTTGCGGCGGCGCTGCTTGACGGTTTTCCGCCGGTAGCGGAGCAGGTGAAATGACCTTGAAACCCGAAGGGTTGTCCGGCGCCGAAATGCGTTCTCTGCTGGCGTCGCTGTCCACGCTGCGCATTCGAGACCGCGAACGGTTGAAACGCCGTCTGACGCAGGTGCGCTCGCATGAAGACCTTGAAAAATTCGCCTCCGAAGTAATACGCATCGGGAAACGCTTCCCGGCCGGCGACCCCGGACGATTGAAGATCGACTATCCGGAAGAACTCCCGGTGACGCATCGCCGCCGCGAGATCATGGAAGCCGTCCGCGACAATCCGGTGGTGATCGTCTGCGGCTCCACCGGCAGCGGCAAAACCACTCAGTTGCCGAAGATTGCGCTGGAATTGGGGCGAGGACGCTACGGAGCCGTCGGCTGCACCCAGCCGCGCCGTCTGGCGGCCACGGCCATGGCGCGCCGGGTGGCGGCCGAACTGGATTGCGAACTGGGGCGCGAGGTCGGATATAAGGTGAGATTTGACGACTGCACCTCATCCGGCACCATGGTGAAGTTCATGACCGACGGCATGCTGCTGGCCGAGACTTCCGGCGATCCCGCGCTGCTGGATTACGATACCATTATCATTGACGAGGCGCACGAGCGCGGACTGAATATTGATTTTCTGCTGGGGTATTTGAAAAATCTTCAGCGTCGTCGGCATGATCTCAAGCTGATAATTTCGTCGGCCACGCTGGACACCGGGCGTTTTTCCAGATTTTTCGATGGTGCTCCGGTGGTCACAGTCGAGGGGCGGGCCTATCCGGTGGAGGACATGTTCATGCCGCCGGAGGATGACGAGGATTTGTCGAGCCATATCGCCCGCGCGGTGGAGTTTATCGACGAGCTTGACAATTCCGGCGACATTCTGGTATTTCTGCCCGGCGAGCGCGAAATCCGCGATGCGTGCGACATGCTTTCCGGCCGCAACTACCGCAACACTGAAATACTTCCGCTGTTCGCCCGGTTGAGCATGGGCGAACAGCAGCGGATATTTTCTCCCGGCCGCGCCCGGCGGATTATTCTTGCCACCAATGTGGCCGAGACCTCGGTTACGATTCCGCGAATTCATTATGTCATCGATTCCGGGCTGGCCAGAATCAGCCGCTACAACGCGCGTACCGGGATACAGGAATTGCAGATTGAGCAGATATCCCGGTCGAGCGCCCGGCAGCGGCGCGGACGCTGCGGTCGTATTGCCGACGGCGTCTGCGTCTATCTTTACGATCAGGAGACGCTGGAGAAGGCTCCGGAGTTTACCGATCCTGAGATCAAGCGGACCGGTCTGGCCGGCGTTATTCTCCAGATGGCGATGCTGAAACTCGGGCGGATCGAGAAATTCGATTTTGTCGATCCGCCGCCCGCCAATCTGGTGCGCGACGGCAGACGAACGTTGAACGACATCGGCGCGACCGACGACAACGGCCGGATCACCGAACTGGGCTGGAAGCTGGCCGCGCTGCCGCTGGACCCCCATCTGGGTAAAATGCTGGCCGAGGCCTCCGGGCGCGGCGTGCTGGCGGCGGCCACCGTGGTCGCCGCATTTCTCTCGATTCAGGACCCGCGCGAGCGTCCTCAGGAGAAGCGGCAGGCGGCGGATCAGGCTCACGCGCAGTGGCGCGATGTCGACTCCGACTTTGTCACGGCGATAAATCTGTGGAATTTTCTCAATGCCAACTCTTCGTCGCGGACCGGACTGCGCAAGCTGGCCCGCCGGAATTTTCTCAACGGCAACCGGGTGGTGGAATGGCAGAATCTGGTCAACGACTTATGGAGCACCATGCGGGACGAGCATTGGAAGATATCCGGCGAATTTCCGGCTGATCTGACGGATTTTTCCGTTGATCTGCTCCATATTTCGCTGTTGTCCGGTGTGCCGCGCAACATCGGGTGCTATGATTCCGAGCGTGGCGACTATCGCGGCACCGGCGACCGGCGGTTTCTGCTGTTTCCGGGATCGTCGCTGGCGAAACAGAAAAAATGTCCGCCGTGGGTGATGACGCTGGCGCTGGTGGAGACCACCCGGGTGTTCGCCCGGATGAATGCGGTGATCCGCCCGGAATTTGTGGAAACGGCTGCGCCGCATCTGTGTACGGCGACCTACGATCAGGCGGCGTTTTCTCCGGAGTCGGGATTTGTCTACGCGCGCGAACGTCTGGTGTCCGGCGGATTGCTGATCAATGGCGGGCGACGGGTTCATTACGGCGCGGTGCGTCCGGTGGAGGCTCGTAAAATATTTATCCGCGAGGGACTGTGCGAGGGGCTTGCCAAATCCCGTGATCCGCAGATACGGGCGCATCTGGGCGAACTGTCCGCGCTGCGGAAAATGGAGGAGAAACTGCGCCGTCCGGGAACGGTGCTGGACACCGAGGCGATCTATGAGGATCTGATGATCCGGCTTCCGGCGGAAGCGGTTTCGGTGGAGGCACTGGAGAAGATTCTGAAGAAGACGAAGATTTTTCCGTTGGACCGCGAAATTTCGATGATGTATCAATACACACCGGTTGATTTTGACGATTATCCGGACGAGTTGACGGTGTCCGGCGAAAAGTTTGCCGTCGATTACACGTTTGACCCGGAAAGTCCGGCCGACGGCGCGGTGTTGCAGGTTCCGAAAAACGAATTGAATCTGCTGCCGTCTCCGGTGGTGGATTACGCGGTTCCGGGATATTTGCGCGAAAAGGTTGAACTGATGCTGCGCAAACTTCCGAAGTCGCGCCGGGTGGTGGTGAATCCGGTGCCGGATACGGTGTCGGCGTTTATGGCCGATTTCAAGGCCGGGAAAATTCCGGTTGAACTGCCGCTGGCGGACACGCTGGCCGATTTTCTGACCGCCATGTTCGGTGAAAATTTCGCCGCTTCCGAATTCTGCGGTATGGAACTGCCGTCATGGCAGAGCTTGAAGATCGCGGTGATCGGGCGGGACGGAAAAACGCTGGAATATCTTACCTCTTTGCCGGACGCGGCGGTCAACGGCAGCCGGGTGTCCGGGCGGCTGGCCCGCAGTTTTGCCCGTTCCGGCGGCGAGAGCTGGCCGGACGGCGGCGCGCTGCCGGAAAAAATGGCTTTGCCGGGCAACGGCGAGGTGTCGGCATATCCGGCGTTGAAAGCGGATGACGCCGGATTGGTCGGGCGTCAGTTGTATTTAAGGCTGGACGAGGCGATGATGCATCACCGCGGCGGCGTGATGGCGCTGTTTTATCTGCACAATTCAGATCAGGTGAATTTTGTGGTCAAGCAGCAGCGCTACACTCAGAGTCAGCGACTGGGAATGTTTTACCGCGATGTGGAGCGACTGTATAAAACCGATTTCAAAAATGTGCTGATGGAACGTGCGCTCGGCGGCGACCTCTGGAGTATCCGGTCGGAGGACGACTTTCTCCGGGCGGCGGAAAAAGCAAAAATGGCGCTGGGCGAAACTGCCGACAATCTGGCGGCTGAACTTGATTTTTACGCCGAGTGGTTCGACCGGTTGACCGCCGGAATCGACAAGTTTGCTTCGCGTTCCCCCGCCGGAGCCGCCGACGCCCGGCGTCAGCTTGACTTTTTGTTCCGGCCCGGCTTTCTGCGCGGCGGCGAAGCGTTGAACGGTTATCCGCGTTATTTGCGCGGCCTTGCGGCGCGGCTTGACCGGCTCAACAGCAATCCGGCCAAGGATGCCGACAAACTTGAGGCCATCGAACCGTTTATCGACCGTTTTTCCGCCGCGGTTTTGAGTGTTGACGAAATCGCGCATTATCCGGGGCTGCTGGATTTTTTCGTGTTGCTTGAGGAGTTGCGCCTGTCGCAGTTCTCTCCGGAAATAAGACCCAAATTCAAGGTTTCCGTCGCCGTGGCGCAGGAGGCCTGGAACAACCTGAGGATATGATGAATATGGCTGAAACGGTGAAATATCTGGTGATCGGAAATCCGGCGCGTCATTCATTGTCGCCGGCGATGCAGAATGCGGCGTTTGATTTTTTCGGGGAGGGGCGGCCGTATTCGTTTCGTGAATTGACGGCGGATGAACTGCCGGGCTTTGCGGAGGAGGCCCGCGGAAAGCTCAAGGGGTTCAACGTGACCGCGCCGTTCAAGCAGGCGATAATTCCGCTGTGCGATGTGGTGAACGAGGAGGCGCGTGAAGCGGACAGCGTCAACACGGTAAAAGTCATCGGCGGAAAACTTTACGGTTACACCACCGACGGCTATGGATTTCTGGAGGCGATGCGGACTGCGCTTCATATTGAGCCGTCCGGCTGTCGTTTTATGATTCTCGGCGCCGGCGGTGCGGCCGGAGCGATTGCCCGTGAATTGAAAAATGACGGAGCCGCCGAGATTATGATCGTCAACCGGACGCGTGAGAAAGCCGAAAAGCTGGCGGAAAGCGTCGGCGGCCGGGTGGCGGCAAAGGCGGAGGCGCCGGAGGCGGACTGCGTCATAAACTGCACGGCGCTCGGGCTGGGGCCGGATGACGATTCGCCGCTGGCCGCTGCGCTGGTCGGCCGCTGCCGGGCGATTTTTGACGCGGTGTATCTGCCGACCCGGCTTCAGCGGCTGGCCCGCGAAGCCGGCGTAAAGATTGCCGACGGCCGTCTGATGCTGCTTTATCAGGGGGCGCGGGCGTTTGAGATTTGGACCGGACACGCCGCTCCGCTGGTGAAAATGCAGTTGGCGCTGAACCGTGAACTTGAGGCGCGGAAATGAAAGATATATTGGAGTTTTACGGTCAGTTGCTCACGCCGGAACTGCGGCCGGTGTTTCTGGCGGCGGTGTTTGTGTTCGGCGGTTGTGTCGGCAGTTTTCTGAATGTCTGCATCTGGCGGATGCCGTTGCGCGAGTCGGTGGTTTTTGCGCCGTCGCACTGTACAAAATGCGGCGCGCACATCAGGTGGTTTGACAATATTCCACTGCTGAGTTATCTGATTCTGCGCGGTCGTTGCCGGAGTTGCCGCGCACCGTATTCGAGCCGTTACTTTTGGGTCGAATTGTTCACCGGTGGTTATTTCCTGTTATTGGCGGTGGCGGCGGGATCCGACCATGCCGTTCTGCCGTTGCAGTTTGCGGCGGCCGGTGTGGTCATCGCCGCCGGAGTGATTGACGTGGAGCACGGCATCATCCCGGATAAATTGACTTGGTTCCTGTTTCTGTTCGCGCTGCTGGTTCCGGCACTGACCGGTGATTTTTACGGCGTTGCCGTTCGTTTTGCGTCGGGAGCCGTTTTTTTCATCGTGCTGGCGGTTTTCGCCGTGGCAGGGCGAAAAGTCGCCGGAAGAACCGCGCTGGGGTGGGGAGATGTGAAACTTCTTTCCGCGCTTGCCGCCGCCGGCGGCGTGCTGCCGGCGCTTTATGTCACGATAGCGGCATCGCTGGCCGGTGTGGCCGGCGGGATCGGCTATGCTTTGATTGCGCGGCGCAGAACGCTGTCATTGCAGGTGCGGTTCGGCGGCTTCATCGCCGCGGCGGAACTGGTCTGGCTGGCCGTGGCGAAGTTTATGCCGGACGCCTCGCGACTGGCGGATTTATTCTGAACATCCGGTTGATAAAAAAACGGCGCGCGGTTGATTGAACCGCGCGCCGTTTTTATTTTGATCTATCAGGCAAGAACACCCTTCTTGTAGTCAACGGAGAGAACACCGTCAACGTTTTCAAGCGTGAGCGTACCCTTGTCAACCGTCAGGCTGCCGCCAAAGGCAAAGCTGCCCAGTGAATTCTTGTCGGCGTCAAACAGATTGACCGTAACACCTTCAAGAGTCTCATCGGTCACATCAATCAGGTCGAAACTGAATCCGGCCTTCGTGTCGATGATCAGGTTGATCGCCCGCTCGTCGCCGCGCAGATTGAAGCTGCCGGGATCGCTCGTGAACATGTCGGTCGCAGTACGGCCGATCACGTTGAAGACCCAGGTGCTCGAATTGTAGGCGTTCGCCATCGTCAGTCCGGTGGTGTTGCCGCCGAAAGCGACCGCGTCGAAGTTCACCAGCGTGCCGGAGAACTCTCCGGTGAAGTTGTTGAACGCCGCAACCGTCATGCCGCCGACCGAGCAGTTGCCTTTGCCCAGACCGTTCACTGTGCCGATCGTCAGGTAGTTGCCGTCGCCGGTGAACGCCACGACCGAGTCGTTGACCACGTTCACACTGCCGGAGCCGACCACATAACCGGCCGCATACACATAACCCTGAATCGTCGTCGCCGCAGTGGCGCTCGCCGAAATCGTGATCAGGCTGCTGCCGACCGAGACCGAACCGCCCTGCGCCGCGTAACCCGCGCCGTAGACGCCGTTCGCGATCGTCGCACCGCTGATCGTCATGTTCACCGCGTTGACCGTGAGGGTGGCGCCGGCGCCCTGCGCCTGACCGCCGCCAACCACGTTCGACAGGCTGTTCGAGCCGATCGTCATGTTCACCGTGCCGGTGATCAGGCCGGTTCCGGCCGTCGCACCGTTGTTCACGATCTGGCTGCCGCCGACGATCCACGCCGAGTTGCCCTTGCCGGCAGCGATCAGCTTCAGGTTGTCGGTATGAACGATGTTCGTGACCTTCAGATTGATGTCGCCGTCAACGTTCGCAACGCTGCCCCAGGCGCGGCTGCCGCCGTAGATCAGGCCTTCGTAGGCGCCGAGCGCATCGGCGCTGCTCGACAGCGTCATATTGATGTTGCCGACGATGTTCGAGTTGCGTCCGGTGGTGCCGGTGGTGCCGACCACCGGGACCGCGCCGCCGTAGAAGTTGCCGCTCATCTTGCTGCCTTCGTAGCTCGGCAGGTCAAGATTCACGTTGATGTTGCCGTTCACGTCGCTCGAGCCGGCGCCGGAGAAGATGCTGAACACCAGAGTGTCATACGCCCACACCGCGATGTCGCCGTTGATGACGCAGTTTTCGCCGCCGCCGTACACATAGCGGTGACGTCCGCCGGCGACGTCCATGTTCACCGCGTACTTGTTGTTCGCGCCGACCGAGACGGTGGCGTTTTTGCCGCCGCCGAAGACCAGCGCGGTGGTCAGGGTCTTGTCGCCCTTGATGTAGACGTTGGTGCCGTCGGTGATGTTCTTGCCGTTGCCGCCGCCGTAGATCACGTTCTTCGAGCCGCCGGTGACCTTGAGCCAGGTGGTGGCGATGTCCTTGTTGGAGGCGCCGCCGAAGATGGTGGTCCCGGTCTGGGCCGCGGTCACGATGCCGCCGGTGGAGATGGTTCCGAAGGCGTTGTTGACACCGTTGCCGCCGGCATTTTCCATCGCGTCGCCGAGGTTGACCGTGCCGGAGGTGGAGGCGGCCAGATCGTTCACATACTTGACCGCGTAGTTCTTGCTGGCGGACCATGCGATATCGGCCCAGCCGAGATCGGTGTTCGTGCTGGCCGTGGCCCGGACTGAGATCACGCCGGCACCGTTGTCTGAAAACGCCTTTATTTCATAGCCGTTGACGGTTATGGTTTCTCCGAACGAAATTTCCGCCGCCGTGCCGCCGATCAGCATCGCCATCTTTTTGACGGCAGTGGTTCCGAACCGGTAATCCCCCTGCGAGTCGCGGAGATTCAGTTTTATTTCCGACTGAACGTTGGCAAAATCGGCCAGCACCGCTCCGGTGTTGAACCAGTTGTCCGCCGACGCCGCGAGATCGAAGATCACCGTTCCCACCGACACCGCGAAACCTGCGCCGATTTTGTTGCCGACACCGTAAATGGTGACGAACTTGCCCGCACCGCCGGAAATGTCGTTGTTTATGGTGGTTCCGCCCTGCAAAGTAAGGCTGTCCAGCGAGTCGAGGTCAAGTTTCACCTGAGTGCCGTAGTATTCCACCAGCGTGTCCTTCAAAGTGAAGTTGCCGTAGATCGCCACCGAACCTTCGGCCTTGCTGTATAACTGGAATTTTCCGCCGGTGCCGACCAGATTGCGCACCGAGCCGTTGCGCAGACTGACCGCCCCGGCCTTCACTGTGAGGTCGGTGATTACCGACGCGCCGCCGTCGCCCCAGATGCCGGCATAATAAATTCCTTTGTCGACCGTAACGGTGTTGAGCGTGTTGCCGCTGGTGGTCATCGAACAGTTGTAATTTGTATAGCGGCTCTCCAGCAGCAGATTGTCAATATTGAACTTGATGCCGGTGAACTCACCGCCATATATTTTTACGTTGCGAACCGAGGAACCGGCGCCGACCGTCCACGCTCCGGCCCATGCGTTGGTCCAGCGGGTCGGGCTGCTGCTGGCAACGCCGTCCACCGCCGGATTCAGGTCGAAAGTCAGGCCGTCGATGTCCACATCCACCGAACCCCAGCCGGCGGTGTTGTACGGAATGTCGGCAACGGTGAGGTCAACGTATTTGACCTCCGACTTTGACAGCGGTTTGAAGGTGCTTGTCCCCATGCCGTTGTGAACCCAGCCGGTGAGTGTCTTCGTCTCGGCGTTCCAGTTCAGATTTTCATAGCCGTTCAAAGTGGTGTCCGCTATGATGCAGTTCGGATCGAACGCCAGCCACTGGACGGTCACGCTTTTGTCCATCTTCACATTGTTGAGATTGAACGCCCCGGAGAGCTGGAGCAGCGACCCGTTGCTGAGCTGGACGTTTTTGGCGCTGCCGCCGTCGTTCACCGCAAGCATGCTCTGCGCCACCTTGGAGTTGCCGCTGGCGTGGGAGCGCGAACCGGTGATCTCGGAATCGGAAATGGCACCGCCTGAGCCGATATTGAAAAATCCGCCGTTCTCGATCAGCAGCCCGGTTCCCGATCCGCCGGCGACTTCAAACGCGGCGCCGGTGTCTGTGTTAACCCCGCTGACCTCGGCGTTGCTGTATATCTGAAGCGCGGTGCCGGAGGATATTTTCAGCCCGGTAGCGCTGGCACCGTTGCCAAACACCACAATGCCGTTGTTGACGGTCAGATTCGTGGCCACACCGCCGTCAACGGCGCCGGCAGAACTGATGCCCTGTACAACGAAGCAACCGGAATTGATTACCAGATTTTCCACTTTGCCCTGGCCGAACGACCAGTTGACCGTCTTGCCGGACGCATCGGTATAAGTGCCGTTGGAGACGTTTGTTCCGTCCCCGGTACGTCCGGTGCGGAAGCCGTCGAGGATGCCTCCGTCAAGAATCTGGACGTTCTTGAGCTGCGGAGCGACTTTGCATATGGTCGTTCCCTGAATGTCGCCGTAAAGATTCATTCCGGACGCCAGAACATAGCCGGTGACATTGCCTGACCCCATTGTGAACGACGCGCTGGAGCCGTCGTTGAAAACATATTTACCATCAATCTTCGAGTAGTAGCTGACATCGTAAAGGATGCCGCCTTCGTTGATAATCAGTTTGCTCATTTGCGTGGCTGTCGGATTGCCGGCCGGGCCGCGCCCCATGCCGCCCAGCCGCTTGATCGGGCTGTTCGGGTCGATTACCATGTTGGCCACATTGTTGCCGCCGCCGAGAATGGTGTAGTTTTTGTATGTGGTGGCGGTGACGTAGACTTTCACTCCAATGAGTTTCTGGGAAACCCGGAATCCGTCAATGTTCGCACCGTATTTCACGGTCGCGTTCTGGATGGTGGCGGCCGAACCGCCGATATACAGGGTGCCGCCGGCTTCGACGGTGCAGCTCTGGACCGTGCCGTTTTGCGGGCGGTAGTTTCCTTTCCAGTCCTTTTTAGTGTCGAAGTCCCAGTCGGTGAGATAAAGCACGCCGCCGTTTTTGATGAGGCAGCCGGAGATGGCGCCGCCGTCATAAATGTGCGCCGAACCGCCGTTCTGCAAGGTGACGTTGGTCGCCGCCGGCGTGCCTTCAATATAATTTTTGAAAACGATCAGCTGGGCGCCGACCCTGGTTTTGCCGACCGCGGTTGTTACTCCGGCGGCGTCGATTGTAATGTTCGACGCCGCGTTGTTGCCAATAAGCTCAATTCTGGTTTTGTCGAAAATAGAAATGTTGGTAAGGGTGCCGCCGGCCACCTGCGTCCAGGCGTTATCGTAAAGATTTACGCCGTCCATTACGCCGTCTCCGGACAGCACGCCGCCGGACATGACGACGTTTTTCGCCGAACCGCCGGCCAGAACTTTAAGATTGCCGCCTTTACCCACCGTCCCCGACACCAGACCGCCGGAGTTTACCTGCTGGAGCGCTCCGGCCATGATTACGCCGTTGACCGCAACTCCGCCCTTGTTCACCGCCTGAGTGCCTGAATCAATGATTTCTCCGTTTACCGTCTTGTTTTCCACCGGATTTGTGTAAGCCATGACGCCGCAGCTCCATTCTTTGGTTGATGATGTATCAGATATAACCCGTACTCGCATAAAACATTAGCATGTATCGGCGGCATTGCAAATTGTTTTCGGCAAACCTTATGTGAAATTATTATCAAATTGACAGAAAAGCCGTCCGGCGTCATTTCGCCGGACGGCTTGGGGGAGGGCGTTCTGTCAGTTTTCAACCGCGACGCCGAACAGCAGCACACCGGACGCGGTGCCGGAATTTTTAAGCGTCAGCGAAGTGATTTTTTTATCCTTGTCCGGGTTCTCCCATTCCATGATCCATATCCGTCTGCCGCCGAATTCGGCCAGACGAGACGGGTTCAGCCGGTAGGTGCAGTCGCCGTTGTCCATCGCCGCCACATCCCGGCCGTAGAGTACCGGAATCGCCGTTGACGAGCCGTCTTCATAGCCGACAACGTAGGTGGCTGCCTCCGCGAGGTTTTTCAGTGGCGCGCCGGTCCGGGTGTGCAGAAATTTGAGCCGGGAGCCGTTGAGACCGGCGACCGGGATGGTCACTTCGTCGGGGTATCGCGGCGTAAGCAGCGATTTTGTGGCGACCGCTCCCGGCTTGCCGTTGATGGCGGCAACCAGAAAACGTCCGGAGGCGAAATCGGAGACTCCGGTCGGCAGGTCGGACAGGGCGGCGGAGCCGGCCGAATCGTTGACAAAGGCGGGAGCGTCCGGTGAAAACACAATGTTGACGCTGCCGGAAAGATCGAGCAGACTGCCGCTTTTCACGCCGCGGTCTTCATGGTGCTGAAGCATGGAGCCCAGCACTTGTGCCGCATCGTAGCGGTTGGCGAGGTCATCCGGGTTCCAGCCGCGGCAGCCGACCCGGATATACGGGGCGAGCTGGGCGAAGGAGTCGTACAGCGCGGTGCGGCTGCCGTGGAAGCCGTTCCATGTGGTGGACATCAAACCGAGCGAACCGTTCTTCGCGGCGCTCGCGGCGAGATTTTCCACGTTGAATTCCTCATACCATGAGCAGGCGACGGTGGGAAAACCCTCGGCCGACATCGCGTCAAGGTCGCCGAACGTTTTTGTGTTGCCGCTGTAACGCCAGACGCACAAAACAATGTCTTTGGGCAGTTCTTTGCGGATGTCGCGGACGTTGAGCGGCGGGCCGCCGGCGCCGTTTTCCGGGGATTCATTGCGATCGGCCAGCATGTCCTGCCAGATCATCAGAGTGAGTCCGTGCTGTTTGGCATAATTATAGTAGAACATGGTATCGTCGAAAAATATCCTTTTGACGCCCTTTTCGATGTTTTCCGGGCGGACCGGATAGGGATAGTCGGCGTTCCACAGACAAAGCTCGTCGTGGCCGACGTGCAGATAGCGGCTCTGGTGACCGAACACGTTCTCAACTTCATTCAGAACCCCGGTCATGAAATCGTAGACCTTCGGATCGGACGGATTGTACTGGCGCGGCTTGGCCGGGTTTTCCGCCAGCTCGGCGTTCTGCCCGTTTTCAAACATCCACATGCAGTAGCCTAGACTGGAGATGAACGGAATAACCTCTATATAATTATCATTGGCGGTTGCGATGATGTCGGCCAGCTGCTCTTTGCTCACGGCCCACTCCTGATGACAGCCGGCGGTGGCGTCCCACTTCGCGTATTCGCTTTCAAGCAGGATGTAGTTCATTTTCATCGGAGACAGAACGTCCTCGATCATGGATTTAAGATAAACGTCGGAATTGTTGTCCACCAGAGAATGGATGCCGCGGAGTTTGAATTTCGGAGCGTCGTGGATGGCGGCGGTCTGGAACGCGCCGTCGCGGTAAAGCGATTTCAGCGTCTGCATGGCGTAAAATGCGCCGCGTTCGCTGAGCGCGATCACCGAAATGTCGGAATGAGTGACGTTGAGGATGTATCCCTCCGGATTGTCGAGTCCGGGGAAGCGGTCGGCAATCAGCACGGTGAACGGCGTGCCGTTTTTGGCAAACTTCAACGGCAGTTGCTCGGTGAATATCCGTTTGGCGGCGCGTCCGAGCCGGTCGGGGATGGTCGCAAAATTTAGATTAAGTCTGGTTGTGGCCAACTTTTCGGCTCCCGGCGCCATGGATGCCGGAGTCGGCAGCGGCGGATGAAGGCGCGGTATGGTGTGCGTGACCTCCGTTTCAATGATCGCCTCGGCCGGTTTTCCGGTGGCGGCGCGCGGTTCCGGAACCGTGAGTCCGGGGCGGGCGGTGAATCGTATTTCAGCCACGATCCGCAGCGGACGGCTTTTTTCCAGCGGAACGGCGGTACCGAGCCAGAAACTCGGCGTGCCTTCGATGGTGGCGCGGCGGCGGTCGTCGAGCCGCATTCCGGGGCCTTCGACGATATTTATTTCAAGTTTTCCGCAGTCGGTGTCGAAAGTCATGCTTTTTGTTTCCGGGAATATTTGTGCAATGCCGCCGTCGGCCGGAATTTCAGGAATGGTCCCGGCGCGTTCCGGTGTGGAGAATTTCGCCCCTGAAAGCAGATTGGCGGGCAGCAGCAGCAGATTGCCCTCAAAAAGACAGGGAATATCCTGCGTCAACTCGGCGTCGATGACAATTCTCGCGGTGTTGCCGGCGGTGGAAATGCTGTATTCGTTGAGTTTTATCTGATCGCTGTCGCCGCGCTGGATCATTTGGTTGTCAACGCATTCGCGCGGCGAAGTGCCGGTGTAGAAGTAAAGTTTGACCCACGGCGGTTCGACAAAGGCCAGCTTGGTCTGAAGCGACACCGGAGCGATCGGCGTTGCGAGAATGATGCCGTCGTCGGTCATTTTCGCTGAGAGTTGCGACTCCGGCCCCGCCGAACACCCGGCGGCGAACAGCGCGGCGGCCGCCGCAATACACAATATTGACTTTTTCATGACAGTCCTTTCTTTTTTCGCAGTTAAGTTAATGCGGACGGAATGTTTTTCAAGTCACCGGTCTTTGCGGTGAATGATTGTCGGCGTTTTTTGCGCGATTCGGATATATTTTTTTCGGCGAGCTGCATTTTTTTATTTTCATGAGCTTGACTTGACGCAGAACCGGCGTTATCTTCATGACCATGGCAAAAAAAGCAACAGCAGGAGTGCAAGCAATGGCAAATAGTGATATTTCGGTGAAACCGGCGGGCAACCCCGGCTTTTCCGTTGGCGGCGATTCCGGATTGAAGAATGATATTTCGATCAAAAGCTCCGCATCTTCGGCTGCTCCGGCCTCGTCGCCGTCGGCTTCGAATGACGCTCAGCCCCAGACCGAGCAGATATACGGCCCGATTCCGGCGGTGCCGACCATGCAGGCGGTCGAAGGCATAACCTTCGACTTCAATGACGGAATCAGAATCCTGTTTCCTCACAACGGCAAAACCTACCGGGTCTGTTTCTCAGACGTCGACACCGGCATCATCCTTTATAACGCCGACACCGTGGAGGGCGCCTTTGTCACCAGCGTGAAAAAGTTTTTTATCCGGTTCAAACTCCAGATATTCCGGCCCAAAGAGGAAAAGCCGATTTTTGAACACGTCTTCAATCCGCGCGGCCGGGACATCATGATCCAGCTTCCGGTCTCCACCATCGGCGACGCCATCGGCTGGTTCAGCTATGTCGAGCGTTTTCAGCAGAAGCACAAATGCCATGTCATCTGCGTGATGCTGCCCCACATTTCGGCTCTGGTGCGTGACCAGTATCCGGAAATAACCTTCATTTCCAAGGACGATACCGCCAACTACAAGCCGTACGCCTGTTATTATATGGGGCTGTTTTTCAAGGGGAATGTGGATAATCAGCCGATTGATTTCCGCTATATCGGCTTGCACCGCACCGCCGGATATATTCTTGGCGTTGATCCGTCCGACATTCCGCCGCGGTTCAATCTCTCGGCCAAGCGGCGGATCGCGGAACCGTATGTGTGCATCGCCGCGCAAAGCTCCAGTCAGGCCAAGTATTGGAACAATCCGCACGGCTGGCTGGACGTGGTCGATTTTCTGAAGAAAAAAGGCTACCGGGTGATTTGCATCGACCGCGACATGGTGTACGGTCAGGGCATCCACTATAACTTCATCCCATACGGCTGCGAGAACGAAACCGGAGCAAAACCGCTTCAGGAGCGGGTCGATCTGGTCAAAGACGCGGAATTTTTCATCGGGTTGTCCAGCGGACTTTCCTGGCTGGCCTGGGGGTGCGGCGTTCCGGTGGTGATGATCTCCGGATTCACGCATCCGACCAACGAGTTTTCCACTCCGTACCGGGTCATAAATTATCATACCTGCCACAGCTGCTGGAACGATATGCGGGTGGACTTCGACCATTACGATTTTCTCTGGTGTCCCCGGCTCAAGGACACGCCGCGGCAGTTTGAATGTACGCGGCTGATCTCGTCCGAACAGGTGATAAAGACAATCAAGCGCATTCCGGCGTATCTTGAGCGCCATCCGGAAGACGCGGTGAATGATGAGGAGTAGGAACATATTATGCTGATCGTGGGAACCCCGCTGGGGCGTATCGGACTGTGTGAGGAAAACGGCAAACTTTCGCAACTGGTGTTTTCGCCGCCCGGATTCACCGCCGGAACGGCGACTCCGTTTCTGCTGGAAGCGGCGCGGCAGCTGTCGCTGTATCTCTCCGGGAAACTGACGGCGTTCACGCTGCCGCTGGCTCCGGCGGGCGGGACCGAATTTCAGCGGACGGTGTGGAACGCGTTGATTGACATTCCATTCGGCAAGGCGGAGAGCTACGGCGGCATCGCCGTGAAAATCGGCAATCCGCATGCGGCGCGGGCGGTGGGCATGGCCTGCCGCTGCAATCCGCTGCCGATCATGATTCCGTGCCACCGGGTGTTGGGTTCCGGCGGCAAACTCACCGGATACGCCGGGGAGCTCAGTGTGAAAAAGCAGCTTCTGAAACTTGAGAAGATCGCTTTTTGCGAGTGACGCGGAGTTTGCCGCGCCATTGCTTGAAGTGAAATAACAAAAAACGCTCTCCGTTCCGGTCTTGCGGGCGGAGGGCGTTCTTTTTGTTTTGCCGATGTGACACCGTGTCGCCGCCGGCGGGCGCGGCGGTTCCGCACGGTCAGGGGCGATGGTCGGCGTCAACCGCGGTCATGCGGAGCAGCAGATCGAAAGAGCCGTTTTCGGAGGTGATCCGGTAGTAGCGGCCGGCAACCAGCAGTTTTGCGTTGTCGAACGGCTTGAGGTCAGGCGGCGCGCTGTCGGGTTCGGCGTCACCGAGATCGTACCAGCGGGCGTCGCCCTGGGTGAACTCGGCCAGCACCCGGCCGGACTCAAGGTCAAGGTCGGGCGTCAAGATCAGCGCCACTTCGCCGCAAAGGTTGTTCGGCGCGAGCTGCAGCGGGGTTTTGCCGTCAACGAAGACATCTTCGCTCCGCCATGCGGCATTTTTGTCGTTAAAAGGGCGGAAGCTGAAATTGAGATGCGGCGCGGCGGTGAACGCGGTTTCGCCCAAGTCGATGACGTTTTGTTCCCCGGTGAAATGGTAGAGCAGCGGCATGTAGCCGAAAATTCTCACTTCAAGCGTGTAATCCATTGGAGCCAGACCGTCGATTTCCATGATTGCGCCGTCGTCGCCAGATCTGCACTCGATGATTGCCGGCTTCATCTCGTCCGCGGTGTCCGGTGTGGCAGTGATTGGCGGCGTCGGAGCCGCGTAGAGCGTGGCGATGATTTTCGAGCTGGAATTTGCCGGCAGTTTCCCTTTATAGACGGCTTTTCCGCGCTGTTCCTGCGGTATTTCGTGCATGACCTGATTGCCGAGGTCAACTGTCTGTCCGGCCAGCTCCGGAGCGATGTAAAAATCGAGCGGTTCATAAGGATGGAGCGCGAAGCGCAGAGTATGGCCGGGTTCAACGCCGGCGATAAACACACCGCCATCCAGCATGTGCGCCCGGGTCATCAGACGTCCGGCGCCGGATTTTCCGTCAATACTGATCCGGCCCTTGACGATAACGATTCCGTGTTGGCCGCGCAAATCTTGTTCGATTGCGCGCAGCTCCCGAATGTTTTGCGGCGGCTGCCGGCGGTAGTCCACCGCCGGACCGGGAGCGGGCAGGGGGCGCGGAACTGCGGCCGCCGTTGGACGGAGCTGTTCCGGGCGCGGCGCAAGACTGTCGCCCGGCAGCAGCGCGTTGTCCTGCCGGCGAGAATCCGTGACCAGCACGGCGCCGAAATATGCGTTTTGCGTTGCCTCGTCCATATAATCGGCGAAAGCCTTTTTTTGTTCGGCGTCGGCGGTTTTGAAAAAATTCTCAAGCAGTGCTTTCACTTCAGGCGTATTGCCGGCGATCGACACCGCCGACCAGCGGGCGGCGTGGGCGTTCAGCCGGATTGAGTCACCGTCCGGGATGGCTGCGGTGCGGAGTATGGCCTGGACGTATTTCGGGTCGCCGGAAGCGAAAAACGCTCCCCAGCAATAGTCCAGCATGTCGGGCGGAAGTTGATTGAGCGCGGTGATGTCTTGTAAAGACAATGGTCCGGTTGGCGCAGTGATGCGCAGTTCCGGGTATTTCTTCGCGGCGTTCGCCAGCGCCGTCCGGCTTTCCGGGGTGTTGCTCAGGAGCATGGCGGCGACCAGCAGTTTTTTCAGCTTCGGCGACTTGAGTTTTGCGATGTCGTCCAGCCACTCGTCGAGCCGTCCGGGATTGGCCTTGAACACTTCGTGAAAGAAGCCGACCAAGGGCGGCGCGGCTTGCTGCTCCTGACTGGCGGTAAACATGTTGTCGCAGTCTTTGAACAGCTCTGCAATGCGGTCGGCCGGTTTGATGCGGAAATAGACTTGAATGAATGAGTTGGTTTTTTTTCCCGCATCGATGGCGGGTTCACCATGGAGCGCGACTGCGGTCAGCCCGCACAGAATTGCCAATATCGGATGAATTTTCATGCACCTGCTCCTTTGTGTTGAGCGGTTTATGTATAAATACCGCGATATGGAAAGAACGGAAAAATCAGGAGCGGGCAACGCCGTCTGCGGTGCGGACGCCGGCTTCGTCATCCGCTTCCATTCCTCTGGTCAGCCATTTTGAGTTGCCGATGGTGAGTACACTGTATGGCACCAGCCAGAACATGAACGTCATATAAAAGATCGCATAGCTGAACGCCCAGATCGCCCCGCCGCGCCGCAGGGCGTAGACGATGGCCGGAACCGAGGCCCAGATCAGGATCGACGCGTTGAAAAATCCGGTCAGCAGTACCGGGTTGACCACCGCCATGAGCAGGAATCCGGCCACCCACAAAAAGGCCGAAAAGACCCAGATGGACTGCATCAGCATGTTGAAAATCATCACCGCCCGCTGAAAGGTCAGGCGGTCGAAGACATAGCCGTACATTTTCATGGTTTCGCGCAGGTCGCCGCGGCTCCAGCGCAGGAACATGCGGCAGACGTTGCGGTAGTCGGCCGGAATCTTGGTGTAACTCACCGCCTGACGCTCAAACACCACATTGTATCCGGACTTGAGCAGGCCGGACGCCAGTGCGCGGTCTTCGCCGATTCCGGCTGGCGCTCCGGCGAAAGTCTCGTCCGCCCATTGGTCGATGAACGGCATAATTGCGCTGCGGCGGTAGGCGCTGAGGGCGCCTGGTGTGCAGAAAACGCAGCGGAAAACGCTCTGACTGGAGCGGATCAAATCGAACGCGAAGACGAAATTGACATCGAGCAGCTGGGGGAGGGTGTCGTTCAAATTGGCCACGCGGAGATTTCCGGCCACGCCGCCGGTCTTCGCGTCGCGGAAATGGCTGACCAATGCGCGGAGTGCGCCGGCGGTGACGATGGAATCGGAGTCGGCGGTGACCACCACCTCGGTTTTTGCCATGCCGAATCCGGTGTGGAGCGCCTGTCTTTTACCGCGGTTTTCCGGGTGCTTTACCGGAATCACATTGTTCCGGTATTTATTGGCGGCCAGTTTGATCCATGCCCAGGTGTCGTCCGCGCTGCCGTCGTCGATGGCGATGATGTGCAGTTTGCTTTTGGGGAAGTCGCCGTTCATCAGCGAGTCGATGGTTTTTGCCACGTCGCGTCCCTCGTTGTAGGCCGGAACGATCACGGTGATTTCCGGCAGCTCAGCATCGGCCAGCGGAACGCCGGGGCGGTAGAACAGCGCGGAAATCATCAGAAATAGATAGTAGATAAGGTTCAGCGACACCAGCACGCATGCGAATACCGCGCCGACGCTCCAGACTCTCGGAATGGCCAGCAGCGAGTTGGCGGTGGCGCAGAGCATCAGGTTCATGACCGCGATGAACACCAGCAGATAGGTCAACCCTTTTATGGTTTTATTCAAAATGCCCCGCCCCTGTAAATTTAATAATTATCGCAGTTTACAATAGCATTTTAATATGTTTTTTCAATTGGGTTTCTTAATTTTCTTTTAAAAAGCGGATCATGGCTTGCAAAGCGCGGGCCATGCGCTATTTTTCCATTGTCTGTCGATTGGCGGCACTTAACAACAACCGGAAAGGGAGTCGGCAATGAAAAAATTTTTTCTGTTACTGTTGACGGCGGGATTGGCTGGAGCGGCGTGTTTCGCAGACGACGATAAAAAGGCGGCGGCGGAGGAGGAAAAATTTAAAACGGTCGAGTATGCGCCGCGGGCGGACGGCACGCCGGTGCTCAACTGCTCAAGCGAGGAGGCGTTCGGACGGTCCGTCATGGCGGTGGCGCTGGCGCTGCCGGATGAGGACATAATCCGGTATATGCTGGCGTTGCGCGGTTTCTTGGATGACGGGGTGACGCCGGCGGATTGCGCCAATAAGACCGGTCTTGAGATAATCAAGATGGCCGAAAGCGGAAAAAATGCCAAGTCGTATCAGGAGGCGCTTGACGAATTAAACAAGTTGCCCGCCGAACAGCGCGCGGAAATGGTTGCATCGCTTCGTGGACAGTTTGAAGCTGAGTTGAATCCTCCGGCGCCGGCGAAGCTCGACTGGGTGGTGGGATTTGACGAAGCCGCGAAACTGGCCGCCGAGCAGAAAAAGCAGATATTCGCTTTGTTCACCGGCTCGGACTGGTGTCCGTGGTGCATCAAGCTCAACCGCGAACTGCTCTCGACGGCGGAATTCAAGGCGTATGCCGAAAAGCATTATGTGCTGCTGCTGGTTGACTTCCCGCGTAAGGGCGATCAGAGCGAGGCGGTGAAGAAAGCCAACCGCGAACTGTCTGAAAAATATGATGTTTCCGGGTTCCCGACGGTGAAAATACTCTCGGCCGACGGTAAGGTTCTTGCCACGTCCGGGTATAGCCGCACCAGCGTGGGCGGCTACATCAGCAGTCTTGAAAAGGCGGTGTCGGAAGCAAAATGAACCGTTCCGTATTAATTGCCGCCGTTCTGTTCTCGGCATTGGCCGGCCGGTCGGTTTTTGCGGCCGGGAAACTGGACGGCGGCTCCAAGGCGAGTTATGCCGGATCGCGGGCACTGGTGGTCCGGGAGCTTGATGACAATAAACTTCTGGAGTTTGATGTTGCCTCCGAGGTTGCCACCGGCATGCTCGGCGCACGCAGCGTTCGCCAGACTTTTGACGGGATGAGCGCCGACGAAGTGATTGCCTGGGTGAAGGCTTCGCTGGCGCCGTCCTATAATGAAGCGTTGAAGAAGATGAGTGCGATGACTCCGGATGAGCTGGGCGGATACCTCAAAGTTGTCCGCGAGGCGGCGCAGACGGAACTTCCGGCCGAAGATCGGGGGGCGGCGGATGCTCCGGATGAGTCTGCGGCGGTCGGAGATGACGCACCTTCCGATGGGTCGCCGCAGGTGAAGATCCGACAGTCCGGCGATGCTCCGGTGCTGAATACGGAGTCGGCGGCAAAATTCCGCATTTCGGAGATTAAGGTTGCCGGCGCCTTGTCCGACGATGAGCGCATCCGGTTTGTCGCCGCACTGGCTACGCTGGAGGAAGCCTTGGGCACGGAGCGGCTGTTGGAGCTGGCGGACGGTCGAACCGGAAGTGAAATTGTCGCAATGGCAACGTCCGGCTATTCCCAAAAGATGAAAAAGCTGGATGAATCAGCGGCGGCCGATCGCGGCGGAGCCTTGCAGGTTGCCAATACATATATAAAGGAGATGACGTTTGCCACCTCCGGTTATTATCGGGACGCCGATCGGTTTTTGGATGATTTGAGTGATGCCGATTTTCTCGCGTTTGTCGCCGCCGCCGGGGTTTTGAACGCCGGGAACGTGGAAAATGCGGTTCGGCTGCTTTATGGAAAGCGGCTTGCGGAGTTGATAAAAGCGGCCGAAACGGCGTCGGGTGCCGTGTATCGGGAGCAGTTGTCGGCCTATCTTAAGCTGCCGTCATCATCGGTCAGGCGTTTGCGCAAGACTTTTTCGCATGAACTGGATGCCGCTGCAAAAAAATATCGTTGACGGATGCTTCATTTGCAAGCTCCTTGTCCGGTGGCAGTAGCAATGTTTTTTCACATTGTTTTTGCGGATAATGAGCGTAAAAACGCAAAAAAACTTTATTTTCCTGCTTGTAAAAAATCGAAATCGGAGTAATTTAAAGTTTTGTCGCCCATAAAGGTGGTGAGGTTGATAAAAGATCTGGTTGAGAAAAAAACAAAAAAAGTTGATTTTGCGATTTGCAAAGATCAAAATCCGGTCTATATTAAATCTCATGCCGTTTTTTTTGAATGACGGCGTTGTTTGAAAATTGAATAGTGCGATGTATCCTAAGTCAAATACTTAAAACGGAGCCGTGCAAACGGTTTCGAAGTTCCCGAACCGGAATTATCCCCGGGTCGGGGTAGTCTGAATAAAGA
>JAQUTL010000023.1 GCA_028709805.1 Victivallaceae bacterium
TGAAAAAGTGAACTTATCATCGATTTTGTTATCAAAAGACTTGAAAATCAAATAAAGTTGCTATAAATTTATAGCATAATAACAATAATGAGAGAAACACGGTGTTTCTTTCACGGATTCAGGTTTACGACATCGCCTGCGAGCGCTATCGCAACCTTCAGGAGATCGAACGGAAAAACATTGAACTGCGCAACCGCGAGGCGATGCTGAATCTGCTTATCAACTCCCAGCCGGCCCATATTTTCGCCAAGAACGCGGACGACCACTTCCGGTATGTGATGGCGAATCAGAAATTCGCCGAATTTGTCGGATTGCCGATCAATGAGGTCATCGGGAAGACCGACCGTGAACTTTTTGCCCACTCGGAGGATGGCAGGTGGTTTGAAACTCGCGACGCCGAGATCATGGCCGGTGGACAGAGCCGGAACTTTCCGGAGGCGGCGTTCGGCGCGAACGGCGTACAGATACAATTCCAGACGGTTAAGACGCCGTGCATCGGGCCGAACGGGGAAAATCTTCTGCTCGGCATATCGGTGGATATTACACGCAGCGCGAATATCAGTAAAAGTCACGAGATCATCCGGCAATGTCTGGAAACCTTGGTGCTCAACCCCAATCTGGAGGCCGGCATCGACTCCGCCATCGAGCAGGTGCGGAAACATATCGGAGCCGACCGGATATATCTTTTTCATTTTGACTTTGAACGGCGGTGCGGCCGGTTTTACAAGGAGTTTCATAACAAGAACTGCTGTGCGCTGTTCGACGAAGCTCAGGATATTCCGCTTTCGACATCGTTCAACTGGATCAAGCATTTTAAAAACGACTGTTTTCTGACCATTCCGGACGCGCGCGACGATGCGACTCTCCAAAAATTCGGCCCGTATTATGAAAATATCATTCGCATGGAGGATACCCGTTCACTCTATGGGCACCGGCTGCTCATTGCGGGAAAACTGTGGGGCTATGTCGGAATCGCTTTTGAAAAACGGCGGCGGATATTGAGCAGCGACGAATTGGATTTTGTGCAGTCGGCCGCCCGGTTTGTCGAAATCATGATCCAGCACGAACAGATGCAGTCTGAACTCCTGCGGGCGCTGAAAGACGCGAAGGCGGCGGAGAAGGCCAAAAGCTATTTTCTCGCCACAATGAGTCACGAGATCCGCACTCCGCTGAACGCGGTCATCGGGTTTTCCGAAATTTTGCAGGACGGCTCGCTGCCTCCGGAAACGCAAAAAAGCTACCTGAAGGATATTTCCGTGGCCGGCAACGCGCTTCTGGCGCTGATCAACGATGTGCTGGACCTCTCCAAATTGGAGGCCGGGCAGATGGTGTTTGCTCCGGTCGAGACTGATTTTCCGGCGCTGGTCGACGAGGTGGCGACGATTTTTCAGCAGCGGTTCCGCGACAAGAAACTTGAGAACATCATTTGTCTGGCTCCCATGCCGACGCTGCTGATCGACAAGTTGAGAATGCGCCAGATACTGTTCAATCTGGTCGGCAACGCGGTAAAATTCACCGACCGCGGGCATATCAAGTTGAGCGGGACGTTTACACCGAGCGGCGATTCCTGCGGAACGCTCTGTTTTTCGCTGGAGGATACCGGATGCGGAATCTCAGAGGAGGATCAGAAACGGCTGTTTCAGCCGTTTGTGCAGTCCAACGCAATCCGCGGCACGCAGGCGGCGCAAAACGGAACTGGCCTCGGATTGGCGATCATCCGTCGGATGCTTGAGCGGCGCAACGGCGAAATCAGCGTTAAAAGCGCGCCTGGAAAAGGCTCGACGTTCACGGTGACCATGCACCGGGTCGCCTATATTGTAAAGCGTCACGTGAACGCACCGGAGCAGTCGGCGCAAGTCGTCGCGCCGCAACACATGACTGGACGGGTTCTGGTGGTTGACGACGTTGCGGTGAATCTGAAAGTAACGCAGGCGATGTTGACCAGGATCGGCGTTTCCAGTGTTGTGGCGAACGGACCGGTGGAGGCGCTGGAGTGTTTGAAGCAGAAGGATATAACGCTTGTACTGTGCGACCTTTGGATGCCGGTGATGAACGGCGACGAGCTTGCCCGCAAGATCAGAAAGCTGTATCCGGAGCGGAATCTGAAACTCGTCGCGCTGACGGCCGACACTGAAACCAGCGGTACGTTTGATATGAACGAATTCAACGCCGTTCTGCATAAGCCGGTCAACATGGAGGCGCTCCGCAAACTTATCGCTGATTTCTGCGAAACCTGCGCCGGCATCTGACCGCGTTCCTTGACGCAATTCACCATTCTCTCCAGCGTGATTTTGGAATGCTCCGCCAATAAATTCAAATATTAAAAAATATCTGAATTTATTATTTTTTTTTACTTGACAATGCAATTATGCAGTGATATTAATAAGATGTTTGAACGGCTGCCCCTCGTGTTCCGCGGGCGGCGGTACGAACGGCACCGTGCCGGAAGCGGTGCGGTGCGGGGCGGGGTTGGCGAAAACGATTCGGTCAAAGCGTCGGACGCGTTCCCGGACATCTGGCCAGGAACCGGCCGTCAAACGGTAATAATGTGCCGATAATCTCAAGAACGGAGATTTTTATGCAGATTGAATTACAGTTGTCCGGTTCCGAAGCCGGTGTGCTTTCATTCGACTACTTCCATGAACTTTCCGCCGCGTTTTATGCGGCGCTGACCCGGAGTTTTCCGGCGTTCGCCCGGGAGCTTCATGACGGAGAATGCCGCAGCCGGATCAAACTGTTCACCTTTTCGCCGTTCAGCAGCGATCCGGCGCCGCGGCAATCTCCGCTTCCGGACGGTGAGCCGGGGCTGCGCTTCGGGTCGAGAATATGGATGCGCTATGGCTCGATTTGGCCGGAACTGCTTTATCATTTTGCGGACGCGCTTCAGAAAGAGGGGGCGATAACAATTCGCGGGCAGAAGTTTCCGGTACTGTCGATGCAGATGGTTCCGGACCCGGAATTTGCCCCGGTCATGACCTACCGTCCGTTCGGGCAGGCGGGAGTTGTCGTGTGCCGTTACAATCTTAACGGGAAGATTGTGTTTCAGATGCCGGACGATTCGGAGCCGGACATCCCAGCCTGCGGCGAATTGATCGCCGGGAACCTGCGTCATAAACTGTTGCGACTGCGCGACCTCCGTCCCGACATCTTTGAAAACCTGATGACAATCGGCGGACTCTCCGCTGACGCGGCTGCCGCCGTTCCGATCTCCGTGGAGTTTCTGCCGCTGATGAAAGAACGCCGCTTCCGCACCAAGATGATACATCTGAAGGGATTGAATGTCAGGGGGTTCCGCGCTCCGGTGCGGATCACCGCTCCGGAGGCGATCCAGCGGATCATCTGGAATTCGGGGCTTGGCTCGATGAATTCTCAGGGGTTCGGACTGGTTGAACAGGGGAGGGACTGAACATGCTGCTCAAACGGATTGACGAGACTATTTCGGAAAAACTGTTCGATCTGGAAAGCCGGCCGGACGAGGTTGAAGTCTATCTTGCGGAGCCGTCGATCGGCGAGGGGCTGGTTGAATGGACGGTGGTTGGCCGGGGATTCGCGCAGCGCCGGCAGCTGCATTACAACGATGCGACGGACGGCTCCAATAAGTTCATCAAAAGCTGGCAGAAATTCTATGCTTCCGGCGCAAAACTGGGAGAATACGAGCTGTTCAACGGCAGCACTTCGTATTTTGCCAACGGTTCCGCCAATTTCGGCGGCGTGGCGAAGGCCGGGATTTATCTGCGTTACAGCGCCGGTTTTCTGGACTGGCTTGCCGCCTTCGATCCGGAGACGGCCGGACATTTGCGCGACGAAATTCCAAAGTTTGAGGCGCTGATGGTGAACCGGACGAACAAGCTGCTTCCGGGCGGCTGGCATAAATTCAAGATCGACCGCGCGCGCGAGCTGTGGCCGCTGATCGCGGTCTGCCGCCTGAGCAGCGGGAAATTTCTCGCACTCTGGCTCGCGGAAGATTGCGACGATGACGGCGCGGAGCTTGCCGAGTTGGGAATTGACGTTGCCCGTTCGCGCGAACTGATGAAATTCACTGTTGCGCCGGAGTGTAAGCTTATGGAAGTGATCTCGGACGAGTTTCAGTCCGGCGTCGGATTGGGGCGCAACGCTTTCGATCACGGCTACAATCTGGACAAAATACGCCGCTCGGAATACATCCGGCTGTTGGGCGCGATTCCAGAAAACGACCGGTCACAAATGCTTGATCTTTGGGGGCGCAAACTGGAATATCGCGTCAGGGTCGCGCCGTCGCCGGACACTTCGTGGATGATCTTTTTGCCAGAGGGAGACCTTAAATATAGCCGACTCAAAGAGTTTATTGATAATGAAAACCAAAAAGTTAGAATATACCGTGCCGGCAAAAAGAAGAAAAAGGCGGTTACTGACGACACGGAGGCGGTCAGTATCGCACCCCCGGTTTTTATCCCGATCGCCAACTGTGCGACGATTTTTCTGACCAACGTCGAGGGCAGCACCAAAAAAAAGCGGATTGTGCAGCAGATTTTCCCCTCGGTGTCATTGCAGTATCTGCAGTATTTGAACAGTGAGCTGCTTAGATCCAATATACAGGACCGGACGGTTAACTATATGAAGGCGGCGCTGACCGGTCAGGGGCGCGATACTCCGAGCGTTTATCGCTACTGGACGACGCTGTTCACTTCGGCGCTGCAAAAACGGCCGATCTCCGGTCGCGAAGTTTTCTTCAACTTTCAGCGGTTTGCCAAGAGTCATACCGGCGAGGATCTGATCGACAAGCTGGCGGCGCGACGCTATTTTGAACTGATCGGCAAGCTGCTGCGGCTTCAGCATCTGATCGTGACCGCCCAGAGCAGCCCGGAACGGCTGCGGGAAATTTCGTTTGAGTGTGAATTGAACGATATTGAACAGTTCAACGGTATAAAGACAGGAGTGTTCGGACCTATGAGTACAACAATGCCAACCGGAAGCGAGCTGATCGGAGAGGCCTGCGGTCTGCTCCGGGAAAAACAGAGGACGAAGCTGGACAATTTTATCCGTCAGGCGTGGGCGGGGGTTCCGACGGAGGAGTTTCAACTGTTTGTGCGCGGCGCCCTGGCCGGCATGCTGCTGAACGAACTTTGCTGGATCGTCCGTCAGAATGGGCGCAGTTTTTCCGCTACGCAGGGGATACATCCGTCGCGTCTTCGTGGCCGCGAGTTGCTGCGGATATTCGACAAAGGCATCGGGCTGTTGTTGAACCTCGGCGAAGAACAGGCGTTCAACTGCCGCATGCTGCCGTTTCTCAAGTCGCTGGAACCGGAGAGCCGGCGGGACACGTTCAATTCCGGTCTGATTACCGGTTTGGTCTATTTTGAAAAGAAAAACGAAGACAATGAAGAGGTGAATCATGATTAAGCTTCAGTCCCAGCTTCCCGCCGCCGGCAACGCCTATATTCTGTTCGGATTTGAAGCGATCCAGGCCCGGCCGAATCTTGACCCCTATAGTGGAACATTGAGGGTCAACGATGAGACCGGTCAAGTTCAGCTATCCGATGTGTCTATTAAACACCATGTGCGTCGCGGACTCAAGGCCTATGCCAAAGACGAAAACCTGCCCCATGCCGCTGAAACCGTCTTTTATGAAAAAGAGGACGATGCGGCCAAGCCGTGCAGTCTTAAGTTGCGTCTCCAGAGGATACGCGCCGCCGCCGGCATTGCAAAGCCGAACAAGAAAGACGCACTGAACAATACTGTCGACCTGCCGCTGTTCGGTTATGTCCAAGCGGAGCAAGGCGATAACTTCAATGTCACCAATGCGGTGAATACGCTGTTCCGCCCTGCGACCTTTCATAGATGTGAAATATATTGGCTGGGGCGCAACAACGCATTTTCCACTCTGGACAAGAAGAACGACCGGGTGAAAGACTCGGCAGGCTCGGCCACCGTCGATTCGCTGGAGTACGGTTTTTTCCTCTCATTGTGGGAGGTCAACCTCAATATGCTGCGCATCAACGCCGCCGGCAACAAGGTTATCAACTGGGAAAATGGCGGTGCCGGAAAATGGATCGAGGCGCTGGTGAACGGCATGTGGCTGGCTTATTCAAACGAGCGCTATCCGTCATTCACCCAGCGTTCGCAGTTCGCGCAGTTTGTGCTGGGCTGGCTTCCGGACGGGGAGCTGAGTTATGAGAATCCGGCCGACCTGTATGACCGGCTCGATAAAAAACTGTTGAAACGGCATGGCGACGCGGTCGCGGAACTCGGCCGGCTGCTGCCGGAATTTCTGGGCGGATGGGGATGCCGGAATGAAAATGTATTCGTCAAACATCAGTCGGCGAAGTTTCCGGTCGCGTTGCCGGGAGCCGGAGCATGAGCATCCTGCTGTTCGAGCTTGCCGGCGATATGGCAATGTGGCGCAACGTTTACGAATCAATGGGATCGTATTCGAGTCTCGGACCGGCGCCGGGCAATCTGGCCGGATTGATCGGCGCGGCGCTCGGCTTCGCCTCGCCCCGCTCGCAGGCCGCCGCCGGTCAGGACTGGAAACAGCTCAAGGCGCTTGACCGGAAGGGATTTCCGTGGCCGGTGTCGTCCGAACTGTTGAGCTGGGAGCGGGAGAACGACTTTCACGTCGGCTGCCGCTGGACCGGCGGCCGGCCGCGCCGGCTGCCGTGGAACGTGAACGGCAAAAAAAAACTCAAGAGCGCGAAAACGCTTCGCATTCAGCAGCAGGTGATCGAGTCGCCGCGCTATGAGGTGGCGGTCAGGCTGTCCGCGCCGGAGGCGTTGCGGGTGGCGGAGGCGTTGTTGACGCCGGCCTTTCCGTTGTGTCTCGGCGCTTCGTTCTGCCGCGCGGTGGTGTGCAATGTGAGAGTGGCGGAGTCGCTTACGGATTCGCCGGACTGGGCGTTTCGCGCCGACAGCGCGGTGGCGGGGGAAAGCGTGCCGTTTTCGCGGCACATTGTCAACGCCGACCAGTGCTTTGAACGCATCCGCAGCGACGGCTACTGGATTTATCCGACGCCGGACCAGCCTGGAGTGATTGCGGCGGAACCGCTGGTGCGGGGCTGGGTGACCGAACCGGAGGCGTGACGTGAAGCTTTGCAGTCACGGCGGCGATTCCGATCTGCGCGAGCATCTCGCCGAGGTGATGACGGCGGCCGAAACCCCCGAGGAGCGTATTATCTGCGCGTGTCATGACCTTGGAAAAGCAACGGTCAGGTGGCAGCAGTATATTCGCGGGCGTTCAGTGAAGTCGCCGCACCATCATGCGGCGGCCGGCGGGCTTTTCGCCGCGCTGCTGCTGCTGAGGCTGAACGGCGCTGACGCCGCGGCATGGGCGCTGACGGCGCTCCACGTCGGAGCGGCGCATCACTCATATCTTCAGGAACTTGGCGAGAACGAGCTTGGCGACATCGCGGCGGTTGCGGCGGACGAAAATGTTTATTCGTTCATCGCGGACCGCAAGGACGGCATCGCTTCGCTGCTTCCGGAGATACCGGATGCGGATTTTAAGGCGGCGTGGGAGGCGTTTAAGCGGCTTGCTCCGCCCGGTTCCCCGGAACGTCAGGCACTCAACCTGAAACTGGATGAGGGGGTGCCGGCCGATCAGCGGGTTAAAATCTATCTGCGCAGCCGTTCGCTGCTGGGCAGACTCTGTATTCAGGATCATCGTTCGGCGGCGCGGCAGTCAGGCAAAGACGTTGAGGTAAGCGATTGGCGCGGCGCGTTTCCGGACAGACAGTTTGTATCGCGGAAGGCCCGGGTTTTTCCCGTCGCCGGCACGGTGATCGCTGATCTGCGGAGCCGCTTGCGCGATGCCTTTTTGCAGACGGTGGCAGGAGGAAAGACGACTTTCTATTTTATCGATGCGCCGACCGGACTTGGAAAAACCGAGGCTATGTTGCGCGGCGCCGAATCACTGCTTGCCGGCGGCGATTTCCGGCGCATTGTTTTCGCTGTGCCGCAAGTTTCGGTGGCGGATCAGGTGTTTGACGATTATTTTTCCGGCTGTGCCGCGCAAATCTGGAATTTCCGCCGCCGTGAGAAAGCCGACGGCGCGGTTCCGCCGGAGTCGGTGGCCGGTGCCGGTGTGGACGCGCAGGCGTTTGAGATTGAGCAGCATCCGTTTGACGAGCCGTATAATGTGACCACATTCAATCAGGTGCTGCTGGCGATGTGCCATCCAAACCGCAACCGCTGCATTCGCGGACTCGGTCTGCGCGACGCGGTGGTGATTATGGATGAGTTCCATAAGCTGCCGCAGGTGATTCTTCCGCTTTTTTTCCGTATGGCCAGGGAGTATGCGGCGCAGTTCAACTGCCGATTCATCCTCGGTTCGGCAACGCCGCTTGCGCTGTCGGCATTCGTGCCGGGTGAGGATGTGAGCCGGATTCCGGCGGAGGTGACCGTGCCGATTTACCAGCGGAAGGAGGTCGACGGGCGGCGATTCTATCGCGGCGCCGGCAAACTGACGGCAGCGGAGCTGGCCGGACGGATCAATGATTTTCAGCGGAATTCGGATCGCAGTCTGCTGGTGGTGGTCAATCTGGTCGGCGGCGGCAGCTGGGCGCTGCGCCGCTGTTTCGACCGCGGGTTTCAGCCGTGGAATGACCTGACCGAGGCGGATTCGCCCGGAACCGGCCGGCTGATGGTGTGGCTGGACGGACTGGTCCCGCCCGGACTGCGCCGCGAATTGCTTGCCGCCTGTCGCCGGGCGATGCGGGAACGGCCGCTGACGCTGATCTCCACGCAGATGGTGGAAGTCGGAGTTGATCTTGACTTTGACGCCGCGCTGGTGGACTATCAGGGCTTGGCGGCGACGATTCAGCGCGGCGGCCGGGTTGGCCGCGAGGGGCGCGACAAGCCGTGTGAAGTGGAGGTCTTTTCGCTGGTGAATGAAGATAAATCATCTTTCGAGCAACTGATTTCGGCGCGTGAAAAAAACGCCATACGTCTGAAGGTGCCGCCGTTTGATAAGCTGTACAGATACGAACAGCACTTTTTGCTGAAGGAGCAGCGGTTTTTCGACAACTGGGGCGAACATGATTATCATGATTCGGATCTTGCGGCAAAACTTACTGAACTTCAGGGGGCGTCGTTCTCTGGAACTGACGGCAATGAGAACTGTCAAAAGCTTTTCTCCGTCGATCAGGTTTCTTCCCAGAACATCGGCGCCTCATTTCAGAAAGCGCAGTTTGTGGCGGAACTCTTTGATTCGGAAAACGGCGATCCGATCGTGCTGGTCGAGTCGCAGGAGTGCTATGACGAGCTTCGCCGTCTGAATACGAAAATCGGCGGAAACGCAAGCTCCGCGGCCGACCGGCAACGTTTTCTGCAAATGCTGGCGGACCGGACGATCACACCGTCCGGCAAGGTGCGCTTCGAGCTTGGCGTCGTCTGTTGCGGCTATATTGATTATCCGGATCACATGGGCGTATATCGCCTTGATTCCCTGGTTTTATAAGCATTTGAGCAAAGATAAAACAGTTATAGCTTCGGCAATGCTGAAAGGATGGCGGCGGATATGCGTTTCATCGGCAAGGAATTGAATTATCTGCACGTCTGTCGGCGTAAACTGTGGCTGTTTCGTCACGGCATCCGGCCGGAGCCGGAGAACGAGCTGGTCCAGCTTGGCATGCTGCTTGGCGAAAGCAGTTTCCGGCGCAACGAAAAGGAGATTGCAATCGGTGAGATCGGTGTGCTGGATTGGGCGGACTTCAAGGACGGGGTGATTCATGAGACCAAACATGGAGTATCTCCCGGCGGCGGCGACGAGGCGCAGGTGCGTTATTATCTTGCGTTTCTCAACGGTCGCGGCATTCCGGCGCGGGAGGCGGTGATTCATTATCCGCTTCGGCGGGACACGGTCACCGTTCCGTGGAACGACGAGGCGGCGGAAATGGTGGATGCCGATCTGGTGTCCTGTGAGCTGGTTGTGTCCTTTCCGCCGCCGGCGGCGGAAAGGAAGCCATATTGTAAACGTTGCGCTTATGAGGAGGTGTGTTTCGCATGAATCTGTATCTGACCCGCTCCGGGCGTCTGCGCCGCCGCGACAACACACTGCGGTTTGAGGCCGTGGCCATTCCGGGTGAGGATATGTCCGGTGAAGCCGCCGCATACGAGGGCTATGAAGAGCACGACGGGCTTGACGACGCTGTCGCGGACGCGGTTAATTCGCTTCCGATTGAGAGCATCGACGCGGTTTATCTGTTCGGTGAAATCACCATGAACTCAAGACTGGTCAACTTTCTCAACTCGAAACATATTCCGGTTCATTTTTTCAACTGGTTCGGGAATCATACCGGAACCATTCTGCCCCACGCCGAACAGCTCAGCGGCGATTTGGTCATCCGTCAGTCGGAGGCCTGCCGGAATATGTCCGAGCGGTTGACCATCTGTCGTGCGCTGCTGGTGGCGGTGTTTCATAATATTGGTTCGATTCTGCGTTATTATCAGCGGCGCAAAGGGGGTCTGGATGAGACGATCTCCGCGATGGAGCGCCTGAAATCCGGATTGGCGGAACAGACAACCCCGGAGGGGCTGATGGGGATTGAAGGTAGCATGCGGAAGCTTTACTATCAATCGTGGCCGGTATGGCTGACGGCGGCGAACAATTTCAAGCGGATTTACCATCCGCCGGACAATCCGTTGAACGCGCTCATCTCTTTTTTGAACAGTCTTCTGTATACCGCGTGCGTCGGCGAGCTGTACCGGACGGCGCTTTATCCGGGAATATCCTATCTGCACACACCTCAGACGCGCCGTTATTCTCTGGCGCTTGATCTGGTGGAACCGTTCAAGCCGTTGATGGTCGATCGCCTGTTGTTCCGGCTGTACGACTGCCGGATGGTTGGCGACCGCGATTTCCGTAAATACAGCAATGGTTTTCTGCTGACCGATGACGCCCGTCGCCGTATTCTTCAGGAATGGGATCAGGGATTGCGCAAGACCGTGCATGTAGCATCCCTCAACCGCTCGGTGTCCTATCGCCAACTGCTGCGGCTGGACTGTTATAAGCTGGTGAATTACCTGCTTGAGGGCAGGGAATATCGTCCTTACATGATTGATTATTGAATTATGTATGTTATTATTGTGTATGACACGGAGCGGACCAACTGCGTCAAGCTTCACAAATTGCTGAAAAAGCATCTTTTCTGGAATCAGAATTCGGTTTTTGAGGGCGCGGTTACGGTGGCTCAGTTTGCGAAGATAAAGCAGCTGCTGGAGGACGTACGGGCGGAGAAGAGCCATATTACCATCTATTCGCTTGACAGCGAGAAGTTTCTGCGCCGCGAGGAGCTTGGCGAGTCGGAGGGGAACACGTCAAATATACTTTAATCTTTGGTGATTATCTGTTTGCACGATTGGACACCGACAGATGGATTCAGGCGGAAAACGGTTGAAGTTGTTTGAAAATTGAATATGGTTGAACTTGGGGCGAACCAGAGCTATATTAATAAGAAGGGTCCCAATCCCACCATAGTGGTTTAGAAACTCGATCTCGGTCTGACCGGGCTGGTAACCTCGATGAGTCCCAATCCCACCATAGTGGTTTAGAAACGAAATCCGGCAGAAAGGAATCGAAATTATGGATACGTCCCAATCCCACCATAGTGGTTTAGAAACACGATCCGCAGCATCCGTCCGCGAATTTTCCGCCTTAGTCCCAATCCCACCATAGTGGTTTAGAAACGAAATGGAATATCCGGCGGGATAATGGCGGCGGCGGTCCCAATCCCACCATAGTGGTTTAGAAACTTTCCTTGTCCAGCTGGTCTTCATCGCGGGCGCTGCGTCCCAATCCCACCATAGTGGTTTAGAAACACTGCGAGCCTGTTCTTCTGCAAGTGACAGCCGGAGTCCCAATCCCACCATAGTGGTTTAGAAACACCTTGAGTCGGTGATTGAAGGACGTGCGTCCGACTCGTCCCAATCCCACCATAGTGGTTTAGAAACGCTACAGTCTGTCGCGGGCGATTCGCGCCGCGATCGTCCCAATCCCACCATAGTGGTTTAGAAACGAAAAATCCGCCGCGAAATTTGGTCAGGGCAAAATGTCCCAATCCCACCATAGTGGTTTAGAAACTTCACTCCGCAGGTGGTTACCGGAGAAAAAATATCGGTCCCAATCCCACCATAGTGGTTTAGAAACAATGGGGAGCGGGTCAGAGTCTCGACCACACCAATGTCCCAATCCCACCATAGTGGTTTAGAAACGAGGAACGCGAGGCGGAGCATCGCAGGCGCGCGGAAGTCCCAATCCCACCATAGTGGTTTAGAAACTTTTGTTGCAAGTGTCGCAATGTCAACATTGCACAGTCCCAATCCCACCATAGTGGTTTAGAAACTCCGGTTATCGCCAAAAAACCGCTCAACTTTTTTGTGTCCCAATCCCACCATAGTGGTTTAGAAACCTGTCTGGGCGGAACGTGGTTTCCAGCCCGATGCCGGTCCCAATCCCACCATAGTGGTTTAGAAACACAGCTGGCGCTTGACCATCGAGTTGCGCCACTCGGTCCCAATCCCACCATAGTGGTTTAGAAACCAAGCTCGGCGCTCGACGCGGCCAAGCTCGACAAGGTCCCAATCCCACCATAGTGGTTTAGAAACACAAAGGCTCTGACCGCTGTAATTATGGCGTGCCGGGTCCCAATCCCACCATAGTGGTTTAGAAACTCATATTTGGGCATTACCAATATTGCGCCGCCATTGGGTCCCAATCCCACCATAGTGGTTTAGAAACCAAATGGGCGGCGGTATTTGATTGCAGCATTGGGGCGTCCCAATCCCACCATAGTGGTTTAGAAACACAGAATGGGTGCAGGCCAAGAACGGCGGATATTGGTCCCAATCCCACCATAGTGGTTTAGAAACCCAATAAACAGGTACTCTTAACGTTTATCATCGAGGTCCCAATCCCACCATAGTGGTTTAGAAACGTTCAATCGCGACAAATGACGCAAACACCAACGTGCGTCCCAATCCCACCATAGTGGTTTAGAAACGAAAATAGGTCTTGCTTTCGAGTTCCGGCCAGAGCGTCCCAATCCCACCATAGTGGTTTAGAAACACACATTGACGTTGTCCGCCGCGTTCCACTCCGCCGGGTCCCAATCCCACCATAGTGGTTTAGAAACAGGCGCACGATCCGCCCCTCCGAGGTCAGGCGCTTAGTCCCAATCCCACCATAGTGGTTTAGAAACGCCTTTTTCTGGTCTTCAACGACTTTTTCGGCAGCGGTCCCAATCCCACCATAGTGGTTTAGAAACACGGCGACGTGACATAACGCACCGCGCCGCCGGAATTGGTCCCAATCCCACCATAGTGGTTTAGAAACTATTACTGCTGGGACATATCAGGAGCATTTCCGGTGGTCCCAATCCCACCATAGTGGTTTAGAAACACCCCATCGAGGAGATCGCACTGGTCAGGTTGGCCGGTCCCAATCCCACCATAGTGGTTTAGAAACTAATGATTAAGTCTAACCGCCGGAGTCGCAGAGTAGGTCCCAATCCCACCATAGTGGTTTAGAAACTCGTTGCTCCAGCCGCCGCCGTCGCCGGCCGTTGCGGGTCCCAATCCCACCATAGTGGTTTAGAAACGATTTTGCAGTCTGGGCTCGTATCTTATCCAGTCGGTCCCAATCCCACCATAGTGGTTTAGAAACGACTTTCAAGCCGAATCAGAATTTCCGACAGGATTGTCCCAATCCCACCATAGTGGTTTAGAAACATGCCGTTGTAGATGTCACAGAGTTCCTGCCTCGAGTCCCAATCCCACCATAGTGGTTTAGAAACAGCAATTCCGGCGGCGTGATGCCGGTGCCGAACAGCGAGTCCCAATCCCACCATAGTGGTTTAGAAACTTACCGGATTCAGCCTGATCCATGCGGATATCGTATGTCCCAATCCCACCATAGTGGTTTAGAAACCCGCAATGTGATCGCCGGCACAACAAACTGCCTGCGTCCCAATCCCACCATAGTGGTTTAGAAACACGGCTCGGTTTACGATGACAGCACCGCCCGCGACGGGTCCCAATCCCACCATAGTGGTTTAGAAACTTCCGGTCGACTTTTTCACTTTTTGCGACCGTCGCGTCCCAATCCCACCATAGTGGTTTAGAAACAAAAAGCCTAACGCGCCGCAACCGCGCCCGGCGGCAAGTCCCAATCCCACCATAGTGGTTTAGAAACTTGACGGGATGTTTCCGTCCGCGATCTGCCACCCAGTCCCAATCCCACCATAGTGGTTTAGAAACTGTATCTCAAGCGTCTTGACGCCGGCCAGCTTCGAGTCCCAATCCCACCATAGTGGTTTAGAAACAACACCCGGCGAACATCACAGCCGTCAGCGCCAGCGCGTCCCAATCCCACCATAGTGGTTTAGAAACTGTGTGATCGACATAAAAAATATCAAAGAAAGGATCGGTCCCAATCCCACCATAGTGGGGTATAAGCACAGTGGCGGAGGCGCTCTTCGGGCGGACGGTGTGGTCGGAGACGTCAACCGCGCGGATTGACGTCAACGGCAAGGCTAAGCGGTTGGTGTTTGAGGACAAGGACGGTATGGCGCTGGCGATATTCTTTCGCGCCGGCGGGAAGTGGGAGTTTCGCGCCGTCGACGCATGGGCGCCAGACGCAAAGAGGAGAAACAAATAAGCGCTTTCGACGACTCGAACGTCTTCCGCCGTTGCCGGCAAGGCTACCCGTTACCATCAACTCGCGCCTACATAGGCACATTATCACGCTATGCGCAAAATGCAAGAGGTATTAACAAAAAAATGGAAAAAAATCACGAAAACGATTATAAGATTTTTGACAATCTGGCGCTGGACGGCGAGCCGCCCGGCGGCGCGGTCGAGCTGGCCGGACTACTGATCCAGGAGTTCCGCCCGGATGTGGAGATCGCGGTAAAAAAATAGCCGAGCGCCTCGGCAAGCTGAAGGCGGACGACGGGAGCTTTGATCTGCTCTGCGTCTACGCCCGCAAATGGTTTCCGGGGCGCGCGCACGATGTTGATTGTCTGGCGGAGGACCAGTATCTCGAATGGAGTTGCTGGGACAATCTGAGGAAGCTGTTGGGAGGTTAATGGCTGTTAAGAAATTCTTTTTGCGATGCTTCGTCAAGGAACCAGATCAATGCAACGTAAAAAGCAAATTTGCGAAACTTACCGTTGGGAGGACAAAAAGCGCCTATTAGCACAATAGGGAAGGCGATGGCAAACCAAATGACAACAGGAATACAACAAACAATTACAAACCCCATTTTACACCTCCAAGTCGTGATTGGAAAACTGGTTATATAAAGAAAATAACACCTGAAATTTGAAAGTCAAACGTTTATGCAGGGCGACCGGATAGAAAAACTGTTCCTTTGCGCGGGCTGATCAAGTCCCAGTCCCATCGTGGCGATGCGGATTAACCGCTTTTGCACAAATGTCTATCGCTCCGGCCGGCAAAAATAATCCCGCCGGGAAACTTCGGCCGCCGTCCCGGGCCGCCATCCCCGGACCTCCACTGTTTTAATCCCGCGACTCAACAGGCATAACGCCCCGTCCGGTTTCCCCGAACGGCGGAAAGGCGAGTTTGGCGTGTGGCTTGTGACCCAACCCGTTTTCACCGCCTGTGCGATGATCACGGTATTTACTCCAACCCGGCAACCAGTGTTATTATATCGCACAACGATTTATAAGTCAAGGAGATCTATGGAAAAAATGAAAAAGTTCTGTCCGTCCGGCCGGCGGAGCCGACTCACAGCTCCAGCAGCAACTGCGCCGCCGCACCTAACGCCGCCGACAGAAAGATCACCCGGAAAATACTCCAGTTCCGCCGGTACAGGAGGTAAACCGTCAGCCCGAACAACGGAATAATCAGATAGCGTATCCGCGGCAGTGGCGCGGCAACGTTCTCTCCGGCCAGCCCGCAAAGTTTCAACATCCATAAATCAAGCGGCAGCTGGTCGGTAAATACCGACATCCCCAGCGTGGCGACAAACGCGGTGATCACCAGCGACACGGTGACCGGTTTTATTCCAAACAGCAGACTGCGAACCAAAAGGCTGTTCCGCCACTTGTTATAGGAGGCCACCGCCAGCGACATCAGAATCAGCGACGGAGTCAGCAGTCCGACCGTCGCCGCCAGTCCGCCCGGAACGCCGCCGCGCTGATAGCCGATAAAGGTCGCCAGATTCACGCCGATCGGTCCGGGCGTCATCTGTGAAATCGCCAGAAAATTCCCCAGCCCGTCCATCGTCATCCATTGCAGGCGATAGACCAGCTCGTCAATGTAAAATTGCAGCAGACTGCTGCCGCCGCTCAGACAGAGACAGCCGAAATACAGAAATAACACAAACAGATGCAGGATAATCATTAGCCGCCATCCCGTTCCCCGCGCGGCGGCGCTCCGGCCATCTCCGCTCCGTCCTCCGGTTCCGGCAGCGGCAGGCGCAGTCCGGTTCCGTAAATCACTCCGAACAGGAGTCCGGCCAGAATCAGCCAGCCGGGATTGAGATGGAAAAACAGCACGGCCAAAGTTCCGAGAACGCAAAGCGTCAGCTGTGTTTTGTTGCGGACGGAGCCGCGCCATATCTGAAATATCACGACCAGCGTCAAGCCGGCCATCGCCGTCCGCACGCCGATAAACGCGCCGCGGAACAGTACGTTGTCCATCGGCAGAAAGTCGAACCCCACCGCTACCAGCGTGATTACGATGAACGACGGCAGCGCCACCGCAAAAAGCGCCAGCAGCGCACCGGGAAATCCCGCAACGCGATGTCCGACGTATATCGCAATATTGCCGGCGGTCAGTCCCGGAACCGTCTGAATCAGCGCCAGCATGTCGGTCAACTCTCCGGCGCGCAGCCATTGCCGCTTGCGGACGAAGACCTGTTCGGCCACCAGCAAAATCGCAAAACCGCCGCCGACCACAAAAAGGGCGATGCAGAAAAATTCCCGGAACAAAATCCAAAGCCGTCGGCGGTAAGGCGTTTCGTTCAATGTCATGTTCATCTCTCTGCGGTTTCCGGGTTGTGCGCGAGCCTTTAATATACCACCGCCTTCGGGATTATACAAAGCAAATAACAACGCCGCGCGGGAACTGTCACCGGACGGCGGAGTGCGCCGCATTTGAAAAATCAATAAATCGTGCTACATTATGCGAACCTAAATTGCGAGGATCATGAGCAGCATTAATTTCAATATGGCGCGGGCGGCCGGCTTCGGGGCGTTGAAAGTCCTTTTTACTCCCCGCCGGATTCTCTTTTGCCTTTTCGGACTCCTGCTGCTGGCCGGGGCTTTCCTGTTCGCCGGCGATTCTGACGGCGACGGGTTTGTCACCCTCCGGCCGTCCGACATTGCGGATAACGGCAATTACTCCCTGGGGCGGGTCGCCGGATTTTCCGGCGAAGGCATACTGACCGTCAACCGCGGCGGCGCCGTCCAGTTTCTGCGGGGAATGGCGCGGCGGTGTTCGTCGCTGGCGGCTCCTCCGGCCGATCAGACGGTGGTGCTGGAGCTGACCGCGCTGCTGCTGTGTTTTTCTTTGTATTTCGCAAATCTTGTCGTCATAAAAAGCAAGCCTGTAATCCTGTCGGACATTCAAGGCGGAGCCGCCTCGGTCCGGGCCGCACCGCGGTTCTGAACCGTCCTTGTCACTCCATTGACGTTCCGTTTCAATTCACTCAATGGGGGTATTGTGTATTTTTTCTGAATATGCATCTCACACACAAGATACGATTCACCCGGAAGCATGTCAACTCTGAACGGCGGCTTCCAAAGACAACAGGTAAAAATGAAAAAAATCGATTTTATGCTCACCGCGTTCCGCGATGGCTTTCAGTCCGTTTTTGGCGCGCGTGTATTTTCACGGGATTTTCTGCCGATCGTCCGCAAGGCGTCGGAAGCCGGCATCCGCCATTTCGAGGCCGGCGGCGGCGCGCTGTTTCAGGCGGCCTATTTCTATTGCAACGAGGACGCCTTTCTGGTCATGGACAAGTTCCGCGAGGCGGCCGGCCCGGAGGCCAACCTCCAGACGCTTGCCCGCGGCATCAACGTGGTCGGGCTGGACTCCCAGCCCCGCGACATCATCAAGCTGCACGCCCAGCTGATGAAGAAACACGGCATGACCACCATCCGCAATTTCGACGCGCTCAACGACGCCGACAACCTGATTTACAGCGGAAACTGCATTCATGAGGCCGGCCTGAAACACGAGATGACCATCACCATGATGGAACTGCCGCCCGGCTGTGTCGGCCATACTGCGGAGTTCTATGAGACCGTGCTGCGCCGGCTGCTCGACGCGCACGTTCCGTTTGACTCGCTCTGCTTCAAGGACGCCTCCGGCACCTCCTGTCCGCAGAAAGTCTACAACACTATAAAGATGGCCAGAAGACTGCTCGGTGACGACATGCCGATCGTTTTCCACAGCCACGAGACCGCCGGCTGCTGCGTGCTGGCCTACCGGGCGGCGCTGGACGGCGGCGCCTCCAGACTCGATCTTTCAATCGCTCCGCTTTCCGGCGGCACCTGTCAGCCGGATGTCCTGACCATGTGGCACGCGCTTCGCGGCACCGATTACACGCTGGACGTCGATCCGCAGAAAATCATTGCGCTGGAGGCGCAGTTGAAGGATGCGCTCAAGGATTACTTCATGCCGCCGGAGGCGACGAAGGTTGAGCCGCTGATCCCGTTCTCCCCGATGCCTGGCGGCGCGTTGACCGCGAACACCCAGATGCTGCGGGACAACAATCTGATGGACCGCTATCCGGAATTCATCGCCGCTATGGGCGAAGTCGTTGTCAGGGGCGGCCACGGCACCAGCGTCACCCCGGTTTCACAGTTCTATTTTCAGCAGGCGTTCAACAACGTGATGTTCGGGCCGTGGAAAAAGATCGCGGAAGGATACGGCAAGATGGTTCTCGGTTATTTCGGCCATACGCCGGGAACTCCCGACCCCGAAGTTGTCCGGATCGCCGCGGAGCAGCTGCATCTGGAGCCGACCCGCCGCAACCCGCTGGACATCAATGACGAAAATCCGGCCAAAGGCCGCGCCGCCGCCGTGGCCATGCTTCAGGCCAACAGTCTGCCGTGCACCGATGAGAATATTTTCATCGCGGCGACCTGTCTGGAAAAAGGCATCGCGTTTCTGAAGGGCGAGGGCAAGGTCGGAGTTCGCAAGAACGAGCCGAAAAAGGCCGAAGCCGCCCAGTCCCCGGATGCTCCGGTGATTGTCACCATCGACGGCCGGGAGTTTAAAGTGGAGCTTAACGGCGGCAGCGCGATGGTGGACGGCAAGACCTTCTCCTACTCGGCGCGGACGGAGGCGGCGGCGCCGCACAACACGCCGCTTGAACATGCTGCCTCCGCGTCGGACGCCGGAGTGTTTCACGAGGTGCGGGCGCAGGTTCCCGGCGTGCTGGTGCGCTTTCTGGTCAAACCGGGCGACACGGTGAAGAGTTCGACCCCGATTCTTGTGCTGGAGGCCATGAAAATGGAGACCGCGGTCATCGCGGGGCACGACGGCATCGTGGCTCGTTTCGACGTTGCCGAAGGCGATCAGGTGCAGACCGGCGCGCTGCTGGCTCAGATCAAAGGATAAGCATAACATGAATTTTGATTTTTCTCGCGTATTTCAAGGTTTTGAACTGCTGTCGTGGCAGTTTCAGAACGATTGGCCGATCGCCGTTGCCAGAATCGCACTGGTCGTCCTCGGCATTGTAATGGTGCATCTGGGGCGCAAGGGGGTGCTCGAACCGCTGCTGATGATCCCGATGGGGCTTGGCGTAAGCACGATCAATGCGGCCATGATGTTTTTCGACCCGGTCGGCATGGTCAACAAAACCGCCGTCAACGCCACCAAGGTGGGGACGCTGTTTCTCGACTCGATCGAGGCCGATAACGGCAATTTGATGACGCTGTGCCAGATCGACTGGCTGCAGCCGATCTACACCTTCGCCTTCAGCAACGGACTGATCGCCTGCCTGATTTTTGTCGGCATCGGATCGCTGCTGGACGTCGGGTTCGTCATGGCCCGCCCGTATCAGAGCATGTTCATCGCGCTGTGCGCCGAACTGGGCACACTGCTCACATTGCCGATCGCCATGCTGTTCAAAGGTATGACGATCGGGGAAGCGGCGTCAATCGCGCTGGTCGGCGGCGCCGACGGCCCCATGGTGCTGTTCGGTTCGCTGAAAATGGCGCCGGAGCTTTTTGTGCCGATCACGGTGGTGGCGTATCTGTATCTGGCGCTGGCCTACGGCGGTTTCCCGTATCTGATCCGCTTCATGGTGCCCAAGAAGTTCCGCATGATCGAAATGCCGCCGGAAAAAAGGAAAAAGGAATTTTCGTCTTCGCAGAAACTGATTTTCTCGGTGGTGGCCTGCGTGATGCTCTCGTTCCTGTTTCCGGTGGCGTCGCCGCTGTTCTTCTCGCTTTTCCTGGGAATCGCCATTCGGGAGTCCGGGCTGGAGAAGTTCAGGTTTTTCGTCAGCGAAATTATCCTCTACGGTTCGACCCTGACGCTCGGAGCTTTGCTCGGAGTTCTCTGTGACGCAAAGACCATCATGAATCCGCAGGTTCTGCCGCTGCTGATCCTCGGCATTATTTCACTCGGTCTTTCCGCCGTCGGCGGTTTGATCGGCGGCTACCTGATGTATTTCTTCACCGGCGGAAAATATAACCCGGTGATCGGCATCGCGGGGGTGAGCTGTGTGCCGAGCACGGCGAAGGTGGCGCAGAAGGCGGTATCGCATGACAATCCCGGCGCGGTTATCATGCAGTACGCGCTGGGGGCCAACATCTGCGGCGTGATTACCACCGCCATTATCACGGCCGCCTATATCTGTCTGATAAAAAATTGATCGGGAGGAAATATGATACAGGCTCTGAAAATTATGTTTGAGGCTGCGGCGATTGCGGTGGTCACGGGATTTATGATCTCGTTGCTGATCCAGCTGCTAAGCCGGTTTGTCCAGCTGCGGCGGAGCGGCGACATGGACGACTCCGCGAAAATCGCACTCGCTGTGGCGGCGGCTATCCGGCAGCGGGGACAGATGAAATAGCCGTTGCCGCCAAAATATCCGACGTTGAAACGGCGCAGTCGCGCCGTTTCAACGTTTTTTGTTTCTGTGTCAACTCCGTACGCTTTTCATCTGAGTCAACCGTTCTGCTGAGTGCTGTTGCGTCTTATGGCCATTTGCCTGGCGCGCCGCAAAAAAACGCCGCCCGGCGGCTGAATTGCGCACCGGGCGGCGGTGTTTCCGGTTGTTTGGTCCGATCAGCCCAGGAAAGTCTTTTCAAGGTCGATTTTGGCCAGAGAAGAAAGCGAGATAAGCGTTTTTGTATGGATGATCCCGTCAATGTCATGCGTCATTTTGCAGGCGATGATGTCGGAAAGTTCGGCGTTGGTTTTCACTCGAACGATCACGGCGATGTCATATTCGCCGGCGACGGTGTATACCTCGGACACACCGTCGATTTTGATGATTCCCTCGATCACCTCTGCGAGCTTGGCGCGCTCGACATTGACCAAAATGATTCCAGTTACCATATTTGCAGATCCTTTCTTGTTTGAGCGTTCTCATCCGACGGCATACAATAGGCCGTCTGGTTTCGGATTGCAAGCTTTCTTCGGGAAAAATTGGCCGGAATATTTTGCCGTCTCCGGCTTGCATTGACGCTTTTTAGATATTATAGTAACAAAATAGACTTGTTTTTGCAATCAACCAAGGGGTGTATATGGAAACCAATTATCTTGAGCTTACAATTGGAGCCGTACTGGTTTACAACTTTGTGCTCTCGCGTTTTCTCGGCATCTGTCCGTTCCTCGGCGTCTCCAAACGGCTGGACACTGCGCTCGGCATGGGCGGCGCGGTGGTGTTCGTCATGACCATTGCCTCCTGCGCCACCGCGCTGATCTACCGCTATGTCACCACCAGCGTGAAAATATTCGGCTATGCGGCCGATCTGGGATTCCTCCAGATCACGCTGTTCATTCTGGTGATCGCGGCGCTGGTGCAGATTGTGGAGGTGATTCTCCAGAAATTCAGTCCGCCGCTTTACAAGGCGCTGGGGATATATCTGCCGCTGATCACCACCAACTGCGCGGTGATGGGCGCGGCCACCATCAATGCGGGCATTGACCGCGGCGTCTGGCCGGCCACGTTGTTCGGCATGTTTTCCGGCGTCGGGTTTGCGTTGGCGCTGCTGATTTTTTCCGGTCTGCGGGAACGGCTTGAGCTTTCGCAGATACCCCGGCCGTTCCAGGGAATGGCGATTGCGTTGATAACCGCCGGGATACTGTCGATGGCGTTTCTCGGTTTCTCCGGAATCTGCTGAGAAAGGGCGGAAGGCTGATATTATGAATACAATATTGATTGCGGCGCTGGTGTGCGGAGTGATTGCGTTGGTGTCCGGGCTGGTCATCGGCGTGGCGTCGAAGCTGTTTGCGGTGCCGAGCGATCCGCGGGTGGATCTGGTGATCGGTCTGTTGCCGGGAGCCAACTGCGGCGGCTGCGGCAAGGCGGGGTGTGCCGACTTTGCGAAGTCGGTGGTTGCCGGTGAAAATCCGCCGAACAAGTGTCCGGTTTCCAGCGCCGAGCAGATCAGCGCGATTGCGCATGCTCTCGGCATCGAGGCCGGGAGCAGTTTCAAGCAGGTGGCGGTGGTGTTGTGCGGGGGGGACTTGAATCAGGCGCGGCAGCACACGCTGTACAACGGGGTTTATGACTGCGTTTCGGCGGCGATGGTCGCCGGCGGACCGAAGAGTTGCTCCTATGGCTGTTTCGGCATGGGAAGCTGCGCCCGGAGCTGTCCGTTCGGCGCGATTGAGATCATCAACAATCTGGCGGTGGTGCATCCGGAGGTCTGTGTCGGCTGCGGCACTTGTGTGGCGACCTGTCCGCGTCATTTGATCAAGCTGGTTCCGGCCGAGGCGAAGGTGCATATTTTCTGCTCGTCGCCGCTCAAGGGGCCGGAGAAGAAAAAGGTTTGCAGTGTGCCGTGTCTCGGCTGCCGCAAGTGTGTTAAAGCCGGGGCCGAGGGGCAGTTTACGGTCGAGGGGGTCAAGGTGTCGGTCAACTACGATACCGGGGAGAACGGTCTGCCGGGCGAAGATGTGGTTGCGGCCGCCGGCTGTCCGACCGGATGCCTGATGACCGTGGCAAAACATTTGGAAACTGAATACGCCGAGCTTGCCGAGGCGAAGAAGGAGACTGAGAATGGCCGCAAATAAACCGATTCCGCCCAAACCGCTGTCGTTTCCCGGCGGAATCCATCCGGCGAAGGACGGAAAGAGTCTGACTGAAAAGAAGGCGGTGGTCGCCGCGCCGTTGTTTGACCGGTATGTTGTGCAGATAAGTCAGAACGTCGGTGCGCCGCCGAAGCTGGTGGTCAAGGTTGGAGACGCGGTGAAAAAGGGCGATCTGCTGGCCGAGGCTTCGGGATTTGTGTCGGTTCCGCTGCACGCGCCGACCAGCGGGGTGATTTCCGCGGTCGGGGACGCGCCGGGGCCGATGGGGACGCTGGTTCCGGCGGTATATCTCGACGCCGACGGGCGGGACGAGTGGACCGCCAACCGGATGGCGCCGCTGGACTGGCGGACGGCGGAGCCGGCCGAGCTGAAAAACCGGGTGCGTGACGCCGGGATTGTCGGCATGGGCGGTGCGGCGTTTCCGACGCATGTCAAGCTGTCGCCTCCGCCGGACAAGAAAATCGACACCGTGATTCTCAACGGCGCCGAGTGCGAGCCGTATCTTACCGCCGATCACCGTCTGATGCTCGAACAGCCGGAAAAGGTGCTGGTCGGGGCGGCGGTCATGGCGCGGGCGCTCGGAGTTGAAAATATTTTCATCGGGGTGGAAAAGAACAAGCCGGACGCCATCGACAAGCTGAACGAGCTGGCCGGAAAATACGGCGTCAAGGTGGTTGGCTTGAAGGTGCAGTATCCTCAGGGATCGGAGAAGCAGCTGATCTACGCGCTGACCGGCCGCTGCGTGCCGGAGGGCGGACTGCCGATGGACGCCGGCTGCGTGGTTCAGAACGTGGCCACCGCCGCCGCTGTTTGCGACGCGGTTGAATCCGGCGTTCCGCTGATTGAGCGGATCACCACCGTTACCGGCACGCCGCTGGCGGCGCCGGGGAATTTTCTGGTCAGGATCGGCACGCCGGTCATTCGGCTGGTCGAGCTGGCCGGAGGGGTGACGGAGGAGCCGCGCAAACTTATTCTCGGCGGACCGATGATGGGTTTCGCCCAGCGCAGTTTTGAAGTGCCGGTGGCCAAGAACAGCTCCGGCGTGCTGCTGCTGGCGGCATCGGAGATCGTGCAGTACGATTCGGCGGGGTGCATGCGCTGCGGAATGTGTCTGCGGGGATGTCCGATGCATCTGTCGCCGGGGCCGCTGTCGATGCTGATTGAAAACGAGAAGTTCGACCTCGCGGCTCAGAATCACGTCATGGACTGTCTGGAGTGCGGAGCCTGCGCCTACGCCTGTCCCGCCCATCGTCCGCTGGTTCAGCACATGCGCCGCGCCAAAGCGGAAATACGCAAACGCGCAAAAAAATAATGGAATGCCGATAAAATGAGCGAAAATTGCAACAATGTCAAACTGCCGAGCGGAGACGAGCTTATTCTCAGTTCGTCGCCGCATATTCACGACAATCAGAGCGTCCGCAAAATCATGCTCAAAGTGATCGTCGCGCTGCTTCCGGCGGCGGCGGCCGGAGTGTTTTTCTTCGGTCTTCCTGCGGCCGGAGTGATTCTGTTGACGCTGGCCTCCTGTGTGGCGGCCGAAGCAATATGGTTTTTTCTGGCCAAGCGCCCGCTTTCTCCGTTGGGCGACTGCTCGGCGGCGCTGACCGGGCTGATTCTGGCGCTGAACCTGCCGCCGGCTACGCCGTGGTGGGTCTGCGTGCTGGGCGGATTTCTTGCCATCTGGGTGGGCAAACAGGTGTTTGGAGGACTCGGCCACAACCCGTTCAATCCGGCGCTGGTGGCGCGGGTGGCGCTGCTGATCGCGCTGCCGGCGGCGCTGACCACCTGGACGCCGACAGGTATTGAAGCGGCCGACTCCGAGTTCGAGCTTTCCACTTATGCCACTCCGCTGGGAAAGGCCGCAATGCTGAAAACAACGGCCACGCCGCACGGTTCGGCGCACGGCGACATCTACGCCGAGCTTGCCACCGACGATGCGTATTGGAATTATTTTATCGGCAACCGCGGCGGCAGTCTGGGCGAGACCAGTTGTCTGGCGCTGCTGATCGGCGGCATCGCGCTGATGCTGATGAAGCTGATCAAATGGCAGATCCCGCTGGTGTTCATTGCCACGGTGGGGGTGTTCTCCGGCGCGGTGCATTTCTTCGCACCCGCGATGACGCCGCCGGCGTTGTTCCATCTGATGACCGGCGGACTGCTGCTGGGAGCGTTCTTCATGGCCACCGACATGGTGACCAGCCCGATGACAACGTGGGGGTGTGTTATCTTCGCCTTCGGCTGCGGCGTCATCACCTGCGTGATCCGGATCTGGGGGAGTTATCCGGAAGGGGTGAGCTTTTCGATACTGTTCATGAACGCGCTGGTGCCGCTGATCGACCGGATGTGCCAGTTGCGGCCGTTCGGCTATGTGCGGAAAAAGGCATAGGAGGGAATGAAGACCATGAATCTCAAAAATACAAGCAATCCGTTGCTGCTCGGCCTGATTCTGTGCGTGGTCGGTGTGGCCGCGGCGGGTATTCTGGCGTGGTTTGACGGCGTGACCGCCAAGCCAAAAGCGGAGGCGAAGATACGCAAACTTGAGCAAAGTCTGGGGCGGGTGCTGCCGGAGAATGCTCAAGTCGGCCGGAGTGTGACGGTGGACGGCGTGGCGTTCTACGCCGCGACGGTGGACGGTGCGCCGGCCGGATACGCCGCGTCCGGCAGCACGACCAAGGGGTACGGCGGCCGGATTGAGGCGCTGGTGGGCATTTCGCCGGATGGCGCGGTGTTGACGGTTGCCGGCGGCCGCGCCGCGGTGCTGGTTACGGAGCAGAAGGAGACGCCGGGACTCGGAACCAACGTCTGCAACCGCACTGCGGTCAAGACGCTGGCCACGGTGTTCAACGGTTCGGAAACAAGCGGCATGCCGGCCAACCGGGTGCTGGATTCTTTCGGCGGAATTTCGGTGTCGGACGTGCCGCTGACAATCGTCAAGGACGGCGGCCGGATTGAGTTTGTCACCGGCGCCACGGTGTCGAGCCGGGCGATGACCGATCTGGTTGACAATGTGCTGACGGTTTACCGTGACAATCGCTTGCGGATTGAGGAGGCGACAAAATGATGAAGACATTGTGGAACGATTTTTTCAAGGGCATCTGGCGTGAGAATCCGACGCTGGTGCTGCTGCTCGGCATGTGTCCGACGCTGGCGCTGACCAGCAAAGCGGTCAACGGTCTTGGCATGGGTGCGGCGACCACCGCGGTGCTGGTTGGGAGCAATCTGGTGATTTCACTGTTGAAGAATCTGATTCCGAACAAGGTGCGGATACCGATCTATATTGTGGTGATCGCCACGTTTGTGACGATTGTCGATCTGTGCATGCAGGCTTATGCGCCGGAGTCGCTTTACAATGCGCTGGGCATTTTTATTCCGCTGATTGTTGTGAACTGCATTGTTCTGGGGCGTGCCGAGGCGTTTGCGGCCAAGAACACCGTGATCCGCAGCGCGTTTGACGGTCTGGGCATGGGGGCCGGGTTTACGTTGTCGCTGACGGTGTTCGGCTGCATCCGCGAATTTCTCAGCACTGGTGGAATATTCGGCGTAACGCTGGTTCCGGGGTGGAATTTCATGCTTCCGGCTCTGGCGCCCGGCGGATTCATTCTGCTGGGAGCGCTGCTGGCGGGGATGAATTATCTTAACGAGCGCAAGGCGGTCAAGGCCGGCCGGCTTTATGTGCCGCCGCAGGGCATGGACTGCCGCCACTGCCGGATCTGTTCGATTGATGAAAAGTGACGGAAAAAAGTTTTAATTTAGAGGCCGGAATGTTGAGTTCCGGCTTTTTTTATATAAAAAATGGGCGGTGTTGCGGTGACCGGTACGGCGGAACGGTTGACTTGCGGCGGAGGCGGTGTTAGATTAAGAATATGAAAAAGACGTTTTTACTGACAATATTGCTGATTCTTGTGGCGGCGGCGTTCTGGTTCGGGCTTCGCTGCGGCGCGGTGGACGCCGCGCTCGACAGTCCGGTGGTGACCCGGATACGGCTGCCCCGTCTGGTGCTCGGCATGCTGGTCGGCGCGGCGCTGGCGGTTTCCGGAACGGTCCTTCAGGCGGTTTTGCGCAACGATCTGGCGGCGCCGGAGATTATCGGGGTGTCCTCCGGCGGCGCGTTGGCGGCGGTGGCGGCGGTGGTGGCGTTTCCGGCGTTGTCGGCGCTGGCGGTGCCGCTGGCGTTCGCCGGTGCGCTGGCGGCGGCGCTGCTGGTGTGCGTTGCGGCGTGGCGTCACGGGAACGATCCGCTGCGGCTGGTGCTGGCCGGAGTGGCGGTGTCGGCGCTGGCGAGTTCGGGGGCGGGGGGAATACTGATTTGCAATGCCGACAAGGTGTCGGGAATACTCAACTTTTTATCCGGCAGTCTGGCGTCGGCATCCTGGGGCAGAGTGGAGATGGTGTGGCCGTACATTGTGGTCGGGCTGTGCGCGGCGCTGCTGTCGGCGCGGCGGCTGGACATGCTGCGGCTGGGCGACGAGGTGGCCATGTCGCTCGGCGTCCGGGTGGAGCTGACGAGATTTTTCCTGATTGCGGTGGCGGCGCTGCTGGCGAGCGCGGCGGTGGCGGCGGCCGGACTGGTCGGTTTTGTCGGTCTGGTGGCGCCGCATCTTGCCCGTCTCATCTTGGGCGGCGGCCACCGGACGCTGCTGTCCGGCGCGGCGCTGTCCGGTGCGCTGCTGGTGATTTTCTGCGACACGCTGGGGCGCTGGCTGCTGGCGCCGCGCGAACTGCCGTGCGGAATTCTGATGGCGCTGGTGGGGGCGCCGTTTTTCCTTTATCTGCTGCGTCGCGGAGGAGGAATTTATGAAGATTGAGGTTAAGAGTCTCGGTGCCGGGTACGGCGGGCGGCCGGTTCTGGAGGACTTTGATTTTACGCTGGAGAGCGGCGGCATTGCCTGTGTCGTCGGCGCGAACGGTTCCGGCAAGTCCACGTTTCTGCGCTGTCTGGCCGGGGTGCTGGATTTTTCCGGTGAAATAGAGTTGGACGGGGAGCCGTTGAAAAAAATTCCGTTGCGGATGCTGGCGCGCCGGCGGGCGTTTCTGCCGCAGCAGTCCGGCTGTCCATCCGGATTGACGGTGCGTGAACTGGTTGAATTCGGCCGTTTCCCATACTGCGGCGGCTGGCGGAGCCTGTCGGCGGCGGATGACGCGGCGGTTGCGGAAGCGCTGGAACGCTGCGGGATTGCCGGACTTGCGGAGCGCAAGCTGGCGCAGCTTTCCGGCGGCGAGCGGCGCAAAGTCTGGATCGCCATGACGCTGGCGCAGCGGCCGGAGCTTCTGCTGCTGGACGAGCCGACCGCGTTTCTCGATCCAGCCGGCCGGGTTGTAATCCTGCGGCTGCTTGAGCGGTTGAACCGGGAAATCGGTCTTACTGTGGTCATGGCTCTGCACGATTTGCGGAGCGTTGCCAGAATCGCCACCCGGACGGCGGCGGTGGTGGACCGCCGCTGCCGGATGCTTGAGCCGGACGAGCTGTTTTCCGCCGCCGTCATGGAGTCGGTGTTTCACCTCTCCGGCGACGATGTCAGCTGGCTGTTCAGTTGAAGATAAGTTTTCCGAAATAGTTGGGCTGATGGAATCCGGCTCCGGCGCGGCTCCATGACTGAACCTTGCCGGTCTGATTGTTGATCCGGTGGAAGTTGGCGCGCCAGAGGTTGCCGGTTTTTGCGGGAGTGGCAGCGGAGTCGTGCAGATCGGTCGGGCGGACGACCGCTTCGGCCGACCAGCCGTTTCCGGTTTCGGCAACGGCGCTCTGCCAGTCGCCGTCCCACATGAAGCCGCCGGAGCCGGAGTCTTCGTCAAACCGCTGATTGGCCGAGTCGAGCGCAAAGTGGGCGTAACTGCCGGCATAATCGGCGGCCGGATTCGGCGCAACGGTCGGCGCGAACTGAATGAACAGCTCCAGCACTTCCGGGTTGAGGTAAACGCTTCCATCGAAATTCATCGGAACCGGCGTCGGCAGCGGCTTGTCCGCCGTAATATCGAACGCCAGATACAGCGCTCCATCGTTCCGGAACAGGCGCAGAGTGGTCGGTGTTGCGTCATTCCGGCCGTCTCGGCCGGTCATCGCGACTTCGACCGCGCCTTTCCATTCCTCCGGATCGATCACGCCGTCAAGTTTCACCGTGTTCGGCAGTTCCGGCACTTCAACCTCCGGCGGCTGAAATGCGGCGAATTCGCGCAGACCAGTCAGCTGCCATTCAATATCACTCCGCGGAACATTCGGCGGCAGTCCGGCGAACGCCGCCTCGAACTCTTTCAGCGTGGCTGTGATGTCGGACGGATCGTTGGTCTTGATCTTCATCTGTGCGGTCGCCATGACTTCGCGCATCCGGTTGACCGGAGCCACCGCGTTCGCGCCGTATTTTTCTCTGAGCGCATAGTTCCACGCGGTTTCCGGATTGTAGGCGGCCGGATTCCAGAGATAGGCGTTGGCGCCGATGAAATATATTGTCTCCCACGGGCGGGGACCGAAATAGAGACCGAGCAGGAACACTATGCCGCAGTCGTCATTTTTCATCTCCGGGTAAAAGACGGTCTCCCAGCGGGGCAGCGGGGAGAGCAGGCCGTTGGAGTTGTCGAACAGATACATTTTGTGGCTGCCGAGCAGTTTCTCCATCACCTGATGGTCGGTCTTGCGCAGTTCCGGCGAGAATACGCCGTCGCCGGTCCAGACCCACATGACGTCATCCGGCGCCTCGGCCGCCCAGTCGGTGACGTACTTGTCCACCTCCGGCTGTCCGATGCCGTGGCCGAGCGAGTAGGGCGCGGCTACCATGGAGAAGCGCAGATTGGGGAAGTCGGCGTGCAGAGCGTTGTAAAGCCGCTTCATCACATAGCCGTGGGCGCGGCCGACCGAGCCGTTGAATTTCGTCTTTTCAGCGTCGTGATAGCAGACGAATCCCTCTTTGCCCCGCGGTGTCGAATCGTCGGCGGCGATCATGAAGATTGATACTCCGGACTCCGCCAGTTTGCGGCAGGCGGCGATGAACTGTTGAATGTCTTCCTCATTCGCGGCGTTGAATTTGGGTCCGCCCGGCGGCGTGTTGTAGAGATGGAGCTGCGCCATGAAGTCGAACATTCCGGCCGAAGAGTATTTTTTCATGGCGGCGAGGATCGGCGCGGTTCTGTCCCACCAGGCGGGATCGCGCCAGTTCGCGTCGATCAAGCCGGCGATGCCGCCGATCTTGTCTGCCGCCGTGTCGATAAACTGTTGCGGCGCGATATTGGCGAAGTAGTCGCAAATGTAGCGTTCGCGCCATTCCGGGAAGTCGTCGATGTCGGCCAGATTCAGCTTTGCCGGCTCTCCGGTTTCGTCCAGAAGCTGGCGCAGCGAGGCGAAAGCGTAGAACAGACCGCGCGGATCGGCGCCGGCCAGCGCCAGAACGATTTTTCCGTCATCGGACTTCTGTACCCGGATCGCGTATCCCTGCGGCGGCAGCGACGGAACCGCGCCGTTGAAGAATTTACTCATTTCCGGCGCGTCGATCAGTCCGGCATGGATGTCGATCGCCGCGGCGTCCGGATTGGGCTTGAGCGCGCGCAGTGCTTTCAGGTAGAAGTCGGCGCCGAGTTTTCCGGCCATTGGAATCTTTCCGCTTTCAAGGTTCTCCGCGGTCGGATGGAAGAAAATTCTGGTGTTGCCGGCGGACGGATTGCATGATTCAATCGCGGCCGGAGCGCTTTTCTGCGGCGTTGGAAACACCGTGCCAAATTGAGCCTGAACCGAAAATGCGGCCAATATCGCCGCCGCCGTCAACATCTGTTTTGCCGACTTCATTGTCCCCTTTTCCCTTTCGTGGCGTTCCGCCGATTGTGTTATGTGTCAGATCACCCGTATTCCGTCAAAGGTTGTTTTCAGTGACTTCCGCAGCGCATTGCGCTGGTCCCCGTCCTCGCACAAGGTGAAGATGGCCGAACCGCTGCCGGTGACCATCGGCTTCATTCCGGTGAACTTCCGCATGGCCTCCCCGATCAGCCGCAGCAGCGGGAATTTTTCCAGAATGGCGAATTCGAGATCATTGTGCATCAGTGCGGCGGCGGCTTTCCAGTCCTCGCGGTTCAGCGCCCGGATCAAATCCTCCGGGTCCGGCGCCGGCCGGGGCCGCAAATGGCTGTACGCCCATTTTGCGCTGATCGGAAATCCGGGATGCACCGCCGCCACCGGAGGCAGTCGCTTCAGTTCCGGCAGGAGCGCTATTTTTTCGCCGATTCCTCCGACTCTGGCGAATCCCGGACTTAGAAAGAACGGCACGTCGGCGCCAAGTTCGAGCGCCGTCGCCGCGAGTTCCGTTTCGCTCAGCCGGCGGTATTCGCTGTTCAACAGCCGGAGAACCCCCGCTGCATCCGAACTCCCGCCGCCCATTCCGGCGGCGGCCGGAATGCTTTTTTTCAGCTCGATCCGCCATTCCGGAGCCGTCCCGGAGCGTTCGGCGTAAAGTTTTGCCGCCTTCCAGACCAGATTTGACGAATCCTCCGGCGCGCCGCCGGAGGGACACTTCAGCTCAATGCCGGGGGCGCCGAATTCGACGGTGATTTTATCCGTTACCGCGTCAAACGGCATAAACACGCTGTCAATCAGATGATAACCGTCCTCCCGTTTCCCGGTGACTTGCAGAAACAGGTTGAGTTTTGCCGGTGAAACAAAGGAGTTACGCTTCGGTCTCATCGGACTCCGCCGGCTTGTGGAGTGCTCCCAGCACGCTGGCCGAGAAGTTGAAGCCGTACTGCCGGTTGTAGCGGCGGATCTCGTCCTGAATCGCCACTGCCAGACGCAGGGCTTTCAGCCCCTGTTCGCCCGGAACCTTGGGCTGGTGCAGTTTGCCGGTGGCGATGGTTTCGGACACCGCGGTGATAAAGTTGTCCAGTTCGTCGGCCAGCGCGTTCTTTTCGTCCAGCACAACGTCCTTTCGCGCCAGTCCGAGCTTGTTCTTCTTGAACACCACGCCGGTGTGCTTGGCATAATCCATGGAGATATAGCAGTCCTCCTGAAACACCCGGAACCGGCGCTGCGGGTCCTGACTGACCCGGCTCGACGTCATGTTGGCGCAGCTGCCGTTCTTGAATTTTAGCCTGACGGAAACAATGTCCTCGGTGTCGCTGAGCACCGGAATGCCGACCGCGTCGAATCGCTCCACTTCGCTGTCCACCATGGTCAGCACCAGATCGATGTCGTGGATCATCAGGTCGAGCACCACGCTGACCTCGGTGCCGCGGCGGAACGTTCCCGGCCGCGGCGGCGGATAGCAGGCCAGCCGGTGCGCTTCGATGAACCGGGTGTTGGCCTTGTGCCGTTCGAGGAAGTCCATCGCCGGATTGAACCGTTCGGTATGGCCGGCCGCCAGCACCACATGGTTGTCGTGCGCGGCCTGAACCATGTGTTCAGCCTCTTCAACGCTGGCGGCCATCGGCTTTTCCACCAGAACATGTTTGCCCATCTCCAGCAGTGGAACGGTGCACTGCTCGTGAAAGGTTGCCGGAACCGCCACGCTGAGCAGGTCGCACTGGGCGGCGAGTTCGCGCCAGTCGGAAAAGACCTTGAGGCCGAACTCGGCGCCGACCGCCTCGGCCGCCGCGCGGTTTACGTCAAAGATACCGGCCATTTCAACTTTGTCGTTCAAATTGTAAAGTCGTGCGTGGTGCCGTCCCAGCGCACCGACTCCGATCACGCCTGCCTTCAGTTTCATATTTAAGTCTCCTTGATAAAAAATATTTGTCGTTAAATATACATCGGCTGCAAAAAAAGTAAAGTCGCCTCACTCCGCGCGCAGGGTGTAAGCCTCGCTTTCCAGTGGAGCGATCAGTTCCATGCAGCTGTTTTTCGCCTCCGGCCAACTCCATGCCAGCCAGTTGACCGCGAATTCCTCAAGATCGGGGATAAAAAGATAACCAGGCGGATTTTCCGCGCCGCCGTCGGTGCCGCGGTAGAGGTCGCGCAGAGCCGCGAACGCCCCTTCAAAAATGTTTCTGAGCTGATAGAGCCGCTCGGCGATCATCATTTCGGTGATCGGCGGAGCAAACTCGGCGCTCGACGCGAACCCGGTCAGCTTGAACACCGCCCGCAGACTGGGAAAAACCCTGCGGCTCACCGGCTGGAACTGGAGAACTCCGGAGCGGCAGAGCGCGGCGGCGTCCTCCGGCAGCGCGGCGGCCAGTTCTTTTATGCCGAGGTACTCGCCGTGCGGCTTCCCGGTCGGCGGCAGCGCAAGCCCGTCCGCCTGGGGAGCGGCGAGGCAGCAGCGGGCCAGCTCGATGCACAGGGCCGGACTTGCGGCGGCGATGTCGAGTTTGCCCAGCGCGTCGCAGACCCGGCGGGCGAGCGCGGCAAAATTGGTGTTTTCTTCGGCGTCGGAAAGGTGGTTGGCCAGCAGTCCGGCCACTGCCGCCGGGTCTCCGGACAGGCTCATCACGGCACGGACGTTGCGTTTTCGGTAATAGCGCGCGGCGTCGATCAGCCCGGTTTCCTCAAGCACTCTGACCACCGCGTTGTTCACCTCGGCGCGGGTGAACACCGGATTGCGGCGCGGATTGTTGCGCAGCGCGTATTCAACCGCCAGAGCGACATCTTCGGCCAGATAGCTTTCCGGCGTGTCGGTGCGGACAAATGCCTGAAGTATCGCGAGGTGGAGCGAGTCGAGATTGAACGCGGCGGCCCCGCCGTCTGGCCCGACCACCATGATCGGCCGTCCTGCCGCGGGAGCGTTTTTCACTGATGTTCTCCCAGCGTGCGGATCTCTTCGATGAACTCTTCGACATCCTTGAATTTACGGTACACCGAGGCGAAGCGGACGTATGCCACCTGATCCAGTTTCCGCAGCGAGTCCATGACCGCGGCGCCGATGGCGGAACTCGGAACCTCTTTGTCGTATTCGTTCTGCACCCGGATGGTGACTTCGTCGACGACTTTCAGAATTTCGTCATCGGAGATCGGCCGCTTGTAACAGGCGTTTGAAATGCCGCGGAACAGTTTGTCGCGGTCGAAATCCTCCGGTATGCCGTTGCGTTTCACCACGCGGAGTTCGCTTTGAATGATTCCCTCGTAGGTGGTGAACCGGTGCTGGCAGGCGGTGCATTCGCGGCGGCGACGGACGCCGGAACCGTCTTTGACCGCCCGGCTGTCGATCACTTTGTCATCCTGGCATCCGCATTTCGGGCAGCGCATGGTGTTATTTCTCCCAGATGTCTTCGAGTGCGGCGAAATCGTCGAACACAACGCCGCCGAAGGCCTGATGTGCGGCGCACAGCTTCTCAACCGCCTTCAGCCCGACCATGAATTGTTTGAACGACCTCCGGCGCAGCGCCGGACCGCCGCTTTCGGCGTGTCTTGACAGCGGCAGAAGCAGTCCGATCGCGCTTTTTCGTGCGGTCGCTTCAAGCATTGGCGCCATTCTCCGGCCGATTTCGGCGCTGGCTCCCTTGCGTGCGTCGAACACGGTGAAGTCAAACTCGGCGGCGAACTGCTCCACCGTTCCGGCGGTCAGGTCTCCGGCGGCGGCCCGCTCCGGAATGAAAATCGGCGCGGCGGCGGCGAAGGTCAGGCCGTCGATCGCCTTTTTTGCGGCGAGTTTAGCCTTGAGCGCGGCGAAGGTGTCGAACCCTTTCTTGACCAGCAGGTCGTTGTCGCGTCCCGGTCCGTAGGCCGGATCGCTCCAGCCGTAAAGGTTGCCGGGGGGCAGGTCGGTGTTGGCGGCGGAGAAGAATTCGACATCGAAACTGAACATCACGCCGTCGAATTTCGCATTGGGATGGCGAAGTTGATAACGGGCAAAGTTTTCGGCCACGTCCTCGATCACGTCGTGCGGCGGATTGATCCATGTGCGGATGAATGTGTTGCCGGACCGATACCAGAGATTGTCGCTCATTTTCAGTTCAAGGCAGGCCTTGACGCCGGATTTGTGCAGCTGCGGGATGAGTTTGTCCAGCATGTGCTGGTATTCGGTGGAGGTGAAGAACTCGCGGTCGTATTCGATGTAGGCAGCGTCGACGCCGAGCAGGGCAAGCCGTTCCGCAAGTTTGTCCGGCGCTCCGGCAAAGAAATTCAGGCTGCCGCGCTTCAGGAATACTCCGGTGATCCGTTCGCCGGAGACGGCCGCTTTGAATTCGGCGGCGCGTTCGGAGATATCGCCGGCGGTGTCCGGCAGCATCCGCCGCGCATCGTCTCCGTTCATAAACTCCGGCGCGGAACAGCCGGAGAAAAGCATTATCAGGGCGCTTACAAAAGGCAAGGCTGAAAATTTCATAATCCGGTTCCTTTGAGTAAATCACATAAAATTATCACGTCAAACGGCGAATGTCAAATCTTCAAGGTCGATTTTGGCGCTCTTTGCGTGTCGGACGGCGCGTATTTTGCAATATTTATCACGTTTGTTTTGATTTTATATTGTTAGGAAGTATATTTACAGCGGAAATATTTTTTTAATTGGAATGGACAATTCATGGACAAAACCGGAATCGAACAACTTCGCAGCGAAATCGATCGCATTGACGGCGAAATCGTCAAACTTCTCGGAGAGCGCTGTCACGTCGCCGGCGCCATCGGAGAATGGAAAAAAGAGCGCGGACTGGCGGTCTACGACCCCTCCCGCGAAGACGAGGTCTATGAAAAAATATTGCGGTTCAACGCCGGACGGATGCCTGATGCGTCGCTGCGGGCGGTTTACCGGGAAATAATTTCCGCGGCCAGGTCGCTCGAACGGCCGCTGACCGTGGCCTGCCTTGGTCCGGAGGGGACGTTCAGCTGTCAGGCGGCGGCCGGGCGCTTCGGCGCTTCGGCGGCGCTTTTGGCCGAGCGCACCATCCCGGATGTCTTTTCCGCCGTCGAATGCGGCCGGGCCGACTATGGCTGCGTGCCGGTGGAAAACTCCACCGACGGCGTGGTGACCGGCACGCTGGACCGCTTTTTTGAGTCCACACTGAAAATCTTTGGGGAATGCCGCATGGCGATTCATCACAATCTTGCCGGATTCGGCCCGATCGCCGGCATCCGCCGGATATATTCACACCGTCAGGCGCTGGCGCAGTGCCGGAATTTTCTTCAGGATAAGTTTCACAACTGCGAGATCGTGGAGACCGCCAGCACCGCTCAGGCGGCGCTCCGGGCGGCGCAGGAGGGGGGCGGCGCCGCGGCGCTCTGCGGTGTTTCCGCCGCGGAACTCGCCGGGCTGCCGCTGCTGCTGGAGAACGTGGAGGACTCCGCCGCCAACATCACCCGTTTCCTGTTCATCGGCCGTGAAGACCGCGAGCCGACCGGAAACGACAAAACCAGTTTGTGCATCGGCATGCCGGACCGGGTGGGGGCGTTGTACGATGCGCTGGCGCCGTTCAAAGACGGCGGCGTGTCGATGACCATGATCGAGAGCCGGCCGGGACGGGTGTCGGCGTTTGAATACTGTTTCTTTGTGGACGTCGTCGGCCATCGGCGCGACGGGAAGGTGGCGGCGGCTTTGCGCGCCGCCTCCGGGATATGTTCATTTGTCAAGGTCCTCGGCAGCTATCCGTGCTCCGCGGACGGCGTGATCTGAACGAAGTGAAAAATTAAAATACATGCGAGGATGTGCAATGGACAGAAAAGACGTTAAAGTTCTGGTGATAACCGGATTCGGACTTAACTGCGAACGCGAGACCGGCGTGGCGTTCAACCATGCCGGAGCCACTGCCGAGCTGGTGCATCTCAACGATCTCATCGCCGGCAAGCGGAGTCTGGAAGAGTTCCATATTTTAACTTTCATCGGCGGGTTCAGTTTTGGCGACCATCTCGGCGCCGGAACGATTTTCGCCAACCGCGTGGAGTTCAAACTGCGCGATCAGCTTCAGAAGTTTATCGCCGACGGCAAGCTGATTATCGGCATCTGCAACGGACTCCAGACGCTGAGCCGGCTGGGTCTGGTTCCGGCGCTCAAGGGAAAATACTTTACTCAACAGTGCGCGCTCGGCCATAACGACTGCGGCACGTTCCGGGACGACTGGTGCACATTGAAGGCCAATCCCGCCAGCCCCTGCGTTTTCACCCGCGGGATTGACACGGTTCGCCTGCCGCTGCGCCACGGCGAGGGAAAATTCATCGCGGACGACGCGACGCTGGCCGAGATCGAGGCAAAAAATCTGGTTGCGCTGCGCTATGTCAACAGCGACGGCACTCCGGCCGTCGATTTCCCCGCCAATCCGAACGGCTCGCTCCATGCGATCGCCGGCGTCTGCGATGAAACCGGCCGGATATTCGGACTTATGCCGCACCCGGAGGCCTTTCTTTCACCGTACAACTCTCCCAGCTGGACGGCCGACAAGATCGCCGGCACACTTCCGGCCGAGGGCGAAGGGGTGATTTTCTTTAAAAACGCCGTTGATTATCTCGCCGGCCAGCGATAAAGAGTTCCGCTATGGCGCTGACCCAGCAGATGATTCCCGACCGCCGCGTGCGGATATGCGGCAGCACGGTTGAATTTCGCCTTTCCGGGGTGCCGGACGGCGAGATCGCATTTGTCCGGACCAATCTTGGAATGGCACGCGTTCACCGGCGGGAGTTCGTCGAGGCGCTGGAGTTGGAAAAACCGGCGGTCGGGCGTGACTGGCACGACATTCCGATGACCAGCGTCGGGTTCGGCGTCTGGAAACTCACACTGCCGCTGCTGGAGATCGGCGGATTCTCCGCAAAATGCTTCTCGATGCGCGAAAAGCGGATGACCTGGGCAGACGGCGACAACTTTCAAATGAAGGTTGAGCCGCCGCATACGGTGGGGGCCAATCTGATTTACAGTGCGTTTGTCCGTCAGTTCGGCCCGAACCTGTGCCGGGCCGAACGCGACCGTTCGCATGACGGCGCCTACGAACAGCTCAACGGCTCCGGCGGCGTGGCCATTCCGCGCTCCGGCACGTTCCGCGACCTCATCCGCGAGGTTGACTTTATTTTAAACAAGCTTGGGTTTCAGATAATCCAGCTTCTGCCGGTGCATCCGGTGCCGGTGAGTTTCGGCCGGATGGGGCTGTTCGGCAGTCCGTTTGCCGCCGTCGACTACTTCAGTGTCGATCCCCAGCTGGCGGAATTCGACACCCGCGCCACTCCGATCGACCAATTTGTCGAGCTTGTCGACGCGGTCCACGCCGAGGACGGGCGCCTGTTCATGGATATTCCGGTGAATCACACCGGTTGGGGGTCGGTATTTCAGAACAACCACCCGGAATGGTTTGTTCACGACGAGAGCAACGCCTTTGTTTCGCCCGGAGCCTGGGGCGTGGTGTGGTCTGACCTCTGCAAGCTGGACTATTCGCCGGAGGTCACCCGGCGCATGGCCGATGTTTTCCTTTTCTGGTGTTCGCTTGGCGTTGACGGATTCCGCTGCGACGCCGGATATATGATTCCGAAGTCGGCGTGGGACTACATTGTGGCCAGAGTTCGCCTCCAGTATCCGCTGACGGTTTTTCTGCTTGAGGGGCTTGGCGGTCCGCCTGCCACGCAGGAGCGTCTGCTGGGCGACAGCGGACTGAATTGGGCGTATTCGGAAATATTTCAGAATTACGATCGCGGGCAGATCGAATATTATTACAATTATCTTGCGGGCGGCCACCGGCGCAACGGTCTGCTGGTGAATTATGCGGAAACACATGACAATCCGCGGCTGGCTGCGACCGGGAAGGCGTGGAGCCGGCAGCGCTGCGAGGTGGCGGCGCTGCTTTCTGACGCCGGCGCGTTCGGCATCACCAACGGCGTGGAGTTTTACGCCGTTGAGCGGGTCGACGTGCATCTGGATTCCGGATTGAACTGGGGCGCGGCCGACAATCAGGTGGAGCACATTGCCAGACTCAACCGTCTGCTGTCGGTCAATCCGTGTTTCCGGGCCGGTGCCGAATGGGAGTTCGTGCATACCGGCTCCGGCAATATTCTGGCGGTGCTGCGCAAGGCGGAGGGCGGGAAAAAATTTCTGCTCTGCCTGTTCAATCTCGACCGCGAAAAGACGCAGGCGGTGACGTGGCGCGCCACGCCGTTGTCCGGCCGCGTCGTGGATTTGCTCTCCGGGCGTGAATTTACGATTGACGCGTCCGGCACATTGTCGCTTGAGCCGTGCGGCACGCTGGTGCTGTCCGGAGATCCGGACGATTTTGCGGCGTTGTCCGGCGCCGCGTCCGGCGGTGAGCCGGACATGGTTTCCCGGCAGCGGCTTTCCGCCGCCGCGCTGATGGCTTGGGCTCATTTTCATCGCAACTCGCATCTGGATTTCAAGCCGTCCGCGCTTGCCGATCTTCTGTTTGACGATGTTGACGGGTTCATCCGGACGGTTTCCGGGCGCGACGTCGGCGCCTGCGTCCACTACGCGCTCGACGCCGATCTGCGGCGGCAGGTGATGGTTTTCCGCGACGGTATACTGGCGGTTCGCTGCCCGGACCGGTTTGAAGCCAAGGTTTCCCTTGCCTCCGGCGCGGCGGTATGGTTTTCCCGCAGTATGAAACTGGCTGGCGGGGATTCGTTCTGTTTCCTGTATTTTCCGCTTGAGGCGCCGTCAGTGCCGCAGGAGCTGACGATTTCATTTGCGATTTTCGGTTCCGGCGGCGTCCGTCGCTGCCGCGGTACGCTGCTGCTGCTGCCCTGCGGGGACGCGGTGCGGGTTAAAATGGCGTTCACCCGTCATGAACTGCTGCGCTGCGACCGGTATGCCTTGCTTGCCAACAATCTCGGCGGCTACTCTCAGGTCAAGTCGTGGACCGAGCTGCACAGCAAATACGATGCGATACTGGCGGCGAACTGCAATTCCGATTTCCCGGTGGACCGTCAGGTCATGTTCACCCGCTGCCGTTCGTGGATGGTCTTCCGCGACTACTCGTTCAGTCTGGACATCGGTTGCATGGATATCTGGTCGATCGGATTTCCGAACGCCACGCAATGGCGGTTGACGGTGCCGGTGGGGCAGGGAATGACCGTGTCGCTGGTGCTTCAGCTGCGTATGGCGGAGGAGGGCAATGCGATCCGGCTTACGTTCCGGCGGCTTTCCGGCGGCGGCGGCCACCTGCCGGACTCCCAGCCGGTGAAGATCATTGTGCGTCCGGACGTGGAGGACCGGGTGAATCACACGGTCACCAAAGCGTTTACCGGCGCCGAACAGCGTTTTCCGCAGGCGGTGCTGCCGTTTGAGGACGGGTTTTCATTTCAGCCGGGAGAACGCCGGCTGACGCTGCGGATGCCTGGAGCGAAATTTGTCAGCCAGCCGGAGTGGTCGTACATGGTCGATTTGCCGCGCGAACGCTATTACGGGCTGGAGTGCGCGACCGATCTTTTCAGTCCGGGCTATCTGGAGTTTCAGCTTGCCGGCGGAACCGAGGCGGAACTTGAAGGCGAAGTGGTATTTCCCGGTTCGGTTCCGGCCAAATGGGGTGAAAAGCCGGGATTCCCGCCGGACATTCCGCTGCCGGAGGCTTTGCGGCGGGCGGTTGACGTCTTTGTCGTCAAGCGCGACACGGCCTCCACGGTAATCGCCGGTTATCCGTGGTTTCTCGACTGGGGGCGCGACACGCTGATCTGTCTGCGCGGCCTGATCGCCGCCGGAAAGTTGACCGAGGCGGCCGGAATCGTGCGGAAATTCGCCACGTTCGAACAGAATGGAACCATTCCAAACATGATTCACGGAATGGACGTCTCAAACCGCGACACCTCGGACGCTCCTTTGTGGCTGATCGTGGCGGTGAAGGATATGGTCGCTGCTTCCGGCAATGACCAGATCATGATCCGGCGCTGCGGAAAGCGGCGGCTGCAGGATATTTTGCTGGATATTGTGGCCAATTACCGTTCCGGTACGCCCAACGGCATTGCAATGGACGAGGCGAGCGGACTGATCTTCTCGCCGTCGCACTTTACCTGGATGGACACCAATTATCCGGCTGCTTCTCCGCGGGAGGGCTATCCGGTGGAAATTCAGGCGCTGTGGTATGCGGCGCTGAATTTTCTGTCCGGATACGACGCCTCGCTGGGCAAACTGGCCGACCGGGTGCGCGACAGCCTGATGCGCTATTTCCGGCTCGACGGCGACGCCGGATATTCGGACTGTCTGCATTGCTCTCCCGGTGTTCCGGCGGCGCGGGCGGTGCGGGACAACGCCGTCCGCCCCAACCAGCTGCTGGCGGTGACGCTGGGCGCGGTGACCGATCGCGGCCACTGTCTGGCAATACTGCGTTCCGCCGAAAAGTTGCTGATCCCCGGCGCGATACGGAGTCTGGCCGATGCTCCGGTCACGCCGCCGCTGCCGGTCTATTGGCGCGGCGCCCTTCTCAATGATCCGGACCATCCCTACCGCGGAGTTTATCGCGGTTCCGAGGATACCGAGCGCAAGGTGGCCTATCACAACGGCACCGCGTGGTGCTGGCCGTTTCCGCTCTATGTCGAGGCGCTCTATATGCTTGGCGGAGAGGCGGTGAAAAGCTGGTGTGTGGGCTATCTCAATTCCGCCAGAACGCTGATGTCCGACGCGGTGCCGTGGCAGCTGCCCGAGGTGGCGGACGGCGACTGGCCGCACCGCTGGGGCGGCTGCGGCGCCCAGGCGTGGAGTGCTACCGAATTTCTCCGGGTGTGGACGCTGCTTAACCGGTAAATGCGGCCTGACTTGGGATTTTTCTGAAATGTATTACGTCTGCGGGAGGAGGCTCGCTTGCTGTGACCGGAGACGGACATTCATTGAATGATCGGATTATAAGGATTTGGCCGGAATATCGCCGTCGCCGTATTTTTTCCGCGGCGCGTCGGCTGCTATCTGACCGAGCCGTCCATCCGGACGGCGATGGCGCGCCGTTCGCCGCCCGACTGGAAAAGGTGACGGGCGGCCGGCACAAGGTCGCCGACGTTGAACATCGGTGCGTCGGAATCGGCCGCGACGGTCAGCGATGACGGCTCCGGAAGCTCTCCGGCTTTTTTCCCTGCGATCTCCGCATTCATGCCGTAGCTTGCCGTTATTCCATTGCGATGGTCGGCCGGGCAGATCAGCGAGTCCTGAAAATGCGCCATGCCGTAGATGACCGGAGCCGGAAAATCAAGCGGAAACGCGCGGAAATCCTGATAATAAAGACGCATTGCGTTCCCGATCCGGTCGAGGTTGTAAGCGCAGCGGTCGTTCAGCGAAGCATTTCTGGCACGCTGAAACGCCGGTACCGCCAGCGCCGCGATGATGGCGAACACCACTGCCACCAAAACGAGTTCCGCCAGACTGAAGTTGTTTTTTTGTCCTGTCATATCTATAATGTAAATGCTCTTTTTGTGAAAAACAGTTTTTTTATTGATAAAAATCGAAAAAAAAATTGAAAAAACATGGAAATGGGGTTAATTTTAGGGAACTGTGGATGATAATGTAAAAAGTTAAAATATGTAATGGGGTTTTTGTATGCGCAAAATTTTTCTTGCCGTTGCCGCGCTGTTTGCCGCGGTGTCTGTTTTCGCCGTGGACGGGGTATCCGATCTGGTGAAATTCGTTCCGCAGGGAACCAATGTGATACTGTATGTGAATGCCAGCCGGCTGATGCAGACAAAACTGCTCGACGCCATGTGCCGCGAAAACGTCAAACTCGGCAACATGGTGGACGGCATCCGCTACCACGAGGAACGGCTTGATATTAAAGGTCAGGCAATCAAAAACCTGTTGCTCTGCCGCGACACCAGCAAGGCGACCGCGAGCTTCTATCTGCTGAACACGATCGTGCCGGAAGACAAATTTGAAGATGTGTTTGTGGCGGATTACGCGTTTTTTATCGAGTCGCGCAAATCGTCGGTCGAGTTCGGGCCGCGCAAACGCGAAATCCCAATTTTTGAGCTGGTGCGCAAGCGCACGCCGGAACAGAAGTACGGCGCCGTTTATATCGGGAATAAGATGGATGACGGCAATTATGTGGTGGCCGTGGTTCCGCGCGATTATATAATCGACACGCTTGAGGCGCTTCAGAGCCCGCCGGTGTCCGGCGAGGTGGCGTCGGTGGCCGGCGGCAGCATGAACCCCGGAGCGATCGCCTGGATGGTGGCTTCGCTCAAGAACAAGGGCGAGGCGATTTCAACATGGGACAAGATACTTGACGGTCTGGTATTTGCCGAGGTTACTTTCGATCTGACCGGGCCGGATGAGAACATTGTGATACAGGCTCGCTTCTACAGCGACTCGACGCTCGGAAACGGAATCCGCACCGCCAGCAGCGCACAGCGGTTCATCGCCGACTTGCGCCGTGAGAAGAACGTCTGGCTGGACTCGATTTTTGACCGCAGCAACGAGGAGTTGCGTGAGCGTGTGGATAAATGCATCCAGATTTACCCGAAGGACGGCAACGTTATTCTTGACGTTGAAATTCCGGCCGCGCTTTATCGGGAAATTTGCGATATATCGCCGCATGTGGTGGCCGACCTGCTTGGCGTGGTTTGTGAAAAGTTCCAGCTGGTGGAACCGGAAATGCTCGGAGCACCCGAGAGCCCTCAACCCCAGACGGCTTCGGCGGTCAATTCCGCCGAATTGTTTGACTGATGCGTTTCCGTGTCCGGACGAGGTAAAAAAAGACGGATCGGATTCTCCGACCTTCTGCTGACGGCGGCGCTGCTGGCAATGGCGGTGTCGCTTTCGATGATCTTATACAACCTGCTGTCCATTTATCTTGAGCCGCACCGCTATGACCGTTATATTGAGCGTTCCGCCGCGAAATACGCGCTGGACCCGGCTCTGATTCGCGCGGTAATTTACACCGAGACAAAGTTCAACCCGTTTGCCGTCGGCGGCGCCGGTGAAATCGGAATTATGCAGATATTGCCATCCGGCGCCGCGGCCGACTATGCGCGCGCCAATCACCGTCCGGAGTATTCCAGAACGGATTTGTTCAATCCTGAACTCAATATAGATATAGGGAGCTGGTATCTGGCGCAGGGGCTGAATAAATATAGCGGGCGTCCGGATGCGGTTGCGCTGGCGATCTGTCGTTACAACGCCGGAGACAGCCGGGTCAGACGCTGGGCCGATGCGTCATCCGGCGACATTGTCGCGGTGATCGACATTCCGAGTACCGGCGCGTATCTTGAGAAAGTGCGTTTGCGGATGGAACTATATAAAAGGATTGAGCGGAAATGACGAACCGGAAAAACTGTTGTGAGGATATGCCGACCAACCGGCGCCGGCTGTGGCTGTTGTTTTTTATCTTTGCCAGAATCGCGGCGTTTGTGGTCGGCGGCGGATACGTGATTCTGCCGATGGTCGAACAGGAGCTGGTGACGCGGCGGAAATGGCTGAAACCGCAGGAATTTGTCGACATGACCGCGGTGGTGCAGACGATTCCGGGCATCATTGCCGGCAATGCCGCCATTTATCTTGGGTATAGGATTGCCGGAGTTCGCGGCGCGTTCTTTTCTCTGCTCGGCGTGGCGACGCCGTCGGTGATCGTGATTACGCTGATTGCGATGTTTTTCAGCATGATGCCGGCGGAGGTGGTTGAGGCGTCCTGGGTTCAGGGCGCGTTCACCGGAGTGAAGGCGGCGGTCTGCGGAATGGTGCTGGCCACGGCGTTGCGGATGGGGCGGAAGGTGTTTACCGGATGGTTTGAAGCGGTGGTTGGAACGGTCGGATTCGTGCTGGTGGTGTTTTTTGCGGTCGGCCCGGGGATGGTCATGGTGGGGGCCGGGTTGCTTGGTATATTGTATTGTGCGCTCCGGATCAGGTTTGTACGGGGGGGGATGGAGGCGGATAAATGAGCCTTTGGGCGGTTTTTCTGGTCTTTGCAAAATTCGGGCTGCTTTGTTTCGGCGGCGGCTATGTGCTGGTTCCGTTGATTGCCGACGAGCTGGTCATCGTGCCCGGCGTGGAGAATTACGGGGTGCTGACGCCGGAGATGTTCGGCAATCTGCTTGCGATAGCGCAGATGACGCCGGGGCCGATCGGGTTGAACACGGCCACTTTTGTCGGTTATTTATCTGGGATGCGCGGATTCGGATCGGTTGTCATGGGGTGTCTGGGCGGCGCGGTTGGCAGCGCTGGGTTGCTGTTTCCCGGGTTTGTGCTGGTTATTCTGGCGAGTTATTATCTGCATCGCTGTCGGGACAGTTTTGTTGTCCGGGGGTTGTTGACCGGTCTGCGTCCGGCTTCGGTGGCGCTTATTTTCATGGCGGTGGTGATTTTTCTCGGGATGTCGGCATTTGACGGCCGCCTGCCCTTTGCCGAGTGGACGGCGTCGTTTTGGGGCGGCGGAATGGTTCCCGACTGGCCGGAGCTTCGCTGGGGCGGGGTTTTTATTGTTGTTAGCGCGATGCTCACGTTGGCGAAATGGCGGGTGAATGTCATTTATCTTATGCTGGCGGCTGGAGTGCTCGGCGCGTTTATCTGCCGCTGACACGGCTTTTTTGTGTGATTTTCCGATGAAAAGGCGAAAAAAAACGGGATTTAACCTTGACAAAATTCCCCGTGATGCTAAATTAGAGTTTTGTCGCTCCTGATTGGAGTCGGCGGGTTCTTGAAAGCGCAAATCAAAA
>JAQUTL010000002.1 GCA_028709805.1 Victivallaceae bacterium
GTTTACAGACAATTCCTTTAATTATTTTAAAACAAAAAAATTAGATTTGAATTTTACAACTTTTACACAATATGATTCTAGTTTTAAAAGTGTAGATGTGATGTTTAAACCCATAAAATATAAGGATAGATACAAAAAATGGTGGCCGGACCCAGAATCGGACTGGGGACACGGGGATTTTCAGTCCCCTGCTCTACCGACTGAGCTATCCTGCCACTCACAGACAACGTTTATAATAGACACCATTTTTTAGGAAAATCAAGCCGTTCTTACGTTTTTCTCAAAAAAAAACAATGTCAAAAAGCCGTTGTTTCCCTAACCGACGGCAGCTCGACCGCCCCCATCGACTTCATTCCCATAGGAATCAGACACCTACTATCGTAATACTTGTGCGCCGGCCGCCTTGAGCGCCGCAACCATTAGTTCAGGATTTTTCAGGCTGACCGTCACTTTTTTCCCGGAGGGAAGTTCAAACCTGACTCCACGGTTCCCGGCGATCAGCCCGGTCGCCTTGGAGCCGGGGCGCCAGAGCCAGCCGCCAAAGTCACGCAGCGGATTTATCCGCACCGCCTCAACATTTACGACCGTCGCCGGGTCAAGCCGGAACAGCGGAATCTTCAACCAGCCGGTGGTGACCAGTAATTTTCCCGGCGCAACCGCCATGGTAAAACCGCCGCCAACCACCAGAAACACCGCCGCGACAACAATATTCGACACAAGCAGCGGCAGCGGAATACGGCCCGTGCCCACATATATCTGCGTCATTGACATCACCATTATAACGGCAATCACAATGAGCATGAGGTCAATCGCCGGAACCGTCACGCGCTCATAACAGACCCAGCCGGTTCCACGAAAGTCCGGCTGCACGGCTCGCATTGCGGTGTCGCGGTTTTCCGGATATTTGCGCAGAAATTCGAGCAGGTAGGACAGCAGCGCAACGATCAGGCCGAATGCCGTCGGCATCCAGATCACGCTCCACGACGGCAGCTGCCGCAGACCGTATATTCCGCAGACGAACAGCAGCCCAACAGCCGAGAACGTGACTCCGCACATGAATCCGGATATGGCGCCGGAGATGTTCCAGCGCCTGGAGGCGGCTTTGAGCATGACTTCGTCCAGCATCGCCATCGGCAGAATAAACGCCGCCTGAATCAGAATTATGGCGCATTGTCCGAATCCGACGGGACCGGTGCGGTTGATTGCGCCGTCGGCATTGGCGTGCAGCGGCCAGTCGCCGCCGCGTTCAAACATGACCGCAAGCAGCGCCGCGGTGGCGGCCATACACATAAGCGACGGAATCATTCCCCATTTGTTCCAGTGGACGATCATTGTTTTTTCTCCCTTTTGAATAATTCGATGAGTTGTTCGGCGGTGACACCGTACATGGCGGCGTCCAGCGTCAGTTGCCGCCATTGTTCCAGCAGTTTTTCGCGGGCTTCAGCCGGCAGGCCGTTGTTTCTGGCGGTTATCCGGGTGCGCCGTCCCAGACGGGTGACCGCCAGTTGTTCATCTTCCAAGAGCTTGTAGGCGTGGCGCACGGTGTGCAGATTGATCGACAGCAGAGCCGCAAGATCCCGCACCGGCGGCAGTTCGTCGCCGTAAGCGAGTTGTCCAGAGGCAAGCTGACGCTTTACGGCCTGAACTATCTGGCTGTACAGCGGCTCCGGACTGTCCTTGTCGATTGCTATGAGCATCGGGGCACCTCATAAGACCATATTTGTTATATGTGTTATATTATAACTATAACAGTTGTTTGGTTGAATGCAAATTTAAAAATAAAATAAAAGCAATGATATTTATCGCATGAGGTGTTGCTCGTTATGATGTGTTGTGAGCCGCGGCACGTTCTGATGCGTTGGCCGGGGTTGCAGCGGGGCAGGGGGGACGGGGGTCCGCATTGCACCATATTGTGGTGACGCGTCGTTTATTTCCGTTACGGACGCGGTTCGCCGTCGGTGGGGCGCGGTGGAACAAAACAGCTCAATCTTCCGGCGGTAAAGAAGAGTTTCCAGCGGCCGAGCGGCCGCCAGACCCGACGGGAAAAGTCATAGACCGCCACCTGCCGGTCATGGTAAAAAAGCATGGATTTAAGCGGTTTTCCGTCGCGGACAAAGTTCCGCAGTTCCAGCAGGTCTTTTCGCGGCGCCAGAAAGCGCAGCGGCGCCAGCGCCGCCAGCGGATGCGCCAACCGAGCCGCCGCGCACCGTATTCTGACCCGGCGCTGGTTGCGACGGAACTCGGTCATGCCGCATCTGCCGGATGTGACCTTCAACTGCGCTCCGGCACGTTTGACGGCGATTACCTTCAGCAGTTGCGCATTGGAAGCGAGCGCCACCGGATCGGGGCGGAGGTTGTTGTCGCCGTGGGTGCGGATCGTGCCGCAGGACACCGAGACTGCGCGGTGCACCAGCAGTTTTTCCGGTGTCGGCGGCGACGCAAAGACCACAATGTCGCCGGGGGCGACCCGTGAAAACTCCACCGGCTCGGCCAGCAACATGTCGCCCGGAGTAAAAACGCCGAGCATGCTGCATCCGGTATAGATCAATTCTTTCATTATTCGGAACCGCTCCGGCGCCGGTCGGTCCGGGGGCGCCGGATGGCGATGATATCTCCGCGCCGACCGGCGCGGAGACAGATCCGTTATTACTTCTTCAGTCCGGCGGCCTTGATTTCACGCAACTGGCCGAGGCAGAAGAAGAGGCAGCGGGGGACGTGGAAGAAGGTCTTCCACTTGCCGCCCTTGAGCATGTGGGTGGGTTCGCCGCGGCGGTTCAGATAGCCGAACCATTCGCCGTATTTGTGATCCGGGAAGCGTTTCCATGTCCATTCGTCCACTTTCTCGAAATACTTCCAGAATTTCTCGTCGCCGGAAAGCCGGTAGGCGTAGAGCATGGCGATAAGCGCTTCGTTGTGCGGCCACCAGAGTTTCATGTCCCACTGCAATTCCATGTGGGGTTTGCCGAGCAGATCCATGAAGTAGTAGATGCCGCCGAACTCTTTGTCCCAGCCGAAGTTGAAAATGCCGTCAACATATTTGAACGCGATGTCGAGCAGGTCTTTGCGGCCGGTGCGCTCGGCGTACTGCATGATGAACCACATGGTTTCGAGGCCGTGGCCGGGATTGACAAAGCGGCCCTCGCAGGAATCGTAATCGAAAGAGCCGTCGGTGTTCACGTTTTCGCACAGGACCTTGTGCTCCGGGTTCCAGAACATCTTGACCACCTTGTCGACGGCGGCGGCGGTGTCCTTCTCGTACTTGTCGGAAGCGAGGCTCTGCTTCATGACCGCGCCGAGGTTGGCGAGGATCATGTAGTTTCCGAGGCTGAGCCGCGAACCTTTGCCGGGCAGACACTTTTCATATTTGCCTTTCGGGCTGGGAATGCGGCGGATGTAGCTGTTCATGGCCGACTCGGCTTCAAGCCGGTATTTTTCCTCTTTGGTGGCCTCGAACATGGCGGCGGCGCCCATGGCGGCGAAGCAGTCGGAGAAGATACTGTACGGCGCCATGGCGGGTTCGCCCTTGCGGTTGAGCTGGAAGTAGTAGCTGCCGTCCTCGAGCCGGCCGTGTTTGGTCAGGAAGTCGTAGCCCTGTTTGGCGATGGCGAGGTAGCTGTCTTTGCGGTACTGCGAATTGTAGAAGGTGGCGAACATGTAAACGACGCGCCACTGCATCCACATGTATTTGGCGGTGTCGTAAACCGAGCCGTCGCGGTCGAGCATGGTGAAGTAGCCGCCGAATTCCTTGTCCTCGCAATTCTTTTCCCAGAACGGGATGACTGAATTGACCAGTTCGTCTTCATAGCGTGCGATAATCGAATCAATACTCATTTTTGCACCTTGTTGTAATGATGTTGGTTGTCATTTATGAAATAAATTAGCCTCGATTGTGGATTTTTCAACTGTCAGGGGCTAAAGTAATGAAAAAAGAGAAAGGAATGCGGTGAAAAAGTTATTTTTGACGGTGCTGCTGCTGGCGGTGTTTTCGGTTTGCGGCGAAGTGAAACTGAACGGTCTGTTCAGCGACAACGCGGTGTTGCAGCGCAACAAGCCGATCGCGGTGTTCGGCGCGGCCGGGCCGGGTGAAAAAGTGACGGTTTCTCTCAACGGGGCGACGGCGGAGGCCGTCGCCGGAAAAAACGGGCGTTTTTCAGCCGAGCTGCCGGAAATGGCGGCCGGCGGACCGTACACGCTGACGGTTTCCGGCCGGGACAACACCGTTTCCGCCGAAAATGTGATGGTGGGCGAGGTGTGGCTCTGCTCCGGGCAGAGCAATATGTGGTGGACGGTCGAATTGAACACCGACGGCAAAGACGTTTTGAAGGCGTGTGCCGACCCCGGATTGCGCCTGCTCAACATTCCGCAGGTTTCCGCGGCGGAGCCGGCGGCGGACTTCAACGCGGTCTGGCAGACGTGCGATGAAAAATCGCTGGCCGGATTTTCGGCGGTCGGATATTTCGCCGCGAAACGGCTTCGCGAGAAGCTGAACGTTCCGGTCGGTGTGATCAACGCGAGCTGGTCCGGGACGCGGATTGAACCGTGGATTTCTCCGGATGCCTTCCTGCGCTCTGACGATGCCCGGTGGAATCTCAAAAAAGAGCTTCTGATGGCCCGCGACAGCGGCGGGAATTTTCGGCGTCAACTGCTGGAAAATTATATTGATGACCATAAGGCGTGGGGTAAAAAAGCGTTGAGGTCGGCAAAAAAGCACGAAGCGGTCGAGGCGCCGCCGGCGTATCCGTGGCAGCTGGCCGCTCCGGTGGGGCTGGGCGATCCAGCGGTGATCTGGAACGGCATGGTGGCGCCGCTGGCGCCGTATACGATTGCCGGCGTGTTCTGGTATCAGGGCGAGGCGAATCTGTGGGACGCGGCGGTTTACGGCGATCTGATGAAGCTGTGGGTGTCGGGCTGGCGGCGGGCGTTCAAAAGCGGGGACAAACTGCCGTTTTACTTTGTGCAGCTTGCGCCGTTCAACAGCCAGTCCGAGCCGGACGTGCTGCCGAAGATGTGGGAGTGTCAGACGGCGTTCGCCCTTAAAGCGGACGGTGTGGAGATGGTCGAAATCAACGATACCGACAGTGTGGACGATATTCATCCCAAAGACAAGCGTCCGGTCGGCCGCCGTCTGGCGGACAAGGCGTTGAAATACACTTACGGTTTTGACGTCGGCAATGTCGATTCGCCGCGTTTCGCCAAGGCCGAGTTCAAGGCCGATCATGCGGTGCTGCGGTTCGACAATACGACGCATTTGGAGGCTGTTCCCGGCGGAAGTGCCGTCTTTGAGATTGCCGACGCCGCAGGGCGCTGGACTCCGGCCGCGGTCGAACCCGGTTCGGAAGCCGGAAGTCTGATTCTGCGTCCGGCGGACGGGGGCAGACCGGTCGCCGCGCGTTACGGCTGGAATAAAAGCGCCGTGGCGTCGATACGCGACGCGGCGAGCAAACTTCCGCTCGGCGCGTTCCGCTGCGGCCGGATTCCGGCGCGCGGAATGGTTGACCGGCTTGCGCCGCAGCTGACTGACTACACGCTGGTTTATCGTTTTTCTCCGGCGGCCGGTCTGATCGACGGCAATACCCAGACGGCGAATTACGAATACGCCGCCGTGCCGGACAAACCGTTCAGCCGGGTCGCGGTCTTCGCCCATTTGCTGCCGAAGTCCGGCGGCGGCGACGGCGCGTTTGTGGCGATTGAAATGGATGCCTATGCCGGCGATGTGTCCGGAATCGGCCTGCCGACCGCCGGAAGCGGCGGCAAATATATCGGAGAGGTGAAAAACGTCACCGTTTCCTCCAATGTTCCCGGCGTGGTCACCGGAACTTTCGCCGACGGGTTCAATCTGGAGTGTTTCCCAGGCAATTACACTGCGCCGAACCGTCTGGCGGTTCCCGGCGCGTCCGACGCCGTTTTCGATTTCGGGGACAATCCGTCCGACGGCGCCGGCTACGGTTCGTACCAGTTTCATAACTTTGCGGCGAAACAGACGGTGTTTGCCTTCAACGCCTGGACCAACGGACCGGGCAGCGACATCGGCATCGGCAGCAACCCGTCCGGAAATCCTGACTGGACGTTCGCCAAAAACGCCGGTGGTTACGGTGCGGCTTATATCCTTGTGCTGGTGAAATGAGGCGGCGCGGCTTCGTTTTTGCGCCGCTTTGTCTTCTTGCGGCGGCGGCGGCGTTTTCTGTGCTGCCGACTTCCGGCTGCGCCGGATCCGGTGTGTCGTCATCTGCGGCGGCTGCGGCGGATAAGACGGTGGTTCCGGCAGTCGCGGTTGATTTGGAGAACGGCGTCTATCGCTCCGCCCAGCCGTCGCGTGAAGATTTTGAACGGCTCGCCGCCGCCGGGTTTAAAAGTGTGCTGAACCTCCGCCGTCATCACGGCGACGGCGATCTGCTCAAAGGTCTGCCGCTGACCGAATACCGGCTTCGGCTGAACGCCGGCGAGATGACGGAGACGGATATCGTCGATGCGCTGCGGATTGTCCGCGACGCTCCGAAGCCGCTGTTGATCCACTGCCGTCACGGAGTGGATCGCACCGGCGCGGTGGTTGCGGCCTATCGGGTGGTGTTTCAGAATCGCTCCGGCGACGAGGCGGTTGCGGAAATGCTCCGCTTCGGCGCCCATTCGTTCTGGTATAAAAAACTCCCCCGGCTGATCATGGAGATCGACCGGGAGAGGGTGGTTGCGGAACTTGAGTCGCAGCCTCAGAGCGTGGACAGATAACTTTCCGCGTCGATAGCGGCTCTGGCTCCGGAACCGGCGGCGGTGATGGCCTGCCGGTAGCGCGGGTCGGCGCAGTCGCCGGCGGCGAACACGCCGGAAACGTCAGTTTTCGAGGTCTGTTCTTTCAGCGTCACAAAGCCATGTTCGTCAAGTTCAATTTTTCCCTTGAACACGGCGGTGGCCGGCTGGTGGCCGAGCGCCACGAACAGGCCGTCGCAGGAAAAATCCGAGACTTCGCCGCTGACGGTGTTTTTCAACTTCACCCCCTCCACATGATCGCCGCCGACGACCTCTTCGATCACGCTGTTCCAGATGAACGATATTTTCGGGTGATGCGTTGCGCGATCCACCATGATTTTGGAGGCGCGGAGCGCGTCGCGGCGGTGGATCACGGTGACCGACGCGGCGAAATTGGTGAGGAACAGCGCCTCTTCCATCGCCGAGTCGCCGCCGCCGGCGACCGCCACTTTCTTGCCTTTGAAAAACGCGCCGTCGCAGGTGGCGCAGGCCGAAACGCCGTGATTTTTGAGCCGTTCCTCGGAGTCGAGACCGAGCCAGCGCGGACTTGCCCCGGTGGCGATGATGACCGCTTGCGCTTCCAGAATCCGGCCGTCCTCCAGTGTGAGTTTTTTTGCGCCGGGCGCGGAAAAATCAACCGCCGTGACGTTTTCCATCTCGACTCTCGTCCCGAATTTTTCCGCCTGCTGCTGCATTGACCACACCAGATCGAAGCCGTTTATTCCATCCGGGAATCCGGGAAAGTTTTCCACTTCGCTGGTCTGGGTCAGCAGACCGCCCGGCAGTGCGCCGGCCAGCACCAGCGGCGCCAGATTTGCCCGCGCCGCATAGATCGCCGCGGTGAATCCGGCCGGACCGCTGCCGATGATTATGAGTTTTTCCATAAATATCCTATTCGGTGGTTATTTCTTTTTCATGTCCGGATCGGCGGCCGATCCCTTTTGATACCATTCTCCGGCGGCCGACTGGAGCCATTCGCCTTTCTGAGCCTTCTTTGCAATGGCGATGGCGCGCTGCTGGCCGACGGCCTTGGAGGTGAGTTTGCCGTCTTTGGCGGCGAGTGCGTCGTAAACGGCCTTGCGGTCGGCATTTTCGGCGGCGACAAGTTCGGCGGTTGTTTTCTGTTTGTCGCGCGCGACCAGATAGCCGAGGTTGTTTTCTCCGACGCCTCCGGCGGTCTTAAGCTCCACCACGTCTTTCAGCCGGTCGGCCATGCTTTTCTGAACGCTTTTAAGGTCGGGTGCGGCTGCGGCCGTTACGGTTAAAGCCGTACAGCCGAATGCGAGTGCGATGATGATGGTTTTGAACAGCTTTTTCATTTTTCCTCCTCTTTGAGTTGTTGCGCCTGCTGGTCCAGATCACCGAAGAAGTCATCAAGCTCCTTCTGCACGCGGACGTTCACGTTTACATTCACATCGATCTTCATCGGTTTGATTTCGATCGGTTTCACCTCGACTTCGTTCTTGGTTTCCACCGACATGCAGCCTCCGGCGAAAATTCCGGCGGCGGCTATTGCGGCGGCGGCACTTTTCCTCATAATCCGAGCCTTTCTTTAAGTTTGGCATATTTATCGTTTAATTCAAGCAGCCGGTTGAGCGGAAGTTTCCAGCGCAGCGTCAGCTCGATGCCCTGAAAGCGGGCGCCGGGGTATGACACGCGCAGAAAACCGCCGCGTTCGGCGTCAAAGGTGAACGGCAGATCGCCGTCCGGTTTTCCGCTGAAGATGGCGGCCAGCACCAGATCTTCGCCGTCCTGACTGAAATCAATCTTCACCCAGTCATAGGTGAACGAGCGCAGCGCCTCCTGCGCCAGATCAAGTTCCACCGCGCCGGAATTTTCGAAGTCTACTCCGGCATTCAATCCGGTGAGTTTGAACATCTCCTTGACTCCGGGTTCGCTGTAAAGATAGCCCCGCTTAACGAATATTCCGTCATAGCCGATGCTGATCGGAACCCGGCCGTAGATCCGTCCGGCTCCGGCGGCGCGGGCAAAGTTGAAGGTGTTGATGAAGTCGGCCAGTTTCAGACCGTCGCAGAATAAGTTGGCGTTGATTTGTTTGTCGCCCGGCTTCAGATTAAGCGCGTAGGTGGTCACGCTTCCGCCGAATGCTTCAAGACCGGCTTCGGTTACAAACAACCCGTCCGGAGACGCCTGATAGTCGATATAAAGATCGTTCAGTTCCACTCCGGTCGCGCGGATGCTTTTTACTGCCAGTGTCTGATCGGCCGCGGTTGCCGGCCGGGGCAGGGCGGGAAGCGTCATTTCCGCGTCAAGTCCGGTTATCTTGACGCCGGCCTCGGCGTTTTCGGCATTCGCATCCATTATTTTGACATTGGCTTCGCCGCGGTTGTTCCCGAATCCGAAGCGATAGTCGGCGCTGGCCGACACCCGGCCGGAAAACGTCCACCCTTCGGTTTTGGGCACCAGCCGGTGGATCAGGTCGGTGTTTAATTCCGTTGGCGGCATCTGAATCGCGGCTTTAACCAGAAAATTCGGGGTTCCGGCAATGTCCAGATTGAATTTTGTCGCGTTCGGCGGCTTGACTTCGCCGTGCCAGACGGTGCCGTCGATCAGCCAGCCGGAGTCGGTGACGGCGGACATGCCGGCGAGATGGATTCCGCAGTCCCAGTCGGCGCGCCATGCGCGGCGTACCGCCCGCGAGCCGGGACGCGGCGGCGTGAGGTCGAATGCCGCGTTGAATTTCACCAGCTTGGTCGGCAGTATGGAGGTTTTAAGTCCGGTGATTGAACATTCGCCGCCGGTTATGCCGGTCGCACCGGTTTTGAGGTCAAGCGCAACGTCGGCGGCGGCCTCAATTTCATGCCAGCGCCCGGACAGGCCGGACTTGAAGCGCAGGTACGGATGGTCGCCGTGTTCCCAGTCGAGGCTTGGGGTGGCTTCAATCCGCCAGTCGGCGGTATCGGCGGCGATGTTTTTCACGGAAGCGGCACAGGTGTAGCGCCATTCTTTCGCGGCTTTTTTTGCATGGAAAGCGAGGCGCGGTTCCGATATGACGGTGTTTATGCCGCCGGGCAGCGTGATGGCAATGGCGTCGGTTCCCATGGCGTCGACTTTTGCATTGAACACCGGTGCGCCGTCGGCTGAGAAGTCCCAATTCAGCCGCAGCGGGGCGGCGGCGCTGACAAGAACGAGCGCTCCGTCGGCGGCGACGGCGTTCGACCACGCAAAATTAATTTCTCCGGTGAGTCGCTGTTCCGGCAGTTGCGGAATCTTCGCCGTTATTGCCGAGGCGAAGCGGACGCGTTTTGCGGCAAGATCGATCAATGCGGCGCAGTCGGTCAAATATGCGCCGAAAGTCTGATCGGCGGCGGTTATGTGAAATTCGGAACCGGCCTGCCATGGCAACTCATTTTCCGGGTCGTATATCCAGTGTCCGTCGGCCGCGATGGTTATTGCACCGTATTTCAGCCGGCGGCTGGAGATCGAAAAGTCGGCCGATGTGACATGATCGGTAAACTCTCCGGAAAGCTGCATTGTCACGCCGCCGGAAACCGGCAGTTCTTTTGTCTGCGGCAGCAACTGAAGATAACGTTGAAGCGAGAGCGAGGCGGAAAGATCAAAGTCGCCGCGTTTTTCCTCGGCATCGAAAAACAGATTTCCGGCAATATTGTCCCGGGCCTGTTCGATTCGGAAGTCCAGTTCCAACCGGGGATAGACCTGCGACGGCAGGGTCGCTTCCAGATTTACCGGCAGCGTCCATTCAAAATCCGGCCCGGTAAGGTGAAGCTGACTGTGGACGAGCTCCAGCCGGTCGATCCCGGAGGATAGAAGCGGATGACTGCCGGCGCCGGTTGCCGCATCAGCTTTTCTGCTTTCGTTTGCCGCATCGTTTTTTTGACTTTCTTTCGCCGCTTTTTGTTCGGGATTGCTGCCGCCGGAGAACGATTTCATCCATTGATCCGTGGTCTTTCCGGCCACCTTGATGACGCCTTGTTCATTGATGTCCAGGTCAAGCTCGACGCCGGATATCCGCAGCCGGGTGATTTCCGCACCGGTGAAGCCTATATGGTAGTCGATTCTCACCGAATCAAGTTTGAACTGTCCGCCGCCGGGGGTTTCGCCCAGCGCCACATCGGCCAGGTCGATGCTGTTGATGTCGATATTCCGCACATCGGCGGTGAAAAATTCCACGCCGAACGCCGCCGCCACCTCGGGCAGCACCATGCGCTCAACAATGAACGGCAGCGAAAAATAGAACAGCAGCAGCAGCGCCGCCAGCGGTGGCGCCGTCCATTTCAGCAGTGACAGCAACTTAGATTTTTTCTTCGTATACATATTTACTTCCAGCCGTCGTCAGGCAGAAACCGCATGCTTTTCAATTTTGGTTCAAGACTCCGGCGTTCCGGGCACAACTCGTCAAACCGGCGGTAAAAATCCGGCGAATGGTTCATCACCGTCCGGTGCGCAAGTTCATGGCAGATCACGCAGTCGCACAACGCTTCTTCGAGCATCAGCAGCCGCCAGTTCAAAATTATCGATCCCTGCGCCGAACATGACCCCCAGCGCCGTCTGGCTCCGGATATCCGCAGTCCGGTGTAGCTTATATTATATTGCTTTGCCAGAAAGTCAAGTCTTGCCCGGAGAAAATCAGCCGCCAGACGGCGATACAGCTTGCGCAGCGCCTCCGGCAGGTTGTCGCCGTCGTCTCCGGTCAGATAAAAAGCGCGGTCGAAGCCGCGCCGGACGCCGACTTTCAACAGATATTCCATTCCGAGCAGCGGCAGTTTTACGCCGAACTCCAACTTCAATTCCGGCGGCGCCTGGCGTGTTTTCTGCTCCTCAAGTTTAGCGGCGATCCACTTTTCATAACGTCGGAACAACCGGTCGGCGGCATCCGGCGGCGCGGCGGTTGGCAGACGCAGGATCACCCGTCCGTTGCGCACCTCGACCGCGGAGGTGCGGCGGCGGGAGCGGACAACGGAATATTGCGCCGGAATCGTCATCCTTTGATCATGCGGTCGATCGGGCCGCGCGCTTTTTTGACGGTTTCTTCGTCAAGCTCAATCTGTTCGGAGAGGTCGCGCAAAGCAACGTAAACATCCCACAGGCCGATTTTTTTCATGTCCGGGCATACCGCCTGAGTGGTCAGCGGCACGAATTTTTTGGCCGGATTCTCTTTCTCCAGCCGATGGATTATGCCGATTTCGGTGCCGACCACAAAAGTGTCAGACGGGTTTTCCCGGACGTATTTCAGCATCATCCCGGTGCTCAGCGCGGCGTCGGCGGCGGCCGTCACATCGGGCGGACATTCCGGATGCACGAATACCGGAGCGCCGGGGAATTCGCGGCGGCGTTTCTTAATCATCTCCACTGTGAAGCGGTTGTGGATCGGACAATATCCCTTGAACGGCATGATGTCGTCGCGTTTAAGTTTATGCGCCACGTTGCGCGCCAGATTGCCGTCCGGAACAAAAATAACTTCACCTTTGAGTTTTTCGACGATTTTCGCCGCGTTTGCCGAAGTGCAGCAGACATCGACTTCGGTTTTGACTTCAGCGGTTGAATTGACGTAGCAGACCACCGTTGCGCCGGGATGAAGCCGTTTCAGTTCGCGCACCGCGGCGGCGTCGATCATCTGCGCCATGGCGCATCCGGCGTCGGACACCGGCAGAAGCACGGTTTTTTCAGGAGACAGGATTTTCGCGGTCTCCGCCATGAAGCGGACGCCGCAGAAAACGATGACATCGGCCGCGGTGTCGGCGGCCTTTATGCTGAGTTCAAGCGAGTCGCCGCAGAAGTCTGCTATATCCTGTATTTCCGCCGGCACGTAATTGTGGGCGAGAATGACGGCATTGCGCTGTTTCTTCAAGTTGCCGATAATCTCGATAAGTTCGGCGTCGCTGAAATCCGGATTGCTGGACATTGTGTGCCTCCATTTTTTTCTTCATAATAATATAGCTTTTCATTCCGGTTTTTTAAATGGCGGTTGAATTTTTTTTTTGTCTGGTTATAGTATTCATCCATTATGAATAAGTATTTGGCAATCGACGTGGGCGGAACCTGGCTCAAGGCCGCCGTGTATATGGACGGCCGGTTGAGCAGGGAAGTCCGGGTGGCCAGTCGCATGGGGGAGGGCGATATCTCCGGGGCGATCCGCGAGGCCGCCGGAAAACTTGACCTGTCCGGCGGCGTGTCCGGGATCGGGGTTGCTACCGCCGGAATCGTTGATTACGCCGGAACCGGCGTTGTCCGAGCGGCCGACCACCTCAAGGCGCTGTGTCTTTCCGGTTGGCGCGACGCACTGGAACGCGACTTTTCCGCGCCGTGCATGCTGATAAACGATGCCGACGCCGCGTTGATCGCGGCCCGTCGGCTTGAGCTTGTCGGCGGCGGCGACCGGACTGCGCTGCTGGCGGTCGGAACCGGACTCGGTTGCGCGGTGATCCGCAAGTGCCACCGGGTGCGGCCGGGCAGAATGCTGCCGCTGGTCGGTTCGATCCGGCCGCCGGAAGGGGGCTTCGACCGCGCGGTAAGCGCGGTCGGATTGTCCGGCGGCGACCTGTGCGGAGTGTTCCGGCGCAATCCGCCGGAACTGAAAACATATCTCGACCGTCTGATCGCGGTCTCCCGCACCGTCTGCATACTTTACAATTTGGACTCGGTGCTTTTGACCGGCGGGTTGTGCTCCGCCGCCGCCATCGCCGGATTTGACCTTGAAGGTATGCTGAACGCCGGATGCTGCGATCCGGTCCCGGAGCTTGGCGTCCCAATCCGGATAAAAGCCGCCGCCGGAAATCTGCCGCTGCTGGGCGCCGGTCTGCTGGCTGAGGGGGCGGCTTGGCAGGGGAAAAAAACGCCGCCGTCTTCCCGGCTTGCCACCGAACGGCCGCTGTTCGGCGATCTTGAACTCACTTCGATTTCTCCCGACCGACTGGCCGGAATGTTGAATTCGGCTGAAAATGACGCCGCCGGCTGTTTCGCCGCCGCGCTGCCGGGGATCGCCGCCGCCGGCGGCATGATTGCCGAGCGGATGAAGCGGGGAGGGCGCATCGTCTATCTCGGTGCGGGGACCAGCGGCCGACTGGCCGCCGTGGACGCGGTTGAGCTGCCGTGCACCTACGGGATCTCCGAGGAGGACGCGGTTGCGCTGGTCGCCGGTGGCAATGACGACGCGGCGCTGACTATTGAAACCGACGGCGAGGAGGACGCCTCCTCCGTGCCGGAACTGCTCCTTTTGAATCTGAATGAAAACGACACGGTTATCGGCATATCCGCCTCCGGCCGGGCGTTTTTCGTCAACAGCGGACTGAACTACGCCGCCTCGCGAGGGGCGTTGACGGTGCTGATCAGCGAAAGCGCCGGCTCAACGGTTGTTTGCGACCTCAACATTCCGCTCGGTTCCGGCTCCGAGATCGTGGCCGGCTCCACCCGGATGAAAGCGGGAACCGCCACCAAGAAAGCCTTGAACTTTATTTCCACCATCGCCATGATCAAACTCGGCCGCACCCGGAAATCGCGCATGGTCAACATGCGGATGCTGAATGAGAAATTGCGGCTCCGGGCCGGATTGATGCAAAAATAAAGACCGGAGGCTCCGCGGTTGCGGCACATCCTCCGGTCATCGGCGGGTTGCCGATCCGGTTTTCCCGGTCAGTCCGCCAATACGGTGACGATTGAATGGGCGGGCAGTTCAACCGCCGCCGCCATGTCGCCTTCCTTGAACTGGCAGTTGAATTTCTCGTTTCCGCGGTTGAGCAGAACGGCGACCCGTCCGCCGTCCGGGTTGACGAACGCCGCCGCTTCGATCGCGTCGCGGGTGGTGACGCAGAGTATCCGTTTGGCGCCGCGTGCGATATACCGCGAAAAGTGGCCGATGTAATAGTATGAACTCTGGAGCATATAGCGGTCATTGGCCGGATCGATCATGATCGGTGCGCTGCAGAAATTGCCGACGTGGTTGGGGCCGCCCTGATCGTCGAGCATCAGGTTCCAGTCCACCCAGCCGACGGTGTGGCGGTTGAGGTCGTTTATCATATTGTGGGCGTAACGCTCGCCCATCACCCATTCGCCGAGATAGGCGCCGCCTTCGTGACAGCCTTCACTGAACAGCAGTTTTTTGTCCGGGAACGCCTCGTGGGTGCGCAGAACGTTGTCGAACTGTTCATCGCAGTACCAGTGAAAAGCGGCGCCCCAGATATATTTTGCCGCCTCGGGGTCCTTGTAGATGGTGCGGACGCGGTCATACAGCCGATAACGGTTGTGATCCCACACCATCAGTTTAAGCTCGGCCATGCCGTTGCGGCGGAGCGCCGGTCCGAGATGGTCGCGGACGAAGTCGCGCTCCTCCTCGGCGCTGTACTGGCAGGAGTCCCACGACGGCATGGCCATCGGCTCGTTCTGCACCGTCAACCCCCATACCGGAATATCCTCTTTCTCCAGTTCCTGAATAAAACGGCAGTAGTATTCCGCCCATGTCTCGCGGTATTCGGGTAGCAGTTTGCCGCCGCGGTTCATGTCTTTGGTGTCTTTCATCCACGCGGGGGGGCTCCAGGGTGAAATGAACAGCCGCATTTCATTGTTTCCGGCGCACTGCCGGGCGGCGCGGATCATCGGGACGATCGCCTGCCGTTCGCGGTCGATGGAAAAAGTTTTCAGTTCAACGTCGCCGGGAGTGTCGCAGCAGGCGTAGTTGCCCAGCGAAAAGTCGCAGCTGTTCATGTGGGTGCGGCAGAGATTGTAGCAGTTGCCGTTGTCGGTGGAGAAATAGGCCTGAATGACCTCGTCGCGTTTTTCCGGAGACAGCTTCATCCACGTCACCGCCGCCGACTCGGTGAACGCGCCGCCGAATCCTTCGACGGTCTGGTACTCGACGGCGGCGTCAATCACCACTGTCGGATCGTTCGGCGGCACCTCCGACTCCTTTTCTATCTTGGGCGGACGCAGTCCGGCAAAACGTTCCAGTCTGGCTTGCGAGGTGCGGACAAGGCGTATGTTTTTCATATCATTCTCCTGCTGCTGGTGGTGGTGGTGGTGGTGTATTTGGTTGCATGGTATAGGTCAGTATCAATAATGTGATGTCGTCCGACTGCTCGCAGTTGGCGGAAAAAGAATCGACGTCCTCCAATATTGCGCTGAGCATTTCCGCCGGACTTTTGTTTTCCGCGGCAAGCTTTTTACCGAGTTCACGCAGCTTGTCAAAGGTGTACATCATACCGGTGCTGCTGAACGCTTCGGTTACGCCGTCGGTGTAGAGCAGCAGCGTGTCCAGATTGCCGATGCGGATGGATGAACTGCCGTATTTGACCGTTTCCACCACGCCGAGCGGCGGCCCGTGGCGTTTGGCGAGCGCGTCGCATTCTCCGTTGTGTCTCAGGCACAGCGGCGGATTATGGCCGGCGTTGCAATAAATGAATTCGCCATTTTCGGTGTCGAGCACGCCCATGAAGCAGGTGATGAACATCAGTGCATTGTTGTGCTGCGCCAGCATCCGGTTGAGCGCGGTCATTATCTCGTCGGGGCGGCCGCTGCGGGAGGAGAGGTCGCGCTGGAGCGTTTCGGCCACCGCCATGAACATCGCCGCGGCGATGCCTTTGCCGGAAACGTCACCGATCATCAGGAACAGACGGCGTTCATCAAGAAAGAAAATGTCATACATGTCTCCGCCGATCGCCCGCGCCGGGCGCAGCGCCGGAGCGATTGAGAACGCCGGACAGTCCGGCAGCGGCGGTTGAAGTCGCGGCAGAATGTCATTCTGGATCATCCGGGCGGCGTTGAGTTCGCCCTCGATGCGTTCGCGGGCGGCGACGGTGGCGGAGAGCCGCTTGATGTAGTTGCTCAGTTCATGCTGCATGGCGGCGAATGCGCCGGAGAGTTCGCCGATTTCACCGTCGCCGGCGGCGGGAATGTCGGTGTCAAAATTTCCGGCGCCGATCAGTTTCGCGGTTTTTGTCAGCGTGGTCAGCGGTGCCGTCATGCGGCGGACGATCAGCGAGATGCCGATGATCCCAAGCAGCGTGACGGCAAGATAAACGGCGAGTCCGATCGCAAAGTATTTCCATAACTGCTCCGCCACCCAGTCGGCCGGAACCGCGGCACACACCTTCCAGCCGTTGCGCCGGGTTGTGGCATGGAATATTCTGGTTCCTCCCTTGAAAAATTCGAGCTGTGGAAGAACCACGGTGCCGGAGTCGGCCGACTTCATCATCAACTGCCCGGCGGCGAGGTCGCCGGCGTGTTTATCCAGCAGTGAGATCAGGGAGCGGCTGTCCTCAAGTTCGCGGTCGGGATGAATTACAAACTGGGAAAACTGGGTGGTAAGAAAACCGAATCCGTCACTCGACTCGTCCAGCGCCATCTCGTCAAGCAGCGAACGCAACTGCTCAATATCCAGATCCACCACCACCGCGCCGGCAAAACGGCGTTGCCCGGCGGCGGCGGCTCGGAAAAAGGGAACCGAATACGAGATCAGCCGTTGACCGATGCCGCCCTCGGATGGAAAGGGATCGACCCATATTCCGGTGTCGCGTTCCTTCGGCACCATATACCAGTCGCGTTTGAAATAATCCACCCGGTCGCTGCCGATCTGGCGGACCGTTATTTCGCCGTTTTTAAGGAAGGCCAAATTCGCGCTGTATTTTTCATCTTTATGAAGCGTGTACGGCTCAAAGGCGATCATGATCCCGATAATGCGAGGATCGCCGGCGTAGGCTCTGGCGCACGCGCCGCGCAGCAGCGCGTCAACCTCGGCGGCGGACAGCGCCGGCTGTGCCTCCAGCGCTGCCGCCAGCGTCGTCGCCACCGCTTCCGACCGCGCCAGAAGTTGATCGATCTGCACGGCCGTGTTGTTCACCGCCGCCAGACTGCGCTCTTCCAGCCGTTCGTTCAGCATCCGCCATGCCCACGGTCCGGCAAAAGCCAGAGTCAGCGCAAATACCATGAACAGCAGCGCGGCCGAATAAAAACTCAACTTGAACGCCATTGACCGGGTTTCCTTCACGGCCGGCCGTCCTGCTCGGGCGCACGGCGTGACCGACCGTCTAAAAACGGTACAACCCAACCATTGCGATGCGTTTCCATCACTTCAAACTTCCCTCCACATTGACAAATTCGGCGGCGCCCGGTCAGGCCAACAGCTTCAAGCCGCCGGATTTGCCGTCGGCGTCAATATCCAGTCCGGCGGGAGCCGCTGCGGAGATGCCGAGCGAAAGCTGGTTGCCGGCGTCGATGCCGAGCCCGATATTGAAGTCGTTATATTTGAAGCCGCTGTCACCGATCTTACCGGCGTAGGCCGCTTCCACGGCGTCGCCGAAATAAATTTCGTAATTCTTTCCAGTCAGCAAGTCCAGCGAACTTTCCAGCGACTCGATCAGTTTGAAGCTGCCGGATTCAACCGCGGCTCCAAGCCTGATGGTTATGGTCAGTGAATCGTTCCAGCCGGTCACCGTATTGGCAAACATCAAATTGCCGTATCCGGTTCTGCAGTCGAAATTCAGGCCGGCGATCTCGCCGGCGGAAAACTCGCGGGTGAACGCCGCACTGGAGGCCCCGGACACGGAAATGTTGTCAAAATGCATTACCCGTGCGTCGATCGTTCCGGAAAATTCGCTGAAAGACAGTTTGCGCGAATCCTTCACCGTCCCGGCGGTCCGGCCGTCGCCGGAAAGTATGCCGGTGAAATTCAGCGTGCCGCCGCCGTTCAGGAAATCGCCCTTGAAGGTGATCGTGCTGCCGCCGTTAACAACACAGTAGTTGTTGCCGCCGCCGTAGATGTTGCCGATGGTGAAGCTGCCGCCGGCGCTGCCGTCGACGGTTATCGCCGCGCCGCCGTTGACGATCGAGTCAGCCCGCACGCCGGACGAGCCGGAACCGTTGCCGCCGCCGTAAATCGCCCCGATGCTGACGATGCCGGAAACCGTAATCGCCGCGCCGCCGTCCACAATGCTCGATTTCCCGGCATTGTAGCCGCCGCCGTAGAGGTTGATTACGCTGGCGTTGGAAAATTTAATCGAACTGCCGTTGCTAACCACGCTGACCGATCCGGCCGCGCCGGTGAAAGTTCCGCCGTTGGCCGCGGCATAACCGCCGCCGTAAATCTCGTGCGTAAAGGTTCCGCCTGTGATGTTCAGCTCTGTGCCACCGGAGATCTTCGACTCCACCGTGACCGCGGTTGACATCCCGGCCGCCCAGGCCATGCCGCCGCCGAACACATAGTTCGAGAAGGTGCCGCCCGATATGTTCATCACCGTTTTTCCGGAGACTTCGCTGCTGCCGCTGACCGACGAAACATAGCGGTTCCCCGCGTAGACCTGCGCCGATATTGTGCTGGCGCCGGCAATATTCAGCGTGATGTTGCCGTAAACGTTGTTCGGTCCGGCGGTAAGTGAAACCGAAGTGGTCCCGCCGTAGAGATAACCGGCCACCGAGCTGTTATTGATGGAAATCGCGACCTCGGTCGGGCTGGCGGAGCCGCCGACGGTGGCGGCTCCGGCGCCGTACAGCGCCGCAGTCACGCCGGAGCGGTTGAGCAGACTGACCGTGATCGCGCCGTCGATGGACTGGTTGCGGCCGATGCCGCCGCCGAAAATACTGCCCACCTTGGTGTCATCCAATGCAAGCGAGATGTTGCCGTAGATGCTGGCCGAGCCGCCGGCGTGGGCGTTTCCGCCGTAAAGCAGGGCGATATCCGATCCGGCGGCCGAAAGCGTGATGTCGCCGAACATGGTGCAGCTGCCGGAGGCGAGCTTGCCAAAACCGGCGACGATGCCGAGCGTCTGGCTGTCCACCGTTTCGGACAGCGGGCTGAAATACCCCTGACCCTCGGCGTTGATGCCGGCGCCGAGAAACTCATTGCCAACCCGGATCGCCGCCTGAAATCCGTTGGCCCCGACGCTGATCTTGATCCACTTGTCGGTTGTTCCGAGCTGCGTCCAGATGTCGGCCGCTGCGGTATAGGTGATCCCGTTCAGCAGCACCGAGTATTCGGAGTCAAGGTATTTTTCATATCCGCTCGTCATCATCGTGTAGGTGGCGCTGACCGCGGTGTTTTCCACATAGTAGCCGATATTGCGGAAGTTGTTCAGCTTCGACGCTTCGGCCATGGCGGTACTTTCAATGTCGCTGCCGAATGAAAAGTAGAGGTCAAGCGTTCCGCCGGTGGCCTGGATTTTGTCCAGCCCCGAAGCGCTCTGAAACAGGAATATGCGGTTGGCGCCGCCGGCAAGTTCCACCTTCGCGCCGAAGTTGGCGTTGCGGCGCAGATAGAGATTGTCGGCGTAGCTGCCGGGATTGTCGATATAAATCGCATAGCCTTCGGCGCCGTTTACCGAGGCGCTGATCATTCCGTTTATTTCAAGATTGACGAATCCGGCGTAGATGCCGTAGGCCGTGCTCGGCAGATTGCCGCCGACTCCGTTTGATCCGGTCACGGTCACCGAGATGTCTCCGACACTGGCGGTGCTGGCCGCATTGCCGAACGTCCGGTTGCCGGCGTAGATGCCGTACCCGTGCGCCTGTCCCGGCGCTCCGCTGGCGGTGCTGCCGGACACCGTGACGCTGATGGCTCCGATAAACTTGGTGTTGAGTATCCCTTCGCGGGCAATCACCCCGTACCCGTCGGCGATGGCGTCGCTGCGTCCTTCGATGCCTTTGGACTGTACTGTGATCGCGGAGAAAATCACCGAATCGATGATCTGTTTGGAGGCCGACAGTCCGGCGGCAACGCTGCCGGTATAGTTCCAGCCGCCGGAATTGCCGGCGCTGCTGGTTACGTCGATGCTGCCGAATCCTTCGGTCATGGCGGATTTGATCGTAATGTTGCCGTCCGCCCAGATGCCGTAGGCTTCGGCAAAACCGCGGCCGTACTGACTGTAAAGCGTCGAACCGTAGGCGCTGCCGGAGGCAACCACGGTGATGAAGGCGTTCAGCTCATTGACGATCACGTTGGCGTGTGAGCATATGCCGTAGGCGTAAACGCTGACGTCGCACGGCGTGGTGGTGTAATCCGAGCTGGCCAGCGCCGTCATGCCGCCGTTGGCGGTGGCGTAAATGGCGCTGAATTCCGGAGAACTGATCTGGATGTCGCCGGTGTTTGAGTAGATGCCGAACGCCCGACCCTGAGCGTATGCGGTGTTGGTCGCCGCCGTGATGTTGCCGCCGTTGCCGGTGGCGCGGATCTCACCGGTGAGGCTTGAGATCACCACGCCGTTCGACCCGTAGACGCCGTAAGCGGTGCCGTTGGCGGAACCGGTGACCGCGCCGCTGAGTTTGCCGCCATCGGCTGTGGCGTTGATCGAGCCGCTCAAACTGCCGATCGTCACCAGCGCCGAGAACGATTTGTTGCCAGCCGTGATGCCGGAGGCCACGGCTTCGCCGGAGAATCCGCTGTCCGCTCCGGTGGCGGTGGAGGTGATCGAGCCGGACAGCGTGCCGCTTATCGCCAGACCGGACAATGAATAGATGCCGTCGCTTGTTGCGTCGCCCCATTTGCTTCCCGCGCCTTTTGCCGTCACCGAAAGTTCTCCGCCGAAGTCGTTCTCAAACGTTACTGTGCCGCTGGCGTATATTCCGGTGGCGTTGGCGTAGGCCGAAACCTGCGTCGTGGCGGTGCTGCCGGCTATGGCGCTTACCTTGATGGAGTTCGCGGCCGAAAAGTTTCTGAAAGTGAGATTTTTTCCCCAGAATCCGCTGGCGGTGGTGCTGGCGCCGAGGCTTTTCGCCGTCACGTTTATGCTGCCGCTGCCGCCAAAGTCGACCGAACCGTCCAGATACGTGTAGGTCGTGGCGATTTTTCCGAACATTACGCCGAGATTCACCTTCGTGGTCACCGTGGATATGGTGCCGGACAGCGCCAGATTCAGCGCGTCGCCGTCAAACTGCATTGAGGCGGAATAACTGCTGGTCGGGCTGGTCAGCGTGCCGAATTTGATCGCTCCGGTCTCGGTTATCTGAACGTTCTCGGTGAGTCCGGCCTGTTCCTGCTGCAATTCTGTGGAGATGATTTTGGTCATATCAGCCTGCGCTTTCTTGATCGACGATATTTACTAAATTGATTGTTTTTTATCTACATTATTAATATTATACATCGGATAAAACCGATTTTCAATATAGGACGGAAAAAAACAGGGGGAAGCATATTCGTCTTCCCCCCGTATTCTCTACATGATTATTTTTCTTGTTGCGTCATTTGACCGCATCGGCCGCCGCTGCAACAAGTTTCAGACGGACGTCGCTGAATTCGATCGGGTCGGATTCCGGAGCCGCCGCGTTGGCCGGAGCCACCACCAGGCCGATCCGGATATAGGCGGTCTGGAGTCCGTGCGGAGCCGGAACTTCAAACTGCCAGGAAACCCGCTGCCGCTGATAGTCTTCGGTAACAAACAGTTTCACCATTTCGTAGATCGGCTGCCGGTCCTGATTATAGAATATCACGGTGAAGCCGCCGATGCGCTTGCGCAGCACCTGCTGTTCAACGTCCAGTGTGCTCGGCAGACCGGCGCGCTTGGCAACTTCCTCCTCGGTCGGGTTGGTTCTGGAGAAGAGGCGCCCGGATATTTCAAACTGGTCGCCCGGCTGAACCGGGATGTAGGCGTTGTGCATAACCAATGCGCGCTTTCCCACCTGAGCTATGATCTCGACCGTCTTGCGTTCCACCGGAAGCTGCATTTGGCTCAGCATGTCGATCATGTCGCCGATGGTGAAGAGCTGGAAGTTGGTTTTGTCCGTTTCGGGGTTTCCGGTGTATTTCACGCTGTCGGAGCCGGCCTTGGAGAGCGTGTCGCTCTTATATGCGAAAAAACCGGACAGGCTTTTTTCCACTTCGGGAGAAGATGCGTCGCCGACCACTTCGCGGGTCGGCATGCCGAGTTCGGCGCGTGCTTCGGCGTCACCGATCACGATTGGCGTGAGGATGCTCATCAGCGGCAGAATCTGTTCCGGAGCGTAGTACTTGCCGAACTCAGAGGTCAGCACGGCGATGACGGCGGCAACGTCGTTGGTGTCGGTCAGCGCCACCGGATAGCGGCGGTCGACCGTGGTGATTTTCGCCGGTTCAAAATTTTCGCGGACGCTCCATGACGCGGGAAGCCCGGCTTCGAAAAAGCCGTCTACCGGAACATACTCGCCGGCGCAAAGCTCCCCGGGCACTGCAAACGTTGACAGTCCGGCCAGACAGGACAACGCCAGAAATTTACTGATTTTCATCTCGGATGACACCTTGGTTATGAAATTGATATGTTTCGCGTTCTTTTCCCGGTAAACATAGACCGCTTTGGGCTTTTTTTCAAGCCCGTGCAGCAAAAAAAGCATAAAAATCGATTTCAGCGGCGAAAGTCGGCCGGATCAATGCCGAGTCCGGCCAAGCGGTAATGCAATATTCGCGGCGTGCTTTTCAGCCGCCGCGCGGCCGCCGCCACGTTGCCGCGGTGCATTTTCAGGGCGTCGCAAATCAGTTCGCGCTCGTACTTCGCCATTGCCGCCGCCAGCCCTTCTTCGCCTCCTCCGGTGGGCGGCAGCGTCCCGGCCGCGCCTCCGACCGTCGCGCCGCCGCACTCCCAAAGTGCGGGCGGGAGATTGTAGGAGTGGATCACTCCGTCACGCGAGGTGAGCACCGCGCGTTCGACGGTGTTTTCCAGTTCTCGCACATTGCCCGGCCAGTGATAGGCAAGCAGCATGTTCATCGCCGACGCGGAGATGCGCCGGACGTTTTTTTTGTGGTCGCGGTTGAATTTTTCCAGAAAAAATTCAGCGAGTTGCGGCAGATCCGACTTGCGGTCGGAAAGATCCGGCAGCTGAATCGGAAAAACGTTCAGCCGGTAATAGAGGTCTTCCCTGAACAGCCGCTCGGCCATGAGTTTTTCCAGATCGCGGCCGGTGGCCGCCAGCACCCGCACGTCCACTTTGCGCTCTTCGTTGCTGCCGACCCGCTGGAAGGTGCGCTCCTGCAGAAAACGCAGCAGTTTGACCTGCATGGACAGACCGAGGTCTCCGATCTCGTCAAGGAATATAGTGCCGCCGTCCGCCGCCTCCACCCGGCCGATCCGTCGCGCGACCGCGCCGGTGAACGCTCCCTTTTCGTGGCCGAAGAGTTCGCTTTCCACCAGATTTTCCGGAAGCGCCGCGCAGTTGACCACCACAAAACAGCGGTCGCGCCGCCGGCTGGCGTATCGGATGGCCCGCGCCACCAGCTCCTTGCCGGTTCCGGACGAGCCGCGTATGAGGACGGTAGCGCTGCTTGGCGCCACCTGGCCGATCATTGCGTAAACCTCGCGCATCGCGTGACAGTTGCCGACGATGTTGCCGGGCTTCTGGATTTTTTCCAGTTCCTCCTGAAGACGGCGGTTTTCCTCGATCAGATGTTCGCGCTCGGCGATTTTTTGACGGCAGCCGTCGATGGCGTCGGCCAGAATATTGGTGACGATTTCCAGCAGGTTCAGGTCGCGTTTAAGGTCGGAGACGGGCGTCACCTGTCGGTCGATGCTCATGGTGCCGATCACTTTGTCGTCATGGATGACCGGTGCGCAGAGAAACGCAATTTTCTCTCCGCTCTTTCTGGTGCCGGTGCGGTTCAGAAAATTGGGGTCTGCCGAAATGTCCGGGATCAGTGCCGACTTTCCGGTCTGCGCCACTTTCCCGGTGACTCCTTCGCCTAAAAGATAACGCCCGCGCGCCCGCTCCGCATCGCTCAGCCCGTGACTGGCGGCGATGCGCAGCTCGTTGCCGGACCGCAGCGTCACGGTGCCGCGCTGCAGTCCCATTTCCCGGTAGAGGATGTCCAGCACTTCCTGAACGATTTCACCGACCTCGTGGTGGCGGATCAGCGCCCGGCTGATCTGGTTCAGCACCGCGAGTTCGGTCTGCAACGTGGGTTCGTTCATGCGGCGCGGCACTCCGGGGTTCAGTCCAATTTCAGTTTTGCGATGATTTTTTCGGCGGTCTCCGTCCGGTCGGCGGTCCCGGCGTATTCAAGTTGACGCCAGTTCCAGCGGAATCCGTCTTCGCATCCGCGCGGAACCACATGCAGATGGGCGTGCATAACCACCTGTCCGGCGCAGGAACCGTCGGCCAGATGCAGATTGAAGCCGTCGTAGTCAAGTGCGCGGCGCAGCGCCACGCCGATCCGGCTGCCGACGTGGAACATCCTTCCGGCCGTGGCCTCCGGTATTGTGGACGAACTCTGGTGATGCTCTTTCGGGATGACCAGCGTATGACCGAAATTGATCGGGCCGATGTCGAGAAACGCAAACACCAGATCGTCTTCATAAATCTTCACACACGGAATTTCTCCGGCGACGATTTTGCAGAAAATACAGTTTTCCATAGATATAAAATTTCCTCCGGTTTTATTTTAATTTAACTGCAACCATGAATTTTACAAGGAAAAAGTGACAAAAATGTAATTTTGGTTCATGTGTAACGAAAAAATATCGTCGAACCGCTTGTTTTTTTTTAGTAATGTTTTAAATTATCACCCAAAGACAACGAGGACTTTCTATGACTGACTGTAAAACTGTTGAAATGCGCGGCAATCTGATCACCGTGCGGATGCTTGAAAAACTCGGGGTGGACGTCCTGTTCGCCTACCCCGGCGGTTTCTCGCTGGAACTGCATCAGGCTTTGTGCGAATCGAGTATCCGGGTGGTTCTTCCCCGGCATGAGCAGGGCGGCGCTTTCGCCGCCGACGGCTATGCCAGAATCACCGGCAAAGTCGCCGCGTGCATGGCTACCAGCGGCCCCGGCGCCACCAATCTGCTTACCGGCGCGGCCGACTGCTATATGGATTCCATCCCGGTGGTGTTCATCACCGGTCAGGTTCCGGCATCGATGATCGGGAAAAACGTCTTCCAGGAAACCGATATCATCGGCATGACCCGCCCGATCGTCAAACACAGCTATCTGGTGCTGGACGCCGCCGAGCTGCCGCGCGTAATGCGCGAGGCGTTTTATCTGGCCGGCAGCGGAAGGCCGGGGCCGGTGTGGGTGGATATTCCGAAAAATGTGCAGCAGCAGGTCGCCAGCGTCGATCTGGACGCGCCGATGGAACTGGACTTCTACCATTTGCCCGACCCGCCTCCGGCATCGGCCATAGATACCATTCGCACCATGATCCGCAACTCACGCCGTCCATGCGTTTACGCCGGCGGCGGAATCATTACCTCTGGAGCGTCCGGCGAGTTGCTGAAATTCGCCGAATCCTACAATCTTCCGGTGACTACCACCATGATGGGGCTTGGCTGTTTTCCGGAAAATCATCCGTTGAGTCTGCGCTGGCTCGGCATGCACGGCGCGCCGTGCGCCAACTACGCCGCCAATGAATGCGATCTGCTGATCGCGCTCGGCGCCAGATTTGATGACCGTGTGACCGGAAATCCGGCCACGTTCGCCGCGCATGCCTCGATCATCCATGTGGATATCGACGATTCGGAGATCAACAAGAACAAGCCGGCCGATTTTTCGCTGGTCGCCAACGTCCGCGACGTTCTGGCGGCGCTGAACGAAAAGCCCGAACGCGGCGAATATGACGAATGGTTCCGGATGATCGCCGGATGGAGACGGGACATGCCGACCTCCTATGTGCATAAACCGGGACATCTGCAGCCGCAGGCGATCATGGAGACGCTGTTTGAAATGACCGGCGGAGATGCGGTGATTGTGCCGGGCGTGGGGCAGCATCAGATGTGGGCGGCGCAGTATTACCGGTATTCCAGGCCGCGGCAGTTCCTCACCTCCGGCGGACTCGGCTCCATGGGGTTCGGGCTGCCGGCGGCAATCGGCGCGAAGATCGCGTGCCCGGACGCCACGGTGATAAATATCGACGGCGACGGAAGTTTTCAGATGAATATTCAGGAACTCGGTACGGCGTTTGTCGAGGATGTTCCGGTCAAGATGATGATTTTCGACAATCAGCATCTCGGCATGGTCGCCCAGTGGGAGGACCGCTTCTATGACGGCCGGCGCGGCAATACCGTTCTCGGCCGCTGCAAAGGCAGCCGCGGTGTCAGCGGGAAGCACTGTGCTGACTGCGACGGAAGCTACTGTACCGGCAGCGTTCCCTATCCTGACTTTGTCGCCATCGCGGCTGGCTACGGAATAAAAGGCCGCCATGTCCGGACTCCGGACGAACTGGCGCCGGCGATCCGGGAGATGCTGGACGCCGAAGGGCCGTTCCTGCTTGATCTGCACATCGGCTACAGCGAGCATGTGCTGCCGATGATTCCGGCCGGCAAGGATTATCATTCAATCATAATGAGTTAGCCGCCGGCTTGACCGGCGACGTATGGGTTCCGGATTGTTTTAAACCGCGTTTCATGCGCGGTATCGATAAAATTTTTGGAGTAAAGAAAGAAATGTCAAAAAAGATTCTCGTGATTACCGGAAGCCCGCGCGGCAACGGCAACACCAACACTGTGGCGAACGCGATTGTCGAAGGGATTGAAAAGGCCGGCGGCAAAGTTGATCTGGTGGATGCCACTGAACTTGAATGCCAGGCGGTGGGGTGCACCTGCTGCAACGCCTGCCAGCCGGACAATCTGGCCTGCGTGCTGGAGGACGACGTGTCCGATCTGGTGGCTGATTTCCCGAAATACGATGTGATCGCTTTTGTGACCCCGATATATTTCTTCTCATTTCCCGCACAGCTCAAAAGCGTGATTGACCGCATGTATTCGCTGCTGCTGCACGAGGGCGGTCAGATATTCTCGCCGCTCAAGCGCATTCAGTTTGCGGTGGCGGCGGTCGCCGGCGGAACCGCCGAAGACAGCGGATTTGAGATCATCAAGGCGCAGATGGGGTATCTGGAGGAATTGATCGAATGTCCGGCGACGAAGTTTTTCTTCAAGGGCGGGTGTTCGTCCAAAACTTCGGCTGCGGAGGACGCGGCCTGCGTCGAGGGGGCCGAAAAATTCGGATTTTCACTGGTCAAGAACGCTCAGGACTGATCAGGCGCAGCCTGAAAATGCCGGACCGTTTACGCGGCCCGGTTTTTTTGTCCCTATTTACGCGGCGTGTTTGTTGGGGGCCGGTCGCTTGTCGCGCGGGGGGGGCGGTCAGTGGTGAAGCCGGATCAGCGCGAGGATTTCGCGCAGCAGCGGATGAGAGGACAGGACGGTAACCTTGTGGTTCCAGTTGCCGCGGAACGAGCGCCCGTCGACAATAATCGCCAGTTTTTCCGCGCCGCACTTTTTCCAGTTGCGCAGCGCCGGCAGATTGTTGCAGCGCACCAGACAGAACAGCGTGCGGCCTTCGCCGTACAATGCAATCATTCTGGCGTTCAGAAGCGTGCCGTAGCCGCGGCCGCGGAATTCCGGAGTTACAAACGTGTCGTGGATGTAGGCGAACGGCGGCTGCGGCCGCACGGTGATGCCGCCGAAACTGCCGGTGGGGGTGTTGATGCTGAGTATGGACCAGGCGGCCGGAACGCCTTTTTCATCGGTTATAACCACGGAGCGCGATCCGGTGCCGGTCAGATGGCGGAACAGTCCGGCCTTGGCATAGTTCATTCTTCCGGAGTGGAAAGCCCGATCGATCAGTTCGTTGTTGAATTCGGTAAGCTCTCCGGCCCCCTCCGGCAGCGCGTTCGGGTCGATTCCCGGCGCGGCGGAGAACGCCGCCACCACATAATCGCTGTGGGTCTGGCGGACGAATCTGGCGGCTTTACCGATTAAATCGCGGAGGCGCATGGTTCAGCGATACTCCTTGCGGATCACCATTCCGTCGATGGCGGTTATTCCCAGTCCCGGAGCGGTCGGCAGAATGATGTCGGGACCGTCGAAGACCGCTCCTCCCTCAACCGGCACCCGGCTGGCCAGCATCGGGCCGTCAAGGTCGAATCTGGTCACGCAGTTCTGCGAGGCGGCGAAACAGGCGGCGGCGGCGACCGAGACCGGCCCCTCCAGCATGCAGCCGATCATGCACTCCTTGCCGTAGCGTTCGGCCAGCGCGGCGATGTGCAGGGCGTCGGAAATTCCGGCCGACTTCATGAGTTTGATGTTGATAAGGTCGGCGGCGTCGCGTTCCAGCAGTCGCGCCGCGTCGCGCGAGGAAAAGACCGCTTCGTCGGCAAGGACCGGGGTTTCGACGGCGGCGGTCACCTTTTTCAGGCCGTCGAGATCGCCGGCGGGAACCGGTTGTTCAAGGTAGTCAAATTTCAGTCCGCCGTTTTCGAGCCGCCGCATGATGGCGATCGCCTCGTCGGCTGACCACCCCTGGTTGGCGTCGATTGAAAGCATGGCGCGCGAGCCGACCGCCTGTTGGACGGCGCTCAGCCGCTCGAAGTCCTCCCCGGCGTTTTTTCCGACCTTGATCTTCAAGTGGCCGAAGCCGCGGCCGACCGCGGTTTCGGCGTCGCGCACCATCTCCGGTATCGGGTTGACGCTGATGGTCAGGTCGGTCTTCAACCGGTCTTTCGAGCCGCCGAGTGCGCGTTGGAGCGGCAGTCCGGTCATTTGCGCCCACAGGTCGTAGACGGCGATCTCGAAAGCGGCGCGCGGCGAAGTGTTGCGCTCGAACGGCGCCGTTCTTATTGAATGGAGTATGTCGTTCAGATCGGCGATGTCCCGGCCGAGCAGCCGCGGCGCCATCCAGCCGGCGAAGCGTTCGATGCTTTCCAGCGTGTCGCCGGTGATGACCGCGGTCGGCGGTGCTTCGCCGTGACCCGACGCCCCGTCGGCGGTACGGATGATTATTATCGCGTCTTCAATCTGCGTTACCCTGCGGAGCGCCGTGACAAACGGCGTGCGCAGCGGAATGGCGACTCTCGCCACCTGAATGCCATCTATTACCATATCGGCTCCAATTTTTCCGGTAATATAGCACATTGCCGTTCCGGTTGCAAAAAAAACCAAGAAAGAATAAACTTTTTTTATAAATATGATTGAAAAATTATACAATGTGGATAAATTAAAATGTATTTATTGTTGAAAGCTAATATACTTACATGATAGAAAATAAAAGTCACACGGAGGCGAGGCGATGAAAGTAACGTTCACGAAATACATTGATAGCGATTCTATCGTTATTCTCAGAGGAAAGAATAAACTTGAGGTGCTCAACGAGATCATCTCGAAAGCCGCCGAACTTTCCCAGCTGGATCGTGACCTGATCTTTCGTCTTACCTGGAAGCGCGAACAGATGATGACCACCGGCGTCGGCAACGGGCTTGGTCTGCCGCACATCCGTGTCAACAACATTCCAGAGCCGATCATTATCGTCGGCGTCTGCAAGGAGCCGATCGCCGATTATCAGAGTCAGGACGACCAGCCGGTCCGCCTGATCGTCTATATTATGGCCGCCGACGAGCGCCCGGAAGAGTATCTTCAGCTGCTCGGCTCGGTTTCCCGCAAGCTGCGCAACCCGGAAATCATCGCTGAAATCACCGAGAATATCGCCAATCCGGCGCAGATACTCAATGTCATCAAACGTCAGCAGGACGGCGAGTAACAGAACAATGGCAAAGACAAATGCCGCCGTGGGCGGGCGCGCCGGAATCGATTTCCGCTGTCTTAATCCGGAGTGCGGCGCGGCGGTGAAGTTTAATTTGACCGAGGTCGGGTCGCCGGTGTTTCAGGCGGTCTGCCCGAAGTGCATGGCGACCTATGAGCTGGACTCCGAACTGCGCGGCAAGCTCGCACGGCTGTTGAATCTGGTCACCGCGATCCGCAACGCCGAGGACATTCTGGGCGATGTGAACGTGGCGGTGACAACCAAGGACGGCGAGCTGCGCATTCCGTATTCACTGCTGCTGACCCGGCTTAACTCGATAATCACCCTGGACTTCGGTGGCCGCAAGGTGGATTTCCACCTCTGGATAGAGCCGTCGTCTCCGGAAACGTTCAGGTAAAACTTTAAGGATGGAAAAATGACCGAACAGGAAATTATAAAAGTATTTGAGGACTCCAAGGCGCTGCTTACCGGACATTTTCAACTCCGCAGCGGCAAGCACAGCAACCGTTTTTTTCAGGCGGCTCTGCTCTTGCAGTATCCCGATCGCGCCGAACTGCTGTGCAGCGAGCTGGCGAAAAAATTCGCGGGCGAAAAAATCGACACCGTTATTTCTCCCGCGGTCGGCGGGCTGATCGTGGGGCAGGAACTGGCGCGCGCGCTCGGCGTTCGCGCGATATTTGCTGACAAGGACAATAATAAACTGATTCTGAAACGCGGCTTCGCACTGCGCCCCGGCGAGAAAGTGCTGGTGGGCGAGGATGTCATCACCGAAGGCGGCCGTGTGCGCGAAACGGTCGATCTGGTGCGCAGTTTCGGCGCCGAAGTGGTCGGCATCGCGGTGCTGGTGGACCGTTCCGGCGGCAAGGCCGAGTTTGACGTGCGCCACGAAAGTTTGCTTAAACTGAGTCTGCCGACCTTTGAGCCGGAAGACTGTCCGATGTGCAAGGCCGGAGACCCGGTCGAGCGTCCGGGATCCAAATAAGACGATATTGAGGAACCCGCCCTTGTGAGCGGGTTTTTTGCTTTACGCCGGTCTTCTGCGGCCGGCCACATCTGCGGAGGATGAAATGATAACCTATGTTCTCAAGAAAATATTCGGCACCAAAAGCGAGCGCGATCTGCGCAAAATGCTGCCGCTGGTGCGCCGGATAAATGTGCTGGAAGAGGAGTATCAGAAACTCACCGACGAGGAGCTGAAACACAAGACCGTGGAATTCCGGGAACGGCTCGCGGCCGGCGAAACCACCCGCGATCTGATGTGCGAAGCGTTCGCCACGGTGAAGAACGCCTGCCGGCGGATGGTCGGCAGCGAGGTCTCGGTCTGCGGGCAGCCGGTGGTGTGGGACATGGTGCCGTTCGACGTGCAGGTGCTGGGCGGTGTTGCACTGGAATGGGGAAACATCGCGGAAATGGCCACCGGCGAAGGCAAGACGCTGGTCGCCACCATGCCGCTTTATCTGAACGCGCTGACCGGCAAAAACTGCCAGCTGGTCACCGTGAACGACTATCTGGCGCAGCGCGACTCCGAATGGATGGGGGCGGTCTACCGTTATCTCGGGCTGACCGTCGGCTGTCTGAAGAGCATGATGCCGCCGGACGAGCGGCGCGAACAGTACAACTGCGACATCACCTACGGCACCAACAGCGAATTCGGATTCGACTATCTGCGCGACATGGGCATGGCGGTGGATCGCCGCCAGCTGGTTCAGCGCGACCACTATTACGCGATCATCGACGAGATCGACAGCATTCTGATCGACGAGGCCCGCACGCCGCTGATTATCTCCGGTCCGGTGGCTCAGGAGGGCAAACAGCAGTTTGGTGAGCTTATCGGTCCGGTGGAATCGGTGTTCAATCTCCAGAGCGAAATCTGCTCCAATCTGGCGCGCGAGGCGCGTGAAATTCTGGAAAATCCGGATCATACGCCGGAGCAGCACGAGCAGGCGGTCGAGAAACTGCTTCAGGTGCGCTTCGGCATGCCGACCCACAAGGTGCTGATGCGGATCCTTGAGGATGGCGCGATACTGAAAGAGGTTGAACGCTACGAGTCGCGGGTGCGCAGCAGCACCAATCAGGGAATGCTGCAGGAAATCCAGAGCGTACTCTATTTTACGATTGACGAAAAGGGGCAGTCGGCCGACCTCACCGAGCGCGGCCGCCGCGCGATCTCTCCGGGAAATCCGGAGGCGTTTGTAATGCCCGATCTGCTGATGGGCATCCACGCGATCGATTCAGACGAGACATTGACCGAGGCGCAGCGCAGCGAAAAGCGGACGAAGTTCGAAGCGGACTATTCCGAAAAAAGCGAACGTCTGCACAGTCTCTCCCAGCTGCTGAAGGCTTACTGCCTGTTTGAACGTGACGTTCACTATGTTGTTCAGCAGGGCAAGGTGTTGATCGTGGACGAACACACCGGCCGTCTGATGCCCGGCCGCCGTTTCAACGACGGGCTGCATCAGGCGCTTGAAGCCAAGGAAAAAGTCAAGATTGAACCGGAGACCCAAACGCTGGCCACCATCACCATTCAGAACTATTTCCGGATGTACGAAAAGCTCGCCGGCATGACCGGCACCGCCGAGACCGAGGCCAACGAGTTTCACCAGATATATAAACTCGACGTGATTGTGATTCCCACGAACAAACCGTGCCGCCGCGTTGACGTGCGCAACTCCATATTCAAAACCAAGCGCGAGAAGTTCAATGCGATTGTCGATGAAGTCACCGAGCGCTACGCCAAGGGGCAGCCGGTGCTGCTCGGCACGATCTCGGTGGAGGACTCGGAAATTCTCAGCCGGATGCTCAAACGCAACGGTATACCCCATAATGTGCTGAACGCCAAAAACAACCAGCACGAGGCCGAGATCGTGGCCAGGGCCGGTCAGCGCGGCGCGGTGACGGTGGCCACCAATATGGCCGGCCGTGGAACCGACATCAAGCTGGGGGAGGGCGTGGTTGACCTCGGAGGTCTTTATGTGATCGGCAGCAGCCGTCACGATTCACGGCGGATTGACCGGCAGCTGCGCGGCCGCTGTTCCCGTCAGGGCGACCCCGGCGAATCGAAATTCTACGTTTCACTGGAAGACAATCTGATGCGGCTGTTCGGTTCTGACCGCATCATCAAGATTTTCGACCGCTTCGGCATCGAAGAGGGCGACGAACTTCAGAGCAAGTGGCTGGATCACGCGATCGAGACCGCCCAGCAGCGGGTCGAGCAGCAGCATTTTGCCATCCGCAAACGGACGCTGGACTTCGATGATGTGATGAACAAGCAGCGCGAGGTGGTCTACGGGCTGCGCAAGACCGCGCTGCTGTCCGACGATCCGCACGAGACGCTGTTCATGGTGTTGGAGAACTGTCTGGACAGCAAGATCGAAGAGCTGGTGCTGTTGCGCGCCAAAGAGGGCAGGCCGTCGGATTTCAGCCGTTTGATCGGCTGGCTCAACCTGACCTTCCCGATCCCGTTCAAGGTCGAGGAGCTGACCGCGGGTGTGACAAACGGCATACTGACCGGAAAGGACGCGCTGGTCGCCCAGCTCAGTCATCGCATTGAGGATGTCTATAACCGCAAGAACGCGCCGCTGCCGCCCGAACAGCGCATATATCTGGCGCGTCGCGTGGTGATTGACGCTATCGACCGCCACTGGCAGCTCCATCTTTACACCATGGATCATCTGCGCACCAGCATCAATCTCCGGGTTTACGCTCAGAAAGACCCGCTGGTGGAGTATAAGCAGGAGGCTTACAAGGCGTTTGACGGGCTGATTACCGCGATTGAAAACGAGGTGGCGCAGAAGCTGTTTTACGCCACTGTCAGCACGATCAACGCTTTTGCCAGCATTTTGAACAGCTGGCCGAAGGAGATGATTCACAAGACTTTCGGTCAGTTTGACTTCAGCGAACTGCTGGCGGCGGTCAACGGCGATCAGGACGGTGGAATTGCCGTGTCTGACGATTTCGGGCCGACCGCCGGGAGAAAAAGGAACAAGCAGTAAAATTCAACGATAAGGTGTCTGAACAATGAATTACTATCGCATAGAGATTTCGCCGCTGGCCCAATGGCGCGACGCCCGCGGCGAAGGGGTGAAAAAGCAGATTGGCGAATTCCTCGGTATCGAAGTGGACCGCGTGGTGACGCGCGATGTGTATACGGTTATGGCCGACATTTCCGCGCAGGAGGCGGACAAGGTCGCAAAATATCTGGTGAATCCGGTGCTGCAGAGCTGCCGGGTGGCGGCCGGCGCCACCATGACCGCCAATGCCGACTGCGATTTTCTGATTGCCATCGGCTTCAAGCCCGGAGTCACCGACAACGTGGGGCGTTCGGCACACGAGGCGATCGGCGACATTGTCGGACGCAAACTCTCGAAAGAAGAACAGATATTCAGTTCGGTCGAGTATCTGATTTCCGGCTCCGGACTCACCGTCGAGCAGGCGGAGACGATTGCGCGCGGATTTCTGGCCAACGAACTGATCCAGTCGGTGAAAATATTCACCGCAGCGGATCTCGCATCGCCGATGCCGCTCAATCTGCCGCTGGTCACGGCGGTCGGCAGCGTGCCGGTGAAGGTGTACAATCTCAACGTTCCGGACGAACAGCTGCTGGAAATTTCACGCAAGGGGATTCTGGCCCTGACGCTGGAGGAAATGAAGGTTATTCAGGGCTATTTCAATTCGGCCGAGGGGCGCGGCAAGTATCATCTGACCGCGTCGCCGACTGATGTTGAACTGGAAGTCTTGGCTCAGACCTGGAGCGAACACTGCAAGCATAAAATATTCGACGCCATCGTCAATTACAAGAATACCGAGGACGGAACCGAGGAGCGGATCGTCTCCTGTTACAAGAGCTTCATCAAGCGCAGCACCAAGGAGATCGGCGGAGAGGTCGATTTTCTGGTGTCGGTGTTCAGCGACAATGCCGGCGTCATAACTTTCAGCGACAAGGTCGATTTGGTCTACAAGGTGGAAACCCATAACAGCCCGTCCGCGCTCGACCCGTACGGCGGGGCGATGACCGGCATCGTCGGAGTCAACCGCGACCCGATGGGCACCGGTCAAGGCGCCGATCTGCTGATTAACGTATGGGGCTACTGCCTGGGGTCGCCGTTCACCAAAGCCGGCGACGTGCCGGAGGGATTGCTCCATCCGCGCCGCCTGCGCGACGGAGTTCACAAGGGTGTGATCGACGGCGGCAACCAGAGCGGTATTCCATACGGTCTGGGCTGGGAATATTTCGACGAACGCTATCTCGGCAAGCCGCTGGTCTACTGCGGCACCGTCGGCACGCTGCCGCGCCGGATCAACGGCGTCAACGGCTGGGAAAAGTGCATCAAACCGGGCGATTTGGTGGTGATGGGCGGCGGACGGATCGGCAAGGACGGTATTCACGGCGCGACCTTCTCCAGCGAAGAGCTGCATAAGGACAGCCCGGTGCAGGCGGTTCAGATCGGCGACCCGATTACCCAGAAGAAATTGTCCGACTTCATCCGCGAGGCGCGTGACCGCGGGCTTTACCGCTTTATTACCGATAACGGCGCGGGCGGGCTTTCGTCGAGCGTTGGTGAAATGGCGTCGCTTTGCGGCGGCTGCCGGATCGATCTGGCCAAGGCGCCGCTTAAATACGCCGGACTGGCGCCGTGGGAGATACTGGTTTCCGAGGCGCAGGAGCGCATGAGTTTTGCGGTTCCGCCGGAAAACATCGTCGAATTTCAGGCGCTGGCCGCGGCGCGCGACGTTGAGATCGCGGTGCTCGGAGAATTTACCGACAGCGGAAAATTCCATATGCTGTTCGACAACGAGACGGTATGCTATCTGGACATCGACTTCATGCACAACGGCCTGCCGCGGCTTGAACTCAACGCGGTCTGGAAGCGTCCGCATTTCAGCGAACCGTCGCTTGACGGCCGCAAGATACCGGCCGACATTCTGGCAATGCTCTCCCGGCTCAACATCTGCAGCGACGAGACCAAGGCCCGGCAGTACGATCACGAGGTAAAGGGACTGAGCGTGATCAAGCCGTTTGTCGGCAAATGCCGCGACGTGGCGTCCGACGCCACCGTGTCCATGATCGAACCGCTCAGCCGCGAAGGAGTGGTGCTTTCCGCCGCGATACTTCCGCGGTACAGCGACGTTGACACCTATTGGATGATGGCGTCGAGCATTGACCTGGCGGTACGCCGGATCATCGCGGTCGGCGGCAAGCTCGGACATATCGCCGGACTGGACAACTTCTGCTGGCCGGACCCGGTGCAGAGCGAAAAGACGCCGGACGGCGAGTACAAGATGGCTCAGCTGATCCGCGCCAATCAGGCGCTTTACGACTTCACAAAAATGTACAAGGTCCCCTGCATTTCCGGCAAGGACTCAATGAAGAACGACTCCACCCGCGGCGGGCGCAAGATTTCCATTCCTCCGTCGGTGCTGTTCAGCGCGATCAGCAAAATGGACGACATATCCAAGGCGGTGACGCTGGATGCGAAGAAGGCGGGGGATATCGTCTATGTGGTCGGCGCCACCGCCGCCGAACTCGGCGGCAGCGAGTATTTCTTCATGCTCGGCGCCACCGGCAACGCGGTTCCGAAGGTGGATGCGGCGCTGGCGCAGAAAACTTATCGTGCGGTTTCGGCGGCAACGGAGCGCGAGCTGGTTCATTCGCTGCACACGCCGGCGCTCGGCGGACTGGCGGTCGGCTTTGCGTTTGTCGCCATGGGGGGACGGCTTGGTTTGAAGATCGATCTGGACAAGCTGCCGGTGAACGGAAGCTGCGGAACGGTGGAACGGCTGTTCTCCGAATCGAACAGCCGGTTTATCGCCACAGTGTCGCCGGATGATGCGGCGGAATTTGAGTCGCTGCTTGCCGGCGTTCCATTCGCACGGGTCGGTGAAGTCGGCGGTGACCGGCTTACACTGGTTGCCGGCGGCCGGGTCGCGGCCGATCTGCCGCTGGATGATCTGGTGGCCAGCTACAAATACACGCTGGGTGCGCTTTAGAACAATGACCCGGATGCCGTATCCGTCCGGAGCATTGCTTTTGGCTCCGCTGTCGGGCTACACCGATCTGCCGTTCCGCACCGCCGCAAGACGGTGCGGAGCGCGGTTCTGCTTTACCGAGATGATCGATGCGGCCGCGCTGGTGTATGCCCGCCGGCGCACCGAGCGGATGCTGGTGCGCGGCGGCGGCGAGGATTGGCTCGGTGTGCAACTGGTGTCCAACAGCGCCGAACACATCGGCGCCGCGGTGGATATTCTGAACGGCTATGACTTTGATTTGCTGGACTTCAATCTGGGGTGTCCGGTGCCGAAAGTCGTCAAAAAAGGGGCGGGGGCGGCGCTGGGAAAAAATATCGATCGCGCCTGCGAACTGTTCGGCATATTGGCGGAGCGCTCACGAACGCCGGTCAGCTGCAAGTTGCGGATATTGGACTTCAAAGATCCGGAGCCGACAGCGGAGATCGTTCGCCGACTGGTCGAACGCGGCGCGTGCGCGGTCACGATTCATGGCCGGCTGGCCGAGGATTTCTATTCCGGCCCGGTGGCGTTTCCGGTGATTGAGGCGTGCGCCGCTGCGGTGGACGCGCCAATTATCGCCAACGGGGGGATCATGGGGCGCGGCGGGTTTGAGGCGGCGAAAGTTGGCGTGCCGTCGGCGCACGGTTTTATGATCGCCCGCGGAGCGATGGGCAATCCGTGGATATTTCGCGAGTTGGCCGACGGTGCGGAGTTTGTGCCGCCGACGATTGCCGAGCTGGTGGCGATGGCGAAGTTGCACGTTGGAGAGATGCTGCGGTTTTACGGCGAGGCCAAAGGCAGCGCACTGGCGCGTAAAATCGTGCTGGACTATTTTCGCGGCCGCGGATTCAACGGCGAGTGGCGCGGGAAAGCCGGACTGCTGAATGGCGAGACCGAGTTTATGGACTATCTTGATTCGGCGGCACGGAACCACAGCGCCGATTATTGGAAGACGCCGCCGGTTGACCGGCGGCTGGCGGCGACAGTTTGAGTCGGAATTATTCAATCGGCACAGGTGAAAATAAACTGGAAGGATGGTGTTTATTATGAAACCAGCGTTTTTTATTGCATTGTTTGTTTCTTTGTTCTTTTCCTGGACAATGCCGGCATTGGCCTATACGCCGACTTCGTCCGTCACCTATAATCTGGCCGACGGCGTGGTTTATCACAAATACACCTACAATGCGCTCTACGGTGGCTATCAGGAGATATTTGTGCTGGAAATTGACCTGACCAAGGAAAATCTGGAGCTCGGCATCGGAGTCTGCCCAAGCAATAAGCTGACCAATGTCCAGACGCAGGGGCGAAACAACGGCGCGATCGCGGCGGTCAACTTCGGTTTTGCTGAGATGACCGGCACGGCGCCGTCCACCGCGGTTGGTCTGCTCAAAGCACGCGGCAAGTGGTACAAGGGCAATGGGGGGATATACAGCGTTTACAGTGAAGGTTATTTCTGGGCTACCGGTCAGCGCGCCGGAGTGGTTCCGCCTGACCGGTTTTCCGTCGGCATGGCCGACAATCTCCGCTGGTGCTATCCGATGCTGGTCTGGCAGGGTGCGATTTACAAGCCGATGGCTGATGTGACCAGCGATCCGAGCGGAATCATTGTGTCGCGGCGTTCGCGCACCGCGGTTGGGGTAACCAGCACCCGTCAGAAATTATTTGTGGTAGTGGTGGACGAGCGCGGCGGCCGTTATGCGGTGACCTGCAAGGAGTTGGCCGACTATATGTTGAGTCTCGGCTGCTACGAGGCGCTCAATATGGACGGCGGCGGTTCCTCGACCATGTGGACCAGCGCCTATGGGTTGATGAACCGTCCGCAGAACGGCACCTATCAGCGTCCGGTCTACGACATACTGTTTGTGCGGAATCGGCAGGCGGCCTATCCGGAGACCGACACGTCCAATCCGGCGGCGCCGTCTTCCGGCAATATGACCTCATATACGCCGAAGGTCGAGCGATAGTCCGGAAATATGGCGTTTATTCATGAGAATTAGCGCCGGGAAAATATGTTTTTCTCTTGACACATGGCGTTAATTATGCTATTTTAGAGACAGGAAATAGCATTTTATATTATTAACGTCAAGGAGTTTGTCCGATGCGCAATCTTAAGGCAATTATGTTCGTCATGCTCGCAGTGCTGTTCTGCGGAATAGAACTGTTCGCCTATACGCCGACCACCACCACCACCTACAATTTGGCGGATGGCGTGGTCTATCACAAATACGCCTACAGTTCGCTTTACGGCGGCTATCAGGAGATATTTGTATTGGAGATCGACCTGACCAAGGAGAATCTGGAAGTCGGTGTCGGCGTCTGCCCGAACAATCTGCTGAAAAACACTCAGACGCAGGGGAAGAGCAACGGCGCGATCGCGGCGGTCAATTTCGGATTTTTTGCGATGACCGGCAGCAAGCCGTCCACCGCGGTCGGGTTGCTGAAGGCTGAAGGCAAATGGCTTAAGGCCGGCAACGGAACGTACAGCGTTTACAGCGAAGGTTATTTCTGGGCGGCCGGTCAGCGTGCCGGAGTGATGCCGCCGGATCGTTTCTCGGTCGGTGTGGCGGACAACATCCGCTGGAGTTATCCGATGCTGGTCTGGCAGGGGGCGATCTACAAGCCGCTGGCCGACGTTACCAGCGATTCAAGCGGGATTATTCTTTCGCGGCGTTCGCGTACCGCGGTTGGGGTAACCAGCACCCGCCAGAAACTGTTCGTGGTGGTGGTGGACGAGTCGGGGAGCCGCCATGCGGTCACCTGCAAGGAACTGGCCGACTACATGATCAGTCTGGGCTGTTATGAGGCGATAAATATGGACGGCGGCGGGTCTTCGACCATGTGGACCAGCGCCTACGGACTGATGAACCGGCCTCAGAACGGCACCTATCAGCGTCCGGTTTACGACATCATGTATGTGCGCAACCGTCAGGTTTCGCGGCCGGAGGCGGACTATTTCAATCCGTCGAAGCCCAGTCCCGGAAACATGACCGGCTATACGCCGAAAGTTGAACGCTGACGAATCTCGGAATTGTTTTGCGGCCGCGCTTTATTGCGCGGCCTTTTTTTATAGTGTTTTGCCGCTGCCGAAACATAATATTGGTAAAATAATAAAAAATCAATTAAAAAGATTGTAAAATATTAATATTGGTTATTGTCCCAAATTTTGTGAAACACACTGTATTTTCCGACACCGATAACGATGTTGGCGATAATCTCCATATGTTTTGCCAGCAGTTCTCCCATAGCTCCGGCGTCCCAGTTCGCGCATACCCCGCTTTACCATCGACGAAGTTCGCGGAGAAATCGCCCCCCATTTCAGCCAATGGCGAAAACCGCCGGACATTCCGATCTTCGCCCTTGAATCCGGTCCCATCAGGCATAATTTGAATCGGAGCGGAACCGACCACCCGTTTGGAAATTTTGATGAAAAAATTGCGAGTCCAACGGATCTTCGCAATCGTTCTATTGTATTTTTCTAAAATCCATTAAACTTTCAAGTTTCATGCAATATTCAGGGAGGGCAACCATAATATATTGTAATGCCGCCGTTTTATATGGTATCCTCTGTTGTTACTCCAACGTTCATTGCTTCATTTTCTATCTTGAAGTTCAAGATTATATTCTGTGACTTTGTCATCTTCGAATTTTAGCGTTAAAACTTTATTTTTCTGAAACAACAAATTGTGTGAATCCGCACTGACAACCACCTCCCAAACATCTGCTTCAAGAAGCTTTTTATTTTTAAGAGCCTCGGCTGCCGTTTTGTAATATTGCGAATCACGATATCGCATCCCATCGCGGATGTATGCGATATTTATTTTTCCCGCATATAATCTTGGACATTCGGCAAAAACTACCTCCAATACTTCAGCTTTGGTCTTTCCCAGTAATTGAGGATGATTCAGTTCATGAGTATCGCAGGATATAAGAAGCATACTGCACAAAACAGCCATGGCAAACAGATAAAATCGTTTCATATTCAATCCCATTGTGTCTCTTTTCCCTAAGCGAAGTGAAGCCGCTTTCGTCCCCATTGTATCACGAAATTCGGGTGAATCTGATACTTTCCGACAACTCCCGCGATTCTCTGTTTGCCTTGAACGCCCTCAAGCGCCACACGGTCCTTAAAATTGCAGTCAAAAGACCGCTCCGTGCCAAGCCTTTTTCGGTTGATGATTTACAGGACATTTTATACTTATTCAACTGATTCAGTTTTTGGGGGCAACCGCAAAAATAACATGCCGCTGAATCGTATAACTCAGGAAAAAAAGCATTGCGTCGGACAGCAGTTTTATTATCACTATATTCACCTGCGGGAACAGCCAATGCCCCGATCTGGTCATTCCGTAGGACAGCAGCATGACTGCGGCGCAAAGCAGAAGATATCCGGCCAGCGACGCGGTACCGAACATGGTTTTCGGCCGTTTTCCCCTGAATACAAAATGGCGGTTCAACAGATAATTAACCACCAGAGACACGGTTCGCGCACCGGCCACCGACCAAATCAGGCGTGGCATTCCCAGCGCCGGAGTCATCACATAAAACAATAACGCGAACAAACCGAGATCGACGCCGGCTGAAAAAAATCCGCTGAATCCGAACAGCATGATCCGGCGCAGGAATCCGCGAAAAATCACGCCGTATATTTTCAGTGAATCCGCCACCGGGCGGAAATGCGTTTCCCGGTTGTTGTCCATATAAACCGTAACTATCGGCACTTCAAGCGGCTTTACATCAAATTCGCGCATGGCAATCAACATTTCGGTTTCAAACTCAAACCGCTCACCCGGCACGTTCATCAATTCACGCATAAACCCGACCGGAATGCCGCGCAGACCGGTCTGGGTGTCGGAAATATCCAGCCTGACCACCGTCTTAAAGACCAGTCCGGTCAGATTATTTCCGAATCGGCTTTTCCACGGCACATCGCTGCCGGAAAAACGCCGGCATCCCAGGATCAGAGACGCTGGAGCCGCTTCAAGTTTTTTCATACATGCGGCAATGTCGTCCGCCAGATGCTGACCGTCGCCGTCGCAGGTCACTACGCCGATGCCATCCGGGTTTTCATTGAGGAAGAAGTTGAATGCGGTTTTCAGCGCCCGTCCCTTGCCCTGGTTGACGCAGTGCTTCAGAACATAAAGGTTGCCGGTACTGGCAAGCGCATTGAATATTTCACAACAGCCCGGCCGACTGCCGTCATCCACCACGATTATTGAATTATCCATTGTACACCGCAGTCCGGCGACAAGGTCAAGCAGTTTACGATCCGGATTAAGCGCCGGAATCACCACGGCGATATTGCTGAGAGACATATTTTTAGCCAGACATGTTCTTAATATATGATTTTTCGCGTGTATACCGTGCATAAAATAACACTGTTATAAGACTTATCAATATCTGCCCGATTTTTTGTGCGAAAAATAATCTCTGTACCGTGAATTGCCAATGGTAAAATGATTGAGGCCGTCAATTTACAGTCCACGTTGCCGGCAATGGTCCTTCCGCAGTGACGAGCAAAAGCTCGTCTCCCGGAGATTTCGGCATGTCCGGCGGCGGACAATATTGCGGATCATTCTGATATTCAATGCGTTCGCATCAGCGATTTTTTGCGTATCTACGGTCCGGTTCGCCGCTGAACCCGGACTGCTGAAAACGTCGGGTGAAAAAAAGTGATATTTTTTTCCGAAAAGACCTTGACTATTTGTCGCGGCCGGGGTATTATAAGGTTGTCAGGCGAGAAAAAAGCCTGCAGGTTGTCTCAGGCGCGGCCGGATAAAGCCATTTGTCCGGTCGCAAAAAATAAAAACCCAAATAATAAGGAGTTCTCAAAATGGCTAAGAAAGAAATTTTTGCGGATGGTATCGGTCAGATTCACTTTGCGGGCGGCATGGTTCGTTTCGACTTCGTCACCCTGCAGCCCGAAGCCGACGGACAGGCCCCGACTCCGGAAGTGAACGAGCGCATCATTATGCCTCCGCAGGGATTCCTCGGTGCCTTCAATTCCATGCAGCAGCTCATTGACAAGCTGCTCGAGGCTGGCGTGCTTCAGAAGAACGAAAACGCCGCTCAGAACAACTAATTGCGTTGATCTGCGCAGAACGGAATTAAAGGTATAGTCGTATGCAGTTACTCCTGAACCAGCTCTGGATAAAGAACGGCGCGTTGGCTTCCGACGTGACGATCTCGCTGTCCACCTGGGTTCATGAAAACTCCAGCGTGGTGTTCGCCGCAATGGGAGAACTTGAGGACAGCCATTACAGCTTCATGCCGTATACTGGCAGCTTCACGGTCTCGGCGGGCAGCCACAAAGCCTATCCGACGGCTCACACCCTTACGCCGGAACGGCCGGTGTGCCCGACGTTGCGCTTCCTGCGTCCCGCGCTGCGTACATTGAATTGTTGCCTGAGATTGTGAGTATTTGGGTTACGTGATTCCGACTATCGTCCCCGGCGTGTGGTTTTGTCGCGCCGGGGATTTTTTCTTTATTGGAGAAGCGGGCTGGCCGACGGCGGCATCCGCCGGCTCGAAGGCGGCGGAGAAGGCGGCGGCCGAGCCGTGAATTTTATAGCAACCGTGATTTCCCGGTCGGCAAATGCGGCGGAATGGTTAGAAAACGAGGATTTTCAAGATGAAACAGATAAAAATAATGCCGTGTCTCGACATGCGGGACGGTCGTGTGGTCAAGGGGGTCCATTTTGTAGACATCGCCGACGCCGGAGACCCGGTTGCGTGCGCAAAGGCCTATGCCGCCGCCGGAGCCGATGAACTGGCGCTGCTTGACATCAACGCCACAGTGGAAAAACGCGGCACTCTGCTCGACGTGGTAAAAAAAGTGTCGGCAGCGATCAATATTCCATTTACCGTCGGCGGCGGCATCGCCTCGCTGGAGCAGGCGGAGGCCGTCATCGCGGCAGGCGCGGATAAAGTTTCGATTTCCAGCGCGGCGTTCCGCAACCGCGCACTGCTTCCGGAGCTGGTGAACGCGCTCGGCGCCGACCGCGTGACCGCAGCCATTGACGTGGACAAAAATCCAGCCATGTCCTCCGGTTACGAGGTTTATATCGACGGCGGCCGCACCGCTACCGGATATGACGCTTTGGCGTTTGCCCGCGAAGTTGACGCCACCGGCGTCAAAGTGATACTTCCGACCAGCAAATCCGGCGACGGCGCCAAGACCGGTTACGATCTGCCGATAATCAGCATGATGGCCAAAGCGTGCCGGGCGGAAATTGTGGCGTCCGGCGGCGCCGGCACGATAGAGCATTTTATCGAAGCGGCCGAAGCAGGAGCTTCAATTCTGCTTGCGGCGTCGGTATTCCACTTTCATCTGGTGGATATCGGAGAGCTCAAGCGCCGGCTCAGAGCCGGCGGATTCAATGTAATTTTGTAAACATGCGGACGATCCGGTGGCACCTTGACGGCAAGGCATGGGGGCACCGGTCGTGCGCCGGAGTGAGCATGGCGGTAAAAAACAAGGACTACCGCGACGAATTTTTTGATTCGCTGGCGGACGAAGAGATGCGCGACGGCTTGAACGGCCGCGAATGCGATGATGAGACCGACGAATGGGCCAGACTGTCCGCTGATGCCGCCGCTCCGCACAAGCACAAAAAGAAGCGCCGCCGCCGTGAATGACGCCAACCGGCGCCGGAATGCCCGGTTTTTGACTTGACATCTTTGCCGGACGGCGTTATATTCATGCCACACAGCGAGGTGAAACGTGTTTGTGAAAAAAGCCATCGGCCGCTCAACCGATTATCTTTCCGCCGCCACCGAGCGGTTGCGCGACGAAGCCGCGCCGGACAATGACTATACCGGAACGCTGATTTTGACGCCGACCGCAGAGGCCGGGCGTCTGCTGCGGGAAAATCTGGCCCGCAGCGGCGGCGCCGTCGGGCTGACGATTCTGCTGCCGGACGCTCTGTTTTCTCCGCCGGTTGCCGCCGGAGAGAATGAAACGCTGTACAACTGGCTGAAAACCCTTTCAACGCTCGACCGGCGGGAGGAATCACTGCTGTTTCGCGGCGGTGCCGTCGGGCGGACGGCGGAGCGGCTCTGCCCTTTGGCGCTTCAGCTTCAAAATCTCCGGATGACGCTGGCGCGGGAAAATCTCTCGTTCGGCTCCGTCATCGGGAAGATCGACGACGAGTTCTCCGTTGGCAGCGAATGGTTCCAACGCTGGCAGCTGCTGGCCGAGCTTGAAGCGCGTTATCTGGAGCGGTTCGTCCGACTTCCCGACCCGGCGGCCGCCATGTTGGAAATCGTAAAAAAGCCGATGCTGCCGCGCGCCACCCGCCGGATTGTCGTCGCCTGCTGCATGGAATTGCCGGGCGCCGCCGCCGCCGCGCTTGACAACTGCGCGGCGGAAACCATTGAAATATGGCTGGGCGCGAACGAGGATGAACTCGATAGATTCGACCGGTTCGGCCGTCCGCTCCCCGCCGCATGGGAATCCTGCTGTATTGATTTTGATTTGAACGCCGCAGTCGGCTGCTGTTCAAAGCCGGCGGATCAGGCCGACAAGATCATCGCGGTATTGGAGGAGCAAAGCGCCGTCCGTCATTGTCCGGCGGTGATTGGCATACTCGATCCGGAAGTTGCCGGACTGTTTATCGACAAAAGCCGCCGGCGCGCCAATTTGCCGGAATTTTATCTGCCCGGAAAACGTCCGCTGTGCGAACTGCCGTTCACCGGGCTGTTTCTGCAACTGCTGGCGCTGGCAAAGCCCGACCCGGAATTTACCGCGGTGGCGGCGCTGGCCCGCAATGCGTTCGTCCGCCGGTTTCTGCCGGAAACAGACTGGAGCGCGGTTGCCGCCGCGCTTGACAAGTCCCAGAACCGGCACCTGCCGCTTGTGCTGTCGCAACTGCGCCGGACGGCGGAGCCGGAATGCGCCGGATTCGTCGCTGCGGTTGATGAATGGCGGCGACAGCTGACTGCGGCGAAAAATCTTGCCGAATCTCTGTGGAAACTGTTTTCCGATATTGCACTGGCCTCGGAGAAGGACGAAGAACTGACGGAGTTTCTGTTTGAATTTGGACCGCTGAAAACGATTGTCGCTGAAGCTGTCGACCTGTCGCCGCCGCCGCCGGAGTCCGCGGCGATGCTGAAGGCGCTGTTGAGTCGTAAAGCGGTGTCCTTGCCGGGAAATTTTGCCGGACGCAACGAGATCGCCGGAATTCTCGAATTGAATTGGCGGACGGAAAAACACCTGCTCATCGCCGGATTCAACGAGGAGGCGTTCAACTATCCGGGCATCGACGATCCGTTTCTGCCGGAAAGTCTGCGCAAACGGCTGGGACTGCCCTGCCGGGAAAACTTTTTTGCGGCGGACATTGTTCGTTTCAAGGCGTTGTGTCAGTCAAAAAATTTGAAATTGCTGTACGGTAAAAGCGGCGGCTCCGGAGAAGTCCTCAAGCCGTCGCGGCTGCTGCTGCAGTGCTCCGACGCCGAACTCCCGCGTCGCGCGGCCATGCTGTTTTCCGGCGGCGAATTGGCGGAAAGCCGTCCGCAGTTTTCGCCGGAAGCCTCGAAATATCCTCCTTATCTTCCGGAAAAGCAACTGCCGGGGAATAACATGGACATCACCGGATTCAAGGCGTATTTAAAGTGTCCGTTTCAATTTTACCGGGAGAAGGTGCTGAAATGCCAGGAACTTGACGATCGGGCTTTGGAAATGTCTCCGGCCGACTTCGGAAATATGATCCACGAAGTGATGCGCCGGTTCGGGGCGACGCCGGAGGTGAACAACGCGACCGATCCGGCGGCAATCGAACGGTTTTGTCTGAGCGAACTTGACCGGCTGATCGACCGGGCATTCCAGCGCGGCCGTCTCGGTGTCGTTGAGTTGCAGAAAGAGCTGGCGATCGGCAGTCTCAAGGCGTTTGCCGTCAGACAGGCCGAACTTGCCGCCGAAAACTGGCGTCCGGTGGCCACAGAAATCCCGGCGAAAATCAACTGGGCCGACTTCTGCCGCGCCGCCAGCGGCGGAGACCCCGGAAATAGCGAAAACGCATGGCGCGAAAAACTTACCGTGTCCGGCCGTATCGACCGCATTGACCGCCTCGGCAACAAGAATATCTGGCGGGTGATCGATTATAAAACGGCGGCCAAGGCGGCCGATGCAAAGTCGGCCCACCTCGCGTCCTCGCGCTCCTCCGCCGGTTTTTACCGCGACGCCATTTCATGGCCGGCCGAATGCGAAGACCGCCTCGCCACCGCCGACGGCAAACTGTTCTGGTGCGATCTCCAGCTGCCGCTTTACGTGCTGATTCTGCGCCACGCCGCGCCGCCGGGACTTGCCATGCCGCCGGATGCGCCGGAAGTGTCGGCGGCCTACTTCAATCTGCCGATCGACTTCCGCGCCACCGGGTTGAGCGAACTGCCCGAACTTAACGCCGAGCTTTCACTTTCGGCGCTGCGCTGCGCCGATGCGGTGATGCGCCGCATATTTGTCGAACGGGCGTTCTGGCCGCCGAAACGTTTCACCGGACAACTTGACAGTTTCATCCGTTACCTCGGCGGCGTTATTCAGCCGGAAGACTTCAACCCGGACTTCAGCGCATGGAGAACACGATGATGAACGATGACACATTGTTTGCCACTCCGGTGCGCTCAATCGCGGTCAACGCCTCGGCCGGATTCGGCAAGACGGAGAATCTGGCGCGCCGCATTCTTGCCATGGCCTCCGCCGCAAAATCGCCGGAAAAGCTGTTCGGCGGCCTGGTGGCTCTGACTTTCACCCGCGCCGCCGCCGGAGAAATCTACGAACGACTGTTGATGCTGTTGTGCGACGCGTTGACCGATTGCAAAAAATTTGACGCTCTGACCGCATCATGGCAGGACTCGGAGTTCGGACGCGACACCGGAGCGACGCCGGAAAAACTCACCGCGCTGCTCCGGCTGCTGATACGCCGGATGAATGAACTGCAGATCGGCACTATCGACGGATTCATGATGTCGGCGGTAAGTTCAAGTCCGTTCGAGCTTGGTCTGCCCGGCGGCGTCACGATGAGCGATCCGGCGCAGGGCCGGGAGCAGACCGAACGGCTGCTGCGCTCCGTGCTTTCCGCCGAAGGGATGAGTCGGGAGCTTGCCGAAGCGGTGCGCGAAGCGTCGCTTGGCCGCGAGTCGCGCGGATATTTCGATCTCTGCGTTGAGCAGATTAAAAGATTCGACCGCTTTTACTGCGAAAGGAATATCCCGGACGTGTGGAATAAATTCAGCGGATTTTTCTCGGAACGCAACACGGATGAACTGCGCCGGACGTTCGCCGTCTGGCATCAGTATTACCTGAACAATATTGAAAGCGCACCGGTGACGGCGGCGAGAAAGATGCCGGCGCTGGACGGAGTGCTGGAAAAATGCGCCGCTCCAGCTCCGTCGTCCGGCGCACTGTTCAACGGCGCGGACTGTGAAATACTGCGCACTTTTTTTCAGAACTGGGAGCATGTGGAGTCCAACGTCTTTGACGTGAAGGACAACACATGGATGAAAAAACTGCCGGACGAGATAAAAGACGCCGTAAAAAAACTGCTCCGCGCGGCCGGGAAATACCTGATTGCCTGCGCCTCGCGCCGCAACGAAGGCATGCGCCGGTTGTTCTGCGCCTACGCCGCCGCGCGCGGCGAGCTGATCCGAACCACCGGAACGGTGGCGTTTTCCGACCTGCCGCGCCTGTTGTCCGACACCGGCAATGAATGGGTCAGCGATCTTCAATTCCGGCTGAACTGCCGGCTTCGCCACTGGCTGCTCGACGAATTTCAGGACACCAGCGCCGAACAGCTGACCGTGCTTAATTCGGTAATCGACGATGTGTCCGACGGCGAAAGTTCGCTCTATATCGTCGGAGACGTAAAACAGGCGATCTATCACTGGCGCAACGGCGACCGCCGTCTGATGGCGGCCGAGACCGCCGAGTTCGGCCTTGAACAACACAGTCTGCCGAAATCATACCGCTACGGTAAAAACATCTGCCGGGCGTTGAACCGCGTCTTTTCACCCGCGGCGTTCAGCCGGTCTCCCGCGTCGCCGGCGGTCGCGGCCGACTGGCTGGGCAGCGAAAGCTGGGTGCCCCACCAAAGCGCCGTGACGCGGCCGGATTGCTTTGAAGCGGTTTTATTCAACGCGGCCAAAGATTTTTCCATCGCCTCCTACGCAAAATTCATCGCCGGGCGCATCCGGGAACTCGGGATTCTGGAAAACCACCTGAGCTGCGCGATTCTGGTGCGCAACAACAACCTTGGACTCGACTTGAGGGAAGCGCTGGCCGCGGTCGATCCGACGCTGGCGGCCAGTCTGGTGTGGGAGGGCAGCGAACCGCTTGGAAGTGAAAAACTTATCGCCGGAATTCTGGCGCTGCTGGTCGCCGCCGAACATCCGGGGGACACCGTCAGTTTCGCGGCGGCGGCCATGAATCCGCCGCTGGCGGCATTGACCGGCCGGCCGGACATCAACGCCGAATTGATCCGTCAGCTGACGCTCGGCGGCTTTCACGGCGCGATCTCATGGGTGCTCGACCGCGTCGACCGCTCAATGTGCGACTGCTTCGCTGACGGCAACGCCGAATTGCTTCTGAAACTTGCACGAGATTTTGATTCCACCGCCGCCGGAGCGCAACACGACGCGGTCGCCTTCCGCGAAGCGGCTTGGAACTTCACCAAGAGCGACCTGGCTCTGGCCGGCAAAATCCGGATCATGACCATCCATCACAGCAAAGGACTCAGTTTTGACGTCACCTTTTCCGCACTCAAGGAAAACAACTGCAATGTTAACTGGGGGGCTCCCGACCTCAACGACTTTATTGTGAAAACCGATGGCGCCGGACATATCGAGTGGATACTCGACGCGCCGCATTCGGAAGGAATGCTGTTCCCGGAAATACGCGACGCCGTGCTGGAATGCCACCACGAAGCGATCTTTGAAGACCTCTGCAACCTCTATGTGTCGCTCACCAGAGCCAAACGGCACGTCTGCGTGCTGCTGCCGCCGGCCGCCGCCGATGAAACAAAGGTTTTCCGCGCCAGCAGCTTTGTCCATCGCGGACTGTTTTCGGAAGCGGAGCCGGACGACGACTGCACGAAATACGATGATTACTGCGTACTGAAAATCGGCGATGACTGGTGGTCGGCCCATCAGCCCGACGAACCGCCGCCGCCGCGACGGTTGTCCGTTGAATTTGACGCCGCGCCGGTTCGCCGTCTGCCCCGGGTAGAGCCGTCGGCGCACAACCTCTCACTGCGGCTGCTGCTGACCGCGCCGCTGGCCGGCGGCTCCGCCGAGCTTGGCACCAGGATTCACGAACATCTCGAAAAATACGGTCTGTCCCCAGCAGCCGAACCGGAAGTGGAGGAACAGCTGAAGCGCTGCCGCGCCAATTCAGAAGTCGTGGAACTGCTCGACAACCGCGACGGCTGGACGGAAAAATCGTTTGAAGTCGAACTTGACGGCAAATGGATCAGCGGACGTTTCGACCGGGTCAATTTCCGAAGAAACGCCGCCGGCGGCATCGCCGGCGCCACACTGGTGGACTACAAGTCAGACCAGTGCGCCGCGCCGGAGGAACGCGCCGGATTTTATGCCGCGCAAATGACGGTTTACCGGCAGGCGCTCAAGAAACTCCTTGAGCTGCCGGACGACGCAGTCTCAGTTGTTTTGATCTTTACCGCATCGGGCCGCGTCGTCCGTCTTTGAACCTGCCGCCGTTGCGGCGGCAGGCGACGGACAAATCAACGCAAACGCGCACACATCTCTCATTTTCCGGAACTGCGGTTGAAAAATCCGGCTCAAGATGGTAATGTATGAACCGGAACTGAAGCAATAACGCTCCACCGCCGGGGCGGAGCAAAACCGGGTTGGAAACTATATTATGATGAACGGAAAAAATATGGAAAAAGAATTACTGTCACTGCTCGAAAAGCTGACTCTTGATGAGAAAATATCGCTTTGTCACGGCGCAACCTGCACCGAAGTGGCCGGAATACCCCGGCTCGGCATCAAAAGTCTGGTGATGAACGACGGTCCGCAGGGGGTTCGCATGGAAGACGGCCGCACCGCCACCGCCATGCCCTGCGGCATGGCTCTGGCCGCCACCTTCTCACCCGCGCTCGCCGCGGAATACGGCGCCGCGGTGGCCAGGGAATGCAACAGCAATCACATCAATGTCATCCTCGGCCCCGGACTGAATCTGATGCGCACGCCGATGAACGGGCGCAACTTTGAATACTTCGGCGAAGATCCGCTGCTGGCCGGAAAAATCGCCGCCGGTTATATTTCCGGTTGCCAGAAGGAAAAAGTTGCCGCCGTTCCCAAACACCTTGCGCTGAATAATCAGGAGATATGCCGCACCACCGGGAATTCCATCTGCGACCGCCAGACCATGCGCAATCTCTATCTGCGCAGCTTTGAAATTCTTACGCGCGGCGCCCGGCCGTGGATGATGATGAGCAGTTACAACAAAATCAACGGGGAAGACGCCTCCGCTTGCGAGTACACCCAAAAAAACGTCATCAAAGGCATGGCCGGATTCGACGGCGTAATGGTCTCCGACTGGGGCGGACTGCACGACACGGTAAAAGCCGCGCTTCACGGAACCGACCTTGAAATGGGATCGGGCCATTTTGCCGACACGCTCAAGGCTAAGGTTGAATCCGGCGAAGTCCCGATGCCGGTTCTGGACGGCATGGTTCTGCGCATGCTCCGGCTGCTGTGGCGCACCGGACGCATCGAACACGACGGGTTCATTCCGGGTGAAGCCGAGGCCAATACCCCGCGCAACCGAGCGGTTGCCCGGAAAATCGCCGCGGCCGGAACCGTGCTGCTGAAGAACGACGCCGGTATGCTCCCGCTGGCCAAAGCCCGTCTGAAACGGATTCTGGTCACCGGCCCCGAAGCCGACTACCATCACTGTCTCGGCGGACTGGAAAATTGCGGCGGCTCCGGCGCGGTTCACCCGGATTATGAGATAACCCCGCTTGCCGGAGTGCGCGAGTATCTGAAAGACACCGATATTGAGATCGTCCATTCCCCGGGTGTTCGCTTCGAGGACAGCGAGCTTCTGCCCGATGCGCTGCTCCGCCATCCGGACGGCGGCAACGGCGTTCGGGTCAGCTTCTTCGACGGCGACTTTGACCGGGCGCCGTTTGATATCCGCCATGCCGAGTCGCTCAACTGCCGCTGGGGAGTGTTTCTGGCGGCCGGCCGGTCAAATGACGACCCTTTGAATCTCCGCGCGTTCAAGGTCAGAATGGAAACACAGGCCGTTCCCGCTCAATCCGGCCGGATATTTCTTACCTACAACACTTCGCGTCTCAGCGGCAGAGTGTTGCTGGACGGTCGCGAAGTGCTCCGCAACGGCCCCGGAACCACCTATCCGGTCGAGCGCGGAATATACGTTGACGCCGAAGCCGGAAAGCCCTTGAATCTGACCGTGGAGATGAGCCGCAGCGAAGCGGAATTCACAGAATTCCGCATGCTCTGGTGCGTTCCGGCCGCCGAAAGCATCCGGCAGACCGCAGAACTGGCCAAAACCGTTGATTGCGTGCTGTTCTTCGGCGGCCGCACCCACCGCGATGACCGCGAAGCCATCGGCTGGGGCGACGTTCCGGCCGCCGACGTCACCTCTTGGCGGCTTCCGGCCAACCAGAACGAGCTTATCTCCGCATTGTGCGCGGCCAATCCCAATGTCGTCGGCTGCTTTGTGTCCGGCGGACCGTTCGACGTGTCGCCGTGGATCGACCGGATTCCCGCGATGCTGGAGGGCTTCTACGGCGGAATGGAGTCCGGCCGGGCATGGGCCGGCCTGCTGTTCGGAAGCGTCGAACCGCAGGGCAGACTTCCGTTCACCTGGGCGGCCGGATATGACGATTACAGCTGTCACGCCAACGGCTGCTACCCCGGCGTGCGTGGCGACAACTCGCCGCATACCGAGTATCGCGAAAGAGAATTCATCGGCTACCGGCATGCCGACGCCACCGGAAAAAAACCGGTGTTTCCGTTCGGATTCGGTCTGGGATATTCGCCAGAACCGCAGTTTGAAATCGTCTCCGTAAAATCGGACGGCAACGGCGACGCGTCAACCGTAAAAGTTGTCTGCCGGGCCGAAAATCCGTCGGATAAAGCGGCGTTCGGCGTCGCCCAGCTCTATGCCGCGATGCCGGACAACGCCGGACGGCCGCCCAAAGAACTGGTCGGCTTTGCCGCCATCGCGCTGCCGGCCGCCGGCTCGCAGCTCTTTGATTTCGTTCTTGACCGGCACGATCTGGCGCGCTGCCGGCATGACGACGACCACCCGGCCGTCGCCGCCGGCGAATACCGGTTCACGCTTAATTGCAATGCGGCGGAAATCGCCGACTCGCAATTAATCACACTGGCTTGACGCTTCACTCGCGGCGCGCGGTTTCATGATCCTCCGGTGTATGACCATATATACCGCGACCAGAACCGCGCAGCCGCCGAATATCCAGATGTAATTTTCCGTAATCAGCTTTTCACCGCCAGCCACCATGTCGACATAACTCATAGTGCCTGCGGCATGACCGAACCAGACGCCGATCAGCGTCAGCACCGTCACCCAGATTCCGGCGCCAAGCGCGGTATAAAATGAAAATTGTCCGAACGGCATCCGGGCCAGACCGGCCGGAAGCGAAATCAATTGGCGGATCGCCGGAAGCAGACGGCAGACAAAAGTCGCCAGCGCCCCGTATTCACGGAACACCTCTTCCGCCCGGTTCAGAGTTTTATCATTGAGGAAAAAATATTTTCCATACCGGTACAATGCGCTCCGCCCCAGATAAAGCGCAAGAAAATAATTGACATAGGCGCCGGCCAGCGATCCGGCTACGCCGCACACTATCGCGCAAACGCCGTCCACCCACACGTTTCCGGTCAACAATTCACCCCGCCATGCCAGAAATCCGGCCGGTATCATCACCACCTCGCTCGGAAACGGAATGAACGAGCTTTCAATCGTCATAAAAATAAAAATTATCAAAAATCCCCACAAATGGGCATACTGCGCAAATTCCGCTATATGCCCGGCAATATATTCATTCATTGCAGTCAATCTCCATTGAACTGTTATTCAAGACTTGAGAGGAACCGTCCGCGGCGCGGAGTTGGAGGACGTATTATCGCGCCGGCGTAACAATGCCGGGAAAAACGCCGCGTCAGACGGCGCTTGGACATGGGATTAAGTTCAACGGACCGGCCCGCACCGGAGGACGCGGACACAAGTCAGCCGTCGTAACAAAAACTTCATTTCCCGTTTTTTGAAGTTCCGGGCCATTTCGTAACTCAAGTCCGACCCACTCCGGCGGCATAACAAAGCATGGCGCAAGTCCGGTGCGCGACCAGGTCGAAAACGAATTGCGCCGCAGATTTTTTCCGGCTGAAATCAACGGCGACCAGACGGCAGACTCCATTTCGCCGTTTCCGGCATCCGCTTCCCGGCATACCGTAACGGTTGATACCGCGCAGAACGGCGCCTCCGGCGTCACCTCCTCCGCCGCAAATATTATGCCGCATAGCAGAATTATGAAGGCGGCGGCTCCAAAAAACGCCGCGCGTCCACCATTTCGCAATGCGGATTCGGCAATGCACCGTTTTATGATCCGGCAGAAAACAGTATTGAACGTCATTTGGCCTTTCCGGTCTCTGGATACTATTATATCATGGCGGAGCTTTTTTTCAAGCGCCGCCATCCGGCCGGCAGTCGGTGCCAGCATGAACAGACGCCGCCGGATATATCGAGCCGGCTCCGAGTCCGGCGTTAAAGCCGTTTTCAACTTTTCCGTCCGGAACCGCCGGAGACCGTCCATCGCAAAAATTTATTTCCCGCAGGGAATACCGAACACGTTGCCGAATTTCTGCTGATTCAACGCCTCAACGTAGGCGCTGACCTTGGTGTAGGTGCTGCACGGGTCGATGGTCTGATCCATGCAGTCGCCGTCCAGCACCAGCAGCGGCAGATGCGACTTCCCCAACTCCTCGCGCAGATGTTTGATGAACGAACTGTCCGACATCGAGCAACGCCCGAACCCGTGATTGTAAAGCACACATCCGTTCAGTTTGAATCTGGCCGCCTGCTCGATGATCGCCTTTACCCGCAGCTCCGGGTCCATAAAGCCGGAGTTAAGCAGTTTCCGCGCCAGCGACCGGTATGGATCGGAACTGTCCAGCGGCTCCCAGCCGATGTAGTTGACCTCCTCAAATACAATCGGCGCATTGCAGGTGATCTCCAGATAATCCAGCAATTCGGTGTTGTAGAACGGCGGCAGATGCAGCCAGATCAGCCGGTGAGTGGCGTCCAGCGGGTCCATCTTATGAGTGTCCCGGTATTCCTCAAGCTCGCTGCAGAGTTTTTTCTGAATCTCCACAAGTTCCGGCCGCCCCCACATCTGCGAAAAGATTGATGCAAAATAAATTGCCTGAGCGCCGCGCAGCAACGGCGGATTGTCCGCCCGCAGGTCATTGCATTTCAACGACCAGTCGCGCGCCTGATTGGAATAGTCGCACGCCGCCGCCAGCTTTCCGAGATCCATCCGGAGACTGGTCCTGCTCTCAATCACGCGAACCGCGCGCTCAAGATCGGCGGCAAGATTTTCAATCGCATTGCCGTCCTCGTTCGACGGCGTCTGAAGTGAAAAGAATTTGTCGGCAATGCCATAATTGCGCACCAGGTCGCGGAACACCCGCTCCCCCTGCTGGCACGGCTGCGACGTGGACAGCCCGAACGCCGCCGCCGGCAGTTCAACCCCTTCCAGCACCCGGAGAAAGGAGCAGCTCTCACCGGTGTATCCTTTGCAGGCGGCACAGTCAAACGCCTTCTTCAGCTTTGGCGTGTTGCGGGCGAACAGGGCCGCATAGGTTTCCAGCGTCAGTATCCGCGCGCCCATCGCGTTCAATATTTCAGCTGGAAAGAACAAATTTCGCCAGATCAGCGGCGCCGGCGAGCGCCCGCGGAATTCACGCCCGGTGGACAGCACGCGGCGGCGGGCCGACTCCAGCGCCCGGTCCGCCAGCGGCTCCGGCCGATAAAGTTTATGCTTGTGCTTCAAGCGCCGGTATTGCTGCGAGAGCAGTGCCGCGCCGAGCGCGCCGATAATGCCGTGCTGTTCGGGAATGACGATCTTGTTTCCGGTGATTTCCTCCAGATAATGCGCCACCGCCGCGTTGTATGCCACGCCGCCCTGAAACACAATCGGACCGTGATACCCCTGAAAAATTTCTCCGACTCCGGCCATGATGGTGCGGGCCTGCGCCTTGCAGGCGCCGCCGATGATCTCGCCCAGCGGAAAACGGTTTTTGAACTTGTTGATGGAGGTGGCGCTCAAAACGGCGCAGACGCTGGAAAACTCCAGATTGCTGTTGTAGTCGGCGCGTGACGGCATTTCTTCGATCGGAACATTGAGTTTGATCGCCACGCTGTCCAGAAAAGCGCCGGTTCCGGCGGCGCAGATGCCGCTCATCTTGCAGTTCCACATATTGGTCTCGCGGTTGAAGACCATCGCCTTGCTGTCCTGCCCGCCGACATCCAGAATCGCCTCGCACTCCGGATAAAACCTTCTGGCTCCGGCGACATGGGCGGCGACTTCACTGATTTTGAAATCATAAGGAATAAAGTCGTGCGTATCTTCAACAATCTGGCTTCCGGTGACTCCGGTGCAGGAAATACTGGACAGCGAGTCAATTCCGCTGTCCTTCAGAAAGCGGTCAACCGTTTGGCGGAGCTGGCCGAAATTGCAGGCTCCGCAGCGGTTGCAGCTCCCGCTGCAGCGAACCCGGCCGGAGTCGGCCGGTTTTGTCCGCTGGTACAAAGAATTGAGGATTTCCCCGGCTTCGTTCAACAGCACGATCTTAAGTGTAGTCGAACCGATGTCTATCCCCAGATAGAGATTTTCCATTTTTCATCCTTAGTCAAAACATATGATTATTAATAATTTTTATTTAAAGTCAGTCGGCACGGCAGACCAGTCCCGGACGACAATCCGGCAATACGCCAGTGCCAATTCAATAAGATAGCCCATTTTGATAAAAAATCCTGTTCTGATCTTTTAAAACATATAAAAAAAGCGCAATTTTATGAAAAATCACCGGCCTCGGTCGAGGTATGGCTTCAAAACCGGAATATGCTGCCGACAGGTTGCCGGGAGATGACATTATTCCGAAGCGCGAACGCCGCATATCAGAATTTTTATGTGTTTTTTAGCATAGGCACTTGACATACATAGATTGACTATGTATAATTATTGATATAACAATTCACCAAGGGGGCGGTCATGGCGATTAACAGTGATCTTACACGCGGGGTGGCGGAGCCGATTATCCTGAAACTTCTGGCGGACAGGATGATGTACGGCTATGAAATCATCAGGGAGGTGAACCTGAAGTCCAACGGCGAATTCGAGTGGAAGGAGGGGTCGCTCTACCCCTGTCTGCACAAACTTGAAGCGCAGAAGCTGATTCAGAGCGAATGGATTCTGTGCGGTTCAAAACAGCGAAAATATTACACCATCACCGTCGAGGGGATGCGCGCGATGGAGGCCAAAACCGAGGAGCTGAAGACTTTTGCCAATACGCTTGCCATGATGATGGCGTAAGAGTAAATCATGAACAATATTGACAATGCCGTGGAGACCGCCACGGAACGCCTGAAAGACGATTACGCTCTCCATGCCGAAGTTGCGGCCGAATTGCGCGACCACCTTGAAGAGTCGGCCTGCGACTCCGGCTCGGAGGAGGAGGCGCTGAAGCGTTTCGGTGAACCTGAAGAGATTGCCGGCCAGCTGTTCACCGCCAATTTGAGCCGCTTTAAATGGCACTCGCTTGCGCGGATGATTATGAAATACGCGGCGCTTCCGGCGATGGCGGCTGGGTTGTATTTTTCAGTTGACCCGGATTTACTCAGAACCGCCCGTAATTTCCTCCCGTTGATGAACGGCAGACCGCAGACTGCGCCGATGCCGGACGACCCGGAGTCGCAATTTCTTATAGCGGGCGACCGGAGCCGCAAGGGAAAGGCGCAACAGCTTCGCGCGATCTGGGAAAAGTATCCTGACAATAAAATGTATATGGCGACTTATATAGATCAGCTTTTACTGCCAATTGACGACAATGCCGCCATCGGCAAAGAGACGGTGGAAAAAGAGCTTGAACTTGCGATGGCGGTCGATCCCGACAACGCGATCTTCAACTATTATCTTGCCTTTATCGACCCCGGGGTTACCGGAGACGGCCACAGGCAGCTGTTCGTTGTCACCGACCGCGGCAAACTGGACCGCACCATGCAAACGCTTTCCGCCGGCTACGCCAAGCCGTATCTCACCAGTTTCAGCAAGGAACGCGGACTTCAACTTGTGGAACTCTACAACTGCGAGGCAAGGGAAAAATTAAGTCAGAGCATGCTGTATACGCTGACCATGGCCGACTGTCCGCTTCCGCATCCGTCGATGTTCAGGAGGGCGGCGAACATCAATTTGCTGTATGCCGAAATGCTGATCGACGAGGGTAAAAGCGCCGAGGCCCTCCCTTATCTTGAAGCATGGAAGCCGATGTTGACACAGCTTAACCGCAAAGCCTGGACGTTGATCGACAATCTGGTGATGATGACGGTGGCCAGAAAGTACAGCCAGCAGGCCGCACTGCTCTACCGCAAGGCCGGCATGGAGGACAAGGCGGCGGCGCTGGAAACGGAACTTGCGCCGCTTATAGCGCTTCACGACGCATGGCGCGTCAAGGATGCAAACTATGGGGCGACCATCAAGGAACACGGTGGAATGATGGCGAATCTGCTGCTTCCCAATCTTAGAGCAGTGACGCCGTTGACGCCGGAGATGCTCCGGCCTGAGTGTCAGCTTGACTACCTGCTTGTGGACATCTTTGCGCTGACAATCTGCGCGGCCGGGATGCTATTGATTTGCGCAGTAACAGCCTTGAGGCTGTTTTTCTGCGTTCTGATCGTTCAGCGCCCACGTTTTGTGGTGCTTCCGCTCAAAAATCTTCTGCAAATCTTCGCACTCGGCATCGCGCTGCCTCTGGCGATATTCTTTGTGACATCATGGCTCGATCCTTTGAACTGGCGCGAACTTGGCATAAAAAACGAGATATCCGTGAGGTTCATGGCTTTCAACATCGTGTGGCTTGGATTCGTAACACCGTTTTGGCTTATGGGGCTTTACACATGCACCACTTCCCGGTATGTCGTAAAACTGACCGGCAAGAAGCCGGACACCGCGACCACGGACTTGAATCTGCTTATGGCCCTGATGTTCGCCACTCTGCTGATCGCCGCGATCTGCCAGCCGATGCTGCAATACCGCAAAAACCGGATATTCGCGGAAGATAGCGTTTTCTTCAAAACGCCGCTGGGATTTTCCACGATAGAAGAGGAAATCATCAACGCGCAGCGACAGGTGATCACCGATTGTCTGGAGAAGACCTCATCCGCGCAGTAGAAGATCAAGACATGTTTCAGACGGCGGCCCGGCGCCGCCGTTTTTGCCGATAAAACCGTGAATGCAACTTTCAGATTGAAAAATGGTTTTTCGACGGTTTTTGACCGATTTGAGGAACTGAGCGTTGCGTCAAGGTGGTTCAGTGAGGCATATTTCCGCACGCGAAATCCGCGATATTTCCAATGCGCTTGTCCGGCGGGGCAGGGGGCGGGCGGCCTCAAACGCTGCGGTTAAAATAAAAAACGAACGCATGGATTCTTCTCCACCGTTCGCCTAACTGTCAAATATGGCTCCGGCACTTGGATTCGAACCAAGGACCAAGTGGTTAACAGCCACCTACTCTACCGCTGAGCTATGCCGGAGCGTTTGTATACTATTAAGATATCCGTCATTTTTATTTTTGCAAGCACAAAATGTGCTTTTTTCCGCTTTTTTTTACTTTTCATTTTGAGATTGACCTTTTGTGTGGTATAATTTCAGAATCGCATTTAATATATATATGAAATAAGGATCGTTATGCCCAAAACGAAAATCATTGCCGTCTGCACCGCGTTTCTTGCCGGTATTCAGCTTTTTGCCGAACCGGTCACGGAGGATATGCAGCTGGCTATTCTTTCCAATATCGTTCCCCGTTTTCTGGCCAACTACCAGTATCGTCACGCCGCATTTGACGACCAGCTTTCCTCCAAGACGTTTGACGAATATTTCCGGACGCTCGACCCAAACAAGGCATACTTCACCGCGGAAGATATCGCCGGGTTTGAATCGTACCGGTTTATGCTGGACGATCTGGCCGCCGCCGGCAACAGCGACTTCGCGTTCAAGGTTTACGACTTGTTCCGGTCACGCGTTGCCATGTACCGGGAATTTGCCGAGGAAACGCTAAAAACGCCGCTTGACTTTACTGCCGACGAATCGGTGGTGATCGACCGGCGCAACTCCGGTTATTTTGCCAATCTCGCCGAACTCAAGGAGTTCTGGCGCAAAAAACTCAAAAGCGAAGTCCTCTCGAACCGCCTGCTGTTCCGCATCCGCAAACACGAGGCCGAAAGCAATTCGTCCAAGGAGAAACTCTCCGACGATGAGCGGCGCGCTCTTGCCGAGAAAGAGGAACTGGCCGCCGTCTGGGAGCGCACACCCGAAGATCAGGTGCTCCGGCGGCTGCGCGACGTGTCCAACACGCTGACGCAGAGCGACCGGGTGGACATTCTGGCACTGTATCTTTCCGCCGTTTCCCACTGTTACGGACCGCATACCGACTATCTTGCTCCGGCCGACGATGAGAATTTTGACATCGCCATGAAACTGTCACTGTTCGGCATCGGCGCCACACTGTCGGTGGATGACGGGTATGTGAAGGTGGTGGAGGTGGTTCCAGGCAGTCCGGCCGCGCGCGAAGGATCGCTGAAGGCCGGTGACCGCATTATCGCCGTGGCTCAGGACGGCGCGGAACCGGTCGATGTAATCGACATGGCGCTCGACCATGTGGTGAAACTGGTGCGGGGCGCCGAGGGCACCAAGGTGACGCTCACCGTTCTGCCGGGGCGTGAAGGACGGTCCGCGGCGCCGCGGCTGATATCCATTGTCCGCGGCAAGGTGGAACTCAAGGAGTCCGAAGCAAAAGGCAAGGTCTATGAGGTCAAGGACGGCGTTGGCGCCGCGCTCAAGATCGGCGTCATCAAGCTGGACAGTTTCTATATGGACTTTGACGCGTTTATTGACGGCGACAAAAATTATAAGAGCTGCACCCGCGATGTTCGCACGATATTGAACGACTTCACCGCCTCCGGCGTGGACGCGGTGGTGATGGACATGCGGCTGAACGGCGGCGGCAGTCTGCCGGAGGCCATCGCTTTGAGCGGACTGTTTATTGAGAGCGGTCCGATCGTTCAGGTCCGGCAGGCGGACGACAAGCCGCAGGTGGAAAACGACCCCGACTCGTCAATCAGTTTTTCCGGGCCGATGGCGGTGCTCACCAGCCGGTTCACGTCCAGCGCCGCCGAGATATTCTCCGGCGCGATGAAGGACTATCAGCGGGCGCTCATAATCGGTGACAGCCGCACTTACGGCAAAGGCACCGTTCTTCAGGTTACCAAGCTCGAACGGGTGCTGGACGCGGTGCGTCTGGCCTTTCCGGCCGGCTCGCTGCGTTATGAATGCGCGGTTTTCTACCGGGTCAACGGCGACTCGACACAGGCGCGCGGCATTGAACCGGACATGGTGTTCCCTTCGCTGACCGACCACATGGAGATCGGCGAGGAGTTCAGTCCGAATTATCTGCCGTGGGATTCGATCAAACCGGCGGCGTACCGGCTTTTCGATCCGTCTCTGCCGGAGAAAAAGAAGACTCTGCTTGAGAAGTCCTCCGTCCGGCTGGCGGCCGACGCCGGGTTTTTGGGATATCGCGACCGGATTGAACGCGCCGGAACCGCGCTTCAGCGCAAGGAGGTTTCGCTGAATGAAGAGGTCAGATTTGATGAATATCTCAAAAATGTCGAGTTGGAAAAGCTGTCCGGCGCGCTCGACGAAGACATGGACGCCACGGTGGTTCCAGACCGTGATGACATATTGCTGGCCGAGGCGATGAATATCCTTGCGGACTGGGTTGATTTGGAAAAAAAATGACCGGTCGCTATTGTATTTTTGCGGTTTTGCATTATAATAGCTCTGTGTTCGGGTGCTTGGCGTCATTTTAGCGGGGAAATAATGGTATTTTCGCTGGAAAACGATATGAATGCGCTTGCCGGGCTGCTGGCGGGTATCGAGACGAGTTCATGGTATCTCGACATGCCTCCGAAACGCGGCTATGTGCTGAATCTGGCGCTGGAGGAGATGATCTCGAATATCATTAAATATGGATATGACGACGACGGACCGCACCGGATATTGGTGGAGATCAAGCCGGAAAATGACGGCGTCAACGTGGTCATCTGCGACGATGGCCATGAGTTCGATCCGCTGTGCGCGTCGGGGGCGGACACGGCATGCTGTCTGGCGGCGCGGCGGGTGGGGGGCGTCGGAATATTGTTGACCCGGCAGATGAGCCGCAATATCGAATATCGCCGGGTCGGCGCAAAGAATGTGGTTAGCCTATTAATATAACAGGAAACGGGAAAAACACTATGGAAATTGTGTTGCAAAACCGGAACGGATACCGCTATCTCGGTATAGACGGGCGGCTGGATGCGACGACAAGTCAGGATGCCGATGCGGAGCTTCGTGGAAAACTTGATGACTGCAAAGCGCTGGTAATTGATCTCGCCAAACTTAGCTATATAAGTTCGGCCGGGCTGCGGGTGCTGCTTATCGTCGCCAAACAGATGCAGCAGCGGGGCGGCAAGGTGGTGATCTGCAATCTCTCGGAAACGGTTCAGGAGGTTTTTGACATCAGCGGATTCTCCGCGATATTCAACGTCTGCGCCGATATTCCGGCCGCGGAAGCGGCGGTTTGCTGAGCCGTTCCGGCGGCGGCCGCGGAGGAGCATAGGGAATGTGCGGGATTGCCGGCGCGGTCAATTTTCCGGATTCCGTCATCGCGGATGGCAGAGTGGCGGCGATGCGCGGCCGGCTTCGGCACCGCGGACCGGACGGCGAAGGATTGTGGCGCAACGGGCATGCGATTCTGGCGCATACCCGGCTGGCGGTTATCGGCCGCGAGTCGGGAGCGCAGCCGATGTGCAGTGAAGACGGCTCGGTCATTCTGGTCTGCAACGGCGAAATCTACAACTACCGCGAATTGACGGCGGAGTTGACGGCGAAGGGACACCGGTTCGCCACCGACTCGGACAGCGAGGTGATAATCCACCTTTACGAGGATCATCCCGACGATTTTCCGAAATACCTCAACGGCATGTTTGCCTTTGCGCTTTACGACACCGGGCGGCGCCGTCTTCTGCTCGGCCGGGACCGCATTGGTCAGAAACCGCTTTTTTTTCGTCAGGAGGGCGCGGCGCTTTATTTTGCCAGTGAGCTTGATGCGTTGCGGAACGGTGCGCACGCTGCGCTTGACCCGGAGGGAATACTCGCCTTTTTTGCGCTCCAATACATTCCGCCGCCGGGAACGATTTTTCTCGGCATCCGGCAGTTGCTGCCGGCCAATCTGCTGACTTTTGATCTTGACGGCTGTGAACTGCGCTGCCACCGTTATTGGAAGGCGGATTATGCGCGGAAATCGGATTTGACGGCGGACGGTGCGGCGGCGGAACTGCGGGAAAAACTGACCGCGGCGGTGCGGCGGCGGCTGATGGCCGAAGTGCCGCTGGGCGGATTCCTGTCCGGCGGGCTGGACTCGGCGGTGGTGGCGGCGCTGATGCTGGAATGCCGTCCGGAACCGCTGCGGCTGCTCTCGGTGCGTTTTTCCGACCGCGAATACGACGAGTCGCCGGGAATTGTCGATACGGTAAATTTCCTCAGTTCGCGCCATCCCGGAAGGATTGAACATGTTATGCTGGATGGCGACTGCGAATCTTTCGATTTTCTGGCGGAGACCGCCGGCCTTTTCGGTCAGCCGTTTGGCGACGCTTCAATGCTGCCGTGCCGGATGCTTAGCTCAATGACCCGGTCCGCCGGTGTAACGGTCACGCTGTCCGGCGATGGCGCCGATGAGCTGTTTGGCGGCTACGAGCGCTATGGTGCGCTGGCGCTGGCCGGTCGTCTCGGCCGCTTCCGCCGGGCGGCCGGCTGGTGTGCTAAGCTGCTGCCGGACGGCGGCGAACGGAGTTTCGCCGGACGGATGCGCCGTTTCGCCGGGGTGGTGGCCGAACCGGAAGACCGGAGGTATTTTGCATTGATGTCGCACGGGTTTCCGGAATCGGTTCCGGCGGTGTTCGGCTCCCGGCTCCGGGGGGAGTTGCGCGACGATCCGGCCGAGACGCTTTTGCGGTGGTCGCCGCTGCTGTCCTCGTCCGATCCGGTGGAGCGGATGGCGGAGCTTGATCTCTGTACCTATCTGCCCGGCGATGTGCTGACCAAGGTCGATATTGCTTCGATGCACAGTGCTCAGGAGGTGCGCAGTCCGTTTCTTGACCGCGACGTGGTGGAGTTGGCCGCCCGGCTGCCGTGGCGGTTCAAACAGTGCGGGGCTGGCCGGAAACTCATATTGAAAAAGGCGTTTGCCGATATTATTCCGCCGCGGCTTTTGAGCGCCGGGAAGCGCGGGTTCGGCGTTCCGGTGGCAAGATTGCTCCGGACGGCGTGGCACCGGAGGGCATTGGAGCTTACCTCCGGTGGCGTTGCGGTGGAACTTGGCTATTTTGACCGTGATGAAACGCTGAAAATGTGGGAGCGTCACGATTCCGGGCGGCGCGACGAAAGCCGTACATTGTTTAATCTGCTGATTTTCGAATTGTTTCTGCGCTCTTTGAACTGAGGGCGCCTTGATAATTTTTTGAGTTGGTACTATATTACTTTCCATAGTTTTACAGAGAGGGATTTCCATGGAATCAGGGATGATAATTTCCAATGTCGGCCTGGTCGGCGACTATTTTAAAGTCACGTTTTACGCGCCGGAAATATGCGCCACCGCCAGACCCGGACATTTTGTCCATATGAAGATTGCCCGAGCGGATGACCTTATATTGCGTCGGCCGTTCAGTATTTGCAATATTTCTCCGTCGTCCGGCGAACTTGAGGTGATATACAAAGTGGTCGGCGCCGGCACCCGGGTGCTCAGCACGCTCCGGGAGGGCGAGGTGTGCGATCTGCTTGGTCCGCTCGGCAAGCCGTTCGGTCGTCCGGCGCCGGACGAGTTTCCGGTGGCGATCGCCGGCGGCTACGGTTCGGCGGCGCTTTATATGCTTACCCGCGAGGCGAAGTGCGGCGGAGCGGCGCTGCTCGGCGCCCGCACCCGCGAGGACATACTTCTGGCGGACGCCTACCGGACCGCCGGATTTGAGGTGGCGGTCGCCACCGACGATGGATCGGAAGGGCATATGGGACTGGTGACCGATCTGGTGGACGATGTGCTGTTGCGCCACCACGATAAAAAACTGCGGTTCTACGCCTGCGGTCCAACGCCGATGCTTATGGCCGTGTGCCGTCTGATGCTTGACCGCGGGTATCCCGATGCGGAAGTCAGTCTGGATCATCTGATGTGCTGCGGCGTCGGCGCCTGTTTCGCCTGTGTGGTGAAGATCAAGGCCGACAATCCTGACGGTTATTATTATGCCCGCACCTGCAGTGAAGGTCCGGTATTCAAAGTCAAAGATGTTTATCTGGAGAAATAAAAAATGGCCGATCTTGCAACCGATCTGGGCAGAATAAAGCTGAAAAATCCGGTGATGACCGCGTCCGGCACATTCGGATACGGCGCTGAATATCATAAATTTTACGACATTGCCGAACTCGGCGCGGTGGTGGTCAAGGGTATCGCGCCGTTTCCGAGCCACGGAAACCCGACGCCGCGGGTGGCGGAAACCGCCTGCGGAATGCTCAACGCCATCGGTCTTCAGGGGCCGGGAATCGACCGGTTTCTGCATGACGAGCACTATCTGCCGTTTCTCCGGACAACCGGGGCGACGGTGATTGTGAATATCTGGGGGCGGACGATCGGCGATTATGCCGAGGTGGCGCGTCGGCTGGAGGCGGATAAAGAGGGAATCGCGGCGCTGGAAATCAATATTTCCTGCCCGAACGTCAAAGCCGGCGGCATCGCGTTCGGCACCGACAAAAATTTGGCGGCCGAGGTGGTTTCCGCCGTGCGCGAGGCCACAACACTGCCGCTGATCACCAAACTGAGTCCGAATGTGAGCCGGATCGGTGAATTCGCCGCCGCGGTCGAAGCCGCCGGCAGCGACATGATAAGTCTGATCAACACGCTGACCGGCATGGCGATCGACATCGAGAAGATGCGGTTCAAACTGGCGAACCGCACCGGCGGACTTTCCGGTCCGGCGGTAAAGCCGGTGGCGGTGAGAATGGTATACGAGGCGGCGCAGGCGGTCAAAGTCCCGGTCATCGGGATGGGGGGTATAGCGACCGGCGCGGACGCGGTTGAGTTTTTACTGGCCGGAGCGCGCGCGGTGGCGGTGGGAACCGCCACGTTCGGCGATCCGTATGCGCCGCTGAAAGTTATCCGCGGCATCAACGATTATCTGGACCGGCACGGTATCGGCGCGGTTTCCGAAATAATCGGAAAAGTGAAATAAGCGACAGAGGAGCACAAAACAATTATGGATTTCAGAGCATTCAACGGGCTGCTGCCGGCGGCGGAGCGCGCCGCCAGTGTTGCGGCGGTTCCCTATGACGTGGTCAACAGCGAGGAGGCGGCCGCGCTGGCCGCCGGTAACGAATACAGTTTTCTGCATGTGTCAAGACCGGAAATCGATCTTGAACCGGGAATCGATCTGCACGACGACCGGGTGTATGCACAGGCGAAAAAGGCGTTTGACAAATTGACTTCCATCGTGCCGCTGCGACTTGATACGGAAAAAAATTATTATGTTTACCGTCTGGTCATGGACGGCCGCGAGCAGATCGGCGTTTTCGGCGCCGCTTCGGCGCTTGACTACCGCAACAATATAATCAAAAAACATGAAAAGACGCGGCAGGACAAGGAAGACGACCGCACCCGGCATGTGATGACGCTGCGCTCGCACACCGGTCCGGCGTTTTTCACCTACCGCGACAATCCGGAGATCGACGCCGCGGTGGCCGCCGTCATGAAGCATCCGCCGTACTGCGATTTTACCGCGCCCGACGGCATCCGGCATACCCTCTACCGCACCAACGCGGCCGAAGCCGTCAAACTGGCTGAACTTTTCGCCGCCGTGCCGGTGATGTATATTGCCGACGGCCATCACCGCAGCGCCGCCGCGGCCAGAACCATGATGGAGTGTGCGCCGGTCAATCCGCATCACACGGGGGAGGAGGAATACAACTTTTTTCTGGCGGCGGCGTTTCCGGCGTCGCAGCTGAAGATTCTGCCCTACAACCGGGCGGTGAAGTCGCTGAACGGAATGGCGGTTTCGGACTTTATGAACAGGGTGGGGCGGTCGTTCAGGATCGACGAAGTTGCGGGACGCTGCATGCCGGAGCGGTCGAACGAATTTGGCATGTATCTTGGCGGAAAATGGTATCGGCTCACGCCGAAGTTTGACACCGCGAATCTCGGTGTGATCGACGGGCTGGATGTGTCGATTCTGCAGGACAACATTCTGGCGCCGCTCTTGGGAATAACCGATCCGCGCACCAGCTCCAATATCTATTTTGTCGGCGGCATCCGCGGACTCGGCGAACTGGAAAAAATGGTGGACTCCGGCAAATATCAGGTGGCGTTTTCGATGTATCCGACCACGGTAGATCAACTTATGGCGATCGCCGACGCCGGTGCGATCATGCCGCCAAAGTCAACGTGGTTTGAACCGAAGTTGCGCGACGGGCTGGTCTGTCATAATTTTTAATATTTTCAGCGATGGGGCAGAGCCGGTTGCGCGTGATCCGCTGTCTCTTATAATGTACAGAATTTGGCCGGAAGAATAACAATAAAACAAGGAGTGGTGATGATGAAATCCTGGAAAATAATGGCCGTGATGTTTTCGGCCGCCGCGGTGTTTGCCGCCGACTCGGACTATGAGGCCATGAGCAAATACGTTCCGGCCTCGAATGACGGACTGGCCTATTTGAATACGGAGAAGCTCAGCGGCAGCCCGTTTGTCGATGAGATCAAAAAATTGGCCGAAATGGCCGAGATGTCGGCGCTGCCGGACGACGACGGCGCGCTGCTGGTCAGTTTGAACAGCGCGGCTCCGGACACCAGCGTGTCGGTGCTGCTGAAGATCAACGGAGTGACCACGCTGGACGATCTGGCGGCAAAGATCGGCGCGGCGGACAAGGTGACGGTCAAGAAGGTCAAGTACGGCGACCGGGACGCCTTGCGGATCGACGAGCAGCCGCTGGCGATTTATGCGGTGGATTCCGGAATCTTCGCAATGATTCCCGACGGACAGGCCGAGGCGTTTTTTTCCGCAGCCAAGGGCGTGTCCGGGGATTTGAGCGGCCGGATCGCTCCGTTGAGCGACAATCCGCTGTTCGGTTCTTTTAAAATTCAGCCGACCGCCGGCGATGCAATGGCGGTTAACCGCTGCGATTTCACCGGGATGCTGTCCAATGGCGGCAAAGGCCTTGCGTTGAAGCTGATGGCCTTCCTGCCTGACGAAAAGACCGCGACGCAGGCGGCTCAGGAGATACAGGGCGGACTGATGATGCTGACCATGACTGCCGCACAGAAAGATCCGGCGCTGGGCAGCATGCTGATGACCGCGATCAAGATCAAATCCGAACAAAATATCATGAATGTCGATCTCAACATCACCCCCGATCTGCTGGCCAAGCTTCAGGAGCTTAATGCGGCGCAACCGGAACCGGAGGCCGGAATAGTTCAAGTGGAAGAAAGCGTGACGGAGACCGTTCCCGCGAACTGAGAAGTTTTTTTGCGCATGGACCGGCGGCATGTCCGCCGGTTTTTTTTGTAATAAATAACGGGCGGCACGGTTGCAAAAAAACACCGGCGACAGTAATTTATAACGGCGGTGCGCCGGAAAAAGTTTTTTTCGGAATGCGGCGGAACTTGAAATGACGGTTATTGCGAAAATATGGAACAATGCGGAGACAAGGCGTGGTGAATGATTGGCGGATTTGTCTGGTGCTCGACCGTATGCGGAGCGCATTCAATGTCGGCAACATTCTGCGGATAGCCGACGCGGTCGGCGCGTGCGAGGTTGTCGGCTGCGGCTACACGCCGCTGCCGCCGCATCCCAAGCTGGCCAAGACCGCGATGGGCGCGGAAAATATGGTGCCGTGCCGGCATGCGGATAATTCACTTGAGGCGGTGCGGATGCTGCGTTCCGAGGGTTATGCTCAGATTGTGGCGGTGGACTGTGTGGAGGGGCGCAGCCGTTTTGTCTGGGACTTCGAGTTCAAATTTCCGCTGGCGCTGGTCTTTGGCAACGAGGCGCTGGGCATTCTGCCGGAAACGATTGACGCCTGCGATGCGGTGGCGGCGCTTCCGATGTTCGGCAACAAAAGCAGTATTAATGTCGGCAATGCGGCGGCGGCCACGCTGTATGCGGTGGTTGCCCGGGCCAATCCGGATATTCTGCAAAAATGGCGGCTGGAAAATGAAAATTAAACTGATCGGAAAAAATCTGGACGACATCCGTCCATATCTTAAAAAATACGGACTTTACGAGTGCGCTGACGACGGCGAGTTTGAACTGGTGGTCGCCCACGGCGGCGACGGGACGCTGCTTTTGTCCGAATACTTTTATCCCGGCGTTCCCAAACTGCCGTTGCGTGACGCCGGAACCGCGCCGTTGTGCGCCGAGCACTCCTATGACCGGCAGTTGGCGGCTTTTGCCGAAGGCGACCGTCAAACCACGCTGCTGCCCAAACTGTGCGGGGAGTTCAACGGAGAACGGCTGTCGGGCATAAACGACGTGTTCATCCATAATTCAGACCGGGTCGGCGCGCTGCGCTACCGGGTGTGGATCGACGGAGAACTCTATGCCAACGAAGTTGTCGGTGACGGCGTCGGCGTTTCCACCGTGCACGGCAGCACGGCTTATTATCGGAGCATCACCCACAGTATTTTCAAGGTAGGCATGGGGCTGGCATTCAGCAACAGCACAGTGGAGGTGGACCATCTGGTGGTCGGGGAAACCAGTATGATCGAAGTGGAAATAATCCGCGGACCCGGAATCCTGGTGGCTGACAACGCGCCGCGTTCAATCAATCTTGCGGTTGGCGACCATGTGACAATCCGGCGTTCCGGCGAGTCGGCGGCGATCTATAATCTGAGCGCGTTCATGTGTCCGTGCTGCCGGCTGCTCCGCCATCCGAACAAATACGAGGAGCGCATCATCTGCGCCGCGCTGTCCGGGCGGAGCGGAGAAAAAAGATGAAGGTGCTGATTACCGCCGGACCCACACGGGAGGCGATCGACGCGGTGCGTTTCATTTCCAACCGCTCGACCGGAAAGATGGGCTATGCGCTGGCGGCGGCGGCGGTCAAACGCGGATTTGAGGTGGTGCTGGTTTCCGGACCGGTGTCGCTGTCGGAAGTGGCGGGTGCGCGGATAGTTCAGGTGGAGTCGGCGGCGGAAATGGCGGCGGCGGTGCGGAACAATCTTGACAACTGCGATGTCGTCATCATGGCGGCGGCGGTGGCGGACTATCGTCCGAAGACGCGATTCGCCGGGAAACTCAAAAAAAAGCCGGGCGGTCTTACGCTTGAACTGGAGCGGACCGAGGATATTCTGGCGATGCTTGGTGCGTCCGGGCGTCCGGGCTTGCGGCTTGTCGGTTTTGCCGCTGAAACGGACGATGTGGAACGCAACGCAAAAGAAAAATTGACGCGCAAGCATCTTGATTTTATCGCCGCCAATGACGTTTCGCGTCCGGAATGCGGCTTTGCCGCCGACACCAATTGCGTGACCGTGTACGGCGCCGACGGCGGAAAATACGAAATACCGTTCGGAAGCAAAGCCGAGGTAGCGGATGAAATGTGGAAAATAATCACGGGAGATGTGAAATGAATAAAAAAATGGGTTTCGGGGTTGCGGCGCTTCTGCTGTGCGCGGCGGCCGGCGTTTGGGCGGTGGACAAGGCCGAGGAGCTGAAAAAACTTGAGGCGGAACGCACCGCGCTGACCTGGAAGATCGTGGATAAACGGTCGGAACTTATTTCCGGCAACGCCGACTGTCGTGAACTGCACGAGCAGATCATGGCGCTTCATCGCGAACTGGCGCTGAAACTTGACGCCGATCCGGCTATGCGCGAACTTAACGTCAAAGCCGAGGAACTCGACCGCCGGATCGCCGAACTGAAGAAGTAGATGATACTGAACATTTTCAACGGCGACTGCGCGGCTGCGGCATGGCGGCGCAATCCGACACCGGGCGATTGTCTGGTCTGGCGTGAAAACTATCTGGTCGGCGCGCCGCCGGACGTCGTGTCCGGTACGCCGCGTTATATTGCGGCGCGCGCCGCCGCTTTGGCCGGCGTTGCGGCCGACGGAGCGGCGGATAAATGCTGCGAGGAGATTGCCGCCGACCTTGAAAATATGGAACGCCGGCTGGCCGGCGCCGGCGCCGGCGATACTTTGGTGCTCTGGTTTGACGTCTGCCCGTTTGACCGCGCGATGCTGACCGCGCTTCTGTGGCGGCTGGATTCACGGCCGCCGTCCACCCGTCCGCATGCCGTTCTGGTATGCCGCGACATTGACTGGGGCGGGCGGACGGACGACTTTATCCGATTTCTCGGAACCGCCGTCGAACTTCAGCCGGACGATTTTTCCGACGGCGCCGCCATGTGGCGGGTCTGGAGCGAAGAACGGCGGCGTAATCCGGCCGCAGCGCCGGATATGCCGGCGTGCATGCGGCGCGTAGCGTCTACTTCAACTTAAGTTTATCGAGCGCGTTCCACAGGCTGTTTCCAGACGGATCGGGCGATGCGGCGTCCGGGTCGCAGCCGCACTCTTTTTTGTTCAGATTGGCGCCGCAGACCGGGCACAGCCCCTTGCAGTCCGGCGAACAAAGCAGATTCATCGGAAATTCCAGAAGCAGTTCGGAGCGCACGTCATCGGTGACATCCAGCTCTTCGGCGTCGCCGAGTTCGTCATAAAACAGTGCGAGGTTGCGGGTTGCGATGTCCCTGGTCACCGGTTCGAGACAGCGTCCGCATTCGCCGGCGATGCGGCACTTCAAAACGCCGGTGACGGTGACGTTTCCGGTCACCATCGCGGCTTCAAGGCGATAGGTGATGTCGGAAACCACCTTCAGCATCGGATCGTCGAGTTCAAGAAATTCCGGCGGGAGCACGCCCTCCAGCGTCACCGGCTCTTTTTCCAGCAGTGCGAGAGAAAATTTCAGTGTAAAATTGTCTTTTTTCATTTTGCCAGCTTCCTTCTGATTGCGTTGGCCACTTCGTCCGGCACGTATTGGCCGAAATTTCCGCCGAGCATCGCCACCTCTTTGACCATGCGCGAACTTACATAGGAGTTGTGTTCATTCGGCATCATGAAGATGGTCTCGCAGTCGGTGTTCAACGACCGGTTCATCAACGCCATTTGAAGTTCGTATTCAAAATCGGAAAAAGCGCGGAGTCCGCGCAATACGGCGTCGGCCTGATAGAAAACCACCGCTTCCACCAGCAACCCGGTGAAAGACACGACTTCGACTTCACGGGCGCAGCATTTCTTGATCAGTTCAACGCGCTCCTCGATGGAAAACAGCGGCGTTTTGTCCGAATTTATCGCCACGGCCACGATTACTTTGTCGAATAGTCTGACGGCACGCCGGATCAGATCCAGATGACCGTTGGTCAGCGGATCGAAACTGCCGGGATATAAAACTGTCTTCATTGCGGTTCTCCTTGCAAAATTCGACAAAAAAACGTTGTCTGATTTGAATTTTTCGCATTTTAATATAACTTCATTTGTTGTTATTGCAATTTTTACCGGGATGTTTGTTGGACAATGACATTTAAAGATAAAATTTCCGGCGCCGCCTGTATTGCTATCGGCGTGTTTGACGGCGTTCATATCGGGCATCGCCGGATCGTGGACGAACTGCGCGCAATGGCCGACCGGAGGCAGTGCCGGGCGGTGGCGGTCAGCTTTATGCCGCATCCGCGGACCGTGGTGGCTCCGGCGTCGGCGCCGCGGCTGCTGGTGTCGCCGGAACGCCGGATCGAATTGCTGAAATCGTGCGGCGCGGACGATGCGGTTCTTCTGCCGTTCACCGTTGAACTGTCGAAACTTTCGCCGTCGGAATTTCTGGAGCGCGTTTTCAATGCCGACAATTTTACATTGCGCGGCATTGTGGTCGGTTCATCCTGGCGGTTCGGCCACCGGGCGGCCGGCGGCTGCGGCGAACTGTCGGCGTTTTGCCGCGCAAAACAGCTTGATTTTCAGCCGGTGGACGAAGTAACGGCGGACGGAGCTGTGGTGTCCAGCAGCCGGATTCGCACGCTGATTGCCACCGGCAGACTGGCGGACGCCGCCGGACTGCTCGGCCGACCGCCGGAGTTGTCCGGATACGTCACCGGCGGTTTGAAGCTGGCCGGAAGCCGTCTGGAGCATCCGACGGCAAATATAATAGCAGAATACGGCGTTCTGCCGCCGGACGGCGTTTACGCCGCCGGACTGCGGAGCGATGACGGCGTGTGGCGGCCGGCGGCGCTCAATATCGGCACGACGCCGACGGCTCGCGAATACGGTGCCGACGGCCGGCGCATTGAGGCGCACGTTCTGGAATATTCCGGCGACCTTTACGGGCGCAAGGTTACGGTGGAGTTGATAAAATTTATGCGTGAAGAGCGTTGTTTCGGGTCGCTGGAGGAGCTGAAGCGGCAGATCGAAATCGACGTGACGCAGATAAAAGCGGTTGCATCAGGAGAAAAATGAGCAAAGATTTTTTTACGGTCTCGGAACTGGGAGCGCAAGTCGGCGCACCCAGGACGACGATTAATGATTATTTGAGCCGGTATTCGGAGTATATCGAGTCGGAGATCCGGGGTAAACGCCGGGTTTATTCCGATCGTGCGGTGGCGGTGCTGATGGAGATAAACCGGATGCGCGGCGACGGAAAGAGTTATGCTGAAATCGGTCCGGTTCTGGCCGGCAAATATCCGCTGCAGGCGGAAGTCCACGAAAATGAACCTTTCAAGGAGGATGATATGGATGTTGACGACAAGGTGAGCAGTCAGGCGGTGGTGAGTGTTGACGAAATACACGCCATCGGACAATATCTGGCCAAGAGCGAAGAGCAGCGGCGGCGTGACATGGGGCGCGTTTCGCGCCGGATGCTGTGGCCGCTGTGCATTCTGATCGTGATTGTGCTGGGTATGGGCGTTGGAACGGCGCTGATCGGGGCGAAACTGCTGAAGAGCATGAAGAGCGATGCGGCGGCGGCGGCGACGGCCACGGCGGCGGCCAATGCCGAACTTTCAACCCGGATGGCGGGGGTGGAGCAGCGGCTGCAGTCCGAGGTGCGCGGTGTTACCGGAAAATTGTCCGAGGACCAGAAGCGCAGTCTGGATGCGATGGTGTTCAAGCTTGACGAGCGGAATCAGGCGCTTCAGAAAGAGCTTACCACGCTTCGCTCCGAAATGGTCGAGCAGCGCAAGGCGGACGCGGCGAAATTCAAAGAACTGCACGAGACCATGGCCGGAAAAATGGCCGGCGAGATCGAGCTTTTGAAGAAAAAACATGCAGATGAAATCGCAGTCACTGCGGCGGCGGCGGAAAAATTCAAAGCCGATTTGGCGGCGGCCAACGCTGAGATCGCGTCGCGTCGCGCCGGATATGACAAGCTGTCGAAGGAAAATGAACGGTTGAATTCGGAAAATTCAACGCTGCAGGACCGGATCGGTCAACTTGATCTCGAATTGGCGATGGCCCGTCAGACGGCGGAGGCCGCGCAGGCTGCGCCGGCTCCGGCGTCATCCTCGCCCACGGCCGACGTTATTGCCGAGGCCGAGGCGGTGATGGCGGAATCTTCCGCACCGGCGGCTGCGGCGGCACCGGCGGCGGAATCCGGAAAATAGTCCGGACGGAATAGCTCTGTTTCCTGCTTGGTTCAGGCGGCGCTGCGGCGTCGCCTGATTTTTTTGTGTTTATGATGGGCGCTTATGGCGCGTCCTTCGCGGTGTGGTTGGCGCGGGCGGCCAGACTGCGCTGGTAATAGTCGCGCCATAATTCAATTTCAAATTCGCGGCAGACGTCGAGCGCGGTGCGTTCCGGGTGATTGGATGAAAGCATCACCACTCCGGTTTTTCCGCCGTCGAAAATCTCGATTTCCCTGCCGTATTTTTTTCTGGCGGCCTGAAGTTTCGTCCAGTTGAAATCAAGATGAGCGACTTCAAAGTCGAGATTTATGTCGGTGGCAAGATACGGCGAGTAGTTGCTTGAACGCGCCACGTCGCAGCCGACCGGATTCACTATTCCAGCCTCCATTCCGCAGACCGAGGCGGCGAAATAGGCGTTCAGATCGTAGGCCCAGAAATTCTGCATCAGTCCGCCGTGGTACATTGATGAAAACAGGATCAGATCGGGACGCAGCATCCGGTATTTTTCCCGGAGTTCCTGAAAATTAAGATCGAAACAGATAACAAATCCGACTCGCCCGAAGTCGGTTTCACACACGACCGGAGCTTCGCCGCAGCGGATGCCGCCGTCGGATATTTCAGTGACCACGCAATGGTTTTTGTGGTATTCCGCCATGGTCGTGCCGTCGCGGCCGATAAGTTCGGTGGTGTTGCGCCAGGTGCCGTCCGGCGCTTGACGGGCGGCGGAATAGGCGATGTGACAGCGATTGGCGGCGGCGACACTTGAGAGCATGTCGCGTATCCGGTCGCCGCGTTCGCGGTAGTAGGCGAGCCGTTCCGGAATGGTGTGGGTGGAAAAACGGTCGCAGGCTTCGGGGAACAGGATCAGGTCGGGACGGGCGGGCAGGATGAAATCAAGCTGAAAATTCAGGTGGTCGATCATGGCCCGCACCGCGGCTTCGCCGTGAAGTGTCGGGTGGGAAAGCTGCGGAAATCCGAGGGTGGCGATTCTTGCGGATGAGCGTTTTTTCATTTTTCCTCAATTCTGCGCCGGAACACGAGGTCGGCGCCGGAATATTTTTCAATGGTTCCGCCGGGGGCGTCGGTGTTGAAAACAACCTGAAAGACGGCGCCGTCCGGCATCGTCACAATGACGCGGTTATCCGCTGCAAGCGCAACGTCCGCCGGAGCTTTTCCGGGTGAAAGCGCCTGAAGCGCGTGGATGAACATAGCTTCGTCCTCCGGTCCCGCGGTCATCTCATAACGCCAGCGGCCGTAAAAATTCGGCTTTTCAAAGCCCGGGGCGCCGGTGTCGAGCGGCAGATTGCGGCCGTTGGTGAAAAACTCCCGGTCTTTTCCGCCGATCAGAGTTATTTTGGGCGTGCGCGGCAGCAGCGTCCGCCAGACGAGGCGCCCGCCGGAGCCGTTGTCGGCCGTGTAAAACGCTCCGGTTTTCACCGGCTCGTTCTGGGTGTGGAGCAGCCAGCGGCGGGAGTATTCCGGACGGGTGGCGCGGACGCGGTCGCCGACCAGAAAAACCGACGGCGGAATAAAGACGAATTCGCGTTGGGCAAGCTCGCATTTCTGCGCCGAATAACAGGCGGTGGCGTCGCCGGAAACCCAGGTGAAGTCCGGCGAGGTTCGGAATATCCGGCAGCGTCCGCCGAGCAGACGGTTCTGGCCGCCGTCGCAGAAATATTCAAGACCGTCCATGATTTGCGGCCGTTCATCGGCGGTCCAGTGTTCCCAGTGCGGCGGCATCGGCTCGTTCGGCATGTCGATCAGAACAGTATTGTGGGCAATGGTTTGCGGATAGTAATAAATGTGGTGCAGCGCCCGCATCCGGTCGCCGGTGTCCAACGCCAGAAATCCGTTGCGGAAAATCACAAAACTGTTTTCGTCATAATGCTGGTGGTTGGTGTTTTCGCTGCCGGAGCGGAACAGGGCGAAGGTGGAGTCCGGCGTATAACCGCTGCGCATGAACGCAAGGCCGAACGCCGGAAAATAGGCGGCGGTGTCGGCGGCGGTGAGGCGCTCAATGGTGGTGGCGGAGGGGAGCGACGGATCAAAACCGGTCATCAGAAGCGGCATGAACGGGTGCCAGTCGTTGAATTTGGCTAAATCTGGGGGGAGGGCGGCGAGCAGGGCGCGGGCGCGGTCGGCCGCGGCGGGGTTGAGGTCGGAATACAGATTGACAATCTGGACGAAATGGCCGTAAAGCATGGTTTGGTCAAAACGGTTGTTGCTGTGGCGCACGTCGCCGGCGCCGTAGTGGTAAAATCCGCCGCTGCCGTCCGGGATGGTTGACCAGAGGAACCAGTTGATGAAGTTTGCGAGATGCGGATGTTCATCGCGCAGGTCAAGGCCGAGGGCGGCGCGGTTTTCCATGAAAAAAAGGAACGATGCCAGCGGATAAGCTCCGAAACTGTATGTGGGGGTGCCGGCCACCAGAAGCCCGCTGTTGCCGGCAATGCGGTCGCGGAAGTTCATCGCCTCAAGCGCAGCGGCGTATCCGGTGTTGAGAAAATCGCGCACAAGGCACTGGTCGGCGGCGGTTCCGGTCAGAACAATTCCGGCGGGGAACAGCATGCCGAGCGTGCCGTAAAAACCGGTGTCAGGCGGACCGGCGGTCTTGAACACCTTCAGCCGGCCGTCCGGCTGCATTTCCCGGACATATTCGGCAAGATGGCGCGCCAGAGCGTCACGCAGATCAGGCGGAGTGTCCTCATACATCCAGTCGAAAGCGCACATCAGGTTCATCATGGACTCGGTATGGTAATCGACCGGAGCGTCGAACTGCAGGCAGAACTCCAGCACCCGGTCGGCCTGGCGGAGCATTTCTACGGCGCGGTCGCGGAACGCCGGATCGCCGGTTATCATATAGACCATAGCGGCGGACGACGCCTCCTTGATGCCCATGTTTTCGATGATATTGTCGGCGGTCTCCACTCCGGGGGCAAGTTTTATCTTGCCGTTTTTCTGAAAGTCGAACCGTTCCGTTTTCAATATAAGCGCACCGGTCTCCACCGGGGCGAGCGCGCGGCGTTTCAGTTTTTCCAGCTCAAGTGCGCCGGAGCCGGCAGCGTATTGCCGGACGGCGTCAAGCTGTTCGCGGTTGACGAGCAGTCGCGGACGGTCGCGTCGCAGTTGTACGTCCCAGTCCGGCATGGCGCTTCCGGCCGCCGGCGGCAAGACCGACAGTGCCGTAATGACTGTCAGCAGAGCAAATGCGATATTTTTCATAGAGTTCAGTCCGTGTTTTCCGATGATGATTATTACAATACGTCATTTTCCGCGATTTTTCAAGCCGTCACCGGCGGCGGTTCTTTTTTTCCCGGCTCGTAAGGTTCCACCAGCAGGATTATCGCGCTGCCGATTCCGATGCACGACATGCCCTGAAACAGATAATTGTACGGATTGCCGAATTGGAACTGCCCGGATGTTATGGTGTCGGCCGCGGTTATCATCAGCAGAAACAGAATGTAAAACACCGCGTAGTTGCCGTAACGATGCAAAACGTAAAACGCGGCGAATCCGATGGCGAAAAGCAGATAGTTGAACTGGTAATTCATCCATGCCGAGCTTTCCATCCAGAAGATCGCCAGCACGAATCCGGCCGGCGCGAGTATGCCGCGCAGAATTGCGACATGGTGGAGCCTGCGTCCGGTTTCTCCGCCGGAACAGGCGATGCCGACGCTCAGCGTAATCCAGAACGACTCCTGCCAGCCGGTGAGTTCCACGCAATAATAGGCGAGCGTGAACATCAGTGTCCGGCGGAATATCGCGGCGCGGTCGAACGGCGGCGCCTGCGGAAAAATCGGACGGTCCCGCGGGATCGGGCAGAACTTTTCCAACAGCGCGTAAAGCCATGCGATTATCAGCCCGGAAACCACCAGCGAGATCGCCGCGTTGGCATTTTCGGCAAAACCGATCGGCCCCACGTCCTGAAGTCCGGCCGCCATCACGCTCGCCGCTCCGGCCGAGTTCGGGATGAACCGGTGAACCAGAAACGCCGCCAGCGAAACAAAAGCCAGACTCAGCCCGTCATGATAGGAAAGCCACCCCCGCCCGAACTGGATTGCCGCTACCGCGAAAATATAGAGAAAGAAATTGCGACGGCGCAGTTCGGGCGAGGGCGACGCCAATACTCCACAGGTCAACAGCAGCGGCGCCATCGCGCTGGTGAGTCCGGAACTCGGCAGGCGGAACACCACCCAGTTGATGGTGGTCACCACCACCGCCATCAGCATCGCCACCGTCCGGAACAGCGCGATTCTCGCCGTCGGATTGCGAAATTTTGCGGCGGCGGTGTTGACCTCTACCATTGAAAGACCCTCCATAAAATCTGCTCGATCAGCCGGCTTGAGCCTTCCAGTTCCACGAAGGCGCTGCCGCCGATGTGCAGCGGATATGCCGGGTCGGGGTCGGTTATTCTGATCTGCACCGGAAAACGCTGCGGCAGCAGGAACCACTGGTTCTCTTTTTCAACCACCGGAACGCCGGTGCCGGGGGCGGTCATCCGGCGTTCGGCGCCCCAGTTGATGTTCTCGACCACGCCGTGAAACGTCTTGCCGGGATACTGCCAGAACCAGATGGTGGCCGTCTGGCCGGCGTGAACTCCGGAAAGGTCGGTTTCCTCAAAATTGGCCTGGACAAAAAACTGGTCGGCGGCGGCGAACGCGCACAACACGTCGCCGGTATGGTAGTAGCCGCCGGGGGAGATGAACATGTTCATCACATAGCCGTCGGCCATGGCGGGGATGACGGTTTCTTCAAGATAGATGTCAGCCAGCTCCTTTTCGGCCTTGAGCTGACGGATTTGCGCCGCGGCCATATCGCACTGGGCGCGGATCACCGCCTCCTGGTTTTTGCTGGCGGAGAGTTCGGCCTCGCTTTTTATCATCGACTGCTGGCGCTCTTCGGCATAGGCCTGCGAGATGGCTTCCGAGGCGTACATTTCGTCGGCGCGGCCGGACAGATAGACGTCGTTTTCCAGCACTGCGGTTTTCGCTCTGATCTGGTCGGCCACCACTTTCAGCTGAGCCTCAAAACTGGTCAGCTCGGCCTCTTTTGCCGCGATGGCGTGGGTGAGCTGGTCGACTTTGAGCTGATAGGGCGGTCTGAATACCGAAAACAGCGGATCTCCGGCTTTGACAAACTGGTTGTTGACCACATGCACCTCGGTGATGTATCCTTCCACCAGCACCGACACCGGCCGGGTGTTGGCAACGACAAAGGCGTTCTGCGTGAACGGCTTGAGATGACGGACAAAGTAATATCCGCCGGTGGCGAGAAAAAGAAGCGTCACCGTTGCCAGAAGTGCGTTGCGTTTGATGATTCTCCACATGTTTTACCTCCCGTCCTGTAGGATCAAGCCGATGTCGACGTTTGCGGCGGCCGCGAGCTGCGCCGCGCTTTTGCGCAGCTGTGCCAGCTCGATCGCCAGTTTGCTCTGGGCGTTGACCAGTTCGTTCTGTGCTTCGTTCAGCCGGGTGATGGTCACGTTTCCGGCCCAGTATTCCACCGTCACCAGATTTCTCTGTTCGGTGATGTATCCGAGATTTTCGCGGTAATATTCCACCAGCGCATGGGCGGTCTGGAGGTGTTCAAAGCCGATTCTCACTTCGTTGATCGCCCGCAGCGCGGCGGAGTCCAGACTCAGCAGCGCCTGGTGTTCAAGCTCCTGATACTGGCGGAACTGATTGTAGGAGCGCAGCCCGTCGAACAGCAGCCAGTTAAGTTCGCCGCCATAGGTGAATTCGGTGGAGTTCCAGCCGCGGTGTTCGAGTGAATAGCCGGAATAGTTGCTGAGATTCGGAGAGTATGAGGTTCCGGCAAAGGCGTTCAGCCGCGGCAGATAATCGGAAAGTTTGCTCCATTTCTGGAACTGGAGGATGCGAATCCGGCGTGAAAGCGCGGCGAGGTCCGGGCGGTTTTCCAGCGCCAGATTGATGCAGGCGTCCGGCGCGAGCAGCGGAGAAGCCCCGTCCGGCGCGAGCAGCGGGAACGTCAGGCTTTCCGGCAGCGTTCCGGACGGGTAGCCCATCAGACAGGCCAGCGCGTAGACGGCGATGTTGTATTGTTCATTGGCTTTGGTCAGCAGCGCCTGCGCGTCGATCAGCATGATCTTGAAGTTAAGAAATTCGCTTTTCGAGATGTGTCCGGCGCGGTAGCGCACTTCGGCCTGCGCCAGATTGGAGTTCTGATAAACAATGTCTCCGGCGGCGATTTCCTGCTGGGCTTTGGCCAGCAGCACGTCCCAGTACGCGTAGGAGACGCTGCGGCGCAGCAGCCGTTCCACGTTCAGCCTGATATCCTCCTGCGAAAGTTCCTCCTGCTTTGCCGCCAGCATGTTGAGTTCACGAGCAAAGCCGTCGAACACCAGATAGCCGGCCCGGAGGCCGATCGAACCGGAAAAATTGTTGTCATATGGAACGACGGTGTCCGGCGGGTTGACCAGTCCGGTGGATTTGGTCAGCGACTGCGAGATGACTCCGTTGCCCGACACCTCCGGAAGATAGGCGGCCAGCGTCTGATAATAGGCCATGCGGGCGGCGTCCACCGCCAGAAACGCGGCGCGATAGTCCGGGTTGTTCTGCAAAGAAATATCCACCGCCCGCCCGAGCGACAGTTCCTGAATATCGCTCAGGAGGTCGTAATTGCCGGTGTTCTGCAGCAATGTCACCGTTCGCTTGGCCGTGTACTCCGGTGGATCGAATACGCGGCAGCCGGCGAACAAAGCGCATAGACACAATGATGCCAACGCCTTAGACGCCATCGCAATTTCTCTCCTCTGGGGAAATAAAATAGCAGATTAATTATGTCTGTCAAGCGATTTACGGCAGATTTGCAAACATTATTTTCGCATTTTCGCCATAGCATTCGTCGGGTTTGAAGTCGGCCGGGACGAATCCGAGTGCGGCGAAAAAGTCGCATGAGCCTTGAATCGACACGATGTGCGCGCGGCGAAAGTTGTTTTCGGCGGCCGTCTCCAGAATTTTTTGTACCAGCAGCCGCGCCGCGCCGGTGCCGCGCAGTTCTTTTTTCAACGCGATGTCATGCAGATACCACGAGTCGGCGTTTTCCGGGAGTTCGGCGATCACCTCGTCGAGTTGCGGCGTTTCACCGAAAGTCCACGGGTGGCTGAGGACGTAGCCGAGCGCGCGGCCGTTGTCGAAGGCGCCGAAACAGCCGTCCGGACACAGCTCGATCTTGCGGCCCATCGCCGCGCGCGACTCCGGCACGATGGCATAATAGCATTCCCGCTGAATGTCCATCACGTCGTCCAGATGCTGAATTGTCAGGCGGTCGATTTCCATTTTTCCAATTTCTACCACGGGATGAAGAGGATGCGGCCGGAGAGCCGGTCTTCGGCGTCCGACTTTACGCTGATGAATTTATTCCATATCCATGAATATTCGCACTCTCCGCTTTCTTCGCGGATGGTGATGAATGGGAATATTCTGGTTCGGCTCCGGCTGCCGCGGCGCTTATAGTTCCAGAGCTGCCAGAGCACTTGTCCATCCGCCCATTCCGGCGTGCTTTCGCCCGACGCAAGCAGCCAGAACACCCGCCATTCCTGATAGTCAAGCGGCGGCGGCGTGTCGTCCGGGCGGTGGTCGCGCTGGTATTCAAGTCTGGCGGCGCGGACGGTTTTCCAGTCCGGATTCTCCGGCAGGTCAATGCCGCAATCCCGGGCGTCCGCCAGATGTTTGTTCAGCGAAATATCATTGTCCGGCGCTTCTGCGTTGATCGTCAGGTGCATCAGTCTGGATTCGGCCAGACTCAGCGCGTTGTCCGCCGGGTCGAATTTCGGCCGGACGGTGCTGTGCCGGCTGATTTTGACCAGCGAAAGCAGCATCGACAATCTTTCATGATAACTGCTTTTGGAACTCTCGAAAAACATTTGGGTCAGGAAAGTAAATTCCCGGACTGTGCCGCTCGTTGTTTTATATGAAAACAGAAGGCCGAACGGAGACGGACCTTGGTCGTATTCACCGGCGAATTTGCATTCAAACAGCAGGGGAAATCCGTAGGTCGATGATTCCGCCATTGTTACCGATTCCGGATATTTTTCGCGCAGGAACCGTGTCAGCGCCGTCCGGTCATTGACGTCTCCGGTATAGCCGGCCATGGCCGAGGCGTTCTTCCGGCCGGCTTCGGATTGCCACGCCCAGTCGAGCACTTCAAGCGAATCGCCCGACTCAAACACCGGCTTGCGCCGTTCGCCCCAGAGCGGCAGGAACAGGAAGCGGAACGAATTGTTGTAAATTTCGGCGGAGCGCGACGAGTTGATGAGAAATGGCAGTATCCACAAAATACGGTCTTCACCGTCGTCATTCCAGGCAAACAGCGGAATCAGGCCGAATCCGGTGTCGATGCGGTAGAAATTCAGCGCCGACCACCAGGCGTATTCCGGTTTTGTTGCGTGGGTGGTTCCGCCGGCCAGCGGCGTCCAGAACCAGTCCGAACGGTTTGTTTTGCCGGCAAAGGTGAGCAGCGGCAGCGAGAAAAATTTTTTATTCTCGTAAAGCGTGAGCAGCGGCAGCGAGAAAAAATCTCCGTCCCATTGATACTGGGTCATCAGCGGGAGCGAGGTTATGGCTTTGTTGTCCCAGAACGTGAGCGCCGGCAGCACCAGACCGCCGCGGTTGTCTTTAAGCCAGAATATGCCGGGCGGCACATAGTTGAGTTTGGGGCCGGAGTGAAACAGCGGAAAACAGCCGAAGTTGTCGCTGTCGCCGTAGGTGTTGAGCGCCATCCACCAGTTTTTTTCCGGATTGCCGGAAAACATGCCGCCGCCGAGCGGCGACACAAACCAGCGGTCGCGGTCGTCGTCTCTGCCCCAGAACGTGAGCGCCGGCAGCACGCCGCCGAGTCCGGTGTATTTATTCCAGAACACGCCGGGGAAAACCCAGTCGATTTCCGATCCGGAATGAAACAGCGGAAAACAGCCGAAGCGAGTTTTGTTCCAGTAGGTGTTCAGCGCCCAGCCGTCGCCGTTGACCGGGTTCCATGCACAGAGCGGAAACAGAACCGCGTACTCGTCACCCTCCTGATTGAAAAACGGGCGGACGGCCATGCCGTAGCGGTCGCAGTCGAACATCGGCCACAGGGCGGAATAATAGTTGTTGCTGCGGGCGAAGAGCGGCCAGACGTTGATTTGCGTGCCGGTGAACCCGTTGTCATCGCCGCGGTCCCAGCGCGCGCCGGAGAGCCGTGATGAGTGCGGAACCTTGTAGCTGTCCGTTATTCTGGTCATTCGTTCACTGGAGGCGCATCCGGCGGCCGCCACCAATAGAGCGGCGGCGACGGCAACGGCGCGCAGGAAACGGCCGGCGTTGTTCATTTCAAATGGCTTTCTTCGCTGGTTTATCATGATGCTGGACGAACAATATCCTGTTAAATGCAAAAAATCAAGCCGTCGTGCTTGAAAAATCGTATTTCACGGGCTAAGTTTGTGATAAACAACTACGGAGACCACCCGATGAACATGTATAGACTGATTGGATTTTTCGCGGCTTTTTTGGTATTTTCCGGCGTTTACGGCGCGGCGGAGGCGGACGTTTTCAGTTCGCCGGATAAAATTGTTTCCGAGCGGCTTTCCGGCGGCGTGGCGGCTTATCAATATGAATATTCCGATTTGTACGGCGGGCCTCAGGTGGTTTCGCTGGTCGCCGCCGACCTGAGCGATCCGGCGGTGGAGATCGGCGTCGGCGTCTGCGACAACAAGACCCGGATGACCGTGAGCAAAATGGCCGAACGCGACAATGCTCTGGCCGCGGTGAATTTCGGATATTTCAATATGGTCGATCCGTCCTCTCCGGCCGGAGCGCTCAAACACGGCGGTGAAGTTGAGTCCACCTCGGATGTCGGCAACGGCTCCGGCGGATTGATCGGATTTTCCGGCAGCGCCGTCTCGTTTTTCAAGCCGGGTGACGAGGCGGTGAACGGCTGCGATAATTTCCGCGCGGGGTTTCCGCTTCTGGTCTGGAACGGCGGGATATATGACGGGATCGGCTCCTACGACCACGTTCCGGGCCGTCACAACCGCACCGCGATCGGCGTCACCGCCGGAAACGTGCTGTATCTGGTGACCTTCGACGGCCGCGCCGCCGGTCACGCCACCGGTGTTTCCTGCTACGATCTGGCCGACTACATGCAGCGTCTCGGCTGCGTCTTCGCCATAAATATGGACGGCGGCGGCTCCACCACCATGTGGACGGTCCGGCACGGCGTGTTCAATTATCCGAGCGACAACCGCGCGTTCGACCATGCCGGCGAACGCCGGGTTTATGATATTTTCTACGTTCGCGACAAAGCGTCATCTTCCGTTGCGCAGCCTTCCGGGGCCGGCGAAAACGGCAGCTCGGAGACGTTGGCGGACGCCGCATAAGTTTTTTTTAGCGAAAATAGAGCGGAACCGATTGATAATTCATGTTTTGAAGGTATATTAAATACCTATCATTTCATGAGGGAATTATATGCAGGAAATCCGCAATATTGCGATCATCGCCCACGTTGACCACGGCAAGACAACCTTGGTCGATCAGATCTTAAAGCAGGCACAGGTGTTCCGCCGCAATCAGGAAGTCGCTGAATGTTTTCTGGACAGCAACGACATCGAACGTGAACGCGGCATCACCATTCTGGCGAAAAACATCAGCATCCATTACAAGAATGTGAAGATCAATGTGATCGACACTCCCGGACACAGCGATTTCGGCGGTCAGGTGGAGCGCGTGCTCAAGCTGGCCGACGGCGTGCTGCTGCTGGTTGACGCCGCCGAGGGGCCGATGCCCCAGACGCGCTTCGTTTTGAGCAAAGCGTTGAAACTCAACCTCCGCCCGGTGGTGGTCATCAACAAAATCGACAAGCCGGACGCCCGTCCGCAGGAAATCGTCAACAAGGTGTTCGACCTTTTTTGCGAGCTTGACGCCAGCGACGAGCAGCTTGACTTCCCCGTCCTTTACGCTTCCGGCCGCGACGGCTGGTGCGTGCGCGATCTGGCCGACAAGCGCGATTCGATTCTGCCGCTGATGGACGCGATACTCGAATATATTCCGGCGCCGCCCCGGGTCGAAGGCCCGGTGCTTGCGCAGGTAGCCACGCTCGACTATTCCGATTATGTCGGCCGGATCGGTATCGGCCGTGTTTATCGCGGCGACCTCCGGATCGGCCGGCCGCTCGCCATTATCAAGCGCGACGGCCATATGGAACCGGCGGCGATCAAACAGCTGCTCACCTTCGAGGGTATCACCCGGAAGGAGACCGACTGCGTGGCCTGCGGCGACCTCTGCGCGATCGTCGGCATTTCCGACATCGATATTTCCGACACTGTCACCGATCCGGAGCATCCTGAGCAGATGCCGGTGATCGCGGTGGACGAGCCGACGATCAGCATGCTGTTCCGGGTGAACGATTCTCCGCTGTTCGGGCAGGACGGAAAATATGTTTCCAGCCGCCATTTGCGCGAACGGCTGTTCGCTGAGACCGAGCGTGACGTTGCATTGCGGGTCGAGGAGTTCGGCGGCGATGCGTTCAAAGTCTCCGGCCGCGGCGTGCTGCATCTTTCGATCCTGATCGAGAATATGCGGCGCGAGGGGTATGAGATGAGTGTGGCCCGGCCGCACGTCATTTTCAAGGAGGTTGACGGCGTAAAGCAGGAACCGATCGAACAGCTTGATGTGGACGTGCCGGATGAATACGCCGGAAAGATCATCGAACTGGTCGGCCAGCGGCGCGGCGAGATGCTGAAGATGGAAAGTCGCGGCGCCAGACAGATGCTGGAGTTTTCGATTCCGACCCGCGGTTTGATTGGATTGCGCTCGCGGGCACTCACATTGTCCGGCGGCGAGGCGGTGGTGGCCAGCCGGTTTTCGCATTACGAACCCTACAAAGGCGAGATACCGTCGCGTTCAAACGGCGTATTGATCTCAATGTTTCCGGGCAAGGCGATGGCCTACGCCATTGATGCGCTTCAGCCGCGCGGCACGTTCTTCATCAACCCGAATGACGAATGCTACGAGGGAATGGTTGTTGGCGAACACTGCAAGGAGGGCGATCTGATGATCAACGTTCAGCGCGCCAAACAGCTGACCAACATGCGCGCCTCCGGCAGCGACAAGGCGTTGAAGATCATTCCGGCGGCGCTGATGAGTCTGGAGCAGGCGCTGGAGTACATCGACGACGACGAGTTTCTGGAGGTTACTCCGAAGCACATGCGTATGCGCAAGATCATCCTAAGTGAACTTGAGCGGCGGCGCAATCGCAACAAGATATACGATTACTGATGCGGCGTTCCGGTGCCGCTTTGGCCGCGCCGGGGAATGCTGACTCAAAAAAAGGACACGCGTTTTTCAGCGCGTGTCCTTTTTTATTTTGCTCCGTTTGTTCCCGGAGAATGGCGGTTTCGGCCGTGCGGATTATTGCGTGGTCACGCCTCCGAAATAAAATTCGCGCGGATTGTCATAGGCGACCCGCCGGGCGATGTCAAGCGCCGCGCCGGCCGGGATGCGGCGTTTTTCGACCAGTTCGCCGAGGAGGTCGGCCAGCGCCCGGCGGAACAGCTCGAAACGCGACCGGAAGCTGAGCAGTTTGCGCGAATCGGACACCATTCCGGGATGTTGAGACAGCAGTTCGATGTCGGCGGCGGTCTCCAGTTGACGGCGGATGCCGGCCGGCGAGTCGCACAGCCACCATGCCGCGCCGGTGCGCACGTTGGCTCCGAAGTCGCGCGCCAGACCGGACAGGGTGGAGTAATGAGCCGGGTCAAGGCAGTACAATACGAATTTCAGCTGCGAGTCGAACCGGTTGAGCAGTTTCGGCAGTGCCGGAAACAGCGGCACGGCGAAGTTGCCGCTGTCGCCTCCGGCGTCCGGGCCGAGCCGGTCGAACAGAGTTTTGCGCACGTTGCGTTCAGCGCCGATGTGCAGCTGGGTTGTCCAGTTTGTTTCAACGTTGAGTTGCAGGCAGAAGTCGAGCAGCGTGGCGGCGAACAGTTCAGCCTCCGCGGGGCTGACGTGCCGGCCGGCAATGGCTTTGCACAGCACACCGTTGGCCGCGGCGCAATCCGGCTCGGCCGCCGGAACAACGGTGAGTCCGTGATCGGAAGCCACGCAGCCGCGCGACGCGAAAAACCGGTGCGAGAGCAGCAGCGCTTCAGCGAGCGCTGAAAATGAATCGATGGAGATATTAAAGCGTTTGCCGAGCCGTTCAAGCTGTTCGCACCACCCGTTTGCCCCGACGTTGAGATATTTGTCCGGGCGCCAGGTGGGGCGGATGCGTCCGCCGGAAACGGCGGCATGGGATTCGAGCGTATCGGCCGGGTCGTCGGTGGTACACATCGTTTCGACGCCGGCCAGCAGTTTTGACGGCCGCAGATCGCTCTTTGCGGCAAGCTTCCAGATTTCATCGCAGGTGGAGCCGTTCAGCGGCAGATCGGTATTCAGGTGGCGGCGCAGGTCAAGAACCGTCCAGTCATAAACCGGATTGCCGGCGAAGAGCGGGAATACGGCGGCCAAGGCCCGGAATTTGTCCCGCGGCGGGCGGTCGCCGGTGATGAACTCTTCAGGAACGGAGCATTTGCGTTCCAGCTCCCAGACGTAATGGTCGGTCGCGCCGACCAGTTCCCACAGATCGGCCGGCGGCCGGTCGGCGGCGATCGCGGCGGCGTCGGCGTGATTGTGCGGATCAATGATCGGCAGCGCGGCAATGGATGAAAAAATATCGCGGGCGGCCGGGCTGCAAAGCAGGTATGAACGGTCAAAATCCATAATGCGATCCTTATTTTTTTAAAAATATAATTCGTTCCTCCGCTTTTTCAAATTGCATCAGATTAAAACCGGGATATATTGAGTTAAAAAGGAGCTTGAAGCGATATGTACAGATATATTTTGAGATATTACATTGATCCGGGATTCCGGGAAATCGAACGCCGGGACGAACTGGCTGACTTCTGTGTGAGCAGCGCGATCGACGAAGTCATGCTGTTCCTTAATCCCGAGGAGCTGTTCCGCGGCTGGCTGGATGACGCGGAACTTGAAGTTTGGCTCGAATCGGCCGAAGCGACTGCGGCGGCGCTGCGGGAAAAGGGGATAGCCGTCAGCGTCAACCCGTGGACGACGCTGGTGCATCTGGCGCGCGGCCGCTCATTCGGTGAGGTCGGGCGCGACTTCACTCCGATGGTCGGCGAGACCGGCGCGGTGTCGGATATAACCGCGTGTCCGCTGTGTTCAAAATGGCAGGATTGGCTGTGCCGCGAATTTGCCCGGATCGCCGGGCGGCTTGAACCGGAGGCAATCTGGATTGAAGACGACTGGCGGCTTCACAATCATGAGGCGTCGATGAATTACGGCGGCTGTTTCTGCCGTCTGCATCTGGAAAAATTCGCCCGGCTTGCCGGAGTTGAAACGGTGACGCGGGAGGAAATATTGAAGAATATTCTGGCGCCGGGCGAGCCGCATCCGTGGCGCAAACTGTGGCTTCGGGTCTGCCGGGAGTCGCTGCTTGAACCGGCGCGGCGGCTGCGCGCGGCGGTGCCGTCCGCTGTCAAACTGGCGCTGATGAGCTCGTCTCCCGACGTGCACGCGTCGGAAGGGCGGGACTGGAAGGCGTTGCAGCATGCCTTTGCACCGTCCGGCGATTTCCTGTGCCGTCCGCATCTGCCGCCGTACACGGAGGGGAGGGCGCTGCAGACGCTGCCGTCGGTCACCCGGCTCACCATTGCAAACTACGACCGTCCGCTGAAGATTTATCCTGAGCTGGAGAATTCGCCGCGCTGCGGCCGCTACAGCAAGAGCGCCGCGTATTCGGCGTGGGAGATATTGACCAGTGTCTGTTACGGGTCGTCCGGCATCACCATAAATCATTACGACATGATGGGCAATGGAATCGCGCTTGATCCGGGGTTCGGCGGCATGCTTGAAAAAATCAAACCGAGGCTGAATCTGGTGACAGCGCTTAAATTGGATGACCGCGACTCAATCGGGATTGATGTTCTGTTCAAGCCGAATTTTTCCGAGACGGTTCACACCGGCTCCGGCCGCTCGATGACCGAGCTTTACGGCAATGCCGCGCAGCTTGGCGACACGTTGACCACGCTGGGATTTTCCATTCGTTTTGTCACCGCGCCGACGGCCGGGAGGCTGACCGCGCTGTGCGGGCAGACGGTCCGCGCATTGTCCGACGACGAGTTGCGGATGGTTTTTTCCTCACCTTGTCTGATCGATGCGGAGACTGCCGCAATCATGGTCGAACGTTCACTTGGCGGTCTGATCGGCGTTTCCTCCTGCGACTGGATATTCCAGGAGGAGTCCGGATTCGCCTATGAGGAGACATCGGCCGGCCGGCGGATGTGCGCCCAGCGCTGCTCGACCCGCATCCTCAGGATGACGCCGGAAAAGACGGCGGAATCCGTGTCGAGGATACACCGCTTTGACGGATCGGTTCTGGCGCCTGGAATGGTGCTGTATAAAAACCGGCTCGGCGGAAAAGTGGCGGCCATGGCGTATCCGGTCGGCGGAGCACAGTTCTTCATGGCCTATTTTTCGGTCTTCCGGCAGGAGTTTATGCTGGAGGTGTTTAAGCGACTGTCGCCGGAAGATGTTGTCTGTGCGCTCGGCGCTCCGCTGCTGGCTTATCTGGTTCGGAGCGGGCGGGGATGGTTCGCCGGCGTGGTCAATCCCTGTCTTGATCCGGCGGAGGGAGTTTCGCTGCTTCTGCCGTCCGGCGTGGTCGGGAGGGTGCGTCGCGCCGGAGCAGATGGCGTCTGGCATGACGCGGCGGTTGCGATTGCGGACGGCAGGATGGATTTTTCAACGGTGATTCCGCCGCTTGACGGCGAATTCATCTATATTGCGGAGTGATTGTTCATGATGGCGGCGTGACGGCGCGTCATGATGCGGTATGATTTTTTCCAGAAGTCTGTAAACTAAGGAGCCGGGTTATGGCGAACAAGGACAGATTGACAACGGCGGCCGGGATTCCGGTTCAGAACGATCAGGCCAGCATCACCACCGGAGAGAAGGGGTCATACACTCTTCTTCAGGATCAGCACCTGATCGAAAAGCTTGCGCATTTTGACCGCGAACGTATTCCTGAACGCGTGGTGCATGCCAAAGGCGCGGGAGCGTTCGGTTATTTTGAGGTGACACGCGATCTCAGCCGCTACACCTGTGCAAAATTGTTCGGTGAAGTCGGCAAACGCACCGAGTTGGCGGTTCGCTTCTCCACGGTCGGCGGCGAGCGCGGTTCGGCCGACTCTGCCCGTGATCCGCGCGGTTTTGCCGTCAAACTTTACACCGGGGACGGCAACTACGATATTGTCGGCAACAACACTCCGGTGTTTTTCATCCGCGACGCGATCAAGTTTCCCGACTTTATCCACACCCAGAAGCGCAACCCTGCCACCAATCTGCCGGACCCGAACATGGTGTGGGATTTCCTTTCGCTTACACCGGAGTCGCTGCATCAGGTCACCATTCTGTTTTCCGACCGCGGCACGCCTAAGAACTATCGGGAGAATGACGGGCATTCCAGTCACACTTTCATGTGGTACAACAAGCGCGGCGAACACTTCTGGATCAAGTATCACTTCAAGGCCGACCTCGGCTTTCACACGCTTACTTCGGCCGAGGCGCACCGGCTTGCCTCCACCGATCCCGACCACGCCACCCGCGACCTGCATGACGCGATTGCCGCCGGCAACTATCCGTCATGGACGCTTTATGTGCAGATCATGACGCCGGAGCAGGCGAAGAGCTATAAATTCGACCCGTTCGACGTTACCAAAGTGTGGTATCATTCGGACTTTCCGCTGATCGAACTGGGGAAGATGGTGCTGAACCGCAATCCGACAAATTATTTTGCCGAAGTCGAGCAGATCGCGTTCTGTCCCGGCAATTTTGTTCCCGGCGTCGGCCCGTCGCCGGACAAGCTGCTTCAGGGGCGGCTCTTCGCCTACGGCGACACCCAGCGCTGGCGGCTCGGAGCCAATTTCCAGCAGATACCGGTCAACATGCCGCGCTGTCAGTTGCACACCAATCAGCGTGACGGCATGAGCCAGCATCAGTCCGTCGGCGGACCGAACTACTGGCCGAACTCGCTTGGCTCGGCGGTGCCGGATTCAACGGTCGAAGCGCCGCCCGCCCTTGAGATTCAGGCGGTGATCGACCGGCACACCCAGGAGGGCGAGGAGGTCGATTTCATTCAGCCGGGCGAACTTTACCGCAGGGTCCTGGACGATGTCGGCCGGGCGCATCTGATCTCCAACATTGCGGAAAGTCTCGGCGGCGCCGCTGAAAATCTGCGCTGCCGTCAGGCCGCGTTGTTTTACAAGGCCGACCCGGACTACGGACTGCGGGTCGCCGAAGCTGTCAATATCGATCCTGATAAAGTAAGGAAACTGGCGGCGATGAGCCAGCGCGACCGGGCGGCCGCAACGCCTTTCGCCGGATAATTAATGAAAAGACTCTGGTTCTGCCTCGGCTGGCTGTGCGTGACGCTCGGTGTGATCGGGATTTTTCTGCCGGTCATGCCGACCACGCCGTTCATGCTTGCCGCGGCATTCTGCTTCGGGCGCAGTTCGCCCCGTTTCTACCGGTGGCTGCGCTCGAATCGGTATCTTGACTCATATATTGAGAATTACCGTTCCGGCTCCGGCGTGCCGTGCTCGATAATCCGCAACAGTCTGCTGTTTTTGTGGGCGGCGTTGATGGCGTCCGCATTGATATGGGACAATCCGTGGTATCGGGGCGGACTTGTGCTGGTCGGCATATGCGTCACCGTCCATTTGCTGTGTCTGAAGCGGTCGCCGCGCGAGCCGCTGAGATTCACACTGGTGGAACTGCTGGTCTCCATGGGAGTGATCGCGGTGCTGGCGTCAATGCTGCTGCCGGCGCTCTCCCGTGCGCGGTCGATGGCGCTGCGCGCGTCCTGCGCCGCCAATTTACGGCAGATCGGGCTGGCAATCGACCTCTACGCCGGAGACAACCGCGACTTCATTCCCGACACATGGAACCGTTACTGGGGCAGCAGTCTGCCGATTGTCCGGATGCGCGGCGGAATTACGTTCGGGTTGGGTAAACTGATCGAGAAATACGGAATAGCTCCGGAAATGTTCGGCTGTCCGGCCGGTATTTCGCGGTCGCCGGAGTATGTCCGCAGCGCCTGGCTTTCCGGCGGCGTCGCCCAGACCGCCTATCTTTACCGCGAAACCGACGCCGGCTTTATGGCAAAAAAAAATCATATCGACAATTCCGGCAAAGCTCTGGTAATGGATTTCTGCTGCATTTCCGGTACCGGCGACCCGATCACCGCCCATAATTACGAGTCGGTCAACGTCCTGTTCAATGACGGCCATGTTGCGGCAAAACGGAACACGCCGGCGCCGAATGAGTTTTACACCGTGGAAACTTCCGCTGCTTCAACCGGAGTTCCCCCCTGCGCCGTTCAATGGTTTCACGCCGACGGAACGTTGCCTGAGGGCGAAACCGTCATTCCCTCCGACAACGAATAAACGCGGTTGGCGAGCGATAAAAACGCTTTGAAAATCAGTTTTTGCCGCCGACAGCGAACAGATATTTGAGGGCGAGTTCCCGCAGCATCTGCGCGTCGTTGACGATGGCGGGATGGTCCGGCAGCTGTTCGCGCACATTTCCGGCGATAGTTCCGGCATCGACGACAATCCTCCGCAGCAGCGCTTTCTTTAATCCGGCCGCGCCGTCGTCGCCGTCAAGCTCAAGCAGATTGTAAATGCGCGACAGCATCTTGCCGTAGAGCGCCGCAGTGTGCAGCGACTGCTCCACCGGCAGCGTCAGCACGCTGACCGCATTCCATTCGCGCACCGCCCGCTCCGCTCTGGCGAAAAGTTCAAAACCGGAGCGTGACCGGAGATCGGCGGCGATTTCGTCCTCGTTCATGGCGTCGGTTTCGTCGTCATCGCCCTCCCAGCGCCCCGGCGCCGGCAACTGCCAGTTTCCGCCGTGAGCAGGGGCCAATTCTTTTTGCGCCTGAAGTTTGCGGTAAATCGCCTCGTCCTCTCCGGGCATATCAAGATAGCGCGGCAGGGTTTTGAAGTATCCGTCGATTCTCAATTCGTCGCGTTTTATCTCGCGTTCCCAGTCATATTCATTCCATTCGGGAAACATTGCGCAGAATGGCTACCTCAGTTTTCCGGCCGCATGGCTTCAATGGTCTGTCTGGCCTCGTCGGTCGGCGCGTCGCCCCACAGCTTTTCCAGCTGATAGCGGTCGCGGATTTCCGGAGTCATGACGTGGACAAGCACCGTGCCGAAGTCGATCAGCACCCAGCCGGACGCCGCTTCGCCTTCAACCGACAGAGGCCTGGCCTGAAGCCGTTCGCGCACTCCGCGCTCGACATGGCTCTGGATCGCGGCCAGCTGCGTGGTGGAATTGGCCGAACAGATCACGAAATAGTCAGCGATGAAAGTGATCGCTCCGACCTCCATGATTACGATGTTTTCCGCCTTTCGCTCCTCCGCCAGCAGTTTACAGGTCTCCGCCAGCAGCAGACGTTTGCTTTCAAGTGATTCAGTCAATTTTATCTCCTTTTTTCCGGTATAAACCGGACTTCATTATATATTCAAAAACTTCTGTATTAATACTATTGTCCGTGTTTTGGCCTTTTTCCAGACCGCGTCTGATTTTTGTCGAAGAAATATCGAACAGCGGCACGGCGGCGAGCAGCCCGGAGCGCAGTTTTTCGGTTTCCTCCGCGCTCCAGTGTTTGCGCAGCTCGGCGGCACTGTCCGGTTCGCCGGGGCGCGGATATGACACCACCGGATACTTCGCCAGCAGCTCTTTAGCACGGTGCCACTGATGAAACGTGGCGAGCATGTCGCCGCCGATCAGCAGCAGAAAACGGCGGGAGGGATATTTTTCCTCCAATTTTGCCAATACGTCGATGGTGTACGAGGGGGCGAGGGCAAACTCGGATTCGTCGGCGCAGACGCGGAGTCCGGCATGGCCTTCGCACGCCAGCTCCGTCATGCGCAAACGGTCGGAGAACGGCGACAGCCTGCGGTGTTTGTGCGGCGGCACCCATGCCGGAGCCAGCCACACTTCGTCGGCAAGTCCGGCGGCGACGGCGGCGTCCGCCAGCGCAATATGTCCGGCGTGCGGCGGGTCGAAGCTGCCGCCGAAGTAGGCGGTTTTAATTTTCAGATCAGCCATGATGTTTCTCCGTCGTCTTCGTCATCGTCTCCGGCTTCGCCGCATTTTCCGTCATCGTCCGGACCGTCCGCCAGCAGATGCAGCTGCGCGGCAAGTTCGGAGAGTTCATTGCGCCAGAACTCCGGCGTTCCCCAGTCGGGATATACGCGGTCGAACATAAAGTCTTTTTTCTGTTTGGCGCACCAGTCAAGATAATAAAACATCCGCATGGCCCGCAGACTTTCCAGCAACTCTGGTTCGGCGGCGTCAAGCTCGCGCAGTTCGCGGTATCCGGCGGTCAGCCGCTCAAGTTCGGCTCCGCATTTAAAGGCGCTGTCCGGCAGCAGCATCCAAAGATCCTGCGCCGCAGGAGCCACGGCCATGTCATCGAAGTCGATCAGCGTCAGGCCTTCGCCGGGCCGGTCGATAATGTTTCCGGAGTGCAGATCGCCGTGAACCGCCAGAAGTTCAACGCCTTCCATTTCCGGCGAAGCAGTCTCAATCAGTTCCAGCGCGATTCTTTCCAGCTCGTTTTTGACCCGGACCGGAATAAACGGCATGGCCAGCAGATCGTTCAGCGCCGCGCGGGTGGAGCGTTCCGGTGTCAGCACCGGACGGTTCGCCACCTGCGGCAGTTTTTCGCCGGCCAGATGCAGTCTGGCGACAAGCCGGCCGAGCCGCCGCCAGTTTTCCGGCGTTTCCGGCTCGAATCTTCTCCCGGCTTTCTTGGGATACAGGGCAAACCAAATGCCCTCCGCGCATTCACCGAGCGTTCCGCCGGATTTCAGTTCAAGCGGCGCCACCACCGGCAGCTCGTCGGCAACGCAGGCGGCCATGAACTCGTGCTCTTCGGCGAGCGCCGCCTTGCTCCAGCGTCCTGGCCGGTAGAACTTTGCCACCACCGCAGTGCCGTCAATTTTGCGCAGTTCGTAAACCCGGTTGATGTAGCTTGGAAACGGGATGGTCACCGGCATGAAGCGACAGCCCAGCGCGGTCTCCGCCGCCGCCACCACCGCTTCCGGCGACAGCGTGGAAAAACCGTCCGGCATAACCGGAGCAGCGGTGGTTGCACCCGTCATCCGTCGCACTCCGTTTCCATGCTGACAACCCCCGCACCCCGCTCGGCAGACATTTGTCTGACCGTCCGGCGGTTCTCAAATCCCGGATGTATAAAATAAAACAGCGGAACCATGGTCACCCCGGCTCCGCTGCTTTCCGCCTTGTTCACTCAGTCGATCGGCTTGGTTTTGGGAAGACCGAAGAATTTTTCCTCGGCGATTCGTTTGTCGGCGCGGAGCATATCGATGCGCTCATAACGCTTCATGACGTTGCGCTTCTTGCGGATCTTGCCGCCGACCCGCAGACTCGGATGTTGTGACATTTTATTACCTCGCTATGTTAATTTTGTTTTGCTTGCAAATCATATTGGTGCTTTTAATATTACCTGATTTTCACAATATTCAAGATTTTGTTGTGAAAAAAACGGTTTTTTCTGGTAAAAATGCAAAAATGCGTTCAATTAATAAGCAATATGAGAAACATCAATATCATCTGGACGTTTTTCGCGTCGGTTCTGTTGTCCGGCGCGGAGATAACGGTGCTGCACACCACCGACACCCACGGCGCACTGTCGGCGACGCCGGAGACCGCTTCGGTGTTCGCCGCCAATACGGTTCCCGGGAAAACGTTGATTATCGACTGCGGCGATTTGATTCAGGGCACTTATGACGCGCAGACTGACCGCGGTGCGGCGGCGGTGGCCGCGTTGAACGCGCTGGGATTCGACGTGTGGACGGCCGGTAATCACGATCTGGACTTCGGACTTGAGACGTATCTGTCCCGGGTGAAGGAGTTTCGCGGCGCGGCCTTGGCCGGGAATTGGAAATTGAACGGCAAGCCGTCCGCCGCTTGGCGGATGTTTGAGTTTGACGGTGTGAAAGTCGCGGTGATCGGCATGGGGCGCGAGGATCAGAACGTGCGGTCATACCATCCCGGATTCAGCGTAGACTGCGAATCGGAAGCGGCGGCGTTGGCCCGGATCGTGCCGGAGGTTAAGGCGGCTGGCGCTGCGGTAATCATTTTGGCGCGGCACGCGGGGAATTATGACCGGACCGGGAGCCTTTGGGCGCTTGCCGCACAGTTTCCGGACATCGATCTGGTGCTGGGCGGCCATACGCATCAGGAAGAGCCGGGGGAGGCGTCGGCCAATGTTTTTTACGCGCAGGCGGGGAGTCATGCCGGGTGGCTTGGCGTGGTCAGAATCGAGGTTGACGATGCGTCCGGCCGGGTGACGCAGATTTCCGGGCGTCTGGTCGGATTGCCGGCGGCGCCGCCGGTGACGGACGAGTCGAAACTTGTTGTTGAATTGCCGACCCGGCTGATAACTCCGGTTCGGCGCACTGCGAACAATCTTCTATGCTGGACCGCGGCGGCGGCGATGCGCGATCTGACCGGAGCGGACGCGGCGTTCTATGGCGGACGCGCCGGCGGCTTGGATTATCCGGCGCGGGTGACGGAGCGGGTGTTGTTCGGGATGTTTCCCTACAGTGATGAAGTCGGAGTTGCGGAGCTGACCGGCGCGGAATTGACGGCGGTGCTTCAGGAGCATTTGAACGAGTTTGGCGACGCGCCGTATTCGCTGAGTGTGGACGGGGTGCGGGTTATGGCTGACGGCGAGTTGAAAATAACGCAGATATTTCCGATCCGGGAGAAATATGTTGTTGCGTTTACGAGTTTTGCCGCGATTGGCGCGAACGGCAAATTTTCGCCGGTCACGGGGTTTCGGTCAACCGGAGTGTCGCTGCGCGACGCGGTGGGGCGTTATCTCGCCGCCGGAAAATTTTGTCCGGCGACCGGCTGGCTTGAAATGAAAAAGCAAAAAAACACAAAAAAGTAGTATTTTGAACTTGATGAATCAAAAAAACGGGCTATGTTAATAGCAACACGCATCATTGGTGCGGAGAGGTGGCTGAGTGGTCGAAAGCAACGGTTTGCTAAACCGTCGTAGGGGTAACTCTACCGCGAGTTCAAATCTCGCCCTCTCCGCCATTTTTGTATACAGCGTTCAGCAGCAAGCGGATACAAGTCGGTAGGCACAAAGCCTGATACAATCTTGATATCGGAACAGTATTCCCAAAGTAAACAAGGCGGAGTCTATTATATTGGCTTCTTCGACGATCCTTGACATAACCCACAGCTCCTTTACGCTTTATTAGAGGTATTTTGTCAAGCGTTTATTTGCAGATAAACCGTAATCTTTTAAGATTTTAGGCGTGACGATCCACAAAAATTGCTCAGTCGTACTCCTCTATTCGCTGTCATAAAGCCATTGCCATAGCCAATCAAATCGTTTTTCTTCGTTTCTCCGCTCAATATGCGGGAACGTTTTTTTGGGGGATGTTTGTATTTCAGGTTTTCCGAATTCCGAAACGACCGGGGAAGTCAAAAATTCCCGTCTTTTATAGTGCGTTTCATACGGGATATTCGGATGCGTAAAAAAAGCGGAAATAGTGGGGCTTTTCTGTGTGACTGCCGTCCAGCGTCGAAAAGGCGCGGGATTTTTTTTTATGAAATATTTCGGTGAGGTGGAACGGCTGTGTTATCTTGTGTGGCCGTTGTGTGTTTTTGAGGGTTAATCCACCCATGTTTTCTGTTGTGCAGGGAAGTCCACTTTTATCGGTTTTTAGGGCAAACTGGTGGGCGGTGGGGGACTCGAACCCTCGACAACTTGGGTGTAAACCAAGTACTCTAACCAACTGAGTTAACCGCCCGGAACGGACACGCGTTTAATATACACACATGTCCGCTTTTTACAAGCTATTTCCCAAGCTTTTTGAGAATCATACCGGCAACTTTCCGGCCGGACATCAGCATGCCGCCAAAAATCGGCCCCATCCGATATCCACCGGAAACATTGTTCGCACTCATGCCGCAGGCAAACAGTCCGGGATAATACTCCTTGGTGTTGTCTATCGTCGAAGCCTCGCCGGAGTCCACCCACATCGGCTTCTCGCCAAGTATCTTTCCACTCGACGTGTCCAGCGCAATCCCGGCTTTTTCCGTCGCCAGATGCATGATCTCGCTCGGATGTCCGGTGCCGTCCAATACCGCTTTCGCCAAGACCGTCAGCGGGTCAACGTGCATGCCCAGTCGTTCCACCGGAGTCCAGTTTATCACCAGGCCGCCGACTTCATTGTTCTTGAACACAATGTCTTCAACACTCATGGAATTGAAAATCATCGCTCCGGAGTGAACCGCGCCGTAAATCAGGCCGGACGCCATCTCCACCGAGTCCAGTGTGTAGTAGCCTTTGTGGCCGGCAATCTCGCGATGGGCGATGCCGAAATCGTCAAGTATCCCCACCGCGTCCTCCTGCACTACGACCTCGTTGAACAGCATGCCGCCGCCCCAGGTGCCGCCGCCCGGCGCCAGTTTGCGTTCAAACAGCGCAACTTTCACCCCGGCCTTCGCCATGTCGTGCGCCGCCACCAGCGCCGACGGACCGCCGCCGACAATCGCAACGTCAACATTCAACCCCGCAAGCAGTTTATCGTGAAACGAGCTGACGATGGCATGAGAAATCACATTTTCAATCGTAGACATATTGTCGCATCCTCTCTATAGTTGATTGAGATTATTTAATATACCATGCGACAGAATGAAAAACAAGCATTTCACTCGGCCGTTGAGACGTTGCGGCCAAGGAATCCGCGGTATTTTTCCGACAGATCGGATATCGCCCTGATATAATATTTTATCTGTTCGCGATTGGCGCAGATGCTTACCGCTCCGGCGGTTCCGCCGTCCGCGGTCGGCACGGTCAGATTACCGATCGCCATAAAACCTTTGAGCTGGAGGTCGCTCAGCGGACTGACAAAGATTTCCGCATTTTTCAGTATCGACAGCCCCATCGTTCCCAGTATGTCGGCCGAGGCCGCCGGCATCAGATAGCGGGCGGTGTAATAAAATATCGGGTGGATCATTGAATAAAGCTCAAGCAGTTCGTAACTTTCGCTGCGCCCCTGCCGGGTTGCGCAGATCATGCGGTTGAACTCCCGCTGAAAACGGATGAACGATTCCAGTGGGCGCCCTTCGTTCCAGTATTTTGACGGCCGGATGAACACCAGCGACAGTTCGCGCTCTTGCGACGGATCGTCCGGAGCCGTCAGATCCACCGGAAACAAAAACTTGTTGTCCCGGAAATATTCGTGCTGCATCATTCCCCAGATGATCATGCCGGCAACGGTGGCGGCGCCTTCCATCCGGGTGGCGTACTGCCGGTTCAGCTCGCGGCGCAGGGCAAGCAGCGGTTCAAAGTTGACGAAAAGTCTGGCCCGGAATATGCGGTCGCCGCAGTAGATTACCTCCGGGCGCGCTTCCTGACTGGTCAGCGCCGGATAACTTATTTCACCGGCTGTTCCCCATTCCTGTTTGAGCTTTTCCAGTATTTCCTGCATCGGCATGCCGTCGACCGGAACGTGGTGATACTGGAACCACAGGTCGGTTTCGGAGAGGTCGGCGGTGAAGCGGCAGAAGATGTTCAGCAGCCCCCAGCCGGGATGTTTGTGTTTTTTCAGATCCGGCGTGCGGAGGCGTTTCCGCAGCGACTCGTCACAGTTGAAATCGAAATGGATGAAGGTGGCGGTCATGGTGCGGTCAAGCAGCATTTTCAGCTCCATGCGGGCCGGGACGCCGATATTTTTGATCCGGCCGGCCCAGAATTTCATGCGCAGAAAGAGTTCCTGCGGCCGAACCCGGTCCGAGCGGCTGCGCAGCGCGTTGTATTCCTGGACAAAGCGGTTCATCGTCCGTTCGATCATTTCCGGCGTCAGCGCCTGAAAACCCTGCTGCCGCGGGTCGAAAAACGGAATCAGGCGGACGATGCGCCCGTCTTCGTCGTAGTCGGCCTCCACCACGTCGATAAAAAACACCCGCCGTCTTTTCAGTTTCATCACGCCGGGCTCTACCGCCCAGTAGTAGCTGCCCTGATTGCACAGGAAGCTGCTCAGCTTGCGGATCAGCTGTTTTTTCGCCTCTTCGCCGTCGGCCGGCGGCATATAGGCGTTGTAGTAGCGCAGTCTGAACGTGCCGAGCAGAAATTTTGAATATTCGTTGCGCAGGAATATGCCGGTGGCGGCCCGCCAGCCGTTTTCCTCTGCCCGCATCCCGAATTTTTTCAGCATCTGGAGCAGTTTGATGAACAGAAATACCACCGTGGTGCCGACCGTCCAGTGATCGACCAGGCGGCTCATGGTCAGCTTCGGCCGCCTCAACAGTTCGGTTGCGTCGCTGTGCCGGCGTGTTTTTGCTCCGGCGGTGACCGCCGGAGCGCTCTCCAGCTCAACCACGGTTTTGTCGTAATCGAATCCGGCGGTTGTGTTGTCGGAGAATCCGGCCAGCAGTCCGGCGGTGACCGCCGGCGCCTCAAGGTGCGGCGTATGTCCGCACTCCTTCAGTATTCTCACGGTTGAGTTGGCCAGCAGTCGGTGAAAGGCAAACGCGTCCCCGGAGTCGGTCACGATGTCTTTTCCGCCCCAGAGCAGCAGCACCGGGACGGCGATATTGCCGAGTTCGCGTTGAAATTCGATGGGGTCCGGCTGTTTGAACTGTTTTGCCGCCGTTGCCAGAAAGTCGATCGTCGCCGGATCGGAGAGCGCGGCGGCACCGCGCGCGATCATTTCATCGGTGATTTTCCCGGGGTCGGCAAAGGTCAGGCGCAACAGCGCATACGCGGTGACTGCCGGATTCTTATGCCGGGTCAGCAGCTCTGGCAGTCCGGCCACCGGCGCCGGCACGTTCCGGCAGAGTCCGGAGCTGTTGATCAGTACCAGCCGACGCACCAGCGGGCTGATTTTTTCCGACTGCATCGCCAGCAGCGCCGTTTCGCCGCCGGTGAAGTGGCCGACGACGGTGAGGTCGTGCAGCCGCAGCGCCCGGATGAACTCCTGAAGCACGGCCGCATGGTATTGAACGGTGAATTCGGAGCCGTCCGTTGTCTCGGTTCGCCCGAATTCGGAGAAGTTAGGCGCAATGATGCGGAAGTCGTCCGGCAGTTCTTGGAACAGCGGCACAAAGCATGTCCAGCCGGACGGCGTCAGACCGTGGACGAACAGAATTGTATTTTTGTCCGCTCCGCCCGAATCGCAGTAATGGATTATTTGATTGCGGCCGCCGATTGATATAATCAGTTCCCGCCCGATCAGTTTTTCAATGTTCATGAAATGCGCAGATTTCCGAGTTTGATCTGTTTTATTCCGGCGTCGGCGGCCAGGTCGCGGATTGCAAACAGCGTTTTCGCCGGCGTCGGCGGCAGTTCCATGCAGCGATGGGCGGGGTGGAAGGCTGAAAAGTGCAGGACAATTTCCGGGGAAAGCTCCGTTTTGACCCAATCGATGAAATGCTTTATCGTTTCAAGATCGTCATTCAATGTGGGGATTATCAGCATGGTAAGTTCAAGATGTTTGCCAAGACTGAAAAAATATTTCACACTGTCAAGCACTGCGGCGAGTTCGCCGCTGATGTTGCGGCGGTAAAAATCGGCGGAGAACCCCTTGACGTCAAAATTCGCCGCGTCGATATCGCGATAAAGCTCCGCCGCGGCCTCCAAGGTGACGTAGCCGTTGGTGACCAGTACGTTCTTCAATCCGGCCCGGTGTGCCGCCGCGGCGGCGTCAATCACAAATTCCGCGAACACCGCCGGCTCGTTGTAAGTATATGAGATTGAAGGGCAGCCGCGGTGGATCGCCGCTTTCGCCAGTTGTTCCGGGGGGTAGTACGGCGCGTCGGGAAATTCGCGGTAGTCGCCGCGGGAAAGCGTGTCGTTCTGACACCAGCGGCAGTCCAGATTGCAGCCGAAAGTACCGACCGAAAAAGTATTGGTTCCCGCCATCCAGTCGGCCAGCGGCTTTTTCTCGATCGGGTCAACATTCGCGGCAACTATTCTGCCGTAACTTGTGCTGAAAAACGTTCCGCCGACATTCCGGCGCACCCGGCAGAAGCCGTATTCTCCGTCGCGCACCCGGCAGCGGCGCGGGCAGAGGGCGCATTCACACTCGCCGGTATGCAGTTTCCGGTAGAAAGACGCTTCTTTGGGTTCCATAGGCTAGGTGTTTCCGTAAGCTGTTTGAAATCAGTAAAAGGTTTTCATCGCTTCGGTGATCTGGTCGCGGTAGTCATTGACTTCGACTCCGACCAGCATGAAGGAGCCGTACACCAATACCGGAAATTTCAGGCCGAGCGTCATTGCATAGCCGCGGCGCTTGAATTTTTCCAGATCCTCGGCCATCCGGTGGATGTTGATGTCGTATTTATAGACGCCGATCTCTTTGTCGTTGGCGATCTGAATGGCGCAGGCGCTTTCGGCTCCGTACACCGTCGGATTGATCGCCTGAACCTGCGTCACCGGAATGCCGCATTTCGTCAGATGGTCGGCCAGATCGAGCATTTGAAGGTGGTTGTTGCTTTTTTCGCCGCCGGAAAACACCGAACAGCCGGCCGCGAGCACGGTAATGACGGCGACGACGGCCGGGAAAATGATTTTCTTAAATATGCGCATGATTCTGGCACTCTCCATTGAATGGTTAATGTTCGTGGTGGCAGCAGCAGGAGCCGCATTCGTGACTGCCGCTGTGTCCGCAACTTTCGGCGTTCCGGCAGTTGTCGCTTCCGCCGACGGCAAAGCCGGAGAACAGCCGCTTCACATTGTGACTTTGACAAGCCGGACAGCCGGTTTGTTCATCACTTGAACGGACTATCTTTTCAAATTTTTCGCCGCATTCGGCGCATTTATATTCAAAAATCGGCATAATGACTTTCCCGCTGGTTGTTTATGTGCTATATTAAAAATAGACGTTCAAGCGGGGTTTGTCAATAAATTATTCGGAGATATATGTCAAAAACAGTCAGGGTTGCCGCCGCGGTGATTGAGCGGGGAGGCGATGTGCTGGTGTGCAGCCGGCCGGCAGGCGACGCGATGTGCGGCAAATGGGAGTTTCCGGGTGGAAAACTGGAGGCCGGCGAAAGTTTTGCCGAGGCACTGCGCCGAGAACTTCGCGAGGAGCTTTCCATCGCGGATGCAACGGTGCTTGACACGCTCGGCTCCGCCGGATTTGTCCGGCCGGACAAAACGGTGACGATCAGTTTTCTGCGCTGCCGTCTGGCGGCGGGGCAGCCGATCGTTCCCGCCGAAGGGCAGCGGTTCCGCTGGGTAGGGCGGCGCGAATTGAGCCGGATCGACTTTTTGCCGGCCGATCGCGATTTTGTTCTCCGGTTGAGCGGCTTTTGATTTGCATTTTCAGGTTTTCAATATTAAAGTAACCCGGTATAAACCAATCGGTTTGTTTCTGGAATCAAGACAGGGAGCGTAACCATGAAATCACGCATTGCGATCGTTTTTCTGGCGGTGTTGGCCGGCGGACTGCTGGGCGCCGCCGAACCGCCGGCGGAGTTTTCCACCGCGCTGTGGAGCCGGGTGGAGAAAAAGTCTCTGCTGACCGATAAAAAATACAGCGAATTGCTCAAAAACTACATCTCGGCCAGCGGCGACCTTGAGTTCTGGCGCAACCGGCGGCTGGACTCTCCGGACATGCGCATACTCACCGGCGAACTGATGACGGCGGCCGCGCTTGAACGCGAACTCGCCGTTTCCGGCGCCGATTCGCGCAAACTCCGCGAGCAGGAGCGCAAGTGCGACGCGATCCGCGCACAGATCGACGACTTGTGGAGCCGCGACACCGCGCTGCCGGAATACGCCAAACTTTCCTCCGCGGCTTCGGACGCCGCGGCAAAACTTTACGACCGCGCCGTCTGGCTGCTGCGTCGCGCCCGGGGGCGCGATGCCGCCGAAGCGCTGCGTATGCTGCTGGCCACCAAGTCGATCGCCATTCCGTCCACGCTGCAGATCGCATCGGATGACGCGGCGGTACCGGCCATGCCTCTGGATGACGCCGGGCTGTATGCCGGATACGAGCAGCGGCTTCTGGCCAAAGATCCCGGATACGCGCTGCTGAAGTCGCAGTGCGACGTGGCGTTCAATATTCTTTCGCAGTGGCAGGAGCTTCAGCTTTCGTCCACTCCGGAGGGGCGCAAGGTGCTTGACGATTTCAATGCGGCCAGCGGCAAAGTGGTGAAGCTTGCCGGTGACGCCACGGTTCCGCAGGCTGAACTGCTCAACGCGAAAAGCGAACTTGACCGCGCCTCAGCCGAGCTTAAGCGGGTGCAGTATTATGTGTTCCGCAGCGACCGGCAGAACCGGATTCTTACCGACTCCTATTATAAGACGCGTGCAAAGATGCTGAAGCGCGGCGTTGAACTGCTGGAAGGCGCCAAGGGCGACGCGGCGGCGCAGGCGCTCGCCGGCCGGATTCGCACGCTTCAGGAAAAGTCGTCGCCGGAATCCTCCGGTGTGCTGGGCGCGGAGACCGCCGCCGCTCCGGTGGTGGAGGCCGGGCTGGAGGGATGGGAAAATAAATTTTTTGCCGGTGACGGCGAATTTCTGCGTCTCAAGTCGGAATACGCTTCGGCCCGGCTTGCGCTGAAAACCTATCAGCACGACCGGATAAAATGCTCCGCCGAGGGCGCGGTGCTGCTCGACGAGATCACCGGGATGGAAACCGAGATAAAGGAGAAGCGCGCCGCCGCCGCGCCGGATGGCGAGATCGAAAAATTGATCGTGGAGCGCAATCTTTCGGTGCAGGCGCTCGGACGGCTCTATCAGAGCGAGATCGCCGGTGATATTGTCAACATCACGCTTCAGAAGAAGCTCGCCGACTCCCGCGCCGCGCTGTATGACTACACGGTCGGAAAACTTAAAGCGTCCGCCGACCCGGAGGCCGCGGCGATTCTGGCGAAAATGAACGGGAAGACGGAGAAGTAGGCCATGAATATCCGACGGATCGCGACGTTGTTCGCAATGGCGGTCGCGGCGGCCGCGGCGCTGTTGTGCCAGGGGTGCGTATCCTCCGAGCCGACTGCCAAATATTTCGGGCGCTACTCTTCGGCCGACACCGGGTGGTTTGTGCAGCTTTATCGTGACGGCAGCTTCACTTATTCGTTTTGGATCGACGAGGAAACCGGAAAACCGCAGATGGTCTCCACCGGCTTCTGCGATTTTGACGTTGACGATTCCGACCGGCCGCGAATTATTGCCCATCTCAATTACATGCAGGACAAATTCCAGTTTGTGTTTTCTCCGGACGGCCGTCAGATGGCGGTGATGCTGAAGCTGCCGGACAACAATCCTACGGTCGAAAAATACGGGCGGCAGATATTGCTGACCCGCGAAGCCGGTATTCCGGCGCGATGACCGGAAAAACGGCGGTTTTTGCTTGTAATTATCAAAAATCGTGGTATATTTACTCCACAGTAACCAAGCAGAAGGAGTGGGGTTTATGTACAGCGTGACAAGTATGAAAGCCGATGAATTCATCGATGACGCCGAAGTCCAGGACACGCTGACCTACGCAGCAGAGAACAAGTCCAACCGTGCGCTGATCAGCAAAATCATTGAAAAAGCCAGAGAAGGCAAGGGCGTTCCGCACCGCGACGCGGCGGTTTTGCTCGACTGCGACATTCCTGAACTGAACGAGGAAATGTTCCAGCTCGCCCGTGAGCTTAAACAGAAATTGTACGGCAACCGGATCGTGATGTTCGCGCCGCTTTATCTGTCCAACTACTGCGTGAACGGGTGTGTCTATTGCCCGTATCATTGCGCCAACAAGCACATTACACGCAAGAAACTCACCCAGGAGGAGATCGTCCGGGAGGTGACCGCGCTGCAGGACATGGGGCATAAGCGCCTGGCGCTGGAAACCGGCGAAGACCCGGTGAACAATCCGATCGACTATATTCTGGAAAGCATCCGGACGATCTATTCGATCAAGCACAAGAACGGCGCCATCCGCCGGGTGAACGTGAACATCGCGGCCACCACGGTGGAGAATTACCGCAAACTGAAGGCCGCCGGCATCGGCACCTATATTCTGTTTCAGGAGACCTACAACCGCAAGGCGTATGAAACGCTGCATCCCACCGGACCGAAACACGACTACGCCTACCATACCGAGGCGATGGACCGGGCGATGGAGGGCGGCATTGACGACGTCGGCTGCGGAGTGCTGTTCGGGCTGAATCTTTACCGTTATGATTTTGTCGGCATCCTGATGCACGCCGAGCATCTTGAGGCGGTGCACAACTGCGGTCCGCACACCATCAGCGTTCCGCGCATTCGTCCGGCCGACGACATCGATCCCAAACATTTCAAGAACGCGATCGACGATGACACCTTCGCCAAGATCGTGGCGGTTCTGCGGATCGCGGTGCCTTACACCGGAATGATCGTTTCCACCCGCGAGTCGCGTAAATCGCGTGAGCGGGTGCTGGAACTCGGCATCTCCCAGATATCCGGCGGCAGCCGGACCAGCGTCGGCGGCTACGCCGAAAAGGAGCCGGAGGACGAGGATACCTCGCAATTCGACGTGAACGACACCAGAACTCTGGACGAGGTCGTCAACTGGCTGCTCGGGCTGGGGTACATTCCGAGTTTCTGCACCGCCTGCTATCGCGAGGGGCGGACCGGCGACCGCTTTATGAAGCTGGTGAAGTCCGGGCAGATCGCCAACTGCTGTCTGCCGAACGCGCTGATGACGCTCAAGGAGTATCTTGAGGACTATGCGGCGCCGGACACGCAGCGCAAAGGCGAGGCGATGATCGCCAAGGAAGTGGTCAAGATTCCAAACGATAAGGTGCGCTCGATAGCGCAGGAGCATTTGAAGGAACTGCACGACGGCAAGCGCGACTTCCGCTTCTGAGCCGGCGGCGGGAATCCTCCGGCGCGGGGAAACAGAGAAACATGTTCTGAGCCGGTGATGTAAATCCTCCGGCGCGGGGGAACAGAGAAACATGGTCGATCCGCTTGATATTTTGAACTGTTTTTATCCGGAGGACACTCCGCTGCGGCGGTTGCTGCTCAAGCACAGCTCTCAGGTGCGGGACAAGGCGGCGGCGCTTCTGGCCGCCGCGCCCGAACCGGTTCGGCGGCGGACGGACGGCGAAGCGGCCGCGGTCGGCGCAATGCTGCACGACGTGGGCATCGTGCGCTGTTTTGCGCCGGGAATATTGTGCAACGGCGATGCGCCGTATATCGCCCACGGTGTGATCGGCGCGGCGATGCTGCGCGAATACGGGGCGGAGCGCGGCGTCGATCTGGAGCCGTTCGCCCGGATATGCGAGCGGCACACCGGAAGCGGACTTGCGGCCGGCGAGGTGCGTGAACATGCGCTGCCGCTGCCGGTGCGCGACTATCTGCCGGAGACGAACGAAGAGAAGTTGATCTGTCTGGCCGACAAATTTTATTCAAAGTCCGGCGACATGCTGGAAAAGCCGCTGCCGGCGATTCGCCGTTCGATGCTGAAATTCGGTGACGGTCCGGCGGCTCGGTTTGACGGTTTGTGCCGTACTTTCGGAATTTGAACGATTTTTCATATAAAAGCAGAGAGGACCGGATTTATGAAATCAAAAGTCTTTTTCACCGACTTCCGGATGAGTTTCAACGGCGAGAATATCACGGCAAAACTGCAGCGTTTGATGAAGGCCGCCGGATTTGAAGGACTTGATCTGAACGGCAAATTTGTTGCGGTCAAACTTCATTTCGGCGAGCGCGGCAATCTGGCGTTTCTGCGGCCTAATTATGCGCGCGCGGTGGCCGACTATGTTAAGCAGCTCGGCGGAAAACCGTTTTTGACCGACTGCAACACCCTGTATGTCGGCGGCCGCAAGGACGCGCTCGAACATCTTGACACCGCCGGGATCAACGGGTTCAATCCGCTTTCCACCGGCTGTCAGATTCTGATCGGGGACGGCTTGAAGGGCAACGACGAAGTCGATGTTCCGGTGCCGAACGGCAAACATTTCAAGACTGCGAAAATCGGCCGGGCGGTCATGGACGCCGACGCGTTCATCAGTCTCACCCATTTCAAGGGACATGAGAAGATGGGGATCGGCGGCGTGGTAAAAAATATCGGCATGGGGTGCGGCTCGCGCGCCGGTAAAATGGAAATGCACAGCGACGGTAAACCGACGCTCGACCGCGGGCTTTGCGTCGGCTGCGGGATATGCAAAAGATATTGCGCGCAAAACGCATTGACGCTGAACGGAAAAAAGATGACCATCGATCATGACCGATGCGTCGGGTGCGGCCGCTGCATCGCCGTATGCCCCAAGGACGCGCTTCAGGCGACATGGGATCAGAATGACACCATCCTTGATGAAAAGACCGCCGAATACGCTCTTGCCGTGGTCAACAACCGTCCCTGTTTTCACATCAGCATTTTGTGCGACATTTCGCCGAATTGCGATTGTCACGGTGAAAACGACGCGGCGATGCTTCCCGACATCGGCATGCTGGCCGGTTTCGATCCGGTGGCGCTGGACGTGGCCGGCTGCGATCTCTGCAACCGCGCTCCGCGGCTGAACAACACCTGGCTTGACGATTGTCCGCATGGCGAGGACGTGTTTGATGACGCCCATTCCAACACCCGCTGGCGCGACGCGATCGACCATGCGGTGAAAATCGGCCTTGGCAGCGACCAGTACGAGCTTGTGGTGATGAAGTAGCCGTTGCGGACGGGGGAGGGGCGGCCTGAATATGCGGATAACCGTGGCGGTGGAAAATCGGGCGTCGGCTCCGCTTGTCGCGGAGCACGGTCTGGCGCTGCTGGTTGAATATGACGGCATGAATATTCTTTTTGATACCGGAGCCGGAACGGCGCTGCTGCCCAATCTTGCCGCAATGGGGATTTCACCGGACGGGTTTGACCGGATTGTGCTGTCACACGGCCATTACGACCACTCCGGCGCTCTGGCGCAGCTTGCGCCGCGCGATCTGTGGCTGGTTGCCGGCGCCGAGACGCGGCGTTTCAGCCGTCATCCCGGCGTTCCGGTGCGCGATATCGCCATGCCGGAGCGTTGTGTGACGGCAATCCGGAGTTTCCGCTGTCATGAAGTGTCCGCGTTCACCGAAATCGCCGCCGGCGTTTTTCTGACCGGACCGATTCCGCGGCGGTCCGGTGAGGACTGCGGCGGTCCGTTTTTTCTGGATGCCGCCGGGACGGTTCCGGACCCGATCAGCGATGAGCAGGCCATGCTGACTGCGGACGGCGTTCTGATTCAAGGCTGCTGCCATTCCGGAATAGTCAACACGCTGGACTTCTGTTGCAAAGAACACCCGGAAATTCACATCAACACGGTGGTCGGCGGACTCCATCTGCTCAACAGCGGACCGGAGCGGCTTGAAATGACCGCCGCGGCATTGCGCCTGCACGGCGTCGAAACGCTGGCGGCGCTGCACTGCAGCGGAGACGGAGCTGTGGATTTTCTGCGTCGTTCCCTGCCGTCCTGCCGGATATGTCAACCCGTCGCCGGCGATGTGCTGACGTTCTGACTCCATTCTATCCACATAGACAAAAAAACTCCGGCCCGCCATAATGCTATGCACCCCTTAACGGCGGACCGGAGTTTTTAATTACTCAGACTGTATGAAAACGCGGTTATTCCTCCGGCATGAATTTGATCGCGGCGTATTCCGGAAGCGCATGGAAATCCACCTTGGTTATCTGGGGATAGGCGGAAAGCTCCTCTTTGACAAAGCCGGAATCAAGGTAATTATAGCGGCCGATCAGCAGCGTCCAGCGGCCGTCTCCGGTAAATTCATCGCCGTATTTTGCCAACGACTTGCGGGGGATGGTGAACACGGTGGTCCAGCCGTCGTCCAATTTGCCGTCGTTGACAGTTCCGTTCACGAAGCTGTCCACGGTGAAGTCGAGCTGGAGTTTTTCATTGCCGGTGGCGCCTTTGCGCTGGCTGACGAACTCATAGGCGGTCTTCTTCGCCGTTGGAGTGGAATACAGCTCCCAGTAATAATCCCTGAAGTCCGGCTTGATGAATACTTCGATCAGATCGCCGAGAACGAAGTGAGCTTCCTGATCCTTGGTCCCCTTGGCCTTAACTTCGCGGTCGGTGACATTGAAGCCGAGATAAAGATTGTCGTCGTCATACAGCACCTGAAGTGTGGCCGGTTCAAGCACGGCGTCGCCGTATGCCGCCAGTTTTTCCGGCGGGAGTTCTTTGTAGTAGCTTTTCCATTCAATCGGGCGGAGCAGCGTGTATACCGGAGCCTTGTCCCAGGCGGCGGCGTCCAGTTTTCCGTCGGTCCCGACCGGGCTGCCGCCGGTCGGCGCGGCGTAGACCACCGGGCGTTCCGCGGCGGCGGCGGCCGGAGTTTCGGCGGCGCCGCAGCAGCAGCCGGTGAGAGCGAAGGCGGCGGAAATTGCGCAGACAGTGCGGAAAGACATGATGTGAAGACTCCTTATTGGTTGTTCAGGTTGTCGTAAAGCAGTTTGGTCAAGTCGCCGATCAGTTCGCACCCGGCGGCGTTCGGCGCGCCGGAGGTGGTGACGCACCAGACGTAGTCGGCGGTTCCGGCGCGGATGATGCCGGCGTCGTGCGCGATGTCGGAAAGTCCGCCCGGTTTGTGGGCGATGCGGATCTCCTCTGGCAGACTGCGGCGGAACGCGCCTTGTTTCTGGTGGTACAGAATGTCGAGCATCTGCGCGGAGGCCGGGAGTTTGCGGCGGCCGATCATGAAAAACAGACTGGCGAGGTCGGCGGCGCTTGTGAGGTTCTCGCGGCCGGCGGCGGCGGCTTGGAAATCGAGCATTTTCCGGGCGAGAACGGTCTGCCGGAGACCGAGCACTTGGCCGAAGCTGTTGACGCGGTCCATGCCGAGCAGGTCGATCAGCACGTTCGTGCAGGTGTTGTCGCTGACGATAATCATCATGGTGACGAGGTCGTGCAGTGTCAGACTTTCCACTTCCAGCAGCCCAACCACGCTGTCCTCAAGCCTTGCCGCGTCCGGGATGATGATGTGGCGGTGCGGATTAAGCGTTTTTGCCTCAAGCTGGCGCATCGCCTCGGCCATGATCAGGACTTTTATGGTACTGGCCGACTTCATCTGACAATTCGGGTTGAATTCAAAAACGACGGCTCCGCTTTCGAGTTCGCGCAGCACTGCCGACACCGACATCTCAGGCGGAGCGGCATTGATTCGTTCTCTCAGTATTTTTTTCAGCATAAACCGGCCTCCTTGGTTTGCACATTACTAACTTTACAGGTATTTTAATGAAAATCAAATCACAAACAGGGGAAAAATCATGTTGGACACAATTATGACGACGGCCGGCGGCTGGTTTCCGATCCGCGACGGCTACACTTACCTCGCCTTGCTGTTTTTTGTTGCGGGAATTCTGAAGTTCTGCGAAGCGAAGTGTTCCGGCAAATACGCAAAACTGTTTTTCAACTATGTGCCGGCGGTGGTCTGTCTTTACATCGTCACCATGATTATGGGGTCGATGAATCTGTGGGAAAACACGGCGGAAATCCGGAAAGTCGCCTCCGGCTCGTCGGGGGTGACGGCGTTTCTGCTGCCGGCGATGATATTTCTGCTGCTGCTGAAAGGCGATCTGCGCGAGATCGTCAAACTGGGACCGCGCATGATCGCGGTGTTTGTTATCGCCGCAATGACGATGGCGGTCGGATTCGTGGCCGCATATCTGATATTTCGCAGCGGGCTGGACGGCGATTCGTGGAAGGCGCTTTCGGCGCTTTGCGGCAGCTGGGTCGGGGGGACGGTCAACATGGTGGCCATCCAGCGGGCGCTGGCGGTTCCGGAGGCCGATATGGGCTATGTGCTGGCGATCGACACCATCAGCTATTCGGTGTGGCTGCTGCTGATGCTGCTGGCGGTTCCGCTGGCGAAGGGGTTCGACCGCTGGACCGGAGCGGACGGCGCAAAACTTGAGCAGGTGGTGAAGAAACTTGAGGCGGCGGGCCGGACGGAATCGGCCAAATCGCTGCAGTTCGCCGACCTTATTTTTGTCATCGGTCTGGCGGCGGCGGTCGGCGCGGTGTGCTTCATGCTGTCCGACCTCACCGTGGCGCTGGTCGCGCCGCTGGCCGACAGCGCGCCGATACTTTCGAGCTTGAAACAGAGCGCCGTCTGGCAGGTCGTATATGCCACATTGATCGGCATGCTGTGCGGAATGAGCCGGATCGGAAAACTTTCCGGCACCTCCGAAGTCGGCAACACGCTGCTGTTTTTCTTCATTGCCGTAATCGGCTCCAAAGTGAATCTGCGCGAGATCGACATGGGGACGATGGCTGTATATGTCATGCTGGGATTCGTGGTGCTCGCAATCCATTTTCTGCTGCTGGTTCTCGCCGCGAAGCTGTTCAAGTTTGACGCGTATTCCTGCCAGACCGCCAGTCTGGCAAACATCGGCGGAGTGGCTTCGGCCACGGTTATTTCCAGCGTCTATTCTCCGGCCTTGGTGCCGATTGGCGTGCTGATGGCCACGCTGGGAACCATTCTCGGCACCGGAGTCGGGCTGCTGGTGGCAAAAATATTGGAAATGTTTCAGTGACAAAGTGTCCGCCGGATTGCGGGCCGGATGATTTTTTGCCCGTCTGACTTCAAGTTTCCGTTGCGCGCCGCGAAAAACGCGGCGCGTTTTTTTTGCTTTTCAGCTCAATTGATAAAAAACGGAAATATTTTAAAATAAAGGTTGTGTTATCCGATAATCAGTGTAAGTTAATTGGTGAATTATTTAAACTTGAAAGAAAAAACTAATATGGGTGAGATTCAATGGAAATCATCCTGCCAAAATTTGGACAACGAAGTCGAAAAGCTGATGCGGAGCTATATGCTGCCTCAGCCGGTGGCGCTGTTTTTTGCCGCACGCGGTATCGCGGGCGGACAGATAGCGGATTTTCTGCATCCGAAATTGGCCGGATTGAGCGATCCGTACCGGTTTCCCGGTATTGAAAAAGCGGTCGCTCGACTTTGGCGGGCGGTTCTTAACAAGGAGCCGATCCTGATTCACGGGGACTACGACACAGACGGAATTACCGCCAGCGCACTTTTGCAGCTGGTGCTTCAGCGCAACGGCGCGATTGCGCACACTTTCATTCCGCACCGTTTTGACGACGGGTACGGCTTCACGCCGGAATCGCTTCAGAAGGCGCTCAGCGCCGGAGTGGAGTGCAAGGTTCTGGTTACGGTGGACTGCGGCGTTACCAGTTGCGACGCGGTGAAGGAAGCCATCGAAATGGGAATCGACGTTATCATCACCGACCATCACGAGGCCGGCAGCTCGCTTCCGGACGCAATGGCGGTGGTCAATGCGAAGATATATCCCGAACTGGAGGACCTTCATGTGCTGTCCGGCGCCGGAGCGGCGTTCAAGCTGTCGCATGCGTTCATCAAATACGGCCGCGAACACAAGCTCGGCGGTTACGACATGAATCTTGAAGATGTGCTGGACTATGTGGCGCTCGGCACCGTGGCCGACATTGTTCCGCTTCAGGGCGAAAACCGGACTATGGTGAAATACGGCATCGAAATACTGAAGAAGCAGATTCGCCCCGGGGTGCGCGCGCTGATTGAAAGTTCCAAACTGCACAGCGATCTTACGCCGTCCGACATTACGTTCAAGCTCGCGCCGCGGATCAATGCGGCCGGCCGGGTGGGGGACGCCAATATCGCCATGCGGCTGCTGGAGTCGGAAAACATCGTCGAGGCGTATCAATTCGCCAACACGCTGGAGAAATACAACCGGGTCCGTCAGGAAAAGGAACAGGAAATTTATCAGGAGGCCCGCGCCAAACTGGAGTCCACCCGTCAGCTCCACGAAAAATACGCGCTGCTGGTGGCGGGGCAGGGGTGGCATCAGGGAGTGATCGGGATTGTCGCATCGCGTCTGGCGCGCGACTTCAACCGGCCGACGATTGTGCTGACCATTCAGGGCGATCACGCCTACGGGTCAGGCCGCAGCGTTGGCACGCTCAATCTGGTTGAGCTGCTGGCGCAGGCGGCTCCTTTGCTGGAGCGTTACGGCGGCCATCCGATGGCGGTCGGCGTCGGGCTGGAGACCTCCAAGATTGAGGAGTTTCATGAAATACTTGAGCGCGAGGTGCGTAAGCACATCACGCCGGAGGATCTGGCCGATTATCTGGCGTATGACGGCGAGACCGAGCTTGAATATCTTGACGGGGAGTTTTTCCGTTATCTGACGATGCTGGCGCCGTTCGGGCACGGCAATTCCAAGCCGGTGTACCGTTTCAACGACCTTGATGTGGCCAAATGTTATCTTATCGGGCAGCGGCATACGCGGGGCGTGGTTGAGAACCGCGCCGGATATTCGATGGAATTTATCGCGTTCAACCGGCTTCCGGAGGAGTTTTCCGGGCGGCGGCTGGATGTGCTGGCAACGCCGCAGATGAACAATTACAACAGTCAGGAACGGCCGCAATTGAATATTGTGGCGCTTCGTCAGGTATAGCGGTCGGGCGATATTGATCTGCGCAGCGGTTTCCGGTAAAACGGAAATCGCTGTTTTTTTTCTATTTGATTTGACTAATTTCAACATCATGTTACATTACGTGTGAATTTTCCAACAGGGAGTCTCTCTTATATATGAAAAACAGTCTGATGTGGCTGGAAAAACCCGCCTGTTTCCGGCGGTATGTTGATCTGGATCTGCCTGAAAGCGCCTCATTCATCTATCGCAACAGCAATAATATGGTTCCGGCGTTTCAGGGGCCGAATGCGGCGATGGTGATCGGTTATGACGCGTTCTGGGAAAGTCAGGATGTGGTGGTGGTGGGCGACACGACGGCCGGGCGTTATGTGCTGGTCGGCGCGGTGACGGCGTTCAGAAGCCTCAGTTTTTTCCATGTTGAAAAGCGCGGACGGATTGTCGGGGTGGAAATGTGGCAGCCGTCGATCGGGGCCGGAGAGACGCCGGAGGAAACGGTGATACTTGAGGGGAACGACTGGCGGAAACTGCTGATCGAATACGCCGGAATCGTTGCGGAAAAGATGAATGTCGCTCCGATTGCCGGTGACGCTCCGAACTACTGCGGTTACTGTTCATGGTATTACTATTATGCGGGGGTGACCGAACGCGACCTGCGTGAAAATATCGGGCTGCTGTCGGAACACCGGGAGACGTTTCCGACCAAAGTGGTGCAGATCGACGACGGGTATCAGACATTTCAGGGCGACTGGCTGGATCGGCGCGCCGCCTGGCCGACTCCGTTGCCCGAAGTCGCTGCGGAGATTGAAAAGCGCGGAATGATCCCCGGAATCTGGACCATGCCGCTGATCGCTTCGACTGCGAGCTTGGTGTTTCACGAGCATCCGGACTGGTTTGTCAAAAACGCTGCCGGTGAGCCGTTTATTTTCCCGGGCTGGTCGCCGCCGCCGGATCACGAGTGGGTGTGTCTGGACGCTACGCTGCCGGCGGTTGAAGCCCATCTTACGCATGTATTTAAAACGTTGCGCAGTTTCGGCTTCCGTTATTTCAAGATGGATGCGCTCGGGTTCTGCATGCCGGAAGGACGGCGGTTTGATCCTTCGGCCACTCCGGTTTCCGCCTATCGCCGCGGACTGGCAACGGTCAAGGCGGCCGCGCCGGACGCGGTTTTTCTGGGGTGCGGCGCGCCGTATATGGCTTCGCTCGGGCTGGTCGATCATTGCCGGGTGTCGCAGGATACGATGGCGGCGTGGAAGGGCGGAAGCAATGGCGAACCGCGCAACTCGGATCCGACTTCCGCGGCGATCTGCGTGGCCAACGCCTGGCACACCACCGCCGGCAACTGGTGGATGATCGACCGCTATTTCCGGGCAGACCCGGATGTGGTCATTGTCCGGCAGGATAAATCCGAGTTGACTTGCGGCGAGGCCCGTATTTCGGCGTTGGGCGGAATCATCACCGGCGTGGTAATTACCAGCGACAATTTTTCCAAGGCCGCGCCGGAGCGTCTGGCGATATTGGCGCGTGCGGCAAAACTGCGGCTGCGCAATCCGGTTCCGGAAAAATGGGAGGTCGATTTGTGGCCGTACTGTTTTTCCGGAACGGTGAACGGCCGTCTGGCGGCGGCGTTCATTAATGACACGGAGTCGGAAAAGAAATTTGACCTCTCCATGTACGGGCTGGCCGGACAGTGCGAAGAGCTTTTGCATCCGATGGGGCGGCTCGGCGGAGTTCTGACGCTGGCGCCGCATGATGCCGCGCTGGTTGTTGTATTATGAAAGAGCTGCTGAACCGTTTCTATCGTGAAAGCGAATATCCGGCGTTGGCGGAGCAGGCGGCGGAGTGGGCGGAGAGCCGTCCGCTGGCCGGGGTGCGGGTGCTGGACGGTACTCCGCTGTTTCGCAATACCCTGACAAAATATGTGGCATTGCTATCGGCCGGAGCGGAACTTTCGGTGGCGGTCAATCCCAATATCCCGTTTGACCGCGGGATCGCCGGGTATATTGAAAGTCGCGGCATCCGGGTGTTGAGCGCGCCGGGAAAAGAGTTGAAATTTGACATGGTGCTGGATTGCGCCGGATGCAATGCGGAAGTCGAATCTAAGTTCGGCTATGTGGAGTTGACCCGCTCCGGCGAGTACCGTTATCGTGATTGTGCCCGTCCGGTGCTGTCGGCGGACGCCAGCAGGATCAAGGAGATTGAGACGGTGCTGGGAACCGGAGACGGCTGGCGACGGGCGATGATCGCATCCGGTCATGGCGATTTTTCCGGGAAGAAAGTGGTGATTTTCGGGTGCGGCAAAGTCGGGCGCGGGATTGCGCTGTATGCGTTCCGGGAGGGAGCGGATGTGACGATGATCGACGATGCGTCCAAGGTGGCCTTTCCCGCTTTTGTCCGTCCGGTTGACATGCACGATCCGGCGGCGATAGAGTTGGCGGTCGGCGGGGCGTGGTGTGTGATTTCGGTTACCGGCGTGCGCAATGCCTGGTGCGGCCGGTTTGATCCGTCGGCGCTTCTGGCATCGGAAAGTTTGATTGTGAACATGGGGGTGGAGGACGAGTTCGGTCCGGCGGTTCCGGAGTCGCGGGTGATGAACCGGAAGCGTCCGTTGAATTTTATGCTGGAGGAACCGACGAAATTGAAATATATCGAGGCGACTCTCGCGCTGCATAACGCGGCGGCGGTGCTGCTTGCCGGCGGTGGATTTCCCGCCGGCGTCTCAAAGATTCCGGCGGCGGTGGAGCGGAAAATACTCGACCGTTCAATCGCCGGCGGCGAGATCGGAGATGAAATAAAGGAGCTGGAGAGATTATGAGTGAAATACTGATAAAAAACGCATGGTTCAACGGTTCGGAAACCGATCTGTTGCTGAAGGGAAACCGGATCGCCGGAATCGGTTCCGGCTTGAACGCCGCCGATGGCGCAAAGGTTATCGACGGAACCGGAAAAGCGGTGCTGCCGCCATTTTACAACACGCATTCGCATGCCGCGATGACGCTGCTGCGCGGCTATGCCGACGATATGGAACTGTTTAAATGGCTTAACGAATATATTTGGCCGATTGAGGCAAAGTTAACGGCTGAAGATGTTTACATCGGCACCAGGCTCGCCATTCTGGAGATGATCAAGTCCGGCACCGTATTTTTCAATGACATGTACTGGCTTCAGCTGGCCACGGTGCGCGCCGCTGAAGACATGAAGGTGCGCGCCGCCGTCGGCGTGATGTTTCTCGAAGACGCGTCGGGCCAACTCAGCGAAGCGAACCGGCTCAGCAATGAGGAGCTGCTGGCGCACCGCGGCGAGTTTTCCGAGCGGATAATTCTCACGCTGGCGCCGCACGCGATCTATACGGTGTCGGAGTCCGGGCTGCGGCGCTGCGCCGAGTTGAGCGTCGAAAGCGGAATGCCGGTGCATATGCATCTCTCGGAGACCAAGAAAGAGGTGGCGGACTGCCGTGCCGCTCATAACGGCATGTCTCCGGTGGAATATATCGGGACGGCCGGTCTGCTCAACCGCAATTTGATCGCCGCGCACTGCGTGGCTTTTGATGACCGCGATTTCGCCATTTTTGCCGAAGCCGGCGGCGTAATCAGTCATATGCCGTGTTCAAATTCCAAACTTGCCTCCGGCTGTTTCGATCTGGCGCGGGCGATAAGGCACGGCTGCCGGGTTACGATCGGCACCGACGGCTGCGCGTCGAACAACAACCTCAGCATGATGGACGAAATGAAATTCGCCGCGCTTAACGCCAAGCTGCTTACCGGCGATCCGGCGGCCGCTCCGGCTCCGGCGGTGTATGACATCGGCACGCGTTCCGGCGCCGCGGCGTTCGGTCTTGACGCCGGCGTGATTGCCGAGGGAAAACTGGCCGATCTGATTTTGGTGGATATGAACAATACTTTGCTTTGCGGCGGAAATCTGATCAGCGACATGGTTTACAGCGCCGACACCAGCTGTGTTGACACCGTAATCTGCGACGGCAATGTGCTGATGGAACACCGCAAGGTTGAAAATGAAGAAGAAATCGTGACGGCGGCTCGGGATTGCCGTCGGCGCTTAACCGGGAAATAAGGAGGTCTTTATGGGCGATTTTGATGATTATGAAGAGAATATGTTTGACGAAGAGGAACTGTATGACGACTCGTTGAACGAGGATAATTTTGAAGAGGAAGGATACGACGAATTCGACGACGACGAAGACGACTTCGATGATGACGAAGAGTACAGCGACGACGACGAAAGCAGCATCGACTTCCTTGGCATGGTTCAGGACGAGGAGGGCAACTGGGTCTATCCCGAGGATCTGGACTGAGGTGATATTCGGAGTGTCGCTGAAAATGCGGCTCCCTGAATGATAAGCCTGCCGTCATTGGCCGGTCTGACCCGTTTTTACGGTGTCGCGGCGGATGACGGCATGATTTTTTTCAGCTCGCGGCGCAACCGGTGCAGCGGCAGGCCGACAACGGTTTCGATTTCTCCGTCAATTCCGGCGACCAGCAGGTCGCCGTGTTCCTGAATTGCATAGGCGCCTGCCTTGTCGAGCACATTGACCATGCTGAGATATTTTGCGATTGCCGCGCCGGTGAGCGGTTTGAAGCGGACTTTCGCCGTCTCGATCCATTCAACGCACTCATGATCGCAGATCAGCGCCACCGCGGTGATTACCCGGTGTTCACGGCCGGACAGACGGCGCAGAAATGTTGCCGCCGTCTCCAAGTCGGCCGGTTTGCCGAGGACCGCATCATCCACCGCCACCACGGTGTCGGACCCGATCACCGCCGCATCAGGATTCAGTTGTGCCACGGCCTGCGCTTTGAGCCGCGCATTGACCGCCGCGACATCTTCCGGTGCGCCGGATGAAATTTCATCAGCCGCGGACGCCTGTACCTCAAAGTCGTATCCCAAGGAACGTAAAAGCTCGCGTCGCCGTGGCGACTGCGAGCCGAGAATGAGTTTCCTATGCGGATATTGTTGAATCATTTTCACCGGGCAGCGCCGTTGCCGGCGCCGGAGTTCCGCTGACGGCGACCAGCTTGAGATCAATATTCAGCTGGCCGGAAAATCCCAGCGACGCACCGAGTCCCTCGCGGATGCGCTGTTTGAACAGCGGCGCCAGCGCGGAAAGCGGTTCCGAGTTTTTTCCGAGCGCAAACCCGCATTGGATATCCAGCCGGTACCCGGATGCCGCCTTGAACAGTCTTACTTTTCTGATCGTCAGCTCACGAAATTCGCCGCCGAGCAGTTTCACCAGCGCGATAACGGCGGAGTCCGAAACAGAAAGCGCTCCGTCATCCCCGCCGATTTTCAGTTCGCCGCAGCTTTTGCGGTGAAAGAGGCAAAATGCCAGATTGAGCAGCCAAAGCACCAGCATTGCGCCCAGCACTGTTGCGGCTCCGCAGACGAAACCTTTGTTGAATGCTCCGGCGGACATTTGTTCATTTAAATAATGCCAGAAGTTCATGACGCGCTCTCCCCCTTGTTAAAAAGGTCAGGCTTCTTCGTTTTCCTGTCCTTCGGCAGTTGTCTGATCTTCAATTTCCTGCATCGCCACATTGACGGCGGTCACCGTCACGCTGGCGGTGTTTTCCACCAGTTCGATCACGGCGCGCTGGATCTGTTCGGCCACTTCGTGCAGTTTGAATCCGAAGAAAACATTGACCTTCAATTCGATAACCACCCGACTGGCGTCGTCGCTGTCTTTGAGTATGGCGATGGCGCGATCCTGCATCCTTCTGCTGCCGACGAGTTCGGCAAGATTGTCCACAATGCTGTTCCCGGCCAGCCGGCTGACGCCGGGAACGCCGAGCGCCGCCCGCCGCACCAGATTTGCGATCACGTTGTCATGCAGACAGATGCTGCCAAGCTGGGAGTCTCCTCCCGGAATTTCGCTGCGGCGTTCTTTTGCCGGGCCGTCGGCGTTGTGCTGAGTCGTTGTCTTCATGCTGTGTTTTTCTCCTATTTTTGAGCCGGAGCGCCGGTGTCATCGGTTTTGCCGAGCTCCTGGGTCATGCGTTCGATGAATCCGGTGTCGTAATGGCCGGCGATGAAGTCCTTATTGCCCAATATCTGCTGGGCGAATGGGATTGTTGTGGACACTCCCTCCACCACAAATTCATCCAGCGCTCTGCGGCAGCGGGCCAGCGCCTGTTCGCGGGTCGTTCCCTTGACGATCAGTTTGGCGATCATGCTGTCATAATATGGCGGGATGGTGTATCCGGTGTAGGCGTGGGTGTCCACCCGGACGCCGATGCCGCCGGACGGGATGAACAGTGAAAGTTTGCCCGGATTCGGCGCAAAGTTTTTCGCCGGATTTTCCGCGTTGATCCGGCATTCGATGGCATGACACTTCACGCCGATGTCGCGCTGGCGGAGCGTGAGTTTCTCTCCGGCTGCGATTTTTATCTGTTCGGAGATAATGTCAACTCCGGTGACTTCCTCGGTGACCGGATGTTCCACCTGAACGCGGGTATTCATTTCCATGAAATAAAATTCGTCCTTGCTGGTGAGCAGGAATTCAATGGTTCCGGCATTGGTGTAGTTGGCTGCCTTGGCCGCCTTTACCGCCGCTGTACCCATTTTGTCGCGCAGCTTCGAGTTGAGCGACGGGGAGGGGGACTCCTCAATGAGTTTCTGCTGACGGCGCTGGATGCTGCAGTCGCGTTCGCCGAGATGGATCACGTTCCCGAAGTTGTCGGCGAGGATCTGGAATTCGATGTGTCGCGGGTTGACGATGAATTTCTCCATATACAGCGCACCGTCGCCAAAAGCGTTTTCCGCTTCGCTTTTTGCCGCGTGATAGCCTTGAATCAGGCTTGCGTCGGTATGGGCGATGCGCATGCCGCGGCCGCCGCCGCCGGCCGACGCTTTGATGATTACCGGGTAGCCGAGCGTATGCGCGGTTTTGAGCGCGTCCGACTCGCTGAGGATCAACCCGTCGCTGCCCGGTGTGGTTGGCACTCCGGCGCGGCGCATAGTGTCGCGCGCGGTATTTTTGTCGCCGAGGGCGCGCATGGCTTCCGGGGTGGGGCCGATGAAAGTGATTTTATGCTTGCGGCAGGCTTCGGCAAAATAGGCGTTTTCGGCAAGGAATCCGTAGCCGGGGTGGATGGCGTCCACATCGCAGATGGCGGCTACGCTGAGGATGCGGTCGATCAGCAGATAGCTGGCGTTCGGCGCCGGCGGACCGATGCAGATGGCGGTATCCGCGCATTTTACCGGCAGACTGTCGGCGTCGGCCTGCGAATAAACGGCCACGGTCTTGATTCCCATTTCTTTGCAGGCCCGGATGATCCGGAGCGCGATCTCGCCCCGGTTCGCAATCAGAATTTTATTGAACATCGAAATACTCCGCTTACTCAATCACGAAGAGCGGCTGGCCGTATTCGACCGCGGTGCCGTCGGTGGTGAGAATATCCTTGATGGTTCCGGCGGTTTCCGCCTTTACCTCATTCATCACTTTCATGGCCTCGATGATGCAGACCACGCTTTCCGGGGTCACCTTGTCACCGACTTTGACGAACGGCATCGCGTCCGGCCCCGGTGAGCGGTAGAAGGTGCCGACCAGCGGCGAATTGATGGTGCGCGCCGGAGTTGCCGGCGCGGCCGGCACCGGTTCCGGCGTGCTGTTCGGTGTTGGTGCGATCGGCTGAACCGCCACCGGCGCGGCGGCCGGTGCCGCCGCCATGAACGCCGGAGCCACCATCCCGGCCTGAATGGCCTGGACTTTGCCGCCGCCGCGTTTTATGCAGAGATTGTAATCTTCGGCTTCCACCTTGAATTCGGTCAAATCATTGTCGGACATCAATTTGACGATTGCTTTTATTTCGTCGACGTTCATAATTTCTGAATTCCTCAGGCTTGTGTGCCGAACCGGAAATGCCCGGCACCGTTTTTATTTGCGTTTCAAATATCCGGCCAGTCCGCGCAAGGCAAGAAGATAACTTGCGTCGCGGAATCCGGCCACCACTCCGATACATCCGGCCGCGGTGAGCGACTTTTGGCGGTACTCCTCGCGGTTTGAGATGTTGCTTAAATGGACTTCAACGGCCGGCAGCGCCGCTCCGCGAAGCGCGTCAAGCAGCGCTACGCTGGTATGAGTGAGTCCGCCGGGGTTGATCAGCAGACCGTCGATTTTTTCGGCGGCGGCCTGCCAGATGCGGTCGATCAGAGCTCCTTCGCTGTTGGACTGGAAAAAGTCCAAATCCACGCCAAGCCCGTCGGCTTCGCGTTTCAGTTCGGACGCTATGTCTTCCCAGGTCTTTTCGCCATAAATGGCTACTTCACGCCGGCCCAGCGCCTGTAAATTCGGGCCGTTCATTATCAATATTCGCATGACCATAATATAATACCGTATCGTCAAAAAGCAAAAAAATAATTTTTATCTGGCCGGTTCCGGCAGAACCGGAACGGCGGAAGGCGGAGCCGGAAGCAGCGGAGTGAGCGCTTTTGCGGTGATGGCGGCCGGAGTCGCCGCCGGTCGTGTTTCTCCGCCGCCGCGCCAGATCAGCAGTGACACGGCCACGGCGAGAATGATGAATCCGGCGATTCCGCCGCCGATGATCCAGCAAAGTTTTTTTACTTCTTTTTCTTCCTGCTCAACTGCTTCGGTGTCCAGTTCCACTTGATTGATTATTGAATCGGGCAGGTCGGTGCGAAGCTGGTCGCGCAGATTGCCGATCATGCGTTCCGCCGAGTCCGGGCTGATGTTGTAAAAGCCGCACAGTTTGCGGATATAGGCGATCACATATACCGGAGGCGGCATTTTTTTCATATTGTCCGCCTCAAGCGCTTCAAGATAGTGAATCCCGATACAGGTGGTTTCCGACACCTGACGCAGGGTCAGCCGGCTCTCCTCCCTGATGCGCCGGAGATAGTTGCCGGATGACGGCTCGTTTTCCGGCATCACAAACGGTGCGCGGTCATGATTGGGGAGCAGTACCTCAACCGGGATCGGCGGGCGGGCGGCTGATTTGAGTGCCGGTTTTTCCGCTTCGCCGTCTTCGGCGTCGGCCGGCGTGTTGTTTTCATCATCTTTTGCCGCATCCGGCGCCGCGCTCGGTTGCTGAACGCCGACGGCCGCGGCCACTCTGGCGGCGGCGCGGGCCGCTTCCTCGGCTTCCTCGGCGATTTTTTTACGTTCGGCTTCGAGTTCGTCCATGCACGGAATATCGTCATCCGGCGACTCGTCGCGGGCGGTGAGCGGCGTGCCGAAGTTGAGCGGCAGGTCTTCGTGCTTGTTTTCCATATTGGTCATACCTTTGGGTTATAAAGTATTTTTATCTGAGCGGTCAGTAGTTTCCGGATTCAAGTCCATCAAAAATAAGCACTTCGCGCTGGTTGCCGCCCGGTTGCTGGGGGCCGATGATGCCGCGCTTTTCAAACAGGTCCATCAGCGTTGCGGCGCGGTTGTAACCGATGCCGAGGAAGCGCTGGATCGAACTGGTGCTGGCCTTCCGGTTGGTGATGATAAGCTCAAGCGCGCGCGCCACCAGCTCGTCGTCGCCGGGCTGGAGATATTTTTGAACCAGCGGACTGTAATCGTCGATATGGGTACCCTGATCCTCATATGGCTCGGCGGCTTCCCCGGCCTCCGGCTTGTCCTCTTCGGGATCGGCGACGACCGACTCGTCGAACTTCTGTTCCGCCTGTCCGGCGATGTATTCCGCGATTGCGAAGATGTCCGAATCTGCGACCATTGCGCCCTGAACGCGTTCGATGTGGCCTCCGATCGAGTAGTAAAGCATGTCTCCGAGGCCGAGCAGTTCCTCGGCGCCGTTCTGATCGAGAATCACCCGGCTGTCGATCGACTGTGAAACCTGAAAGCTGATACGTGTCGGCAGATTCGCCTTGATCGTGCCGGTGATGACTTCGCGGCGCGGACTCTGTGTGGCCACCACAATGTGGATGCCGGCGGCTCGTCCGAGCTGGGCGATGCGGTTGATGCAGTATTGCACGTCGGCTTTATACTCGCTGAGCATCAGCTCGGCCAGCTCGTCGATGATGACCACCAGCACCGGCATCCGCGACGGCAGAGGTTTGCCGTTTTTATCGTTTGCGGTGAAGCCGGAGGCGAGTTTTACGTCATATTCTGCTCTTTTTTTCACGCCGGCGATCTGGAGCAGCTCGTAGCGCTCCTCCATCTGCTTTACCGCCCAGCGCAGCGCCAGCGGCACTTTCGACGCTTCGGAGATAACCGGAGTTATCAGCTGCGGCAGTTTGCTGTACGGCGCGTATTCGACGCGCTTCGGGTCGACCAGAATCAACTTCAGGTCGTCAAGGGCGAAATGCATCAGCAGACTGATGATGATCGTGTTCATGCATACCGATTTACCGCTGTTGGTCGCGCCGGCCACCAGCAGGTGGGGCGCCCGGGCGAGGTCCATTACCACCGGGTCGCCGGAAACACCTTTTCCAAGGACGATCGGAATGTCGAATTTGCTTTTTCTCCAGGCGTCGGACTCCATCACGTCGCGGGCCGACACCAGCGCCGACTTCGAGTTCGGCAGTTCCACCCCCACCGCGTCCCGTCCCGGGATCGGGGCGATGATCCGGATGCTTTTCACCATCAGCCGCATTTTGAATTCGCGCTCAAGGCCGACCACTTTGCTGACCGGAACGTTTGCCGCGAGCTTTATTTCGTAACGGGTGACGCGCGGCCCGATCACATATCCGGACACCCGGCCTTCGATCTTGAAACTGTCGAGGACGCCGTTCAGCGTATTGACGTTCCGGTCGATCTCTTCCTGCGACAGAGCTTCGGCGGCTACGCCGCGGCCGAGCATCTCAATGGTCGGAATCTTATAGGCTGAACCCGACGCTGGGGTCTTCTGCCGCGATCCGGTCGGCACGTTTTTGGGCATTGCACCGGGGATTTCAATCAATTTGCCGGCCGTCGGGCCGGCGGCCGGCGGTTCGACCGCCGTTTCTGCGGCTGTGCCGGATGTTTGCGGCGGCGTTGCGGCGGATGCAAGTTCTCCGCCGTCCACGGTTATGCTCAGATTGGAATTCGCCGCGGCGTACGAGGCAGGCGGCGGGGCGTTTACGGTATCGGCCGGATTCACTGCCGGGCTGTCGTCCTGCGTTTTTTTCTGTAAAATCGAGGTCAGCGGCTCGGACTCCGGCGTGACCCGCCATGGCCGGCTTGCCTCCGGCGCATCATTGCCGGATGCGGCTGCGTCCGCGTTCAGCGGCAGATCAACGGCGGCCGCCTCCGCCTGCATGTCCGCAACTGTCGCGGTGTTTTCTTCCGCCGGTTTGCGGCGGAACATGTCAAGCCACGAGCGGCGGACGCGGGCGGTCTGTTCGCCGGAATTCTCTTCGTTCTGCCGCGGTTCGACTGGTGCTGCCGGCGCCGGCGGCGCGAAAGTTTTGGCCGGCTTCACCGGTTCGGCGGCGATCGTAGCATCATCATCCGGCGCGGCGGCATGTTCCTGACGGGCGGCGAGCACATATTCGCCAACATCGCGCCAGTCGGCAAACAGCATCATGATGGCACCGAACACCGCCGCCACCCAGCCGACGATCAATGTGCCGATTACGCCGATAAGTCCGCGCAGCACGCCGGCTCCGGCGTATTCGCCGCCCGGTCCGGCCAGCCATTGGCCGATCGCTCCGCCGGTCAGGGCGGAATTGGCCGCCGCCGCGTGGCCGAGGCCGAGCCGGGTCGCCTGACCGATGAAAAACGCCGGGTTCAAGCCGAACAGCGCGGCGCAGGCCAGCGCCGTTACAAAAAATCCGATCCAGAAGCCGCGCCGCTTGTATTTCCGGGGAAAGACCGAGCGCACCGTGCCGGCCAGCAGCATCAGCAGCAGCGGATAGGCCGCGATGCCGAACCAGTAAAAAACAAATCTGGCCACCGTCGCGCCGCAGTAGCCGATCGCGTTGGTTATACCGAGTGTGGACTCCGTGCCGCCCTCCAGAATCATGTTGTCGGCCGGATTGTAGGTTATGACCGCGATCGCCAAAAGGATCGTCAGCAATGCAAATAAGATATGGCGGAATCTCAGCGACTGCGCCGACTCTCTTGTATCCATGTGAAAAATTTGCTCCCTCGCTAAAAATCGTCTGTGATTTGAAAAAGTAATATACCTTTACCGTCCGATTTTTGCAAACCGGTCTTGTATTTTTCCAAACTTATTTTATATTTGAGAAAGACGCCGGTTGCGGAACCGGGAGCGCGGCGGAGCGTCTTCTGCCGCATTGTCCCGGGAATCATGGCCGCCAAGCCGGAATCCGGAGGGGTAGAAATGCGCGGATGGATCGGGAAATTCAGACATTTCGTCGATTATGATTTATGGAACTGCGACCTGCACAACGCTCACGTCTGGCGTCGCCGCAAAATTGTTTTCATACGGGTGGCGGTGCTGCTGGTGCGCAATTTGCAGAGCAGCCGCAGTCATTTGTGGGCCTCGGCGCTCACCTACTATTCGCTGTTTTCTCTGGTGCCGATCGTGGCGCTGGGGCTGGGGGTGGCCAAGGGGTTCGGGCTGGACAATCAGCTGAAGGAATATGTCCGAATCCAGCTGTCCAACAATCCGGACGTGGCAAAATATCTGCTGGATTTTTCCGACCGCATGCTGGAGCACACCAGTTACGGACTGGTTGCCGGCGTCGGTGTGCTGCTGCTGATATTTTCGGTGCTCAAGATGATCGGCAATATTGAAAAGGCTTTCAATTACATTTACGGTGTGCGCGGCGAGCGGCCGCTGATGCTTAAGCTGAGTTATTATCTTTCGGTTCTTCTGGTGTGCCCGGTGATGCTGATCGCCGCCGGAAGCGCCACCGCGCTGCTGGCCAACATGGTTACGGCGCTGGCCGCGCAGTACAACTTTTTCCCGATCCGGTTCGGCATCAAGCTGCTGCCGTTTCCGATCATCTGGCTGACCCTGGCGCTGATTTACAAGTTTCTGCCTTACACCAAGGTTAAATTCGGCGCGGCGCTGGCCGGAGCGGTGGTGTCCGGAACGCTGTATCAGTTTTTGCAGATCGGATTTGTTTCTTTGCAGGTGGCGCTGTCCAAATACAACGCGGTGTACGGCAGTTTTTCGGCGTTGCCGCTCTTCATGATCTACCTCCAGTTTTCGTGGATGATCGTGCTTTTCGGCGTGCAGATAAGTTTTGTCTGTCAGAACGTTGACAATATTGACGCCGAGCCGGGCGGAACGCTGTTGTCCACCCGTTACCGCCGGATGCTGTGCCTGGCGTTTGCCGCTTTGGCCGCGCGGTGCTATGTGACGCACGAAGCGCCCCCGGACGCCGACGCCTTCGGGCGCGAATTTCACCTGCCGTCCCGGATCGTCAATTATGTGCTGCATGTGCTGACCGGTTCCGGCGTGCTGGTTGCCACCGCCGGCGATGAACGTCATTCCTCCGGGTTCCTTCCGGCGCTGCCGCCGGACGAATTTACCGCCGCCAGGGTGGTTGCGCTTTGCGAAACATTCAGTCACGGCGTGCCGCCCAAACTCGGCGGAAAGTTGGTCTCCGATATTGAGAAGCTGGCTGAAGAGTTCGAGCGTGAACGGGAAAATTCCGTACTGTCGGTGAAGTTGTGCGACCTCGGCCGCGACTCCGCCTGACGACGCGGTGAAATAAAAAACGCCCGGAATTGTTCCGGGCGTTTTTGTCTGCCGTTCTTTGCCGGATTTAAAGATCGAACACCATTCCGTCGAATCCGACCATGATGCCGAATTGGGAAAAGTATTCCTCCAGTTTGTCCTGAAACGGCATGCCGTTGTGGGAGAAATGGTTGACCGCCACCGGAGTGTCGGGCGCAATCGTACCTGCTTCCAGCAGTTTGTCGCGGAAGCGGACCGAGGCATGCGCGGCAAGATGACCGCTTTCGTAATCCAGATTACCCTTGAAAAATGCGAAAGTCGATTCGATGATCGCCGCGTCAACTTTGAAATTCGCTACGCGTTTCCAGCTTTCGTCCTTCCACCATCCGGTGTCGTTGGCGATCAGAATTGATTTTCCGCCGCGCCGGAAAATATAGTTCAGGCACAGCTCGTCCGCCATGTGCGCGGCGACGATCGGAATGATTTCCAGATCGCCGTCGCAGACCGTTTCGGTTCCGGACAGCACAATCGGATCGGCGGACAGCTTCGCCGGGTCAAGATTGAACTTCTCAAGTTTTGCGAAGACTCCCGGCGGACCGTACAGCTTCAACTGTTTTGACACATGACTGAACCAGCGGCCGCGCCATTCAAGCTCCACCGGATTGAGATGATCCTCGTGACTGTGGGTGTAGACCACCCGGTCGGTTTTGGTGAGGTCGATTCCAAACTCTACCGTTTGCCAGAAGGCGTCCGGGCCGAAATCCACCAGCGTGTCGTCATCGATCGAATAACCGCACCGGCGGCGCAGGTCCTTGCCGCCGTGTTTGCGGGCGTACTGGCAGCATTCGCAATCGCACCACAGCGCCGGAACCGCTTCCGCCGCCGCCGAACCGAGAATCTGGATTCGCATGACAAGGACTCTTTCTTTGCCGGGTTAGAAGTTTGCCACGCCGCCGGCGACCGCTTCGGCCACGTTCATGGTGTGGTTTTTGATCCGCCGCAGCGACACCATAATATCACTGAAGGTAAGCGCAAACAGCGGCGGATATTGTTTTTTCTGCACCATTTCAAGGTGCTTGTTGCGCACGTCGTTGGCCAGACTGGTGAGAATGCGGTAGCGGGCGGCGATCGGGGCGAGGTCCAGTGATTCCGGATTGTTCAGCCACTTCTCCGATTCGGCGGTAAAGGCCACGATCTGTTTGACGATGTCTTCGATCAGTTCGCGCGACTCTTTTTTCAGCTTGATATTGTTCTCCTCCAGCCGCATCCGGTATTTGACGATGTTCGCGGCATAGTCGCTGATCGATTCGAGTTCGTCGCTGCAGACAATGAAGGTCTTGAGGCTCTGGGTGTCTTTTACGCTGATCTCCTGCTGCATGACTTTGTCCAGATAAAGCATGATCTCCTTCTGTATCTGATCGCAGATTGCTTCAATCTCGATTATCCGCTCCATTTTTTGGGTTTCAAGGTCGCGGCTGCACAGCACTTCGCCGGCCAGCCGGACCGACTCCGCAACCAGCTGCTGCATGTGCTGGATAATCAGTTGCGCCTGTTTGATGACCAGCACCGCCGAGAAGTTCGGCAGATTGGTGAAATATTGGAGCGTCTGTTCATGGGACTCCGGCTCCGTTTCGTCCGGTATCACCCAGCGGACGAAGCGCACCAGATAGGTGAGCAGCGGCAGGAACAGTATGGTCATGCAGATGTTGAACAGCGTGTGGGCCATGGCGATGTGGATGCCCACATAGGGGCGGAATCCGGCGGCGTTGCAATATCTGGCGTCTCCGGTGAAGACCATCAGATTGATGAATTCAATGTACCAGCGGAAGATGAACAGCACGATCACGCAGCCGGTCAGGTTGAACATCGTGTGGGCCAGCGCCACCTGTTTGGTGACCCGTCCGCCGGAGAGCGAGGCCAGCCACAGCGTGACGGTGGTTCCGATATTTTCACCGAGAACCAGCCCCACCGCGGTTTCATAGCTGATCGCGCCGATCTGCGCCAGCGAAATGGTGATCGCCAGCGTCGCCGCGCTGGCCTGAATGACCATGGTGGCAAGACAGCCGATCAGCATGCATCCGGCGACGCTCATAAAGGTTCCGCCGGAAAAATAGGTCATGAAATGAATAAACCCCTCGCTGTCGCGGAGGGGTTTGAATGCTTCGCTCATCCAGGTGAGCCCGGAGAAGATCAGACCGAGGGCGAACAGTACGCGGCCGACCAGTTTAAAAGTCGGTTTTTTAACAAACAGCAGTGGAATCACGCCGATGCCGACCAGCAGCAGTCCATATTTCCCAACCTGGAGTGTGATCAGCCACGCCGTGCTGGTGGTGCCGATATTGGCGCCGAAGATGAAGCCCACGCCCTGCGTCAGCGTCATCAGTCCGGCGTTGACGAAGCTGGACATCATCACCGTTGACACTGAACTTGACTGCACCAGAAAGGTGACGATCACGCCGACCAGACAGGCCAGCATCCTGTTGGCGGTAATATAGTTTATCGCTCGTTTGATAAAACCGGACCCCAAGGTTTGCAGCCCCTGGGACAACGTGTTCATGCCGTACAGAAAAAGGCCGAGTCCGCCCAGCATGGTGTAGAACATCTTGAATAGGTCCATATGACTCCGTTGTTATAGTCCTTTTAAAATATCACTCCGGCCGGTGTTTTTCAAGCGGAGTCATGCAATATTTATCGCAGGAATTGTCAGATCGAGCATATGCACCTCCGGCAGATCGCCGCTGCGGTGACGTGCGATCGCCACATCCGTCCGCGGTCCGTCCGGGCCGCGGAGCCGGTGTGAATTGATGGTCAGAATCCGGTTCTGCCGGTAGCGCGGATAGCAGCACCACTGTTCGAGCGGATGTTCGTGGCCGTGGATCAGCCGGGTGACCGGCATGTCCAGCACATCGGAGGCCAGTGCGCAGAAGTCGTTGAAATCCTGATAGCCCAGCCCGACGTCCTTATGGGCTCGGTCCGGCAGGACGCGCGGCCGGCACGGATCGAATCTGCCCCAGACAAAATCCTGACGTGCCGCCACGGTGTCGAGGTCGTTGCCGGTGCGGATCATTTTGTGGAGATCGACATGCGGCACTCCGCCGTGGGCTGCGAACGTGCCGTCCGGCAGGAAAAGCGCGTGCGGCATCTGCTTCATCAGCGTCACCAGTCCGCGGCCGAAATCGGCCAGCTCCGGATCGTCTCCGATATTGAGGTTCAGCCATTCGCAGAAGTCGGCCGGCATCACGCCGGGATAAAAAAAGTTGTAGCGTTTTTTGTAATACAGCTCCACGTCGTGGTTGCCGACCAGATAGAGGACTCTGCCCGGCCGGGTGAGCATCAGGTGGAAAATGGTGAGCAGCAGTTCGTAGCCGTATTCCAGCCGGTCGTAGACATCGCCGAGAATAACGATCACCGGATCTTCTTCGGCCGGGTAGGCGTCGATATAATCGACCGAAGCGAGCAGTGCGGTCAGGTCGCCGTGGAGGTCGCCGATATACCACAGGTTGGCCGGCATCCGGTTCGGATCGCGGACGACCAGCACTCTGGAGTTGCCTTCTTCGGTGAACGCCATCGGCGGCAGCGCGTTGTTTTCGGCGCAGAAGTTGAACAGTTTTCCGACCTGTTTGGCATAGCGCAGCGCCGCCGAGGCGGCCATTTTCACCGGAAAATCGGCATAGCGGTCAAGCCGGACGGAAATCAGCGGCGGCGGCTCCACCGCGGCCGGCGCCGCGTTGCGCCCCGGGATGCGGTTGTCCTCCGGCGTCCAGACCATGGTTTTGGTGTCCTCCGCCTGAAAAAAGGCGCCCGTCTTAAAAAAATGTTCCCTGTTTCCCATGATGTTGAATAGCTTAACGCCGGATTGCGGAAAAAGCAAGACGGCGCGGTTGAAATATTGCGGTTTTTTGTTTTGCAACGCCGGATATTCGTGCTATATTGGCGTTGTAAATCAATGGAAGGGATTCCGGAATGATGACAAAACAATATCCGTCGGCGGTTTGTCCGGGGTGCGGCAGACTGGTCGAAAATGTGCCGACTGACAGCAAGGTCGATGTGCGCGACTTTTGCCCGCATTGTTCAAAATATGCTCCGGCGGTGCCTAATGTCGAGTCAACCGGGGTCAAAAAAATAAAATTTGTGGACACATCGGACGACAACGTCATCAAACCGGTCAAAATATTTTCCTGTAAATTGCGCTGTCCGGACTGCGATCAGAAGATTGAGATTGACGTAACTTTGCTGGGCGAGCCGGTTCGCTGTCCCCAGTGCGGTCAGAAGCTGAAGGCGATTTTCTGACCGTTGTTTTTGCCGCGCGTTGTCCGCCGTCAGCTGTGACGTAATGTTGCAGTCCTGGCGTCAGAGCAGTTCTCTGGTCCAGTTGAATCCGTCCGTGTTTTCGTCTGCCGGATAGCGGCGGTCTTCGACCCGTCCGGTTCCGGGCAGACGGTTCTGCGGCTTCACCTGGCAAACGGTGGTTATCCGGGTTATGCCGCCGCGTTCGGACACAGTGAATTCATTGCCGCGGCGGTCGCGCACTGAGCCGCTTGTTTTCACGGTTGCGCGGGTCTGGAGCAGTTCAACCGCTCCGGAGAGGTGCTGTTGAAGCGGCAGACACGATTTTGCCTGAAGTTTTTCCGCCTCGCTCCGTTCAAGTTCCGGCCACAGTTCGATTTGGGTGACGCCGTTGGCGCAAAGAAGTTCGACCGCCTGTGAGTTCATCGCCGGCAGCGGTGCGGCGGCGGTGACGGCGAGTCCGGGAATCCGGTTGAGCAGCTCAAGCGCGTAAAGTCCGGCGGCGCGGAACCGGACGATGCCGGCGGAGACGGCGGCGCGCACCGCGCGTTCAAGTTCGGGGAGCCGTGCTTCCGGGCAGAATTGCGGAAGCAGAAGTTCATCGACCGCCATGCCGGGGCGGTAAGCGGCGAGTTCAACGCAGTTGACTCCGGGCTCCGGCGCGTTGCCGATCACCGTGTCGGACGGCGGCGCCGCGTTGCTCGCGGTCATTGCGGAGTATTGTTTGAAGAATCGGTAAAGCTGTCCGCCGTCGGCGGCAGCGTCCGGCGGCGGGTTTTCTTCGATGGAGCTGTAAAAAGCGCGTCTGGCCTCTTTCCGGATTGAGGCCGGAAAGAACAGGCTGCCGTTCACGGTTATTTTGGCCGATGAAAGTCCGAAGCGTTCGCTGCCGCTCTCCGAAAACAGTTTTTCCAGTTCGGCCGGTGTAACGCCGCATTTTTCCGCCGCCTCAAGGTTGAGCGGAAATTTCCAGTCGATCCCGTTTCCGGCCACTTCAAGTTCGGTGGCGGACAGCGTTATCGCGAGGTTGAGCAGGATTTTCTGTTTCGGCAGTGCGGCGGCGCGGGCGGACAGGTCGCGGCAGCATTCGCCGATCTTGCAGACCGGCGCGCCTTTTTTCGCCGCTCCGCCGGCGTCGGTGCGGACAAAGCACAGTTCGCCGGGGCGGGCGGCCGGGACCGGTCTGCCGTTCACCGTGAGTCCGGCGGCGGTCATGCCGGGGCCGTCTTCTTCAAAATCGGTCAGCAGTCGCAGGCGGTCGCCCTGATGAATGCGCCGGGTGAGGCGGACCGCGATGCCGTCGCGCAGCACTTTTTCCACAGTGCCGATCCGGTAGCCCCAGACGCCGGGCTGCGCCGGGTCGATCAGCCGTGCAAAGTCGCGTTTATACAGGAAGCCGGTGGAGGCGCGGCGGCCGGCGGTGCGTTCGAGAATCGCTGACGCCTCGGCCATCAGTTCCGGGGTGGCGTGTTCGGCGTCGATGACCATGCGGTAGGCGGCGACGGCGTTCTGCACATAGTCGGCTTTTTTCATTCGCCCCTCAATTTTCAGCGAGTCGATGCCGAGTTTTTTGAATTCCGGGACCAGCGCCAGCGTGTTGAGGTCGGCCGGTGAAAAAAGGTATCCCGCCGCGTCGCCGCCGGCGTAATAACGTCGGCAGGGCTGCTTGCATTTGCCGCGATTGCCGCTGGCTCCGCCGAGAAAAGAGGAGAACAGGCAGCCGCCGGAAAGTCCGCAGCAAAGTGCGCCGTGGGCGAAAATTTCAAGTTCGAGTCCGGTTTTGCCGCGGATTGCGGCGATCTCTTCAAGCGTGGTCTGGCGCTCAAGGATGACGCGGGTGACACCGAGGCGTTCCGCAAATCCGACGCCGGCGGAGTTGTGTATCCCCATTTGGGTAGAGGCGTGAACCGTCAATGCCGGGAAAAATTCCCGGATCATGCGCACTACTCCGAGGTCCTGAACGATGACCGCGTCCGGACGGAGGAAATTCAGTTCCGAGAGATATTCCGCCAGCTCCGGCAGTTCGCTTTCCTTGATAAGCGTGTTCAGCGCCACATGTACCTTGCGGCCGTTTTTGTGCGCGTAAGCCAGCAGCTGTGACAGCTGATCGAAGCCAAAATTTTCGGTTCGTTCGCGGGCGTTGAATTTTGACAGCCCGACATAGACCGCGTCCGCCCCCGCGTCGAACGCGGCCAGCGCGGTGCCGATTCCGCCGGCCGGCGCCAGAAGCTCGATTTTCCCGGCGCCTGCGTTCCGCGCCGTTGTCTTCCGGCCGTTCACCTGACGCAAGGCAGCGCCAGAAGTTCGCGGAGTTGCGCCGAGGCCTTGCCGCCGCGCACCGGCATCAGCGCAAAAAATTCGGCGTATTGCGCGTGCCTGCCGGCGTCTCCGTAGTAGGTGGAAAGGAATTCGCGGTAGCGGTCGGCGCGGGCTTTGTCGCGTGACAGCCAGCCGCGGCGGATGTGGTCGAGCTTTTCCGCTGCGGTCATTTTCGCGGCGTCGAAATCGCGCATTCCGCGACTGTACGGAAGCCACTCGAAAAACTGCGAGGTCTGGCAAGCCAGCATTCCGGCTTTCTCGTCCGCCGCCTCGTCGATAATCACCGCGGCTTCCGGTGTGAACGGCGTCGGCTCGGTAAAGTCGTCGCACACATAGCCGAACAGCGGCGAACACCCCTCCGGAATCGGCGCGTCCGGTACGCAGAGCGGCACGCCGACCATGGCGGAGGCGTCCTCCATGAGCTGGCCGACGGCGCGGTGGTCCGGGTGATAGTCGCAGGTGCGGTGGCAGAGCACCAGGTCGGGATTGAATTTGCGGATGATCCGGATAAGTTCTGCGCGGTTTTCGAGCGACGGGGTCAGCCAGCCGTCGTTATGATCGAGCACCTGATATTCGAAGAGTCCGGCTTTGGCCGCAGCCTCGGCGGTTTCGCGTTTCCGCCGGGCGGCCAGCGCGTCCGAGGTCATCGACTGGTGTCCGGCGTTGCCGTTGGTGAATGACACAAATTTTACGCTGTTTCCGGCTTTTCCGTGCAAAATTGCGCTGCCGCCGAACAAAAGATCGCAATCATCGGGATGCGCGCCGAGAATCAGAAAACGATGTCCCATCTTTTCCTCCATAATTTTTCTTAATATAGACTATTTTAACATAAATTCAAGTCGGTGATTTGATTTTACGACTAAACGGTGTATTGTAAAAAACAACTTTTCTATACAAATAACGGAGATTTATATGTACAGTGCTTCCGATTTACGCAAGGGTCTTAAGATTGAGATTGACGGTGCGCCGTGGATCATTACCGAGTTCGAGTTCTGCAAGCCCGGCAAAGGCACCGCGCTCTATCGCTGCCGCATGAAGAACATGATTACCGGCATCGGCATGGAAAAAACCTACCGCCCCACCGATAAAATCGACAAGCCGGATCTTGACGAACTCGATACTTTTTACAGCTATTTCGACGGGCACAACTATGTGTTCAGCAACGCCGAAACTTACGAGGAGCTGCACGTGTCAGCCGATTTCCTCGGCCGCAACACCTATTTCCTGATGGAGAACGATCCCTGCCATTTTGTCATGTACAACAATGAGCCGATCGAAATCACGCTGCCCACCTTCATCGTCAAAACCATCACCGAGACCGAGCCGGGCGCCCGCGGCGACACCGCCACCAACGTTCTGAAACCGGCCAAGGTGGACAACGGATACGAAATTCAGGTTCCGCTGTTCATCAATATCGGCGACGTGGTGAAGATCGACACCCGCACCGGCGAATACGCCGAGCGCGTCAGCAAGGCGTAGTCTTCTTTCGCGTGTTCTCGCGGCAGGGAGAGTGAATCGCGCAATGCATTATTCTTCGCTTGAAAGGCTCGCGGCCCGCCGGCCGTTTTTTGAAAAACGCGCGGCGCTGGCGGCGAGCCTTCGCCGTTTTTTCGCGGCGGAACATTTTCTTGAAGTGACCACGCCGTCGCTCATTGCGGCTCCGGCTCAGGAGGAGTATATCGAGACGGTGGCGGCGGCCGACGGTTTTCTGCGTCCCAGCCCTGAAATGGAGATGAAGATACTGCTTGCCGCCGGATACGACCGGATCTATGAACTCGGACCGTGCTGGCGGGTGGATGAATTCGGGCGGCGTCACCGGCGCGAATTCACCATGCTTGAATATTACGCCGCCGGATTTGACTATCGGGAGCTTTTCCGGTTCACCGCGGCGATGTTCGCCGCCGTCGCGCGCGAGCTTGGCGGTTCGGAGATTGTCCGTTATCGCGGAGCGGAGATCGACCTGTCGATAGAGTCCGCCGAGGTGATAACGGTGGACGAGGCGTTCCGCAGATATGCCGGATGCTCAAGCGGCGAGGGGGATTTTGACGAACTGATGGTGACCAGAATCGAGCCGAAGCTCGGTCGCGGTCATCTGACCTGCCTGACCGACTATCCGGCCGACCGCGCCGCGCTTGCGCGCCGCAAATCCGGCGATCCGTCTGTGGCGGAGCGCTGGGAGCTTTATATCGGCGGCATGGAGTTGGCCAACGCGTTTTCCGAATTGACCGACGAAGCGGAGCAGCGGCGGCGTTTCACCGAAGCCGCCGCGGTGCGCGCCGCCGGCGGACTGCAAAGCTATCCGGAGGCCGGGGACTTTTTTGCCGCGCTGCATTCCGGTCTTCCCGAGTCGGCCGGGTGCGCGGTGGGATTTGACCGTCTGGCAATGGTCTTCTGCGATGTGGATGACATTGCCGACGTGCAGATGTAAATAAAATATACCGGACAACTGATTTTTAGCGCGGACACCGGCGTCATTGCCGGCGTCCGCGATTCTGTTACAGACCGTATTGAGCGGTGTCGCCCAGAAAGTCTTCGATGCGCAGCAGTTGATTGTATTTTGCGATCCGGTCGGTGCGCGACACGCTGCCGGTCTTGATCTGGCCGGCGTTGACCGCCACCGCGAGGTCGGCGATGCTGGTGTCCTCGGTTTCGCCGGAACGGTGACTGATTACCGCGGCATAGCCGCTGCGCCGCGCCATTTCGATGGCGTCGAGGGTTTCGGTCAGGGTGCCGATCTGGTTGGGTTTGATCAATATCGCGTTGGCGGCTTTAAGTTCGATGCCGCGTTTGAGAAATTCGGTGTTGGTCACAAAAAGATCGTCGCCGACCAGCTGGCAGCGTTTGCCGATCGCGCTGGTCAGCAGCGTCCAGCCGGTCCAGTCGCTTTCGGCCATGCCGTCCTCGATGGAGTCGATCGGATAGTTTCCAATCAGTTCCTTAAGATAGTTGACCTGCTCAAGCGGACTGCGGCGGGCCGCGGCGGCGCCTTCAAACGCGCTGTAGTCATAGAATCCTTTGACGAAAAATTCACTGGCGGCGCAGTCCAGCGCCAGCGTCACGTCCTCGCCGGGGGCGTAGCCGGATTTTTCGATTGCGGTCACTATGGTGTCCAGCGCTTCGGTGCAGCCGCCGGAAAAATCTGGAGCAAAGCCGCCTTCGTCGCCGACCGCGGTGGAAAGTCCGCGTTCCTTCAGCAGACTTTTAAGCGAATGGAAAATTTCGCTTCCCATGCGCAGCGCTTCGTGAAAGTTCGGCGCGCCGACCGGTCGGATCATGAACTCCTGAAACGCGATCGGCGCCGGAGAGTGGCGGCCGCCGTTGACGATATTCATCATCGGAACCGGCAGGACTTTGGCGTTTACGCCGCCGAGATAACGGAAAAACGGCAGATGAAGCGACTCCGCCGCCGCATGCGCCGCCGCCAGCGAAACGCCGAGAATGGCGTTGGCGCCGAGACGGCTTTTATTCATGGTGCCGTCGAGTTCACAGAGTGCACGGTCGAGTCCGCATTGGTCGAGCGCCTCCAGCCCCATGACGGCGGGGGCGATGATGTTGTTTACGTTGCAGACCGCCTGCATTACGCCTTTCCCGTGGAAGCGGGATTTGTCGTGGTCGCGCAGTTCGCACGCCTCGTGGGTGCCGGTCGAGGCTCCGGACGGGACCGCGGCGACGGCGCAGCTGTTATCGCTCAAAACAATTTCCACTTCGATTGTCGGTTCCCCGCGTGAGTCGATGATTTCTCTGGCATGAACATTGGTGATTTCCGGCATGATGCACCTCCTCTGATTTCACGTTGCGGCAAAATTCTCCCTCTTCAACTATTATAGCACGGCTTGTAAAAAATGCAAAAACGGATATTTTATAAAAAACGAAAGTATTATTTTTATGCGAAAGCTGATATTGATTGCCGGCGGGTCCGGTTCGGGAAAAACATGGTTTTGCGAACGTCTCCGCAACGCGATTCCGCGTTTGGAGGTGCTTGAGACCGACGATTATTATTTTGACTGCGGCGGACTTTCCGCCGCGGAATTGGCGGCTTATGATTTTGACCTCCCGTCGGCGATCGACTTTGCCGGGTTGAGGCGCGATGTCAAGCTGCTGCTGTCCGGCCGTCCGGTTCCGCGCCGGGTCTATGATTTTGCCGGGCATCGGGCCGGGGTTGAGGGGATGCGCGAACCTGACTTTGAGGTGCTGGCGGTGGCCGGACTGTTTGCGTTGACCGACGAAACGTTGCGCGGACTCGCGGCATTGACCGTTTTTGTCGATGCGCCGGACGAGCTGCGTCTTTCCCGGCGGCTGGAACGCGATCTGGCCGAACGCGGCCGGACCGTGGAGGATATCCGTCGTCAATATTGTTCGCAGGTTCGCCCGATGTATGAAAAATATGTTGCGCCGTCCGCGTCGTTTGCCGATATGGTGGTGCGCAATGACGGGACAAGCGATCCGTCCGCCGCGGTGGACGCGGTGCGACGTGTCATCTTGCAGACTGAAAATTGACGACGCGTTCGTGTTCGTCTCCGGTCAAATTGAACAGACCTGATATGCGGCGGTCGAGTTCCGTGTCCAGCGCCTGATCCGCCGGATTCAGAAGCAGTGCCGCCGCCGTTTTGTCCAGATAGTCCGCCGTCTCCGCGTCGATTTCCGGAATCGGCAGGCGGAGCAGATCGCTTTTAAGTATTTTGACTCCGCCGGATTTTTGACGGTGGAAATAATTGAGAACACTTGAATTCAGCAGCGCCATGACCGCCTTCACCGTCACCCCCGGAACATGCGGAATCAGAATGTTGGCGCTGTTCAGGCTGAGGCGCCGCCGGTCGTCATAGGCGAAAACCAGTTTGGACGATATGAATTTATACAGCAGTTTTTCTTCGGCGCGGTAGATATTCTCCGGCGCCGCCTGCTGGAAACGGCCGCGGTCGAGAACAACATATTTCCGCGGCGTAAGAACCGCATAACGGCGTATATCCTTTCCGGTGACGATCTCCTCCGCGCCGGCAGCCGGCGCGTCGAGCAGCCGGCTCCGGTTGTCGCCGGTAACAATGCCGATACCCCAATCCGAACCGTTCAGCGTCCGGTGCGGCGTCGCGGCGATTTTGTCCAGCAGCGCTTCGTCGGCGGCGGAGAGGGAGCGGATGGTGAAGTCGGCGCGGCGCAGACAGGCGGCGGTTTTGACAAGATTTTCTTCCGCCCCGGACACGCACAAAAACGATTCAGCCGGCTTGGACTTCGCGGCCAGAATCCCCGCACAGGCGGTCAACACCCCGCTGAAGGATCGCGGATAAGCGGACACCGTAATCAATTTTGCACGGCAAAGCAAAAATCGGCGCAGTTCCCGGTGCGAACGGACATTCAGCGCCGACTCTGGAAGCAGAAAATTCAATCTGCCGTCCGGAGTCAAACAGTCGAACGTCCGGCGCAGAAAAACCGTGAAAGTTTCGTTGGCGCCGCGTTTTGAATTCGCCGGAGATTCGCCGCCCCACGGCGGATTCGCCGCAGCGCAGTCGAACGCATCTGGAAACCCGGCGGGCAGGTCGCCGGTCAGAAAGTCGGCAACGTGAATGTTCGGCGTGAAGTCGCGGTCAGAAAATTTCAGCAGCAGATTGGTTTGAGCGATCAGAACAGCCGACGGATCGGCGTCAATGCCGAACAGCCGTTCCGGAGTGGCGTTCGGAACCGAAAGCAGAAAGGCGCCGGAGCCGCAGCAGGGGTCGAAGACGGTTTCTCCGGCGCATGGCGCAAGCCGTTTCATCATGTCGTCGACAATGATTCGCGGCGTGTAATAGCTGCCGTTCCGGATTTTTTCACCTTCGGTGCGGAGCGCCTGATACAATAGTCCGGCCGGATCGTCCTCGTTTTCCGGCAGTGGCGCGGAATAAAGTTCCGGGACGACCGAGCCGCCAAAATCCGACAGAATTTTTATGGAACGCTTAGTTTTTTCCAGTCCACCCAACTCCAGCAGACGGACGCAAACTGTAAATACCGCATTGCTCAAACTTGCTCCAGACTTCCAAAAAGCTGTGGAAAATTCCTTTATCGTCTGGACGTTCTCCGGACGGCGGCAGCACTCCAGCGGGATCAGCGAACGCGCCGACCGGCTTTTATTGGCGCGGGAACACAATTTGCCGGCCGTGTCGTTGAGGTTAAGCCGCCGCCAGTTCCGTTCCGTTGATTCCGATATTTTGTATCTCATTTGTCCGTTGTAAATATTTGGTTTAATATAACCGGAAAGTACTGATTATGCAAATCATCCGGCGGAAAAAGCGCAACGCAGAATTAATCATCAGCTTAATCGGCTGTTTTGAAGAAACCGGAGCCGTGGAGGTGATTAATATACGACGGTTATGCCTGACCAGCAGCTCCGGTTTCTAAAAACAATATATAATTTATAAAATAATTAATTACTTGAATTATAGCGCCGTTTTGCGATAGGTCAAGTTTAAATGATTGATTTTTCTTTTTATTAATTGCCGGCAACTGGCAGTGTGGCATGTCGCCGCCGTCATTGCTTTGACGATTGTCCTCATTAAAGTGTTGCCGCCGTTGTGGTGTGGGGACTGGTTTTACGCCGTTGTTTCGCCGGGTATTGGTGCCGGGGCGTTGTCAGCGCGGCAGCGCGGGGGCGGTATGGTTGCCAGCAGGGTGCTCATGGTTACCGGTTTAGTGATGACCGCGGCAAAATTCTCAAGATTGAAATTGTTTTTGTTTTCCACGTCGGCGGTTACGGCGGCGATGGGCATATTCCGCCAGTCCGGATTTTTTTTCACTTCGGCGGCAAATTCTTCGCCGTTCATTTCCGGCATCCAGAGATCGGTCAGCACCATGTCGTATTGATTTTGCCGCAGAAGAGCGAGCGCTTCAGCGCCGGACTGCGCCGTATCGATTTTTGCGCCGGTTTTTTTCAGCATCACGGAAATTATTTTCAGGTTCATCACCATATCGTCGACAAGCAGCAGGCGCGTTCCGGAATGGGATGCCGCTGTCTGGCAGCGCGGCGTGCTGTCCGGCGCTGCCGTTTCTTCGTGCGTGTCGGGGACGATTTTCAGATTTCTTATCTCCACCGCGAACACGCTGCCATGGGATGACGACTTTTCCAGCGTTATGGAGCCGCCCATCAATTCCAGCATTCTTGCCGTGAGTGCCAGTCCAAGTCCGGTTCCGCTGCCGGAAGCGTGGGCGCCCCGCATGGCCGAGGCGGCTGAAAACGGCTTGAACAATCCATCTCGGATGTTCGGCGGAATGCCCGGTCCGGTGTCGCTGACCCGAATCGTCAGCGTGCCGGAACCATCGCTTTCAGGACGGAAGTCGGCGACAAGTTCAATCCGTCCGGCGTCGGTAAACTTTACCGCGTTCCCGATCAGGTTAAATAGGATCTGCCTCATTCGGACCATATCCATCTGCAGTTCCGGCATCGGCTGCGAATGGATATCCACCTTCAGGTTTTTCTGGGCAATCTGACGGCTGAACATGGCGGCAACATCGTTGCAGACAAGCGGAAAATCCACCGGCGACTCCGCCAGCTCTAAATTCCCCGCCTCCATCTTCGTGATGTCCAGCACATTGTTGATGAGCTGAAGCAGCATTTTTCCGGAGCTGGAGATATTTTCAAGATATTCCATTCTGGTCGGCTGCGGAAAATCTGTTCCGTGCAGCAGCTCGGCGAATCCGAGTACCGCGTTGAGCGGCGTGCGCAACTCATGGCTGACCGACGCGATGAAATAACTCTTTGCTTTGCTGGCTTCCTCCGCCCGTTTTGCGGCGGCCTCCTGCTGGCGTTTCGCCTCTTCGATTTCGGTGACGTCAACTGCGCTTTTGACAATGTTTATCAGTCGGCCGCTGTCGTCGGTGATAGGTTCGGCAGTCAGAATATAATCGCGATCTTTGTAGTGTAATTTCCGGCTGCTGCTCTTGTTGAAGGCTATGACGTTTTTGACCGGACATTCATTTTCTTCAAGGATGTTTTTGCAAACCACTTCGCGGCATGGCGTGGCAAGAAGCGTTTGTTCGTCCAGTCCGGTCATCTTGGAAACCGCGCTGTTGACGCGTACGAGTTGCCCGTCGGCGTCGTACAGCCAGATCGGAATCCGTATATTGTTGAGAATAAGCTGTTTTTCCCGATCCGCCAATTTCAGTTCGGTCATCTGACGTTTACGGATGATGGCCAGCGAAATGATATTGGCCATGCTGCGCATGATGCGGTGGTCGATTTCGGAGAACACCCGGCGGTAGGATGAAAATCCGATCAGCAGCGCGCCGCAGTAATCCTTTCCGGCGAAGACCGGCGCCGCCGACAGCGAGAGCAATCCGGTATCGGCCATGAGGTCGGCCACCGGCGATTTGGCGATGTCCGATATTTCGACGATTTGATTCTGTTTCAGGCGGTCGGACAATCGTTCCAGCATCTGCATCCGGAGCGCGGCGGAGATTTCGGACGACTCTTTTTCCGGCGTCGTGGTGATCCGGTGAAGTTCGCAGTAGTTGTCGGCCTGAAGGTCATAATTCATCAGGGTGATGCGGTCGCATTCCATATGTTTGGCCAGCGAGCGCATGACTTCGGCCGAATTTTTTATGAAGTCCGGCTCCACCACCACATGTTCGAGCGACTGGTTGATGGTTTTTTCCGATTCAACGAAATTGTTCAGTCTGGTTACGTCCATATACGCCACCAGCAGCAGTTTTCTGCCGCCGGCTCCGGCAAGCGGAATTTTGAACCGTTCGCAGACGATGCGGCCGGAGTGCTGGAAGGTCAGCTTTACAGTGCTGTGCAGAACCCGGTTTTCCGCGATGGCTTTTTCGTCGAGGGTTCTCAGCTCTTTTTCGCGTCCGGGGAAGATGCCGGTTTCCGCGTCGTTTTTGCCGATCAGGTCGGCTCTGTTTCTGCCCACCATGTCGCAGTAGGCGGGGTTGCAGAGCAAATAGCGGAACTCGTTGTCGGCGTCTTTAAGCATTACCGCCATGGGAAGATTGTCGAGCAGGGCTTGAAGTATCCGTCTGCTTTCCTGCTCACGGCGTTCAGCGGCGACCCGGTCGGTGATGTCCACGGCGGTTTTAAGTATTCGGATCATCTTGCCGTTGTCGTCGAACAGCGGTTCGACGTCGATGGTATATTCCCGATTGTTGAGCGACAGTCCGCAGGTCGCCGGTTTCTGTTCACTGATCGCCTTTTGCAGCGGACACCATGCCGGGACTTCCGGTTCTTTGCAGAAAAGTTGACGGCAATCGGTGCGGAGAATGGTTTCGGCGTCCAGCCCGATCATCTTGCAGACGGCCGGATTGACCATCAGCTGAGTTCCGCTTGCATCAAGCAGCCAGACCGGGATTTTGATTTTTTTGATAATGTCCCAAATCTTGTGACGGGACGTGTTGTTTGACAAAGTTGCATCTGCCCTTTATTTTGAGTTTGCTCAAAAATCCAACATAAAGGGAAAGCAGATGCAAGGTAAAATTAGCATGGATT